>ONCZ01000024.1 GCA_900316445.1 uncultured Prevotellaceae bacterium | reverse complement strand
AAGCAAGAGAAAAATGTGTGGATGGGACGAGAAAACCAGAGATATGGTACTGGGGATTTGCTAGAAGTCTTGTCATAATTATTGAGCGTCTGCCCTGTTCCCCTCCTGAGTCAGGAGGGGTTAGGGGTGGTCTGAACGCGGGAAAAGGTACGCTTGTTCAGACCCCCTCTGGTTCCCCCTAACTTCGGGGGAGAAACAAATACTCAAGTCGCAGAAATAAACGATGAATTATGAAAAAGCAAAAAGTAATTGAGTTAGCGGTGAAGGTATTAGTAGCCGCGCTCACGGCCTTCCTCACGGCCATCGGCACAACGAGTTGCCTGGGTCACGGCCCGATAGCATTCTGAGAAACGAACCGATTGTATTCTAACAAAGAGAGCTTAGCGTGATTGCTAAGCTCTTTTTCGTTTGCGGAGAGTGTATTTCAAAGAACGATTCCCAATGCCTTTGCAACGGCATTCTTAATGAATGCATTGATAGTTATGCCAGCGTTTTGAGCTGCAATAGCAACGCCGCTATGAATCTCTGGAGTCAGACGGACATTGAGAACACCAGTATAAGGCTTTCTCGGCTCTATACCTTTTTCTTTGCACAAAGCCAGATAGTCATCAACTGCTCCTTCAAAATCCGCTGTCAATTCCTCTACAGTTGAACCCTCATACGTAATGCTATCCTTAGACATTCCCTGCACCTTTCCAAAAAGGCACTTGTCATCTTCGCTATACTCTACACTTCCTGTGTATCCTTTATACTTCAAATATCCCATATTTCTCTTTCTTATTCATCGCTGCAAAAGTAACTAAATTTAGTCACTCTGCCAAATTTTTCTTCTACTTTTTTATAAAAAAGTAGTAAGAAAACAAAAAAAAGCTCTTTGCGGAGAGAGAGGGATTCGAACCCCCGGTACCTCTCGGTACGGTAGTTTTCAAGACTACTGTAATCGACCACTCTACCATCTCTCCAGTGCTCTGATGTCTCGAAAGCGGGTGCAAAGGTACTATTTTTCCATCGAACATTGAGCATTGAAGATGAAAAACTGACGGCAATTAATATTTTTTAACCTAAACAACAATAATAATGTGCCATCTTCAATGGTTTATGTTCATTTTCTTTGTACCTTTGCAGCGTGATTTATCCGAACAACTTCGAGCACAAGCTTGGTTTCGACGAAATCCGGCGGCTGTTGAAGGAGCGTTGCCTCAGCACGTTGGGTAAGGAGAAGGTAGACGAAATAGCCTTCTCCACAGATTGTCGTGAAATCAACGAATGGCTCAGCCAGGTGCGTGAGTTCCGGCGACTGAAGGAGGAGAAGGACGACTTCCCGATGCAGTTCTTCTTCGACGTCCGCGAGGCCGTCACCCGCATCCGGTTGGAGAACACCCACCTGGAAGAAGACGAGGTGTGGGACTTGAGGCGGTCGCTGCAAACGATAGCTGATATTGTCAGCTATCTTAGTCGGGGGTACGAGGGTACGGAGGTACGGGGGTACGAGAATACTCCTGCCTCAGACATTTCTCGCACCACCGCGCCCACGCTCCCCCGCACCCCCGAATACCCCTACCCTGCCCTGCAAAGGCTGACGGAGGGCGTCGTGACCTTCCCTGCCGTGATACGACGCATCGACTCCATCCTCGACAAGTTCGGGAAAATCAAGGACTCGGCCTCGATGACGCTGGCGGGCATCCGACACGAACTGGAAAAGACCCAGGGCAGCATCTCGCGCACCTTATATACGATACTGCACGCCGCGCAGAAAGACGGCCTTGTGGACAAGGATGCAGCTCCGGCGATGCGCGATGGGCGACTGGTAATCCCCGTGGCCCCACAGGTGAAACGCCGAATCAACGGCATCGTTCACGACGAGTCGGCCACTGGCAAGACGGTGTTCATCGAGCCTACCGAAGTGGTAGAGGCGAACAACAAGGTGCGGCAGCTGGAGGCCGAGGAGCGACGAGAGATCATCCGCATCCTGACGGTGTTCACTGACGAGGTGCGCCCCCACGTGAAAGAAATACTCGACTCCTATCAGTTCCTGGCCACCATCGACCTCATTCAGGCAAAAGCGCACTGGGCAGAGCTGACGAAGGCCTTCGAGCCAGCGGTGGAAGACAAGCCGCACATCGACTGGATACACGCCATTCACCCGCTGCTGCAACTCTCGCTGGAGAAGCAGGGGAAGAAGGTGGTGCCGCTGGAGATTACACTTCGGGGGTACGAAGGTACGGGGGTACGGGGGTACGAGAATACCTCAGCGGCAGATAGTAATCTCGCGCCCACGCGCCCACGCACCCCCGTACCCTCGAAAGAAGGGAGGCTGCTGATCATCAGCGGGCCCAATGCCGGCGGAAAATCGGTATGCCTGAAGACCGTCGGACTGCTGCAGTATATGCTCCAGTGCGGACTCCCCATCCCCATCGGCGACCGCTCGACGGCTGGCATCTTCGAGCACATCATGATCGACATCGGCGACGAGCAGAGCATCGAGAACGACCTCTCGACCTATTCGAGCCATCTGATGAACATGAAGCAGATGATGAAGCAGGCCAACGCACGTACATTATTATTAATAGACGAGTTCGGCAGCGGCACGGAGCCCACCATCGGAGGCGCTATCGCAGAAGCCATGCTGAAGCAGTTCTGGCAGCGCGAGACCTTCGGCGTGATCACCACCCACTATCAGAACCTGAAGCAGTTTGCCGAGGGACATCCCGGAGTGGTAAACGGCGCGATGCTCTACGACCGCCATGAGATGCAGGCGCTGTTCCAGCTGGCCATCGGACAGCCGGGATCCTCGTTCGCCATCGAGATCGCACGCAAGACGGGCATCCCAGAAGAGGTAATCAAGGACGCGAGCGACATCGTGGGCTCAGAGTATATCCAGAGCGACAAGTATCTGCAGGACATCGTGCGCGACAAGCGCTATTGGGAGGGCAAAAGGCAGACCATCCACCAGCACGAGAAGTCGCTGGAGAGCAAGATCAACCGCTACGAAGACGAGCTGAACGAGATAGAGCGCCAGCGCAAAGAGATACTGCGCAAAGCGAAGGAACAGGCCGAAGAGCTGCTGCGCGAGAGCAACAAGAAGATAGAGAACGCCATCCGCGAAATCCGCGAGGCGCAGGCAGAAAAGGAACGCACGCGACTGGCCCGCGAGGAACTGAACACCTTCAAGGAAGAACTCGATACCATCGACACACGCGACAATGACGAGGCCATCGCTCGAAAAATCCGTCAGATCCAGGAGCGCAAGGAGCGCAAGGAGAAACGGAAGGCGGAGAAGCTTGCGAGGAAAGAGGAAGGAGGAACGAGGAATGAGAATACTTCGGCGGTTGCAAATTCTCAACTGTCAACTGCCAACTCTCAACTGAAACCCGGCGACACCGTGCGCATCAAAGGCCTCACCTCCATCGGCGAGATCGAAAGCATCAACGGCAGTCAGGCGGTGGTCATCTTCGGCGGCATGCGTACGAAGATGCGTGCCGACCGTCTGGAACGTGCCGAGAAGCCCGCCACTACCCTCTCGAAGACCGAGGAGCGCAACAACAATATCGCAGGCTCGTACGGGATGGTATCGAAGGACACCCGCGAGGTGATAGACAACCGTAAACTGAACTTCAGACAAGACCTCGACGTGCGCGGTATGAGAGGCGACGAGGCCATCAACGCCGTCACCTATTTCATCGACGATGCCATCCTCGTAGGCATGCCTCGCGTGAGAATCCTGCACGGTACGGGAACCGGTGTTCTACGCCAATTGATACGCCAATACCTGGGCACCATTCCCAACGTCACACACTACCGCGATGAGCACGTGCAGTTCGGCGGCGCAGGCATCACGGTGGTGGATTTGGATTAGAAAAACACACTTTTGCCACTCTTGACATAAATCAGTGTACGCACACGATTTTCATAAAAAAGCCTAAAAAATTTGGCTAACTGCCTGATTCTTTGTACTTTTGCAGCGGATTTGAGAGAAATCGCCCATATCTTCGGGCACAAAGACGACGTGACGTCGCATTTTTGTTGAGAAATTCTAAAGGATAACACGGCCCTCGTGATGAGCGCCGTCTAAAGTATAGAGAATATGATTCAAATGAGTAAGAAAGTAAGTGTGAGCCTGATGGCTCTCGTGCTGCTCGCGATGACTGCTTCGGCAGGAACCAACTCGGCCAAGAGCGCAAAGACATCAGGTATCAACTGGAATCCAGTAATGGATGCGATTATTCAAGTAGAAAGCGAAGGAAATCCCAGAGCCGTGAGTGGAAACTCGGTAGGCGCCATGCAGATTACTCCGATTCTTGTGAAGGATTGCAACGAGATTCTCAAAAAGCAGAAGAGTAAGAAGCGTTACACGATGGACGACCGCTACAGCGTCGCGAAGTCGAAGGAGATGTTCCTGTTAATTCAATCGTACTATAACCGCGAGAATAGCATCGAGAAGGCTATCCGCTCCTGGAATGGAGGCGTGAAGTACAGTGTCCGCGCGACCAACAGGTACTACAAGAAGGTTATGACGTTGATGAAGTAAGCATTCTATTTTCAGAACTATAGAAGTCCGGTTGTCAAGACAAATGTCTGGCGACTGGATTTAATTTTGTAATTAATCTTAAAAAATATACGACTTTACAACTTTTGATTTACCTTTGCCATCAAATTCATAAACATTTAAACATCATTCGACTATGACACTGATTATCATCCTCGTAGTGGTTGTGCTCCTCGTAGTATGGGGCGTCAGCATCTACAACAACCTCGTGAAGTTACGTAACAATCGTGAGAACGCCTTCGCCAACATCGACGTACAGCTGAAGCAGCGTCACGACCTCATTCCGCAGTTAGTGGCCACCGTGAAGGGGTATGCCCAGCACGAAAAGGAGCTGCTGGAGCGTGTCACTCAGGCTCGCGCCGCCGCTATGAGCGCCACAGGCATCAACGACAAGATACAGGCTGAGAACGCCCTCTCGAGTGCCCTTGCAGGTCTGAAAGTTTCCGTAGAGGCCTATCCAGAGCTGAAGGCCAACCAGAACTTCCTCCAGTTGCAGGAAGAGATCTCAGACATTGAGAACAAGATTGCCGCCACACGCCGTTACTTCAACACCGCTACCCGTGAGCTGAACAATGCCGTGCAGACCTTCCCGTCGAACATTTTTGCCAATATGTTCGGATTCCACAAGGAGCCGATGTTCGAGATTCCACAGGAAGACCGTGCGACCATCGAGAAGGCACCGGAGATCAAATTCTAATTGCGGATGAGATACGTAGGCATACAGAGCCAGATCAAAAGCAACAACATGAAGAGCACGCTGCTGCTCTTAGCCTTCCCGGTGATCCTGCTGGGAATGATCTGGATATTCCTCGCCATCATCAACTATTTCAGCACGGGCTATTACGATCAGGCTGGTTACTTCGTCAATCAGCTGGATTCAGATTCCGTCAACTGGACTTTTTCCAAGGTCGCACCCTTCGTGATCGGCGGTGTAGCCATCTGGTTTGTCATCGCCTACTTCAGCAACACGAAGATGATCCAGAAGGCCGTGGGTGCCCAGCCGCTGATGCGCAGGGAGAACCCGAGGGTGTATAACATCGTGGAGAACCTGTGCATGGCTTGCGGGATGGACATGCCGAAGGTGAACGTCGTCGACGATCCGCAGCTGAACGCATTCGCCAGTGGCATCGACAAGAACTCATACACCGTCACGGTCACTACGGGGCTCTTAGACCGACTGAACGATGAGGAACTGGCAGGCGTGATCGGCCACGAACTGACGCATATCCGTAACCGCGATACCCGCCTGCTCATCACCAGCATCATCTTCGTAGGCATCATCTCCACCGTGCTGACGCTGGTGGTCAGGATGATCTACAACCGTATGTGGTTCGGCGGTTTCAGCAGCAACAACCGTAATGAGAGGGGCAACGGTCTTTCCACGATGGCCATTATGATTATCGGAGCCATCTGTGCCGGCATCGCCTATCTCTTCGTGATGCTCACACGATTTGCCATCTCCCGCAAGCGTGAATATATGGCCGATGCCGGAGGCGCTGAACTCTGTGGCAATCCGTTGGCACTGGCCTCAGCCTTGCGAAAGATTTCAAACAATCCTGGCCTCGGAGACGTTGAACGCGATGACATCGCTCAGATGTACATCATCCATCCGAAGCAGATGGCCCACGGACTAATGCAATTTCTGAGCGGACTCTTCGCCACCCATCCGAGCACGGAAGAAAGAATCCGCATCTTAGAGCAGTTCTAAAAACGAGAAAAGCGCAGCCCTTCGGGGTTGCGCTTCTTGCTGTGTTGCGGAGGCAGGATTCGAACGTGCGACCTCCAGGTTATGAGCCTGGCGAGCTACCAACTGCTCCACTCCGCGATGTTATTTCGTTTTGCGGGTGCAAAGGTACAAAGATTTTTCGACACTCACAAATATTTATGTGATTTTTTTGCTTTTTAGCCCCTTTATCGCCTAAATTGGGCGAAAAAGGAACATTTTTAAGCCAAAAATTTGCTCGTTTGAAAGGAAATATGTAATTTTGCACACTGATAGCACTGTGTGCAATTATTTATTCAAACAAAGGAGGACTAGACATGTCAATATCAAAGACGAGACAGAAACTCGTGGATGTGGCCAGGCAGTTGTTCGCCAAGAACGGGCTGGAGAACACGACGATGAACGACATCGCCACGCTTTCAGGCAAAGGGCGGCGCACACTCTACACATACTTCAAATCGAAGGAAGAGATTTACTACGCTGTCATTGAAAGTGAACTGGAGCGTTTGAGCGACAAACTCGACGAGGTGGCAACCCGCAAAATCCGCCCGCAGGATAAAATCATCGAACTGATCTACACCCATCTGAGTATGATCCGTGAGACGGTGGTCAGAAACGGCAACCTGCGCGCTGAGTTCTTCCGCAATATATGGATGGTGGAGAAGGTTCGCAAGCGCTTTGACGACGCAGAAATCGAACTCTTCCGCAAGGTCTATACCGAAGGCAAGGAGGAGGGCGAGTTCGATATTGACAACATAGATCTTGTGGCCGACATCACCCACTATTGTATTAAGGGCCTCGAAGTACCTTATATCTACGGGCGCATCGCACACGGTATGAGGGAAGAAGACACGAAGCCTCAGGTGGCCAAGGTCGTCTATGGTGCCCTCGGCAAGCTCTACAAGTAAAGGTAAAATTATTAGAAGGAAAGACAGCGCTGATCACAGGTGCTGCACGCGGTATCGGAAAGGCTATCGCACTGAAGTTCGCCGCTGAAGGCGCAAACATCGCATTTACAGACCTCGCAGTTAATGAGGAGACAGAACAGGAGATCGCTGCCCTGGGCGTGAAGGCCAAGAGCTATGCATCCAACGCAGCAGACTTCGCCCAGACGGAAGAAGTTGTCAAAGCTGTGAAAGAGGAATTCGGATCGATCGACATCCTCGTCAACAATGCCGGTATCACCAAGGACGGTCTGATGCTTCGTATGACTGAGCAGCAGTGGGACGCTGTGATTGCCGTCAACCTGAAGTCGGCCTTCAACTTCATCCACGCTTGTGTGCCCATCATGATGCGTCAGCGTGGCGGTTCAATCATCAATATGGCCTCTGTCGTAGGTGTGCACGGTAATGCTGGACAGGCCAACTACGCTGCCTCGAAGGCTGGTCTGATAGCCCTCGCAAAGTCGATTGGTCAGGAAATGGGTCCCAAGGGCATTCGTGCCAACGCTATCGCCCCAGGTTTCATCGATACGGCTATGACTCAGGCACTCCCCGACGATATCCGCAAAGAGTGGATCAACAAGATTCCTCTGCGTCGCGGCGGACAGGTGGAGGATATCGCCAACGTGGCTACGTTCCTCGCCTCAGACATGTCGAGCTATGTCAGTGGCCAGGTGATTCAGGTCGACGGCGGAATGAATATGTAAGGCGGGCTTCGCCCTAAATGATAAATGATGAATGATGAATGTAGTCTACGAGGATAATCACATCATCATTGTTAACAAACAGAGCGGGGAGATCGTGCAGGGAGACAAGACTGGCGATCGCCCCCTCTCTGATATTGTGAAGGATTATATCAAGGAGAAGTATCAGAAGCCTGGTGCTGTTTTCCTTGGTGTCGCCCATCGGCTGGACAGGCCAGTCAGCGGGTTGGTGGTCTTCGCACGCACCTCAAAAGCACTCACCCGATTGAACAAAATGTTTGCCGAGGGCGAGGTGCATAAGACGTATTGGGCAATTGTAAAAAATGCCCCTCGCACCAGCGAGGGGACATTAGAACACTGGCTCGTGCGCAACGAGAAGCAGAACAAGAGTTATGCCTACGACCACGAACGCCCCAACGCCAAGAAGGCCATCCTGAAATACCGCACACTCTCCCACTCCGACAACTACACCCTCCTCGAAGTCAACCTGATGACAGGCCGCCACCATCAGATCCGTTGCCAATTGGCAGCGATGGGCTGCCCCATCAAGGGCGATCTGAAATACGGTGCCCCACGCTCCAACCCAGACGGATCGATCTCTCTGATGGCCCGTCGTGTGGAGTTCATCCATCCCGTCTCCAAAGCCCCTATCGTCGTCGAGGCACCCGTCCCCAACGATAACCTCTGGCAGGCTTTGGCTCCGAAATAACTGTCACAACTGTCACACTACTGCTCTGCGCTTGCGATACAGGTGAGCCAGATACACGCATCCCGCCAACGCCAAAGCAACGATGGCGATAGGCAGCAGCAACGAGGCTTCACTTGAGGCACCACCCGCATTGTCGAGAATCAACTGCGACTGGGCCACGCTGTCGGCAATAGCATCCTTGGTGGCATCAATCGTGTCGCTGACCGAATCGCGCACATTATTAATGGTGTCAGTCACCACGGACCTGTGTTGCCTAATCCGCTCAAGCCGCCGAAGCCGCTCTTCTGGGGTAATGGGTAAAACATCTAATAGAATCATAATTCTTAAATTTTAATATGTGAATAACAAATTGATCAACACAAACAACTCTCCCGTGAGGAAACTGATGGCATTGCAGAGCAGGCTGTAAATCCAGGTCTGCCGCCACTCGCCCAACAGCCATCTGTAACACAGCGCCTCAGTCAGAACCACCAGTGCCTCGCCAACAATCAGCGTACTCCATCCGTCGCTGACATTGATGGCATAGAGATTCAGCGGCACGTTCGACAGCACGTTCATCACCACCGAGCCACAGAGCACTTTCCTGCGTCTTTCGCCCAAAAAGAGCAACACGCCCAGCTCTATCACAATCGTCGCCAACAACGGCCATAGCAGTCTCATCATCATCTCTTACCAATAGACAGCCAGCAGATAACCAGGTATCAATGCCGCAGCCAGCAGTCCGAAAGCTAAACCCTCACGACGAGGCAGCAGAACGTTCGCCAGATAGAGTGTGATGGGCATCGTGCAGTTCATCAGGAAGATGCCCACAAGAAGCATCGGCTCAAAGTAGCTATTGAAGAAGATGCACAGCACCACGCCTGCCAATATCACCACCAGCGACCTCCAGACACCCATCCATCGGGCTATCCATCCACCTGCCATCTTGCCCAGCATCGAGCCTACGGCAATCAGCAATATCAGTTCCTGCGTCTTCGTCATTCCGCCTGAGAACACCTCGCCCACGAACGACCGACAGCATACGAAGAGCATCAGCGCCAGGATGAGCAACCAGGTTCGAGGAACGAGGAAGGAGGAATGAGGAAGGAGATTACCATACTGCGTTTTTCCCCCTCCTGAGTAGGAGGGGCCAGGGGTGGTCTGATCTGACACATGACTATTCTCATTCCTCGTTCCTCCTTCCTCATTCCTCGAAAAAACATTCCTCGAAAACACATCACTCTTCAAATAAACAATCCCCACCGCCACATACGCCAGCAGCAGTCCATAAAGCAACGCCCACGAGCGGCATACCAATCCTACGGCAAGTCCCAGCACACCCGTTGAAACGAATACACCCAGGGCCCGTATATCATTTCCCGTCTTCACCACCGTCTGCTTGCCGCCCCACACGTGGAAAAGCGAGTTGCCAGCACCCAACAAGACGGCCACCAGTATCAGCAGTCCCTCTCCGAGACCGTCCCACATCAGGTTCGGAGCCTCAGCCATCAGCGTCGGGATCATCGACGCACAGGCCACTGCCAGCGTCAGCAACAGAGACGAGGCAATCAGCAACCAATGGCGTGCAGTCATACGGTCGGCCATCATACCCGTCAGCGGCTGCGACACGAACGCCAGCACATTATACACCAGCACAGCCCCCATACTCACACGGTCGCCGTAGGCTCCAAAACGTTCACCGTAAATCTCCGCCAACAGGAACATACTGCAGATGCACAGCCCATCCACCAGGAAGTGCTGCACACTGCTGAGCCCTATCAACTTCGCGTTTGTCATATCGTCGCCCGTTTGTCGCTGCAAGATTTGTCTCTGCAAAAGTACGAACTTATTCCCAAACCGCCAACATTTCCGCAAAAAAACTGTCACAACTGTCACAGCTCGGCTATTTTGCCGCTTTCAAAGAAAGAACTTCCCTCAAATCCTTGCACTTTTCAAAAATATTGTCTATCTTTGCACCATTAATCATCTACGAATATGCAAAAACTGCTTCGTGAAACCTTCCCGCTGGCCATCCTCGCCGGCATCTGCATCTCCATCGGATGCGTGGTCAATCTGCGTGTGGGCGGCGTCGCGGGTGCCGTTCTCTTCGCCTTCGGTCTCACCACCGTCGTCTATTACGGTCTCAAACTCTATACAGGCACAGCAGGCTTCATCCGCCGTCAGGGTGACTGGACTATGCTCTGCGTCGTACTCCTGGGCAACATCGTGGGCTGTCTGCTCTCCGCCTGGATGATCGCCTACGCCCAGCCCGATTGCATCGAACCCGCCTCAAAAATCCTCGCCGGACGGCTGGCGAAAGGCCCTTGGGCGTGTTTCCTGCTGGCCATCGGCTGCGGATTCATTATGACCACCGCCGTCGAGTTCGCCCGCAAGGGTAAGATGCTGCCGCTGATCCTCGGCGTGCCCGTCTTCATCCTCTGTGGCTTCGCCCACTCCATCGCCGACGCCTTCTATTTCCTCGTCTCCCCTGCCGCCCAGCTCCTCCAGTCCGACGTCCTCATCGTCTATCTCAGCGAGGTCCTCGGTAACTTCGTCGGCTGCAACCTCTACCGCTGGACGCTCTTCTTCAAGCCTGAAGAAGCCTGAGTTGGTGAAAAACATAAAACTGTCATTTGTCATAACTGTCAGATTCCCACTAAAATTTATTATAACTAACATCATTTATGGACAATCTTAATCAAAATATAGAGAGATTACGCAGAACTATAGAGACGCAAGCGGAGAGGGAAATGCGGACTCCCAAGGATTTCGACTTTCTGTCGGAACGGATATTTGAGAAGGTTCACCTGACTGTGAGTCCTACTACGCTGAAACGAATGTGGGGCTATCTCTCAGAAGCCGTCGCCCCACGAATCTCCACTCTCAACATATTGTCCCAGTTTGTAGGCTTTGACGATTGGGAATCTTTCTGCCAGGATGAATCTGTAAGGGAATCCGAGCAGGAAGCACAAGCAACTGACGGGCAAAATGACAGTCATCCAATTTCGGAGAATCCTATCCAAAGCCCACGCCGATGGTCAGCCAGATGGGTCATTGCGGCGCTGGCTGTTGCCATAGTACTCGTTGCTCTTGCCTGGACCAATCTTCGCCAATCGTCTCAACCTCCAACTGCGTACGTTCTAAAACAAGGAGAACACTTCCCCACCTGTATGGACTATCTCAAGCTCTTCGGCATCAGCGATTCTGTGAAATATTGGGGGCGCGTACTACCCCACCACCCCAACATCGTTGTTTGGGGTCCCGAATACCATCATCCACACTGGCATAACTATGGAAATAAGGACAGCATGATGCCCACCATCACTGAGCACTGGGAGCCTGCTGATGCAGACAGCCTGATGGTGGTCATGAGGAATCGCGACAAGTACGAGCACGAGCGGAGGTTAAACGAGGTGCGCATCACTTTCATGAAGAATCGAGTGCGACCTCAGCCGTTTGGACTATTTGGACGAACTGCGCAACTAAGCAGAACTTGCAAATGGACTAAATGGACTAGCAAAAGGACTAAGTGGACTTGGCCCTTTTTTATAATTATTGCATATCTTTGCAGCCAAACAACTAATTATACAAAGATATGATGAAAAAACTATTCTTTTTCCTTGCCCTTTTGCTGCCGATAGGAGCATGGGCAGACGAGACTGTGATTGCAGAAGAGGACTTTAACGCTCCTTACCTGTTTACAGATGACGGAGTTGGTGCCTCTTACGAGATGACAAAAGACGGCATAGCCATTACCAACCCCAAGGTGCAGAAAAACGAATGGATTCCTCAGACTAAAATTACCAAAGATGCCACACTAAGGAAAGGCCACAATTACAAAGTGGTCATCAGGGCAAAGATTCCTTCTGCAGGTAATCTTCGTGTAGAGTTAGGCAGCTGGAGTACAGACAATGCTGTCGTAGCAACGAGCAAGGCTGTCAAAGCCAGCGAAGATTTTCAGGAAATCGAGTTCACATATAACAACTTTCCCATTGACGCAAGGGACGGGCACGTGCAGTTCCAAAACGGTTTCATCGTCGGCACATGCGTTGTTCAATGGGTGAAGGTATATGACTTGGCAGAAATAGAGCCCATTGCAGAAAGAGACTGGACTGGGCCCTATTGGTTCGGAGAAGATGGCACAGGTGCGACCTACGAGATGACGGCTGATGGTCTGGCCATTACGAATCCCGCTGTTCAAGCTGAATCATGGACGCCCCAGACACAAATACTCCAGAATGTCAAATATCAGCAAGACCACTTTTACAAAGTAATTATAAATGCCAAGATTCCTTCTGCTGGCGAACTTGTGATACAAATAGGCAGCTGGAACAGCGATTATATTGTTAAACAAAGCAAGCCAGTAAGTGCCAGCAGTGAATTCCAAGACTATGAATTCTTATTTAATAAAGAGTTCCCTTTCTTTACAGAAGACGGACACTTACTTTTCCAAAACGGCTTTATCGCAGGCACGTGCATCGTCAGAAGTGTCAAGGTCGTCGATTTGGGCACTGCTTTAGTGGGAGAGGAAAACTTTGTTAGTCCATATTGGATAGGCGACGAAGGTACTGGCGCAACCTGCGAGATGACGGCAGACGGTCTGGCTATTACCAATACCAAGGTACAGAAGGATCTCTGGACAGTCCAGTCCATGGTACTTCGGAATGCCAAACTTGAAAAAGGACACACATACAGAGTGCTTGTAACTGCAAAAATACCTTCTGACGGTAATCTGCGAATACAGTTGGGAAGCTGGGGAAAAGGGGAGATCCATGACGAAAGCATGTCAGTCAAAGCCAGCAAAGACTTCCAGGATTATGAGTTCACATACTACGACTTCCCTGTTGATGCTGATGACGGACATGTGTTGTTCCAAAATGGTGACATCGTAGGAACATGTATTGTCCAGAACATTCAGGTATTTGATGTTACCAAGAGCGATCCCATTGCAGAAAAGAGCTGGGCTGCTCCATACTGGTTTTCTGACGAAGGAACTGGTGCTACCTGCACAATGACAAAAGACGGACTGTCCATTACAAACCCAAAGGTACAGAAGGAATATTGGACTCCCCAAACTCAGGTTCTTAAATATGTAAAACTTCAGCAAAACCACTCTTACAAAGTGCTTGTCGATGCCAAGATACCTTCTGACGGTGAGTTGCAGATGCAGCTGGGCAGCTGGATTGAGGACTACATTAATGACCAGAGCAACAAAGTCAAAGCCAGCAGCAACTTCCAGACTATTGAATTCTATTTCGAAGACTTCCCCGTCAATACTGAGGAAGGGCACGTGCTGTTCCAGAACGGTGGCATCGCAGGCACCTGTATCGTCAGAAACGTTAGGGTTATTGATGCAGGCGATATTCCCGTCGATCTTAAATACAGCTATGATGACAAAACCAATACGGCCGAAGTCATTAATAGCAGCAGGAAATATAAAGGTGACGTGATGATTCCCGCCAAGGTCACTCATAAAGAAAAAGAATATACAGTGACTGGCATCAGCGAGAACGCATTCCTTGACTGCACGACGCTGACCTCCATCAGCATCCCCGCTACGGTGACAAAGCTCTACGGTTCATCGTTTATCAATTGTGCCGGTTTACAGAAAATCACCGTAGATCCTGCAAATACCGTCTATGACTCCAGAGGCAACAGCAACGCCATTTTCCATACAGCCACAAACAAACTCAGTGTCGGCTGCGTGAATACCGTAATTCCAGAGGGCACCACCCGCATCGGCGATGACGCTTTCTGGGGACGCTGGGGATTAGAGCATATAAATATACCCAATACGGTTAAGGAAATCGGAATGCATGCCTTTGCATTCTGCTTCCTTAAGGAAATAACATTGCCTGAAGGAGTTGAGAAGATTGAGACCGAGGCTTTCTGGTCCACTGACCTGACCAGCGTCACACTGCCAGCATCGTTGAAGACTCTCGAAGATGGAGTATTCATGGAATGTACTCAGCTGACGAAAGTAACTGTGCATAATCAATCACCCCTCGCCATCAGCGACGGCGAAATCTTCAGCAACCGCACCCTCGCTACACTGTATGTGCCAGCAGGAAGCAAAAAGGCATATAAGTCTGCCAGCGTATGGAAGGACTTCAAGGGAATTGTAGAAGCAGAGAACAACACCATCTACTGCTACGACATAGATGCCTTCCTGGGTACACCAACAGGTATGGAAATCAACTTGGAGAACTGGGATCCATTCACAGCCTATCAGTTCGACCTCGTACTGCCTGAAGGCTTCACCTTGGAGAAAAATACAAGTGGAACAGTACGTTGCACCTATGGCAAGCGCTACGTAGGAAGCCGCAGCATCTCTGTAACGCCGCGCGAAGGAAACACGTACCGCATTGTCAGCGCCTCGATTAAGAACGATGCCATCACCGGCAACGACGGTGCCCTGTTGACAGTCTATCTTGTGGCAGACGAGAAGCTGGAGAAGAAGACCTATCAGGCCCAGATCAAGAATGTCATCATGACAACGCCAGAGGAGAAGCAGGTGAACTTCGATCCCACCACCGTCAACATCACTACCAGAGGTCTGCTACTGGGTGACGCCAATGACGACGAGGCTATCAACATTTCAGATGCTGTGGCTACTGTCAACTACATCCTCGGCAAACCATCAAACAAGTTCAACAAGACAGCAGCCGATATTGATCGCAACCACGTGGTTGACATCTTCGACGTATACCGCTCCCTCGGCCTCATCAAGAACAGCAGCACAAGGGCTATGTCGAGAGCAGGATCGTCAGCAAGCGACAAGTTGACCATCAGCGATTTCACTATCAACGTCAACCAAAGCAGAGAGCTACAGATTGAGCTGACAAACACGACCGTATACGCAGGATTCCAGTTCGACCTCGTTCTGCCCGAGGGAATCACGGTGACGAACTACAGTGTTAATGCAAGTCGCATTCCCGAGCAAATCGAGGTACAGATGGTGAAGACAGAAAACGGCTACCGCTTCGTCGGGAGCGGCTTAGGTATGGAGACCATCACAGGCAATAGCGGTGGCATCATCACCATTACCGTGAAAGCCGACGAGAACCTGAAAGGCCGTCACATGACTGGCTACCTCAGGGAAGTCAAGCTCTCTACGAGCGAGGGCGAGGGCTCTACCATTGAGGAAAACGTCTTCAACATCACCGATGATAAGTGTGGTGATGTAGATGGAAATGGCAAACTTAACTCACTCGACGTCAAGGCCATCGCCGAACTGATCATGAAGGGCGAGTACAAGGCCAAGGCCGACGTCAACGGCGACAATAAGGTCGATGCCGTTGACATCGTTATCGTCACGAATGAAATCAAATAAGGGATAGACTTATATTCCCTATTTTACAAGTTTACGGCTCTTCTGCTGACGCAGGGGAGCCGTTTATTCAATCTATGAACTATTTTGCACAAAATCCTTGCAAGTTTCAGAAATATTGCTTATATTTGCACCCAGAAACATAATGAGCAGAGAATATGGAACGTAGCCAAGTCATTGACAACATCAGGCAGGTAGCCGCCAGCGTATTGCCCAAGGGCAGCACGCTTTACCTCTATGGTTCCCGCGCCCGTGGTGACGATCATGAGGACTCGGACTGGGATCTGTTGCTGCTACTGAACAATCAAGGTGACAGCGACGAGACTTTCCGCCAATACGCTTATCCCATCATCGTGCGCGGCTATGACCTGTGGCAGTCGTTCAGCGTACACACCTATTCAAAGGATGAGTGGTACAACGGCCCGCATCCATTGTTCTACTACAACGTTGAACACGATAAGCAACTGATTTATGAGTCTTAAGCAAGAAGAACGCGACATCATGGTAGCCCTTGAAATGGAGAAGGCCGACTGCACCTTTGCCGAACATGAAGGGCTAACCGAGAAGGGCTATTGGAGCAATCTGGCCATAGACTGTACTACGCCCTGTTTCATGCCGTGAGTGCCATGCTCATCTTTGATGGACGTGAGGTTGGCTCGCACAAGGGTGCTGCCATCCGCTTCCACCAGTATTATGTCCGCACAGGCATATTCACCATCGACGAAGGTTCGTTCTACTCGCAAATGCAGACCCTGCGCGAGAAGCTGATTACAACTGTTACTTTAAGGTTTCCGAGGCAGAGGTAACGGCCCGCATCGAGCCGACGCGCTCTCTCATTGAGAAGATAAAGAAGTATATTGCAGAAAAACAGGCGCAGTAGCAGATGGCGCGGAGGTGCCTGACCCCGTTGCGCCTACTATACCAAGGCCGACATGAACAAAGACGGCAAGGTGAATGCCGCTGACATCGTGCTACTCACGAATGAGATCAAATAAGGGATTAGACAGATATCTTCTATTTCAAATTTACGGCTCTTCTGCTGACACAGGGGAGCCGTTTATTCAATCTATGAACTATTTTGCACAAAAACTTTGCAAGTTTCAGAATTATTTCCTATATTTGCACCGTCAAAGCAATATAATATGATACAGAATGTAGGATTAAATTAGGCAAAATTACAACAATGAAAAAGTATCTTTTATTATCTTGTGTCCTGCTTTCCTCATTATTCATGCAAGCCGCACGGATAGACAGTGGGACAAGAGCCACAGACAATGTCATATTAACAGGAAATGAGGATTTTCAGAAATGTGATGTAGATGGCAATGGCGTAGTCGATATGGCCGACGTCGAAGAAGTTGTCAAGATAATCATGGGCACTTCTAACAATCCCAATGGTGATGTGACAGGTGAGGGTAAGGTAAACGCGGCCGACATTGTCGAGATTGTCAAAATCATGAAGGCTTTAGGTTCTGGTATGGGATACTTTTGGATAGGTACCTATATACCCACTTACAACCATTTCCCCCAAAAAGAAGAGATTGTCACCACTTACAAATCCATCACCGAAGCACTAGCCAATGCGCCATCCTTCAATGTTGAAAAAGGCCAGTATTTGGTCATTCTTTGTCCTTCAAGCTGGAATGTTAACATAAACGATATCGTGTTCCAAGACAATACAAGCGGGAAGATATACACAATGTTAAAGCATTACACAGGCATCGTAAATCACAATGAATACGAAACCACAGATAAAATTGATGCCACAACTACGGTTACACTGAAAACTAAGGCTGAGGCAGAAGCTTATTTAGCCACTATTCAAAATCAGGATCCAACTCCGACACCGACTCCCACTCCAACACCGACTCCCACTCCAACACCGACTCCCACTCCAACACCGACTCCCACTCCAACACCGACTCCCACTCCAACACCGACTCCCACTCCTGTGGATCTTGCTTCTATGACAGACAATGATATAGCAGCTACTTTACAGGGGACATGGAGTGTCGTTCAGTACTACCCAGAGGATGGCGAGACCAAGACTACAGGAAAGAAAGAGACTTGGACATTCAGTGGCAATCTTGTACACATCTATGTGACTTCCACTTTCACCATTAGTAATGGTATTATGTATGCAGATGCGGTCGATGGCGCAATTATATTGACAAAATTGACATCAACAGAGTTTGAAGGCTATTGGAATGAATACCCTGGAGAAAAATATTATGGAGTCAAGCAATAATGATGTTGTAATACAGCGGGGACAACTGTTTGTCCCTTTGCGAAGCAACTTGTGAATTTATATTACAATTCTGTTGGAACGCAGAAAAAGTCGGAGTTTAGATAGTGGAAAGTGGGACTTTAGTTAGGGTAAAGTCGGAGTTTAGGCTAAGGAAAGTCGGAGTTTCCTTAGCCTAAAATTTAAGATTTGCAACTATCAGATAATCAGGCAGATACGGAAGCAGTTATGACAAGAAAATAATAACGAATTTATTTTACATACCTTTTGCATAATACACAGCTTGAAAAAGCTAGTATGACAATTATGACAGATGACAGTTTTATTTTAGCCAGATTTTGATAGCCACAACAGGAAAGATGGTCTTGCGTTTCAGTGTTTCAGTTGTTTCAGTTCTTGGGAAGGGTATCTCATTCCCAAAAATTAGTATTATTATTTATATATATAATATATTATATATATAAATATATAAATAATAAAATCAAAATTGAATTTTTCACAGTCTAATATTTAACTGAAACAACTGAAACGCTGAAACGCAATGGTGCTATGGGCTAAAATAAAACTGTCATCTGTCATAACTGTCACGCACTCAAAAAAAATCGGCAAAAAGCATACGTTATTCAAAGAATATTCGTACCTTTGTAACCGATATGCAACAGAACCGAACCATCACCCCAATAGTCACCGCATGGCTGCTGATGCTGATGCCCATGATGGGCAGGAGTCAGGAGACAGGAGCCAGGAGTCAGGCGTTTGAGCTCAGGCAGGAGAACGACAGCCTGTATTGGCTCGGCGTGAAGGGCGGAAGCAAGAGCGATGAGTGGCGGATAGAGCATCCGGTGTATCAGTTCCAGACGGGGGATGTAGATGGCGACGGGAACGAGGACGCGATGGTGGGAGTTATTAAGAAGACGAGGTACTATCCGATGGGGAGGAGACTGTTTATATTTAAGCAGATTGATGCAAAAGCGGGAGTGAGAAGGCAAGAAGGGCGGATCAGACCACCCCTAACCCCTCCTACTCAGGAGGGGAAGCTGCCGCAGGAGTCATCTCACGCCACTACGTCTGAGTACCGCCGAAAGTTAGTGAGGCCGATGTGGTTGGGATCGAAGCTAGGAGGTATTCTGGAAGATTTCCGATTCGTGGAGCCAGCAGAGGGCGACAGTATGGGTCGTATTAGAGCATTAGAATCGACCACAGATTCGCTTTATGTGGTATCGGACTATAAGTGGAGCGGCTTCGGCATGAAGTTCGAACGCTTTATTATAAAAGGTGTGGACAAAGAGACCGCTCTCCGACACTTTGAGCATTGAACATTGAAAATTGAATATTGAACATTAAATACATAAGCCAATGAAGACAAAATCTTTCCTTATCGTCTGCCTGGTCGGATTGATTACGGCCTGCAGCCAGAAACAGAGCGCAGTCAATGTGCCCGTTTCGCACATCAACGTTGAGAATCTTCTTGACAGTATCGACTACGACATGGACGTCTCCGGCCTGCCGCTGAGCGACATCATCCTGCTCTCGCAAGCCCCCGCTGCCCGCAAGGGATTCCCCATCAAGGACGCCTACCTGAGAGGCATCTTTTCCACGACCACCTGGTACGACTCGCTGATGTGGAAATTCTCAGAGGCCAACCACTTCGACACGGAGAAGATGAAGGAGGGCGAGCCCTGGCGCGACTTCTACTATCGTGCCGCCATCGAGACAGAGGCCGTGAAATATTCTGACGAAGAGAAAGCCTTCATCGACCGCATGAAAGCCCGCGAGGCTGAGCTGCTGAAGGAGAACTTCGCGACCGAGGCCGGCCTGCGCGTGAACATGCAGAACCTCTCCAACCCCACGCAGCTGAAGGACTTCGACTCGCTGCTCTGCGCCCATCTGGCCAAGGACGGCTTCGCCATCGTGCCCGCCACCCACGACCAGCTGTTCAACATCTACGAGCAGAACGACTACTCGCAGTTCCCCAACTTCGTGACCACCGACGTCTTCCTGCAGCTCTACCACCTCTACATCGACTGCACGCTGCGCGAGATTGAGGAGAATCAGCTGCTGCCGATGATGATCCAGTTCTGCCGCAACATGCACGAACTGCTCTACAACATGGAGCGCTGGTCGGGCTTCGACGAGCAAGTCAACAAGGTGGCCATGCACAACACCACCTTCTACAACGTCGCCTACAAGTTGTTCACCGGCGAGTGGATCTCCGACCCCGAGCCTGACAGCAACGATATGCAGGAGTATAAAAATGTGATGGCCTCCGAAAACAACCTCAGCGATTACATGGAAGACTATCATGACATCCTGTTCCCCTACAGCCTCTTCCGCCCCCGTGGCCACTATACCCGCACGGAGAAGCTGCAGCGCTACTTCCGAGGCATGATGTGGATCCAGAGTGTGCCCTTCGGCCTTGACAACGAAGACGAGGTGCGGGCAGCCGTGCAGCAGGCCTGTGCGCTGAAAAGCGACAAGACCGCCCAGAAGAACTACAACCGCCTGAACCAGCTCATCACCTACATGATGGGACAGTCAGACAATCTCAGTCTGCCGCAAGTGATCACCGAGGTGGAGAAGACGGGCATGCAGATGGAAGACCTCATCCACAGCGACGAGGCCATCGCCAAGATCACCGCCGCGCTAAAGGAAATCGGCGACACACAGACGCGCATCCGTCCGAAGTTTGAGAAGACCAGCCACAACAAGATCAACGTGATGCCCCAGCGCTACCAGCCCGACGGCGAAGTGCTGCTGAACATGGTCGACTACGACGGCGATCCCACCAGGCGCGCTGTGCCCAAGGGCCTCGACTTCTTCGCCGCAATGGGTGTCTCAGCCGCCGAGCAGATCCTGATGGAGGAGAAGACCGACTGGAAGGCGCTGGGCGACAGTCTAAAGTCGATGAAGAAACGAATGGGTGAGATCGACTGGCAGGAGACCACCTGCACGCAATGGATGAACGCCCTGAAAGTGCTTACCGACAAGGAAGGCAAGGACAAGATGCCCTACTTCATGGTGACGCCCGAGTGGGACAAGAAAGACCTGAACGCCGTGCTCGCCTCATGGGCCGAACTGAAGCACGACGCCATCCTCTATGCCAAGCAGCCCGCAGGAGCAGAGTGCGGCGGTGGCGAAGAGATACCCGATCCTGTGGTGAAAGGCTATGTGGAGCCCAACGTCGGCTTCTGGAAGAAGGCCATCGAACTGCTCGACAACACCGAGAAGCTGCTGAAGCAGGAGAATATGCTCCCCGAGAAAGTGAAGGACGCCACAGAGCGTATGCGCGAGGAGGCCGAGTTCCTGCTGCGAATCAGCGAGAAGGAGTTGGCTGGCCAGGAGCCAACCGACGAGGAGTATGATCAGATCAAGGCCGTGGGTGCAACCATCGAGTACATCTCGCTCGACCTCATCCGCAGCGAAGACCAATACCTTATGGGTTGGAGCGATGTGCAGGGCGCAGACAAGAAGGTGGCCCTCGTGGCTGACGTGTACACCGCCAACGCCGACAATAATCCTAACAAGTCGATCCTCTTCGAGGCCGTCGGCGATGCCGATGAGATCTACGTGGTGGTCGAAATCGGCGGTTATCTGGTGCTGACGCGCGGCGCTGTGTTCAGCTATCGTGAGTTCATCCAGCCCATCGACGAGCAGCGTCTGACGGACGAAGAGTGGCAGGAGCAGTTGAAGAAGAACGCCCGCAAGGGTGTGCCCGAGTGGATGAATCCGCTGTTCGTGCCGCTGAACAAATTGCCCGAGGCGAATGAGGAGTTCTTCTATAGTACTGGCTGTTAGTCTGCTGCTGGGGTACTGTATTTCGGAGGTACGAGGGCACGAGGGTGCGGGGGTACGAGATTACCCTCAGCCCTCAAACTATTCTCGCGCCACCGCGCCCCCCTACCCCCGCACCACCGATTCGCTCACCATTGTCCTCACGGGCGACATCCTGCTCGACCGCGGAGTGCGCCGAGTGATTGAGCAACACGGAGTCGGCCATCTGTTCTCGGATGGCATCGACTCCGTGTTTCAGTCTGCCCAAGTGGTCGTGGGTAATCTTGAGTGTCCGGCCACGAAGATCAAGTCGCCAGCGTTCAAGCGCTTCATCTTCAGGGGCGAGCCCGAATGGCTCGACAGCCTTCGCCAGCACGGCATCACCCATCTGAACCTCGCCAACAACCACTCCATCGATCAGGGGCGCGAGGGACTGATGGACACCCGACGGAACATCATCGCAGCAGGTATGGTGCCCGTCGGCGCCGGAGCAAACATGCAAGAGGCCTCTGAGCCTGTCTTGCTCGCCGACCAGCCCCGAAAGGTGTGGCTCGTGCCCTCATTGCGCCTCGCCCTGGAGAACTACGCTTACCTGACAGACAAGCCCTGTGTGAGTCAGGAACCGATGGACTCGCTGCTCTCACGAGTGTACCATCTTCGTCAGCAGGACTCCACAGCAGTCATCATCGTCTCGCTCCATTGGGGGCAGGAGCATAAGCTGCAGCCCGTTCTCCGTCAGCGTCACGATGCCCACATGCTCGTGTTGGCGGGTGCCGACGTGCTCGTGTGCCACCACACCCACACCCTCCAGACTGTCGAGGACTATGGCGGCCACAAGATCTACTACAGCGTGGGCAACTTCATCTTCGACCAGCACAAGCCTCTGAACAGCGAGGCCTGTATGGTGCGCCTGAGAGTGAGCCGCGACAGCCTCGAAGTGGAAAGCATCCCTGTGGAAATACGCCATTGCGTACCTTATTTAAAAAAGTGAAAAGGTGAAAAGGTGCGGCTATTTGGAAGTTTTTTCTAGGGCGGCAGCAAATTTTTCACTCTTCACTCTTCACTTTTCACTTTTTTGTTGTACTTTTGCAACGTCTATCGCTGAAAACGAATGAGGAAATGGCTCAAGTGGATCGGGATAGCGGTACTCACGCCCGTTCTGCTGTTCATCATACTCGCCGCCCTACTCTACGTGCCGCCCATACAGAACTGGGTGGCACAGAAGGTTGTCTCCATCGCCTCTGAAAAGACGGGGATGGAGATATCGGTGGGTCACGTGAACCTGGAGTTCCCGCTCGACCTGGGCATCGACGACTTCCGAATGCTGCATCCAAACGACTCTGTGGCAGATGTGACAGACACAATCGCCGATGTCAGAAAACTGGTGGTCAATGTGCGCCTGCTTCCCCTCTTGAGAAAACAGGTGGACATCGAGGAACTTTTATTCCGACAGGCGAAGATCAACACCAACGGCTTCATCAGCGACCTGCGAATCAAAGGACAGTTTCAGGAGTTGTGGCTCGTGTCGAAGGGCATCAACCTCGGCAAGGAAACCGTCTTGGTGAACGGCGCCCGCCTCTCCGACGCCCAGCTCGACATCAATCTCACCGACACCGCCGCCGTAGACACTACTGAGTCGAACCTGACCTGGGTAATCGATGCCGACAGTCTCTGCATCAGCCGAACCGATGTCACGCTGCATCTTCCCAACGACACCATAGACTTCAACCTCGCATTAGGGAAGGCTGTGGCCAGGCAGGTCACTGCCGATCTCTCCAGACCATTATATAAGGTAGGGAGTCTTGACCTTTCTGACGGCCAGTTGAACTATGAACCGATAGGCCTGAGCGACGTCACACTCGGCGTCGACTCCATCCGCTACTCACCCACAGGCACGTCACTCTTCATCCGGAAGACGTTGCTGACAGACAAGAGCGGCCTGAAGATCACAGAACTGACGGGTGGCCTCAACCTTGACTCCACCTACAACCATATCCGTCTGCCCCTGATGACGCTGAAGACACCCGACTCGAACATCATGCTCGAAGCAGACATGGACTTCAACGCCTTCGACGAGCAGGAGCCAGGCATCTTCAAGATGCGCCTCTTCGCACAATTAGGCAAGCAGGACATCTTCACGGTGGCCGGCAAGCTGCCCCAGAAGTTCACAGAGCATTTCCCCAACCAGCCGCTCATCATCAGAGGCTCCGCAGACGGAAACATGAAGCATCTGGATCTGACAGGCATCGACATCGACCTCGCCACCGCCCTGCACGCCACCGTTAAGGGAACCATCGACAACGTCACGGAGTTCAGCTGTATGAAAGCCGACCTGCAGGTAGAGGCCACGTCGAAGAAACTGAACTTCATGACCGCCCTCATCGATCCCGAGATGAGCAACACCGTCCGCATTCCCGACGGCATCACGCTCAACGGCAAAATGACCGCCGACGGCACCAACTACGCCACCAACCTGACGCTCAACGAGGCTGGCGGCAACATCAAGCTGGTCGGCAATGCCAAGATTCCCCTCGATGCCAAGGGTGACTTTGAAACAGACCGCATTTCCTACGACACCGATATCGACATCAGGAATATGAACTTGCATCACTTCCTGCCCAAGGACTCCATCTACATGCTGACGGCCGACATCAAGGCTTCAGGCTATGGCACAGACTTCTTCTCACCCCAAAGCCGTCTCAATGCCGATGCCAGCATCGAGCGACTGCAATACGGCAGCTGGGATCTGGACAACCTGATGGCTTCTGTCACCCTGTTCAACGGACGGGGACAATTCGACATCGTCGGAAACAACCAGATCCTCGACGGCTGCATCGGTGCCGAGCTGTTGCTCAACACCCATAAAATAGAGGGCACCATCAGCGGTGACTTCACCAAGGCCGACCTCTACCAGATGCGTCTCGTTGAGAAGCCCCTTACCATCGGCACCAACGGCAGTCTGAAAGTCAGTTCCGACATGAAAGACACCCATTACATCAGCGGGCGCCTGAACGATGTCTATGTGAAAGATGGGCAGAAGACCTACACTCCAGGCGATGTCGGCATCCTCTTGAAGACCAATCCCGACACCACCTACGCCCGCATGCAGAGCGGCGACTTCATCCTGAAGCTCGACGCGACGGGCGGCTACCAGAGGCTGCTCAGTCAGTTCACCACCCTCTCCGACTCCATCGCCGGACAGTTCGAGGACAAGGTCATCAACCAGCCCGCCATCAAGGCCCTGCTGCCAGTGATGAAAGTCCATCTGGAGAGCAAGCGCAACAATCCTGTCGCCAACTTCCTGCGCGCCACAGGCACCGACTTCAAGGAGCTGACGCTCGACCTCACCACCTCGCCAGAGACAGGCATCAACGGTCAGGGACACATCTTCTCGCTCAATTACGACAGCATCCAGATCGACACCGTCCGCCTGAGCCTGATACATAAAGGCGATCGGCTGACCTATCAGGGACAGATCTGCAACAACAAGAAGAATCCGCAGTTCGTCTTCAACGCCCTTTTCGACGGCCACGTCCATGAGCACGGGGCACTGGCGGGCTTGCGCTATTTCGACGGGAAGGGCCGTATGGGTGTCCGCATCGGTGCCACAGCCGAGATGGAGGAAGAAGGTTTGCGCTTCAGGCTCCTGCCCGACCGTCCGACGCTGGGTTACAAGGAGTTCAACCTGAACAAAGACAACTACATTTTCCTCTCCAGCAATAAGAAGATCCAGGCGAAGGTAGACCTTATCTCCGACGAGGAGACAGGTTTGAAAATCTACACCGAGCATCAGGACTCCACCATGTTGCAGGACCTCACCGTCAGCCTCCATCGCATCGACCTGGGAGAACTGACGTCTGTGATACCTTATCTGCCTCGTATCACAGGTAAGCTCGATGGCGACTACCATATTCTGCAAGACCGGAACGAGCACATCTCCGTAGCCTCCGATATGGCTGTGGCGAGTATGACCTACGAGGGTGCTCCCATCGGCAATCTCAGCACGGAGCTCGTCTATCTGCAGAATGAAAACGACACCCACGCCATCGAGGCCCGTCTGCTGCTCGACGATGAGGAGTTCGGTCTGCTCAGCGGTACTTATCAGAATAAGGGCGAAGGAATCATCGATGCCACGTTCGACATGACACGTATGCCACTCTCGCTGGTCAACGGCTTTGCACCCGACCAGATCTTCGGTCTCGACGGCTACGCGGAAGGCAGCGTGACTGTCAGGGGTACTACCCGTCATCCGGACATCAACGGTGAGATGTTCGTCGAAGATGCCCATCTCGTCAGCATCCCCTACGGCATCCGCATGCGCTTCGACAACGACCCCATCCGTATCATCGGCAGCAAACTGATGCTGGAGAACTTCGGCATATACGCCTACAACGACGAGCCGCTGAACATGATGGGCAGCATCGACTTCTCCGACCTCGACCATATCCTGATGGATTTGCGTGTGAGGGCCCGTAACCTCTTACTCGTCAACACAAAGCAGGAGAAAAAGTCCATTGCCTGGGGCAAGGCCTTCGTCAATGTCGGCGCAAGGATACAGGGACCGCTCGATATGCTCAACGTGCGGGGACGTCTCGACGTACTCGGATCCACAGACCTCACCTACATGCTACTCGACTCACCCCTCTCGGCAGACAACCGTCTCGATGAGCTGGTGCAGTTCACAGACTTCTCCGACTCCACCAAGACCGTCATCACGCGTCCCCAGCCCACAGGTATGAATGTCAACCTCACCATCGGTGTGTCGGAAGGCGCCCACATCGTCTGTAACCTCAACCCCGAGCAGACCAACTATGCCGACTTGACAGGCGGTGGTGACCTGCGTATGAAGTATGACTATGAGGGACTTAACCTCACTGGCCGTTACACGCTCACCAGCGGTGAGATGAAATACTCGCTGCCCGTCATCCCGCTGAAGACCTTCAACATCAAGAACGGCAGTTATGTAGAGTTCACTGGCGACCCGATGAACCCACGACTGAACATCACCGCCACCGAGCGAACCAAAGCCACTGTCGGCGACGATACTGGTGTCGGCCGCAGTGTGGTGTTCGACTGTGGTGTCGTCATCACCAAGACCCTCAATGATATGGGTGTGCAGTTCATCATCGAGGCTCCGGAGGATTATGCCGTCAATACCGACCTCGCTTCGATGTCGGCCGAAGAGCGTGGCAAGATCGCCGTCACGATGCTCACCACAGGTATGTACATCGCCGACGGCAACACGGGCGGCTTCTCTATGAACAATGCCCTCAGTTCATTCCTCCAGAGTGAGATCAACAACATCGCGGGTTCCGCCCTGAAGACTATCGACCTCAGTGTAGGCGTCGACAACAGCACCGATGCCACAGGCGCCACCCATACCGACTACTCATTCAAGTTCGCAAAGCGATTTTTTGACAACCGCCTCCGCGTGGAGATCGGTGGGATCGTATCCTCAGGCAGCAACGCCGCAATGGGACAGAAGCAGTCGTTCTTCGACAACGTGACGATGGAGTATCGCCTGAACCAGAACGGCACCCAAAACCTGAAGATGTTCTACAAGCAGAATGTGTACGACTGGCTTGAAGGCTACACCAGCGAATACGGCATCGGTTTTGTCTGGCGTCGTAAACTCGACAACTTCTGGGACATCTTCAGGTTCTGGAGAAAGGATCAACAGCCGACCTTCAACCGCCCGCCCTCAGAGCCTGGATCTTCTGATCGTCGGCCAACGGTGCAGCGCGACAGCATACAAACTGACAGTATAAAGGTGAAAAGGTGAAAAGGTAAAAAAGTAAAAAGGTAAAAAGGTGAAAAAGTAAAAAGGTAAAAAAATAAAAAAGTGAAAAGGTAAAAAATGAAAAAATTAAACTATCATAGCATTCTGTTAAAGGTGAAGGCGCACGCCCTTTTACCTTTTTACCTTTTTACTTTTTTACTCTTCTTCGTCTCCTGTTCTATGACCAAGAACATCCCTGAAGACGACCAGCTCTTCACAGGTCTGAAGTCCATCACCTACGTCGATGAGCCTAAAGACAATCCCTTCGAGGATCACCTCGACGAAACCAAGGAAGAAGTCGAGGCCACCCTGGCCACAGCCCCCAACGGTTCCATCTTCGGCAGCAGTTATTACCACACGCCCTGGTCGTGGCGACTGTGGGTCTACAACAAATATGCCGACAAAGACTCCAAGTTCGCCCGTTGGATGACAAAGTCCTTTGGGCGTGCCCCCGTGCTGATGAGTAAGGTGAATCCGGCTCTGCGCGCCTCCGTCGCCCAGTCCGTTCTCCAGAGCAACGGTTACTTCCGCAGCGAAGTTACCTATGAGAAGGTACCACAGAAGAACCCGAAGAAGTGCAAGATCGGCTATACCGTCCGCCTCGACACTCTCTTCACCCTCGACAGTGTGGCCTACGTCAACTTCCCCGATTCCCTTAATGCCCTCATCGACTCCACCCGCAGCGAGGCACTCATCAAGCCGAAGGATGCCTTCAGCGTCTCCGCCCTCGACGGGGAGCGCAGCCGTATCACCAACCTCTTCCGCAACAACGGCTACTATTATTACAACAACAACTACGCCTCCTACCTCGCCGATACCTTCCAAGTGGCGGGACAGGCGCAGTTGCGTTTCCAGCTGGCCAACGGACTACCCCCAGAGGCACTTCAGAAGTGGTATATTGGCAATATTTCCGTACAGCTCCGCAAGAGTATGCGCGAACAACTCACCGACAGCGTCAAGCGCCGTCACCTCACCATCCGTTTCAACGGCAAGAATCCGCCGATCCGTCCCAACGTCATCCTAAAGAACCTCAGGCTGCGTCCGCGTCAGGAGTTCAGCTACGACAACTACCTCGAGTCGGCCAGTAAGATAAATGCCACAGGCGTCTTCTCCTCCACCGACTTCCAGTTTACGCCCCGGGCCGGCACAGATACACTCGACCTCAACCTGAACTGCGTGTTCGACAAGCCCTATGACTTCTACATCGAAGCCAATGCTATCGGGCGCACCAGCCATCGCTATGGTCCGGGAGTGAAGATCGGTTTCACCCGTCGCAACCTCTTCCGTGGTGGTGAGAAACTCGATATCAACCTGCATGGGTCCTACGAGTGGCAGCATGGTGGTGAGACCAGTTCCAACACCTACCAGTATGGTGCCGATGTCACCGTCGAGTTCCCACGCATCATCGCACCGTTCTATAGCAGCGACCGTGTGCGCCGCGACAAGAACGGCCGGCGCATCCCCCGTCGCCGTCCCTATGCCGCCCCAATCACCTATGCGAAGGCTTCTACCGACTTCTTACGCCGTCCAGAATATTACAATATGCACGTTGTCTCGGGCGAATGGACCTACCGCTGGCAGCCCACAGCCACCAGCCGCCACGAGTTCTCGCCCCTGACGATGAAGTATCAGTTCAAGAGCAGTACCTCAGAGAAGTACGAAGACGCCGTCAATAAGAACCTCTACCTCAAAGTCTCCATGCAGGACTATCTCATCCCTACGATGCGCTACACCTATACCTACACCAGTCCCGTCAAGCTGCGCAACCCCATCCGCTGGGAGACAACCATTGAGGAGAGCGGTAATATCACCTCGCTCATCGACCTCGCCCGAGGAAGGGGCTATGACGAGAAATATAAGACGTGGTTCAAGGCACCCTACGCCCAGTTCGTCCGTGTGGAGACCGACTTCACCAAGACCTGGTCGTTAGGTCCGGCCTCGAAACTCGTGGGACATCTCAATGCCGGCATCATCTACAGTTACGGCAACTGTGACGATGCCCCTACCACCGAGCTCTTCTACGTGGGAGGTGCCAACAGCATCCGCGCCTTCTCCATGCGCGAGCTCGGTCCGGGTCGCCTGCCGGATTTCATCAACAAGAGCAGACAACTCGACTACGCCTGGCGTAACGGTGACATAAAATTTGTAGCCAACCTTGAATACCGTGCGCCCCTCTTCGGCAATCTTGAAGGAGCTCTCTTCCTCGATGCAGGTAACGTGTGGTGCCTGAGATCCAGCTTACAACACAGCCTGGATGACTACGAGGACTACTCCGATACAGGCGGCGAAACGGCACAGGAACAGTATGATTATTACGAATTCCTCTTTGATATGATGTCGTTCAAACCCTCCGAATTCTTCAACGACATCGCTCTGGGCACGGGTATCGGCCTGCGCTACAACCTCGGCTTCCTCGTCGTCCGTCTCGACTGGGGTTTCGCCCTCCACTTCCCCTACGAGACTGAGAAGTCTGGCTACTTCAACATCCCCAGCTTCAGGAGAGCCAACACCATCCACTTCGCCATCGGCTACCCGTTCTAAAAAGTTAAAAAACAACAAGGCGCAGCAACTTTCACCTTTTCACCTTTTTACTTTTTCACTTTTTTTGTGTACCTTTGCACGCAAATATTGAATATAACTCAAAAATAGCATTATGAAACCGACATTATTTCTGCTTGCAGCAGGCATGGGCAGCCGATATGGCGGCCTGAAGCAGCTCGATGGTCTGGGCCCCAATGGCGAGACCATCATGGACTACAGTATCTACGACGCCATCCAGGCCGGATTCGGCAAGATCGTATGGGTTATCCGCAAGGACTTCGAGGAGCAGTTCCGCACCCAGATCCTCGCGAAATACGAGGGTAAGGTGCAGTGTGAACTCTGCTTCCAGGCACTCGACGCCCTGCCCGAGGGATTCACCGTACCCGAAGGCCGTCAGAAGCCGTGGGGAACGAACCACGCCGTACTCATGGGTAAGGATGTGATCAAGGAGCCCTTCTGCGTCATCAACTGCGACGATTTCTACAACCGCGATGCCTTCATAGTCATCGGCAAGTATCTCGCCAATCTCCCCGAGGGTGCCCGCAACCAGTATGCGATGGTGGGCTTCCGCGTAGGCAACACCCTTTCCGAGAACGGCACCGTCGCCCGTGGCATCTGCTCGAAGAACGACAAAGGCCATCTGACCACCGTCGTCGAGCGGACGGAGATCGTGCGCTGCGCTGCCGACGGTTCCAACGCCGGTGCTGCCAGCGAGCCTATCCGTTATAAGGACGAACAGGGTCAGTGGGTCGTCGTCGACGACAACACCCCCGTCTCTATGAATATGTGGGGCTTCACGCCCGACTACTTCGAGTATTCTGAGGACTACTTCCGTGAGTTCCTCAGCGACCCGAAGAACATGGAGAACCTCAAGGCCGAGTTCTTCATCCCCCTGATGGTCAACAAGCTCATCACCGACGGCACCGCTACCGTCGAGGTGCTCGACACCACATCGAAGTGGTTCGGTGTCACCTACGCTGCCGACCGCGACTCTACCGTCGCCCGCATCCAGCAGCTCGTCGACGAGGGGGTATATCCTAATAAGTTATTTTAATGGACATATCCATTCTGAACGAATCGCAGCTCAGTCAGCTGGATCAGCTGATTGCCGCTGCCGACACGATCCTCATCACTTGCCACAAGAGTCCAGACGGCGATGCCATCGGCTCTTGTCTGGCCTGGGCAGAATATCTGCGCACTCGCGAGAAAGAGGCCATCGTCATCGTGCCCGACCAGTATCCCGACTTCCTGCAGTGGCTGCCTAACACGGAGAAGATCGTGCGCTATGATAAGCATCCCGAGAAGTGCGACATGCTCTTCAAGATTGCCGACCTTGTGTTCTGCCTCGACTTCAACACGCCCAGCCGTGTACAGGATATGGAGGCACTCCTCGTTTCCTCCCCCGCCCCGAAGGTGCTCATCGACCACCATCTCGATCCCGACGTACCCGCTGTGCTCACCATCTCCCAACCGGAGGCCTGCAGCACCTGCGAGCTCGTGTTCCGCATCGTCTGGCAGCTGGGAGGCTTCGACCGTCTCGACAAGCGCTTCGCCGTTCCCGTCTATTGCGGTATGATGACCGACACGGGCGGATTCCTCTACAACAGCACCCGTCCGGAGATCTACTTCATCATCGGCGAACTGCTCACCAAACACATCGACAAGGACCGCATATACCGCAATGTCTATCACAACTACTCCGAAGACCGCATCCGTCTGATGGGCTATGTGATGTACGAGAAGCTGGTCTATCTGCCTGAGTTCCATACCGCCTTCTACACCATCACCCGTGAGGAGCAGAAGCGGTTCCACTTCATCAAGGGCGACGCCGAGGGACTGGTCAACATCCCCCAACAGATCCGCGGACTGAAGCTCTCCATCTCTTTGCGCGAGGACTCCGAGAAACGCCGCATCTGGGTATCGTTGCGCTCCGTCGACCAGTTCCCCTGTAACAAGATGGCAGCAGAATTCTTCAACGGCGGCGGCCACCTCAATGCCTCCGGCGGTCACCTCGACATGACCATCGACGAGGCCGTTCAGGTAGTCCGTGAAGCCATCATCGCCTATGCCGAACAGTTAAAAAGGTGAAAAGCCGCGGACTTTTCACCTTTTTTATGTAACTTTGCACCCGATATGAAGAAATTAGCTTACATACTGATACTCCTGGCCGTTGTGCTCGTCAGTTGCAACGACTATGAGACCTATGGTGACAAAAAGGAGAAAGAGCGTAATGCCATCGCGAAATTCATCGCCGACAGCTCCTTTACCGTCATCTCAGAAGAAGAGTTCGTGAAGAACGGCTACAAGACCGACCTCAGCCGCCGCGAGTTCGTCAAGCTCGACAAAAGCGGTGTCTATATGCAGATCATGCGTCAGGGCTGCGGCGAAGGTTTCAAGGACGGCGATGAACTTACCCTCGACTGTCGCTACTCGGAGTACGACATCCTCAACGACACGATGACGACGCAGAATTTGACCGTCAACTACGCCTCGATTCCCGACCGTATGACCGTCTCCCGCAAATCGGGCACATTCACAGCCTCGTTCCTCAGCGGCGTCATGGCCAGCACTTACAGTACTTCTGTCCCCGCCGGTTGGCTCACGCCGCTCACCTATATCAAGGTGGGACGTCCGCAGTCGATGACTGACGAATGTGCCAAGGTGCGTCTCATCGTCCCCCACACCCAGGGACATGTCTATGCTTCATCGAACGTGACGCCCTACTTCTACACCATCACGTTCCAGCGCGAAATATAAATCGTACGCGCCAAATCGTAAATCGTAAATTCGTAAATCGTAAATCAATATGACTTTGATTAAATCCATCTCCGGCATCCGCGGTACCATCGGCGGACAGACCGGCGACACTCTCAATCCATTAGACATCGTCAAGTTCACCACCGCCTACGCCACGTTTATCTCCGGAAATCCCGGAAAACCCGGATCATCCGGCAAAATCGTTGTTGGTCGCGACGGCCGAATCTCCGGTCTTATGGTCCGCAACGTCGTCGTAGGCACCCTTATGGGCATGGGCTACGACGTCATCGACATCGGCTATGCCACCACACCGACGACTGAGCTCGCCGTGCGCATGGCCCAGGCTGACGGCGGCATCATCATCACCGCCTCACACAACCCACGCCAATGGAACGCCCTGAAGCTGCTCAACAGCGAGGGCGAGTTCCTCACCGCTGCCGACGGTGCCGAAGTGCTCCGCATCGCAGAGGCTGAAGACTTCCATTACGCTGAGGTCGATCAGCTCGGCACTTGTACCATCGACGATACATACAATCGCCGTCATATCGACTCCGTGCTCCAGCTGAAGCTCGTCGATGTCGAGGCCATCCGCAAGCGTAAGTTCCGCGTCTGTGCCGACACCATCAACTCCGTGGGCGGCATCATCCTCCCCGAATTCTTCCAGGCTCTCGGTCTCGACTACGAGATCCTAAACGGCGAGTGTACGGGCGACTTCGCCCATAACCCCGAACCGCTGGAGAAGAACCTCCACGGCATCATGGACCGTATGAAGAGCGGCAATTTCGACCTCGGCATCGTCGTCGACCCCGACGTGGACCGTCTCGCCTTCATCTGCGAAGACGGCACGATGTTCGGTGAGGAATACACCCTCGTCTCCGTCGCCGACTATGTATTATCTTCCCCTCCTGAGTTAGGAGGGGTGCCCGGAGGGCGGGGTGGTCTGAACGCGGGCTTGGCCACCGTCAGCAATCTGAGTAGTACCCGCGCCCTGCGCGACGTCACCGAGAAGCACGGCGGCCAGTACACCGCTGCCGCTGTAGGTGAGGTCAACGTCACCACGAAGATGAAAGAGGTGGGTGCCGTCATCGGCGGCGAAGGCAACGGCGGTGTCATCTATCCCGAGAGCCACTACGGCCGCGACGCCCTCGTAGGCATCGCCCTGTTCCTCTCTTCGCTCGCACAGAAGGGCTGCACCGTCAGCGAACTGCGCAAGACCTTCCCCGACTATCAGATTGCCAAGAACCGCATCGACCTCACCCCGGGCACCGATGTCGACGCCATCCTCGTGAAAGTGAAGCAGATGTTCGCCAACGACAACAGCGCCACCGTCAACGATATCGACGGCGTGAAGATCGACTTCCCCGACCGCTGGGTACACCTCCGCAAGTCGAACACCGAACCTATCATTCGCGTCTATAGCGAGGCCCAGACCATGGAGCAGGCCGACGAACTCGGCAAACGCCTCATGCAGGTGGTCTACGACATGTAATAACCTCATCATCTCACTTTTAGCTTATAACTGCATGATTTTGAGCATATTGAAAGAGTGAGGTGTTTGTCAAACACCTCACTTTACATCTCATGCATCACTTCACCATCACCTTGTAGTAGGCTTCACGAACTTCGGTGGATGGTAAGTGAGGTGTTGAGTGAGGTGTTCAGAAAACATCTCACCCTCTGAAACGCCTGCTCACACTGGGGTTTCAGAGGTCAGAGTGAGATGATGAGGTGTTTGGGCTACTCCCCTATATAAAAGGAGGTGTAATGCAAATGAATAAACATGCTATTTTTGAATATGTATGCATAGTGTCTGCGACTGGGAGTTTCCTTAGACTAAACCGGGACTTTCCTTAACCCAAACTCTCAGTTTCCTTAGTCTAAACACCCGACAAGGTTAGCTGCGGCTCAAAGTGCATAAATATTCAGACAGAGGATTAACAGAACAAAGCAAACAATCAATGGCTGTGTAATCAGTCTCAACTCATTGATATCAGTTATGTCTATTTAGTGTCTTAAAAAAATAGAGGGCGTGTCAAAATAGGCACATCCTCTATTGCACTAGTACATGTTCTGAATAGTGTTAATTCTGCTATCACGCTGTGATCTGGCGGGCGCGCTCGAGGGCGAGGTTGATGTGGGAACAGATGTTCTCCTCACCAAGCATCGTGTCAAAGCCTGCCTTGTGGAGGACAGCCTGCACTTTCTCATTGACGCCCGAAAGGACAATCTGGATGCCCTCGGCCTGCGACATGAGACAGAGGTTCGTGAGGTTGTGGATGCCCGTGGAATCGACGAAAGGCACCTTACGCATGCGGATGATACGGACACGGGGACGCTGATGATGCAAGGCACCCATGATCTCCTCGAAACGGTTACCTGCTCCGAAGAAGTAGGGACCGTTGATCTCATAGACCTCCACACCCTCTGGGATGGTGAGGTGCTCGAGGTTGCCAAGCTGGAAGTCGCTGTCTTCCTCCTCGGGGTTGATCTCCTGAGAGATGACCTTGACATCGGTGGTCTCAGCCATACGGCGCATGAAGAGCAGGCAGGCACAGAGCAGACCGACCTCGATGGCGATGGTGAGGTCGAAGATGACCGTCAGCAGGAAGGTGACCCAGAGCACGATGACATCGCTCTTCGGGTTCTTCAAGATGGAAACAAAGCTTCGCCAGCCGCTCATATTATAGCTCACGATGACGAGCACACCGGCCAGACAGGCCATGGGGATATACTGCGCCAACGGCATAAGGAACAGGAAGATGAGCAGCAGCACGGCGGCATGGACGATGCCTGCAACGGGCGTACGACCGCCATTGTTAATGTTGGTCATTGTACGGGCGATGGCACCCGTGGCCGGTATGCCGCCGAAGATGGGCGACGCCAGGTTGGCCAGTCCCTGGGCGATAAGTTCTGTGTTGGAGTTATGACGGTCGCCGATGACACCGTCGGCCACGGTAGCCGAGAGCAACGACTCAATAGCACCGAGGATAGCGATGGTGATGGCAGGCGAGACAAGTCCCTTGATGACGTCCCAAGTGAGATCGGGCACCTGTGCCTGCGGCAGCGTGGCAGAGATGGAGAAGCGGTCGCCGATGGTCTCAATGGTGGTGACACCGGCATACTGACGCAACAGGGCGGCAGCGATAGTCATCAGCACGATGGCAATCAGCGAGCCGGGCAGTTTCCCGATGGCAAAGCGGTGCGTCAGCTTCGGCCAGAGGGCAATGACAGCCACGGAACCCAAGCCGATGAGGGCACTCCAACGCTCGATGGTAGGCACACAATCGATGTAGGCAATCCACTTCTCGATAAAGTCAGAGGGCACGATAGCCATCGACAGACCCAGCAGGTCCTTGATCTGCGTGGTGAAGATGGTGAGGGCGATACCGCTGGTAAAGCCGACAACGATAGGGTACGGAATGTATTTGATGATCGTGCCGAGATGCAGTACACCGAACATAATGAGGAAGATACCCGCCATCAGTGTGGCGATGGTCAGTCCCTCGAAACCGTACTGCTGGATGATACCATATATAATAATAATGAACGCGCCCGTAGGTCCACCGATCTGAACCTTCGAGCCTCCGAAAACGGAGATGATGAGACCGGCGACGATGGCGGTGATGATGCCCTTCTCGGGTGTCACGCCAGAGGCAATACCGAAGGCGATGGCCAACGGCAGGGCGACGATGCCCACGATGATGCCTGCCAGCAGGTCGGTCGTCAGTTGCTGGCGGTTGTAATGCTTAAATACCGAAAACAATTTCGGCTGAAATGTTAATGAACTTGTCATATTCGTCTTGTTATCTCTGAAAACAGGCTGCAAAATTACTAAATAAGTGTAAAAATTACTATTATATGCATCAACTTATTCAAAAAAGGCGTAATTTTGTTGCCGAAAATCAAGCGAGAGCTGCTTTTACCGTTTACAGTTTACGGTTTACAGTTTACAGTTATTTATAGTTTAATTTAAAAAAGAAAGCATTATGAAAAAGGTTTTATTCGCTGTGATGGCTATGATTGCCATTGGATTCGCATCGTGTGGTAACAAGCAGGCTGCTCCTGCCGAGGGTGCTGCCTTCGACGTGGAGGCTGCTGTCAGTGAGATCACTTCTCAGTTGTCTGAGCAGATCGAGGCTCAGGATGCCGGCAAGTTCTCTGAGGTGCTCGCCACCGTTCAGGAGAAGATCAAGGAGATTATCGGCAACAACCCCGAGGCAGCCAAGGAGTATGTGACTAAGGTTCAGGACTTCCTGAAGGAGAACGCCGAGAAGATCAAGGCTTTTGTCGGTGATAACGAGACAATCAACAGTGCCATCAACGCCCTGACCGCCGCTCCTGCCGATGCTATCGTCAGTGGTCTGTCGTCAGCCGTAGGTGCTGCCGGTGATGCTGTCGAGAGTGCAGGTGATGCCATCGAGGGTGCTGCTGAGGATGCTGCCGACGCTGCTGCCGAGAAGGCTGAGGAAGTGAAGGACGCTGCCAAGGAGCAGGCCGGCGAGGCTGTAGATGCTGCTGCCGACAAGGCCAAGGAAGCTATGGGACTTTAATGTCATTGAACATTGACCATTGAACATTGAAAATCATCCTTAATGAATAAAATTCTCAATACGACACTGGCAGCCTTGCTATTCTGTACGGCTGCCAGTGCTGATAACTCGACTAAGACTTACACAGTGACCGTCGCCTACGACGGCACGAAGGCAGTTGTCAGCATCCCTGAAGCCATCACGGACTATGTGAGTTGTCCCAGTGGCGAGTCATCGCATGTCAAACTGCTCCAGACATCTACCACCGAGAAGAATCCCGGTGAGATCATCTATTCGTTGAGCGGCCAGAGCGACAATGGGGAGTTCTACCTCACCGGCGAATACAAGGCCACACTCCAGCTCAACGGACTGACGCTGGCAAACCCAGACAGTTCTGCCGTACACATCAAGGACGGTAAGCGCATCAAGGTGAGCATGGCAGCCAACACGGTGAACACCTTGAGCGACGGCGTGGCAGACAGCACATCGAAAGGCTGTTTCCACTGTAAGGGCCATACGGAGTTTGCCGGCAAGGGCACGCTGAACGTAAGCAGCAGCTTCAGCCACGCCATCTACAGCAAGGAGTACGTGGAAGTAAAGAACTGCACACTGAACATCACCAGTGCCAAGAAAGACGGTATCCACTGTCAGGAGTATTTCCTCTTGAGCAGTGGTGTGCTGACCATCAAAGGTGTGGAGGACGATGCCATCCAGGTGGAACTGAAAGACTCCGTCGCAACAGGTCAGACGAAAGACCATGAGGACGAGAACAGCGGTAATTTCTATATGAATGGCGGTACGCTGACCATCAGCGAAATCGGGGGCTACTGCGTCAAGGCCGACGGCAGCATCATGTTCTCGAGCGGCACGAGGAATTTCGACACAAACAACATCAAGGATTATGCCACGACAGGCACCAATCCCGTCGTGAGCCGTCATTCCGACAATCGTCAATACTATTACGATCTGAACGGTCGCCGTATGCCGAACGATGCAGTATTGCCCCGTGGCATCTATATCGTGAAGGAAGGTGACAAGGCCAGAAAGATTGTGGTGAAGTGAAAAGGTGAAAAAGTGAAAAGGTGAAACAAACGTTATGAAGAAATATCTCCTAAGCATCATGATGGCTGTGGTTGCCCTGAGCAGCTGCGCCGATAACAAGAAACAGGAGTCAGGAGACAGGAGTCAGGAGAGCACTCCTGCCACAGACATTTCTACTGACTCCAGTCTCCAGACTACTGACTCCTCCTCAGATATGGCCCCGGACTTCACGCTGAACGACCTCAGTGGCAAGTCCCTCACCCTATCGAGCCTGCGCGGCAAATATGTCATCCTCGACTTCTGGGGATCGTGGTGCGGCTGGTGCATCAAGGGCTTCCCACAGATGAAGGAGTACTATCAGAAGTACGCCGGCAAGTTCGAGATTCTCGGCATCGACTGCAACGATCCTGAAGCGAAATGGAAGGCCGCTGTGGAGAAATACGAGCTGCCCTGGCTGCACGTTTATTGTCCACGCGACTCGAAAGTGCTCGATATGTATGAGATTCAAGGTTTCCCCACGAAGATCATCGTCGGGCCTGACGGGAAGATTGTCAAAACCATCATCGGTGAGGATCCTGCATTCTATACGTTCCTCGACGAGTTATTCAAGAAATAATAAATCCCCGCTCAGTCGAGCGGGGATTTATTTTAGAATTTGAATTTATAGCCCAAACCGATCATATGGCGGTTAGGCTCGAGATCGTCTTCATCATCACGCACCGACTGGTAGCGATAGAAGAGACCGAGGCTGTGCTGCTTGGCCACCTTCCAGTCGGCACCCACCTGAAAACGAGTCTTCTGCAGACTCATGGCATTAAAGAATTCCACACTGGCATATGGCGTCACGGCGAGTCCTTTCTTGTCGTACTCCACCTGCAGACGGCTACGGAGCACATGAGCATTCTTACTGTCGTAGGTCTTCGGCTTGCCGTCATAGGCCTGGTCGAGATAACTCCAACGCTCATCGACGGTGTACTCCGGACGATAGGTGTATTGCCAGCGTTCACGCAGAGAGAAGCGGAAATCGCCAAAGAGCTTCTTGTCGAAGGTAGCTGAGACGCTGAAACGATGGCGCGTAGCCCAGTACTTGGCACATTTCTTGGGATCACCGGCATCGGCATCACCGTCGAGCACCTCATCGTCGGTTGCATCGAAATAGGATATTCTCTCGTTGTTATCATAGAGGAGTGTGTATCCGGCTGAGAGCTTCAACCATTTGACAGCCTTATAATCGAGACTCAGGCCTGCACTCCATCGGTCGACGTGCTTGGTGTTGTCACGGGTACGAAGTTCGCCCTCGAAGCTGAGGTTCATCACCTTGGAGAGTTTCTTCTGCGCCTCAACCGTGAAATCGAGTCCGAAGTCATCTTTCTGAGCCATCGCCGCCATCGGCAGCAACAGCATCATCGTTACTAATAACTTTTTCACCTTATTACTTATTAAAAGTCTTGAGTTGTTCTTTGGAGAGCTTGAGGTTGTCAGCCACGTCACCGTCGCTGCGCTTACCACGGTAGCGGATCTTCACCATCGCCATATCACGGATGAAATCGACGGCACCCACCTCCACCTGGACAATCTCCAGACCCAGACGCTGTTCGAGGTCGGCAATGAGCTCTTTCTTACGCTCCGGGGCGATGAGGTCGATCTTGTCATACTGGATAAGCTTCGAGGGCAGCACCTTCAGTCGCCACTCGAAGAACCAAACGGCTACAAGGAAGATGAGGTTGGTGATAGCCAACTCGATCATCGGCACGCCTTCAGAGATAGCATTGACCAGCGAGAGGGCGATGATGACGAAGAGGTAGGTCATCTCACGGACGGGCATCGCATCCGTACGGTAACGCATGATGGAGAAGATGCCGAAGAGTCCGATACCGATACCCAACGAAGTCTTGCCCTTCATCTCCTCCAACACGAAGATCATGAAGAAGACGATGAAGAAGATGGCGATGGAGATGAGCATGAACGTGAAGTAGAAGTCACGACGCTTGCTCTTCGGATAATACAGACGGTCGATGATGATGGATACGACGACGAGGTTGATTACCAGTCGGATGAGCATCATCGAGAATGAGGTTGAAAAGAATGAATCTAACATAATATTTATTTACGATTTACTGATTTACGATTGATTACTCAAAATTTTCTGGATGCTGCGCAGGCGGGGCTTGATGCGGTTGCGGCGCAGACTGTCGTTGGTGAGGGCCGAGCCGATGCAGTACTTCGAGAAGCCATGTGGATGGATGCGCAAGTCGCAGAGTTTGTCTAAGATGGGCGAAGGCTGGTTGCCGTCGCGCTTGAGCTCGATGATGACGAGGTTGCCCATCGAACGCTGCTCGCCTGTGGCGATGTTATTGAAGCGCAGGTGGGTATCGATGGTAAGACGCTCGGTCTTGGCCTTGTTTACCAATGTAATGCGGTCGAAGCGGTTCTCAATCTGTTCGGTGAGATGCTCAGGGTCATAATGAAGATAAGTACGCAGGAACTCATCGTAGTTGACGAAATTCTCATCCTGACGATGGAACTCAATATCGTGCTGCGGATGGAGGGCGTCGAACTGTTCCATAGTGACACGCTTCTTCTTCGTGCGGCCGTGGTTATTCTTCGTCTTCACCTCCAGGAAACTCAGTCCGGCACTGACGTATGAACGGATACGTATCTTCTGACGACTCAGATGGCCCACCTGATGACGGTTATACATCGCACAGTCGGGCGTATCGAAGTAAAGCGTATAATATGGTGAGACACGCAATCCGTCGGTCTCCTGCACGAAGTAGTCATCGGCAGCCATTTCCAAGAGCCGTCGGAGCACTGGCTCCGTCGTCACGAACTTGGTGTCGATGCGGTTCATCAGTCGGATGTCCTTCATCTGTTCCAAGTTGATAGGCTCATAATGGCTCAATATCTCTGTCATACTCGTTCTTTTTGTCGGTGCAAAGTTAAGGTGTTATCCTGTGCCTTCAAAATCTTTTCAGCGAATCGGGCGATTTGTTCAACGAAGGTCCAGTTCGATGGGGCAATGGTCGCTGCCCAGGATGTCGCTGTGGATCTTGGCGTCGTCGAGGCGCTCACGCAGACGGTCGGAGATGACGAAGTAGTCGATGCGCCAGCCCACGTTCTTCTGACGGGCCTGGAAGCGGTACGACCACCACGAATACTTCACCTCCTCAGGGTACTTGTAGCGGAAGCTGTCCGTAAAGCCGCAGGCCAGCAGGTCGCTGAACTTCTCACGCTCCTCGTCCGTAAAGCCGGCATTCATGTGGTTCGTCTTGGGATTCTTGAGGTCGATCTCCTCGTGGGCCACGTTCAGGTCGCCGCAGAGGATGACAGGCTTCTGCTGGTCAAGGCGCTTGAGATACTTGCGGAAGGCATCCTCCCACGACATGCGGTACTCCAGGCGTTTCAGACCGTCCTGCGAGTTCGGCGTATAGCAGCATACGAGGAAGAAGTCTGCCATCTCAAGGGTGACGACGCGTCCCTCGTGGTCGTGCAGGTCGATGCCGATGCCATAGGTCACATTGAGAGGCTGGTGACGCGTGAAGATGGCAGTACCAGAGTAGCCCTTCTTCTCAGCATAGTTCCAATAGCTCTTATAACCTTCGAACTGCAGGTCAAGCTGCCCTGCCTGCATCTTCGTTTCCTGCAGACAGAAGAAATCGGCATCCAACTGACGGAACACCTCACTGAAGCCCTTGCCCTCACAGGCACGCAGACCGTTCACATTCCAACTGACAAACTTCATCGTTAATCTAATTTTGCCTGCAAAGGTACTAATTTTTAGTGAAGAGTGAAGAGTGAAGAGTGAAGAATTTGATACCGTCATACATATTTTTTTAATTCTTAACTCTTAATTCCCACTTTTTTTATAACTTTGCAGCGAAAAGTGCAATTGCGCATTGTGAATTAGACTAAAGATGATCAGGACGCTTACCAGACAAATCAAGGAATACAAGACTGCTTCCATCCTCACCCCTGTGTGGACAGCGATGGAAGTGGTAATGGATGTGCTGATACCCTACGTGACAGCCTCGCTCATTGACAAGGGACTGAGTGCCGGCAATATGGAGAATGTTTGTCTTTATGGTGCCATCATGCTCGGTATGGCGTTCCTCTCGCTGGCCTTCGGCATCCTCGCAGGTCGCAGTGTGGCCTATGCTTCATCGGGCTTTGCTGCCAACCTGCGCAAGGCGATGTATCGGAATATCCAGCGCTTCGCCTTCAGCGACATTGACAAGTATTCGACATCGGGACTGGTGACGAGGATGACCACCGACGTGAACAACCTGCAGAACGCCTATCAGCAGATTCTCCGCATCACCGTTCGGGCACCCTTCCGGCTGATTCTCTCCATCGTGATGTGTCTCGTCATCGACGCCCGTCTCAGCCTGATCTTCATCGTGGCAATGATTATCCTCGGCTGTTCGCTCTATCAGATCATCTCGCGAGTGGCCAAGTTATTCCAACAGGTGTTCGAACGTTACGACGACCTGAACCAGAGCGTACAGGAGAACATCCACGCCATCCGGGTGGTGAAGGCATTTGTGCGTGAAGACTATGAGAACAAGAAGTTTTCGAAGGCCGCTGAGGGGCTCTATAAATTATATGTACGCGCAGAGAGTCTGATGGCGCTCAACCACCCCATTATGAACATCGTGGTCTACGGTTGTATCATCGCCCTGTCGTGGTGGGGAGCACATTTCATCGTCTCGGGTACGCTGACCACGGGTGAACTGACATCGCTCTTCACTTACGTCATGTCGATCCTTCAGTCGCTGATGATGCTCTCGATGATCTTCGTCATGCTTACGCAGAGTGCCGCCAGTGCCAAGCGCGTCTGCGAGGTGATTGAGGAACAGCCCGACATCGTGAATCCCGAGCAGCCGGTCTATGAGATTCCCAACGGCAGCGTAGAGTTCAGGGGTGTCCGTTTTGACTATGTTTCGAGGAAGGATTCCACACTCCACACTCCTCGAAAATCTGCCCTTTTCAACGTCTCCTTCTCCATCGGCAGCGGCGAGACGATTGGTGTCATTGGCGGCACGGGCTCTGGTAAGTCCACCCTCGTCAGCCTCATCTCACGCCTTTATGATGTGTCACAGGGCGAGGTGCTCGTTGGTGGACACAATGTGAAATGCTACGACTTGAAGGCCCTGCGCTCGGCGGTAAGTGTGGTGCTCCAGAGTAATATCCTCTTCTCTGGTTCCATCATCGACAATCTGCGTTGGGGACATCCACAGGCGACAGAGGCTGACTGTGAAAGGGCTTGTCGTCTGGCTTGTGCCGATGAGTTTATTGAACAGATGCCAGAGGGCTACGACACCCGCATCGAACAGGGTGGCACGAATGTCAGTGGCGGTCAGAAGCAACGACTCTGCATCGCCCGTGCTTTGTTGAAAGAGCCGAAGATTCTCATCCTCGACGATTCCACCTCAGCCTGCGACACAGCCACCGATGCAAAGATTCAACGGGCCTTCCGCGAAGAACTGCCAGAGATGACGAAGATCATCATCGCCCAGCGCATCTCGAGCGTGAAGCACTGCGACCGTATCCTCGTGATGGACAATGGTGTGGTCACGGGCTTCGACACCCACGAACAGCTTCTGAAAACCAATAGCCTCTATCAGGAGATCTGTGCCATACAGGAGGCAGACCACGGAGATTTCGATGTTCCCTCTTCCCCTCCTAAGTTAGGAGGGGTGCCGTTAGGCGGGGTGGTCTGAACAAGCAAAAATAAAAGAAAGATGAGACAGCCCAGCTTCAACGGCCCGCGAGGCCCGCACGCCCAGAATCAGGGAGGCATCCAGAAGATCGACGCCCAGCAGCGCGCCGTCATCTGGCGATTGGCGAAATACGTGCTGAGCGATTATAAGTTCAGTATCCTGACCGTACTCGTGTGTATCGCTATCACCTCCGTCACCACCCTCGCCTCTACCCTTTTCACCCGTACGCTCATTGATGATTATATCGTACCACTGACACAGGCGGCGAACCCGGAATACACGGCGCTGTGGCAGACACTTATCAAACTGGGACTCATCCTCCTGCTCGGTGTCATCTGTTCCTACGCCTACAACCGTCTGATGATCAACGTCTCGCAGGGCACGATGCTCCGTCTGCGCCAACGTATCTTCGAACGGATGGAACAACTGCCCATCAGCTACTTCGACCAACATTCCCACGGCGAGACGATGTCCGTCTATACCAACGATGTCGACTCGTTGCGCCAAATGATCAGCACAAGCATCTCCCAGGTGTTCAACTCCGTCATCACCATCTGCGTCACCTTCGCCTCGATGGTGGTGCTCAGCGTACCCCTCACCCTCGTCAGCATCCTGATGGCCGCTGTGATGATGGTCACCACCACCTGGCTGGGCAAGCGCAGTCGCAAGTATTTCCGCACCCAACAAGAGAGTCTGGCCCGTGTCAATGGTTTCATCGAGGAAATGATGACGGGTCAGAAGGTCGTCAAGGTGTTCTGCCACGAGGATCAGGCCATCGAGGAGTTTGAGCGCATCAACGAACAGCTGCGTGCTTCTGCCTGCGAGGCAAACAGGATTGCCAACATCGTTATGCCTGTCAACGGCAACCTCTCCAACCTCGGCTATGTGCTTGTCGCCGTCGTGGGTGCGACCCTCGCCCTCGGACAATTATCCATTTTCAATTATCCATTATCCATTAGTCTGGGTACCATTGTGGCATTTTTAACATTGAATAAGAGTTTCACCCAGCCCATTACCCAAGTCTCGCAACAGATCAACTCCGTGCTTAACGCCACCGTCGGCGCTGAACGTGTGTTCCGTCTGATGGACGCAGAGCCTGAGGTCGATGAGGGTTCTATAGAACTGAAGGATCCGCAGGGAGATGTAGACTTTACCGATGTGGACTTCGGTTATACGCCAGCCAAGCAGGTACTTTTCGACATCGACATCAACACCAACCCAGGACAGAAGATTGCCTTCGTGGGAGGCACGGGTGCCGGCAAGACCACCATCATCAACCTCATCAACCGCTTCTACGAGATTCAGAAAGGCAAGATCCTCTACGACGGCATTCCGTTAACAGACATTCGCAAGGAGTCGCTTCGTAAGTCTATGAGCATCGTGCTGCAGGAAACGCACCTCTTTACGGGCACCGTCATCGACAATATCCGCTATGGCAAGCTCGACGCTACTGACGAAGACTGTATCCGTGCTGCCCGTCTGGTGGGAGCCGACGACTTCATCCGACGTCTGGGCAACGGCTATCAGACCATCCTCAACGGCGATGGTGGCAACCTCTCACAAGGAGAACGCCAGCTGATTGCCATCGCCCGTGCCGCCGTCTCTGATCCCCCAGTGCTCATCCTCGACGAGGCCACATCGAGCATCGACACCCGTACAGAACGGCTCGTACAGCGTGGTATGGACACACTGATGCAAGGCCGTACAACCTTTGTCATCGCCCACCGCCTGAGCACCATCCGCAATGCCGACCTCATCATCGTCCTCGATCACGGCCATATTATCGAACAGGGCACCCACGACGAACTCCTTGCCCTCAAAGGCAAATACTACCAGCTCTACACAGGCAACGAGCTGACAGCCTAAAACGATGAGAGAAATGAATGCCAAAAGTTAAAAAATAACAAGGCACAACAAAATGTTCAATGTTTAATGTTCAATGTTCAATGTTTTTTGTACCTTTGCATCCGCTTTCCGCAAGCACTGGTCCCGTAGCTTAGCTGAATAGAGCGTCAGATTCCGGTTCATGACGGAAGTTTTGGTAAGTGAGGACTACGAAAAAGGAAAAAGAAGAAAAGAAATAATCGTAACTACCTGAGCACCCGTAGTTTAAAGGATAGAATAACGGATTCCGGTTCCGTTGGTCACGGTTCGATTCCGTGCGGGTGTACGCTTATCCAGAAGTCCAAATTTAACCAGAAATCCACGAAAAATCAGCATTTTCTAATGGTTGTTGACTAATTGTTGACTAATTTAAATCATTGTAACATGCTGACAATCAGAGCAGAAATTAAGAAAGGTGAGCAAAAAAGCGATGGAACGTACAACGTAAAGCTTAGATTTACCCATCAGAGGAAAGTAAAAAGGCTATCTACAAGCCTATTTGTGAGACCCGAGGATTTGACAAAATCACTTTCCTTTAAAAACGGTACTCCTATCAAAAATGATATTGACACCTGCTGCCGTCGAACAACTACAGCATCGGAGGCAGTATCTCGCTGAACCACGATCCCGTCATCTCGCTGACGGATGAACAGACCGCCATCCTGCTGGCTGACTTCCACCGCCTGCGCGACCGCATGGACGACAGCCACCTGCTGTTCTACCGCGAACTGATGGGGAGCCTCTGCCTGACGATGATGTACGACATCTTC
>ONCZ01000040.1 GCA_900316445.1 uncultured Prevotellaceae bacterium | reverse complement strand
ATCCCATACCACTCATCATAATTGTCTTGTTGTAAAGTGGTGCTTTTATGAAATGGCAATCATTCGAAAGATGTCATAACTATTGAGCGTCTGCCCTGACACTATTCAAGGAAACTTATCTGAGGTGACCTCGGCATCCCTTATCCACAGATCATCAATGCCCAGGACATTCCAGCTGCACTTTACGGAATTGACGCCCTCCCTCATACCATCCTCTTTGCCCCAGACGGTACCATCATCGCCCGCAATATCTATGGAGATGAACTGAAAGGGAAATTGGCAGAAATCTTCAAGTAAAGAAACAAAAGACTGAGATATCATCATTTGTGTAACGGCAAAAAAAAGGAGGCGGAATCGTTGTGGTTCTGCCTCTTTTATCTTATATTGAACAGAGTTTTGTCTTATTTCTTCTCCTCTGCCTTCTCGTCGACCTTCTTGGGAGCGGGCTTATAGCGCTTATTCAGGCCGTTGATCACATCGTTGGTAATGTCGAACCTCTTGTCGGCCAGCAGGATGTTGTCGCCCTGCTTGGTGAGGATCAGACTGAACTGCTTGTCCTTGTTATAGTCCTTGAGGAAGTTCTGCAGCGAATCGCGGAGGGTCTCGTTGAACTTGGCGGTCTCGTTGGCGAGCTCGTTCTCCAGACGGGCCTGCAGTTCCTGGAGATCACGCTGCTGACGCTCGATGGCGGCCTGCTGAGAAGCGGCCTGCTCGCGGCTGGTGAAACCGTTGTTGTTCAGCTTCTGCTGGAAGTTGTTCACGGCTGCCTGCAGGGCATTACCCTTCGTAGTCAGCGTGTTACGGGCATTGTTCGACTTCTTCTGGAGCGTCACGCTGTAATCCTTGGCAAAGTCGTACTGCGTCATCAGAGAGTCCACCTCTACGTAAGCAATCTTCAGACCTGAAGCCGAAATATCGCCAGCAACGGGCTGATCGTCCATCTTGGGACTCTGGTTGTTGCACGACACCATCATCGCTGCGATGGCCAGTGCGGAGAAAATGTACTTTTTCATCTTTTGTTTATTTGTATGTTTATTGTTATTCTTTTTGCAACGGACTACACGACTTAAGGACTTTTTATTCCTGTAGTCCTGATGTCCTTGCTAATTTCTCTTCTACTGCGAACTCACTCTTCCGCCGCATCTCGCGATCCTGGTCCATCACGCAATGGATACCCCTGTCTTTCATCGCTTCCGAGTCGTGGATATGCTGCGATTTGAAGGTTCCACCCTTCACCAACAGCACCCTGACAAGAAAAAAAGCCATGCCGATAGCAATTATTAACGTCGATATGAGCAGAGTCTCGATCATTTTTTGTACTTTTGCGGGTGCAAAGGTACGAATAAGCGTGCAATATACCAAAAATAAATTCAAAAATAGCATTAATAATGAATAAAAACGATTTAAAACCGGCTATTGTCTTCGCCGAATTTGCGAAGATTAACGAGATTCCGCGTCCCTCGAAGCGCGAAGAGAAGATGATTGAGTACTTGAAGAACTGGGGCGAGAGCCACGGTCTGGAGACTAAAGTGGACGAGACGGGCAACGTGATCATCCGCAAGCCCGCCACCAAGGGCATGGAGCGTCGCAAGACTGTCATCCTGCAGAGTCACATGGACATGGTGTGCGACAAACTCGTCGATGTGGAGTTCGATTTCGACCGTGATGCCATCAAGACCTATGTCGACGGTGAATGGCTGACGGCCGAAGGCACCACCCTCGGTGCCGACGACGGTATCGGCTGCGCCATCGAACTGGCCATCCTCGGCAGCGACGATATCGAGCACGGCCCCATCGAGTGCGTCTTCACCCGCGACGAAGAGACCGGGCTGTCCGGTGCCGAAGGCATGAAGGCCGGCTTCATGACGGGTGACTACCTGATCAACCTCGACTCTGAGGACGAGGGCGAGATCTTCGTCAGTTGTGCAGGCGGCCGAAACACCCAGGCCAAGTTCACCTTCGAGCGTCAGGCCGCAGCCGAAGGCTCGTTCTTCATCAAAGGCTCGCTGAAAGGCCTCATCGGCGGACACTCGGGCGACGACATCAATAAGAAGCGTGCCAACGCCATCAAGCTGCTCGGCCGGTTCCTCTTCCAGGAGATGAAGCGCTACGAGGGCATCCGGCTCGCCCAGTTCCACAGCGGCAAGCTGCACAACGCCATCCCCCGCGACGGTTACTTTGTAATCGCCGTGCCCAACGACATCAAGGAGAACATCCGCGCTGACTGGAACGTCTTCGCCGCCGAGGTGGAGGACGAGTTCCACGTCACCGACACGCAGATGCAGTTCGCAATGGAGTCGACCGATGCCGAGACAGTCATCGAGCCCGCCGTCGCAAAGAAGTTCGTCTGGGCCATACAGGCTGTGGACAACGGCATCTACGCCATCTGTCAGGACGAGGCCCTCGGCGGTATGGTCGAGACATCGAGCAACATCGCCAGCATACACTCCTCTGAGACCACCATCGACATCCTGTCTTCCCAGCGAAGCAACGTGATGTCGAACCTCGACAACATGTGTGCCACCATCCAGGCCGTCTTCGAACTGGCAGGCGCAGAGGCTATTTCTTCTGACGGCTACCCCGCCTGGAAGATGCGTGCCAACTCGAAACTGCAGGAGATCGTGGTCAGCTCTTACAAGAAGCTTTTCGGTAAGGAACCCGTTGTGCGCGGCATCCACGCCGGACTGGAGTGCGGCCTCTTCTCCGAGCGTTACCCCAACCTCGACATGGTGAGCTTCGGCCCCACCCTGCGCTTCGTCCATACGCCCGATGAGCGACTTCACATCCCCACCGTACAGATGGTCTGGGATCATCTGCTCGACGTACTCCGTAACATTCCCGAGCAATGAGTTCGCGCGCGTGTATTATAATAGGTATAGGCCTGATGCTGCTGTTCGCCTCGTGCGGACGGCAGCACAGCGCTGAACAGACCGTCAAGGCCTTCATAGAGGCGAATATGGAGAACAGCGGCGACGATATCAGCAACCGTGACTTCTCCGACCTCGGCACCACGCGTCTGATCAGCGACTCACTCATCCAGCTGATGCGCCATCGCGGCGCTCCACTCTTCAAACAGGGTATTTCCTACCCCGACGTGCCCGACGGAGAGCTTTACTATCTGAGAATGAGCTACGTACATCAGGGCGACACCCTGCAAAACACCTTCTACCTCAATCCCGAGCTGACGGAGGTCATAGCCTTTAAATAACTTTTTTCGAAAAAAGTTGGCGAAATATTTGCAGGATTGAAAAAAAGGTTGTACCTTTGCACCCGCATTTGAGGAGATAACCCCAAGGTTGATGGGTGAGTGGCTGAAACCAGCAGTTTGCTAAACTGCCGTACGGGTTCCCGTACCGGGGGTTCGAATCCCCCTCCTTCCGCACCGAGGGGATTTCTCCGAGAAAGCACCATGATGGTCGATTCATCTAATGGTTAGGATACAAGATTCTCAATCTTGGCATAGGGGTTCGATTCCCCTATCGACTACTAAAGGGAGGAGGAGGTTAGACCTCCTCATTTTTGTATATGGAATTATATCACGGCAGTTATACAAAGATTGAGGAGCCACGTGTATTAGTAGGGAAATACACGAAAGACTTTGGTATGGGATTCTATTGCACGCTATTGAAGAACCAGGCAGAACGTTGGGCCGGTAAATATGACACTCCCAAAGTTAACATATATGATTACACTTTAAAAGATGGTCTGAAAGTACTTGATTTCAAGGAAATGAACAATGAGTGGCTTGATTTTGTTGTAGCCTGCCGTAGTGGACAGTCACACAATTATGACATCGTGATAGGCGCAATGGCTGACGACCAGATTTATAACTACGTAGCAGACTTTATCCGAGGGACAATTTCACGCGAACAATTCTGGGCATTGGCCAAGTTCAAGTATCCTACTCATCAGATAGCCTTCTGCACAAAAGCGGCATTGGATTGTATCACATTCAAATCTGATTACAGCATATGACAGGTAGAGAAAACCCTAATGAAAACGACCTATTTTTTGTTTGCAGCCTCATTGATTACATAGGGCGGAAAACGAAGAACTATCGTAGTACTGTTGTCAATGCCTTAGGGATGCAGGAACTTCAGCATCTCTATGACTATGCCGACGTATATCATTGTGAGAACATCGACAAAGTTTCAGATGAACTCATTGAGAAATACCATATTGAAGAAGGCTATTTCGACAACATTGCCACTGCCCGATACTCCATTCCTTCTCATTGGGACATTGGCAAGGTTTACCAGCGGCTGATTCTTGACGTAGCCCACACTACCGGCAGCGATGTCATCAGCACCCTGATGACTGTCTATAACTCTTGGATCACTCGCAAGATTGACAATTATAACTCGTCAATGTATTACGAGAATCCAAGTTACTTATTCGAATCCTACAAGGCAGGGGCTGTGCTTGTTTGAATGGAGTCATACGCATTGTTCTTCGATATCGACGGTACGCTGGTGAGTTTCAACACCCATCAGATTCCCCCATCCACCATCCTGGCCCTGACGCAAGCTAAGGCCAACGGTCACAAGGTATATATCGCCACCGGACGGCCACCACTCATCATCACCAACTTAGGAGCCATCGAACATCTCATCGACGGCTGGATCACCATCAACGGTGCCCTTTGTTTCGTCGGCGACGAGATCGTCAGCTGTAAGAACATCCCCTACGAGGCAGCACAGCTGGTGGTCGACGATGCCCGGAAGAAAGATTACGGTGTCATCGTGGTGGGTGAACGCGATGTGGCGGTGTATGATCCGCAGGGAGAGGTGGATCAGGTGTTCCGACAGGAGATTGCCGTGGAGAATCTCGACCAGGTGAAGCCTATGGACGAGGTTATGCAACAGCGCATCCTCCAGCTGACGGCCTTCTTCTCTGCCGACTACGAACGTGAGCTGATGGCCCGCATACCAACCTGCACGTCAGGCCGTTGGCATCCTGCCTTCACCGACATCACCGCCATCGGTGCCGACAAGGGCGAAGGCATCCTGGATATGGCGCAGCATCTGGGTTTTGATCCCCAATACACCATCGCTTTCGGCGATGGCGGCAACGACAGTTCGATGATTCACAGGGCCGGCATCGGCGTGGCAATGGGAAACGCCCTCGACTCGCTGAAGGAGGAAGCCGACTATACCACCACCTCTGTTGATGACAATGGCATCCTCAATGCCCTCCGCCATTTCAAATTAATCTGATTTTATTCCTCCATCAACTTACGATAACGGGCACGCTTGGGCTCATCAAGACCCAGACGCTCTGCCTTGTTAGCCTCATACTCGGAATAGTTGCCCTCGAAATAGAAGACATTCCCCTCCCCTTCGAAGGCGAGGATATGGGTACAGATACGGTCGAGGAACCAGCGGTCGTGGCTGATGATGACAGCACAGCCGGCAAAGGCCTCAAGACCTTCCTCCAAGGCACGGAGGGTATTGACGTCGATATCATTCGTAGGCTCGTCGAGCAGCAGCACATTGCCTTCCTGCTTGAGGGCAATGGCCAGATGCAGACGGTTGCGCTCACCACCGGAGAGCACGCCGCACTTCTTCTCCTGATCAGCTCCGCTGAAGTTGAAGCGTGAGAGATAGGCTCGCACATTCACATCGCGGCCGCCCATGCGGATGGTCTCATTGCCGCCGCTCACCACTTGGTAAACGCTCTTCTCGGGGTCGATGTCCTTATGCTGCTGGTCGACATAGGAGAGTTTGACGGTTTCACCGACATCGAAAGTGCCGGCATCAGCCTGCTCGAGACCCATGATGAGCCGGAAAAGCGTGGTCTTACCAGCGCCATTGGGACCGATGACACCCACGATGCCGTTGGGAGGCAGATTGAAGCTGAGGTCGCTGAAAAGTATTTTTTCGGGATAGGACTTGGCGACATGCTCGGCGATGATGACCTTGTTGCCCAGACGTGGACCGTTGGGGATGTAAATCTCAAGCTTCTCCTCCTTCTGCTTCTGCTCTTCATTGAGCATCTTATCGTAGGAGTTCAGACGGGCCTTACCCTTAGCGTGACGGGCTTTTGGTGCCATGCGCACCCACTCCAACTCACGTTCCAACGTCTTACGGCGCTTCGAGGCCTGCTTCTCCTCCTGAGCCAGACGCTGTGACTTCTGTTCAAGCCAAGAAGAATAGTTGCCCTTCCAGGGGATACCCTCACCGCGGTCGAGTTCGAGAATCCACTCAGCCACATCATCGAGGAAGTAACGGTCGTGGGTGACAGCGATGACGGTGCCCTCGTATTGCTGCAGATGCTGTTCGAGCCAGTCGATGGATTCGGCATCAAGGTGGTTTGTAGGCTCATCGAGCAGCAGCACGTCTGGCTTCTGCAACAGCAGTCGGCAGAGGGCCACACGACGGCGTTCACCTCCAGAGAGGTTCTTCACGCTCCAGTCGCCCGGCGGACAGTTCAAGGCGGCCATTGCACGGTCGAGCTTCGAATCCATGTTCCAGGCATCGGTGGCATCGATGATATCCTGCAGTTCTGCCTGACGCTGCATGAGTTTGTCCATCTTGTCGGCATTTTCGTAATATTCTGGAAGTCCAAATTTCACGTTGATGTCATCGTATTCGGCAAGGGCATCGTAGACATGCTGCACGCCCTCCATCACATTCTCCTTGACGGTCTTATCCTCATTGAGCGGTGGATCCTGCGGCAGATAGCCGACGGAATATCCCGGACTCCACACCACGTTGCCCTGATACTGCTGGTCGATGCCGGCGATGATCTTCATGAGCGTCGACTTACCGGCACCATTCAGACCGATGATGCCGATCTTCGCCCCATAGAAGAACGAGAGATAGATGTTCTTGAGCACTTGTTTCTGGTTCTGGCCGGGTTCTGTACCGTTTGCACGGCGTCTGTCATTTATCTAATCCCTGAGTCACCCCAGGGCTTAAGCGTTCTACCCTCCGCCGCATGAGCCCCGGCCCTGTTGCATCGCTGCTCAGACCTTCGTCAACTCGGGCGGGCAACCCTCTCTCGGGACGGTTTACATGAACTTGCAGCCCCCAGCAGGCACAGCCCAATGATCACCCATTGGCTGGTGGTCTCTTACACCACCTTCTCACCCTTACCCCCTCACGAAGAGGTGGCGGTCGTTCTCTTCTGCCTTCACCTACTGTCACCAATAGCTTCCATTTTCAGAAGTGGGGCGCCCTATGCTGCCCGGACTTTCCTCTCGTGCCGAAATGACACCAGCGACAGACCGTGGCAGTGCTTTCGAGTGCAAAGATACGAATAAGTGAGCGAAAAACCAAATTGTTTTTGTATTTTTCCGAGCGTGAGTATCTTCGGCAGAAAGCCAAAGATACGCATTTTAATTGAATTACGAAAGCATCAGAATAGGATAATTGCAAATAAGCAATCAAAAATATGCCATTCTCTTAAAATTGTCAGCAATTTAAGATTTAAACTGTTAAACGCAAAGAGCCGTTAAGCCTGAAAGGCGAATTGTTAAAATGGGACAAATATTCACGACATTTTGTCATAATCCGAAAAAATGCACCTATATTTGCACCCGAAAACGATGAACGTGATCATTAAACATCAAAAGTCAAACATTAAACATTATAATAAAAATGACAGAGAATATGAAAAAAATCATCAATGTGGCAACGCCGGCAGTATGCGCCGTTGCCTTAGTGCTCTCGGTAGCTGCCTTCAACAAGACCAATGCTGCCAATCCCACTTCTCCCAATCCCATCGTGACCTCGGCTCCCGCTGTGCAGCCTGTAGACCTGACCTATGCAGCCGAGAAGGCGCTGCCGTCGGTGGTGTATATCAAGAACACGCAGAACTCAAAGGTGCAGACCGTTGAGTACAGCGATCCATTTGAAGACTTCTTCTCCGATCCCTTCGGCGGCTTCTTCGGTCGCGGACAGGGTGGTAACAACGGTCGCCGCCAGCGTCAGATTCAGACTCCGAAGCGTACGGCTGCCGGTAGTGGTGTGATCATCTCCACAGACGGTTATATCGTGACCAACAACCACGTGGTGGACGGTGCCGACGAACTGATGGTGACACTGAACGACAACAAGGAATACTCCGCCCGTATCATCGGTGCCGACGCAACGACCGACCTTGCTCTCATCAAGATCGACGGCAAGAACCTGCCCGCCATCCAGATTGCCAGCTCTGACGACGTGAAGGTTGGCGAATGGGTGCTGGCCGTGGGTAACCCCTTAGGCCTGAACAATACCGTGACCGCCGGTATCGTCTCAGCCAAGGCCCGTTCGATGGGACAGGGCGTCTCGTCAATGATCCAGACCGATGCTGCCATCAACCAGGGTAACTCAGGCGGCGCACTGGTGAACACCAATGGTGCACTCATCGGTATCAACGCCATGATCTACTCACAGACAGGCTCGAACATCGGTTACGGCTTCGCCATCCCTACCACGATTATGAACAAGGTGGTCGATGATATCAAGAAGTACGGTAATGTGCAGCGTGCCATGATCGGCATCAAGGGTTCGGACGTGAACGTCTATGTGGACTCTGAGAAAGAAAAGGGCAACGAGGTAGACCTCGGAACGATGGAGGGTATCTACATCGCTGAGGTTGTGGAAGACGGTGCTGCCGCTGACGCCGGTCTGAAGAAGGACGACGTGATCACCCACATCGACGGTCAGAAGGTGACGAAGTTCGGTGAACTGCAGAACATCATCGCCCAGAAACGCCCGGGTGACAAGATCACTGTCAACTACCTGCGCAACAAGTCAAAGAAGACCGCCACGCTGACCCTGAAGAACGAACAAGGCAATACGAAGGTGGTGAAGAATGCCGACCTCGATGTGCTGGGCGGTAACTTCCGTGCCATCACTGACGCTCAGAAGGAGCAACTGAATATCGGCTACGGTCTCGAGGTGATCAAGGTGAGCGGTGGTAAGCTGAAGGATGCCGGAGTACCGAAGGGCTTCATCATCCAGCGTGTCAACGACAAGAGCATCAAGAGCATCGAAGATCTGCAGAGCACCGTGAAGGAAGCCTCTACAAGCAAGGAGCCAGTGCTCTACGTGCAGGGTATCTATCCGACCGGTAAGAAGGGCTACTTCGCTGTGCCGCTTGAGAACGATTAAGACCTCAATTCCAAACAAAAATGGCAAAAACTGAAAATTTTTGCCATTTTTTTTGGTTGTATCAGAAAAATGCCATACCTTTGCAAACAACTGAAAATCATAAAATCGATTACTAACCGCGAGAGTGCCTCGCTGGAGAAGTACCTGCAGGAAATCGGCAAAGAAGAGATGATCTCTGCCGAGGAAGAGGCAGAGCTTGCCCAGCGCATCCGTAAGGGGGACCAGAAAGCCCTTGAACGACTGACAAGGGCCAACTTGCGATTCGTTGTCTCAGTAGCGAAGCAGTATCAAAATCAGGGCATGAGTCTGCCTGACCTCATCAATGAGGGAAATCTGGGACTGCTGAAAGCCGCAGAACGGTTCGACGAGACCCGAGGCTTCAAGTTCATCTCCTACGCCGTATGGTGGATCCGCCAAAGTATCCTACAGGCCATCTCGGAGCAGAGCCGCATCGTCAGACTACCGCTGAATCAGGTAGGGTCATACAACAAGATCAACCGTGAGATCAGCAAGTTCGAACAGTTGAACGAGCGCCGTCCCTCGTTGGACGAGATTGCTGAGCACATCGACCTGCCGGCAGAGAAAATCGACGAGGCTATGAGTGCCAGCGGCCATCACGTGAGTGTCGATGCACCGTTTGTCGAAGGTGAAGACAACAGCCTGCTCGACGTGATGGTGAACGAGGATATCCCGTCGACTGACAAGGATCTTGTGATGGAGTCACTGAAGTCTGAGATCAGGCATGCGCTAAGCATCCTTACCGACCGGGAACGAAAGGTCATAGAAGACTCATACGGCATCAACGGCCAGGAACTCACACTCGAAGAAATCGGTGTGAAGTACGGTCTCTCGCGGGAGCGCGTCCGTCAGATCAAGGAGAAAGCGATCCGGAAGCTGCGCGGCTGCACAAAGAATAAGATATTAAAGACATATTTAGGATAATGAAACCCATCAGACACTATTTTTACGGTGCAGCACTTACCATGCTGCTCGCATTGTCATATTCTGCCGCACAGGCGAAGAACGTCGTTGAGAAGAAGGCATACATGTTCGGATTCTCAGCCTCATTCAACGACTCCATCGTCTACTTCACCACTATTCAGGAGGTAGACAGCGTTTGGTTCACCCAGAAGAAAAATATGCTCGCCGGACGTAGCAACTATTCCAACCAATTACGCGAATACTGTAACGACAAGCTTAACCAGCCCAAACGGACTTGTATCGTCGTTGGCAACAAGAATTTGAAGAAGGTGGAGAAGAAGTATGAGAAGATGAAGAAGATGTACACCCAGAATAAGAAGGCCACTTACGACGTCCGTTTCATTTCGGAAGAAGACTTCAAGTTCGTGACGATCAATTTGGGTGAAGGCAAAGATGAAGTAGCCCCGAAGATGCCACAGAAGAAACAAAAGGCTCCTAAGGATAAGAAAAAGAAAGATGGTAAGACACCACCTCCACCAAAGCAATAAAATAATCCTCGGTTCGTTTACCGAGGATTATTTATTTCGAAAAGTTTCATTCGTTCTTCAAGCATCGCATACTGGTGATCCTCGATGAACGAGGTACATACACGCAAGCCTTCCTGTTCAGAACCACAGGTGATCAGACAAATAGCAGAGACGCCATAATACATCAGTTCATGAGCCAGTTCACCCGACGTCATACCAGGATAGCCGATGGTGAAATAGAAGCCATCGGCAATAGGTTCGTCGAGGTCTTTGTCATACACCACATAGAAGTTATGGCGGCAGAAGATCTCCTTCAGTTTCTTGGCCCGTTCACCATAGACCGAGATTTCCTTGCGGAAGTCGTAACGTCCTTCATAGGCAGCGGTCAGCATCGCTGCCATCGCATACTGGGCGCTGTGACTCGTACCAGAACTCAGGGCATAGAGCATTCGGGTGGAGAATACAAGACCGAACGGCAGCCCCTCGTACCGATTAGCCAAATCCTCGAAATGACGATGGAACAAGGCATCTGAGATACAGGTGACACCGATACGCTCACCGGCATAGCTGAATGCCTTCGAGCCGCTGATGAGCAGCATATAGTTGTCGGTATAGCGGGCGACGGTAGCCTGATACGGTGGCTGGAACGGTGTGGAGAGATCCTTACGGAAGTCCATCGCAAAGTAAGCGAGGTCTTCCATCACGATGACATCATATTTCGTAGCCAGCGTACCTATCACCTGCAACTCCTCCTCACGAAGACAGATCCACGAGGGATTGTTGGGATTGGAATAGACGATGGCGCAGATGTTTCCATTCGAAAGATAACTCTCGAGCTTTGCACCGAGCTTGTCGCCACGATAGTCGTAAACATCGAAGGTCTCATACTTCACGCCCATCACCTGCAACTGCATCTTCTGAACGGGGAAGCCCGGATCGATGAAGAGGACGGTATCCTTCTTCTTATCACATTGCGAACAGGTGAGGAACGAAGCGAACGTGCCCTGCATCGATCCAGTGACGGGGACACAACCCTCGGGTTTGATGTCGATGCCGATAAAGGCCTTGACGAACTGCGAGGCAGCCTGTTTCAACACGGGGGCACCCTGTATGTCGGGATACGAATGGGCGATACCGTCTTCGAGGGCCTTGATCTGTGCGTCGACACCTACTTGTGCGGCAGGCAATCCGGGGATGCCCATCTCCATCTTGATGAACTCTACCCCACTCGCCTTCTCAGACTTTGCTGCCACCTGCTTCACCTCACGGATTGTTGCCTTGGCGAAGTCCTTGATACCAAGTTCCGCCACCAGTCCGTCAACAATCTCTTTCTTAATAGGAGTTTCCATTATATCTTTCTTTTTTGCAACGGACTACAGGACTGACAAGACTCTTTTTGTGAAAGTCCTTAAGTCCTGTTGTCCGTTGCTAATATTTACTTCTGGGCGGCCTTGCCGATAGCGAGGGCCTTGATGTTAGCTTCAACGACAGCCTCACCCTTACGGCCGAAGACACGACGGATGGCATCCTCGAGTTTGTCATACTCGATGCCGAGGGCCTTCTGGGCAGCACCCAGCAGGATGACGTTCGCACTACGGGGCACAGCATTGTCCTTGGCCGCCTGTTCGATGTCAAGCACAATCACATTCTTGATCTCGTTGAGGTCCTGCTTGATCTTCTCAATATCAGGATAGTTGGGGATATTAACGAACGGCGTGCTCGACGTGATGATCCAACCGTCCTTCGCGAGGAACGGCAGATAGCGCAGTGCCTCCATCGGCTCCATTGAGATGATGACATCGGCACCACCGAGGGGAATCAGGTCGCTGGCGATGGGGCTGCTGGAGATGCGCAGGTTTGACTGCACATCACCGCCACGCTGACTCATACCGTGTACCTCAGCCTGCTTGATATAGAGGTTCTCCTTCATAGCGGCCTCACCGATGATGGTGGCTATAGAGAGGATTCCCTGGCCGCCTACACCACAAAGTATTATATCTGTTTTCATATATCTATTTGTTTACAGTTTACGGTTTACAGTTTACAGATGATTACCTTTGTGGATACGGCCTCCAGTGATATCAACTGTAAACCGTAAACTGTAAACTGTAAACCAATTACTATTTCGCTTTCTTTTGTTTCAGATGTCTCTGTAATGTCTGCATACACTCACGACGGGGGATGATAACACTCACACCGTGGTAGTTGATCTCATCACGGATGGCCTGAGTTATTTCAGGCATGTTCTTCGGAATGGGATTCACCACCTTCAGATGGTCGTCAGAAAGACCCAGTCCGCGACAGATAGCCTCAAACTTATTCGTTCCTGCAGAATCCTGACCACCCGTCATCGCCGTCGTCAGGTTGTCGGAGATGATCACGGTGATATCCGCATTCTCGTTGATGGCATCGAGCAGACCTGTCATTCCAGAATGGGTGAAGGTAGAGTCGCCGATGATGGCAAGGGCGGGCCACTGACCAGCGTCGGCAGCACCTTTAGCCATCGTGATCGAGGCCCCCATATCCACACAGGAGTGGATCGCCTTATAGGGCGGCAGGAAACCTAAGGTGTAACAGCCGATATCACCGAACACACGGGCGTTGGGATAGTCGCGCAGCACCTCGTTGAGGGCAGTATAGACATCACGGTGACCACATCCCTGACAGAGTGCCGGCGGACGCGGTGTGACATCCTCACAAGGAGCATAGTTCTCACCGTTGTCAATACCCAGTGCCTTCTTCAGGAAGTCGGGATTGAGTTCGCCAGTACGAGGCAGTTCCCCCGTCAGACGTCCCTTGATAACTGCATTACCCGGCATCACGCCACGCACCTGATCCTCGATGAAGGGCTGTCCCTCCTCGGCGATGAGCACATACTCACAGTCGTCGGTCATCTGACGGATCAGCTTCTTGGGAATCGGATACTGCGAGATCTTCAGTACAGGATAAGGACATCCGTCGGGATAGCACTCCATCAGATAGTTGAAGGCGATACCGCTGGCGATGATACCGAGTTTATGGTCGGCACCGTCGATATACTGATTATACTTACTCTCGACGGCCATCTGCTCCAACAGCGGCTGCTGGGCGGTGACGATATTGTTCCGTTTGCGGGCGAAAGCGGGCAGCAACACCCAGTTGCTGGCAGGGGCATCATAGTTAAGTGCATTCTGCTCCCGGGGAGCATCCTTCACCTCCACGACGGCACGGCTGTGGGCCATACGGGTGGTGACGCGCATCAGGATGGGGAGCTTCAGCTGTTCCGACAGGTCGAAGGCCTCCTGCATCATATCGTAGGCCTCCTGCTGCGAACTGGGCTCCAAAGTGGGAATCATGGCGAACTTACCATAGAAGCGGCTGTCCTGCTCGTCCTGCGAAGAGTGCATCGACGGGTCGTCGGCCACCAGCACCACCAGACCACCGTTCGTACCAGTCATACCCGAATTCACGAAGGGGTCGGCACAGACGTTCAGTCCCACATGTTTCATACACACCAGCGCCCGCTTGCCCATATAGGACATACCGAGCGCTGCTTCCATAGCCGTCTTCTCATTGGTCGACCAGCGGCTGTGGATCTTTCTCTCCTTGGCGATGGGCGACTCCTGGATATACTCAGTGATCTCTGTCGAGGGAGTACCGGGATAGGCATACACGCCACTCAGACCTGCATCAATGGCACCCTGAGCTATCGCCTCGTCGCCTAATAAAAGTTTTTTCATTGACGATTTTCTTATTTACAATATATTTATATTTTTCACTTTTTCACCTTTAGAACGTATATCCGACGGTCAGCAGCACCTGATGACGCTTAAAGTCCACGTTGGTGGAACCCACATTCTGGTCAGCCTCGAACTTCTGCATAGGATAGAAGTCGCCGCTGGTCAGCTGGTACTGATAGGCGATGTCGAAATTCCAGCCGCTCAGCTTATAACCCATACCGAAAGTGATGCGATGGGTATCCTTCCAGTTCACGTAGTCAGTCGTCGAAGCATAGGACACACCGGGGGAGTCAAGCTTCATATCACGCACACCGTTCTTATTGTAGGCAGCCGACTGGTAGTTATAACCAGCACGCAGGGCCAGATCGGTATCAGGTTTGAACTCAACACCGGCCTTCAACAGATGGACGGTCTTCAGGGCGTTCTCCGCATTATCCTTCATCGGGCCGTCCACATACGAACGCTCACGGTCGTAATAGTCCGGATCGTCTGAGATGATACGGTTCACGGCAGAACTGTAGTTTGACACTTCATAGGTGAGTCCCAGTGCCACATTGGTACCTAAGGTATGTCCGAGGCTGGCACCGAACTTCCAGGGAGTATAATAGCGGAACTTATAGCTCTCACCGGAATACCAGGAGTCTTCGCAACCATACTCAGAGTCATTGTTGAAGTCGGTATCGTTGTCCGTCGTCAGCTCATACCACGTAGGCGTTGAGACATACAGACCGAAACGGAACGGCGACTCCGCAATGGGCCTGACGATGATACCGGCCTTCACATCGATACCGGTTCCCTCGATCCTGCGGGTATCAATATAGTCCACATAGTCCTCATTACCGTCATAACCGACATCGCTGCCTTCACTGTTCAACAGACGCTCCGTATAAATGGAGTAGCCCTTGTAGTTCACATCGTGGATGCCGACGGTGACACCCCAGTAGAAACGGTCACCCTGGTTGCCGCTCACGTTGAAGTCGAAGTCGCTGATCCAACCGCGCTGGGAACGGTCAAACATATAATAGTCGGCTGCATTATAGAACATCTGAGCATTATTCTCGGCATCATATTCGAGATTCAGCGCATTCATATTCAGATAGTCCGTCTGGCTGAACGTCTGGGCCCTGTACGGACTGGTCTCATTCTCATAACCTATCACGTGACCACGGTCGTTGAAGTCCCAATAATAGCCACCCCTCCTCACGTCTTCGAGGTCAGCCTTATGATACGACAGCATATTCAACGACGCATTACGCAGACTGTTGGCTGCCGAAAGGATCTGGTTGAAGTTGTGACTCTTGTGGAAGTTAAAGCCCACATTCACGAACGAACTACGACTGACACGGGAAGAATAAACCAATCCCAACTGGTCGAAACTCATCTTCGTACCGTTCTTTCCACCGAACTCCTTCGAATCCTGCTGGGAGACCAGTCCTGCCGACACACTGACGGTAGAATGGCGGAACAATCCTATACCAGCGGGGTTCGTAGAGATCGTCGAGATCTCAGCACCCAGTGCCTCCATCGCACCACCCATACCGACATAACGGGCTGTACCGTTCAGGTCGTTCATCAGCAGGCGGCCGCTTTCATACGTATCCTGCGCAGCTGCCGGCAGGACTACTGCCAAAGCCAATACTGCTATATATATCCTTTTCATCTTCATACTTAAATATATCCTACAAAGTAATCATCTATAAACTATAAACTGTCAACTATCAACTGTCCGCTCGGCCAAAGGCCGCTTGCTACCAGCGGGACGCAAGAACTATCTTCTTCCTCCCATCCGGCTGCCACCACCGCCGCCTCCACGGGAGCCACCGCTGAATCCGCCGCCGCTAAAGCCGCCACTGCGAGAACCGCCGAAGCTGCTACCACCATTGCTGCGAGAGCCGCTGAAATTACCGGGGTTATTATTATAGGTAGTGCGGGAGTTCTCATAGGAGCGCGAAGCGGTGCTACGGTTCACCCTGCCGGTGCGACTGGTGCCATTCACCGTCCTGTTGCGCAGTTCGTTCGAGCGACTGCCGTTCGCATAGTGCCCTGAAGAACCTGCCCTGCGGTAGTTGGCGTGTGTCATACCGTCACGACGGATCGTACCCGCACCGATGGTGTTCACATAACGGCGCCCTACTCTGCCACTTCCATACCAGGCATAATACCCGGGGCTGTACCAGCCGTAGCCATAATACCAGGGATCATACCAGCCATAACCATAGTACCAGGGATTATACCATCCATAGCCATAATACCAAGGATCGTACCAGGCCCAGCGGCTATAATACCAAGGATCATACCAGCCATAACGGCTAAAGTACCAGGGAGAATGCCACGCCCAGTCATACCGTCCGGCATTATAGCCAGCCCAGAAGGCATCATAGTCCGAGAGCCTGTAGTCGTCGAAACGGCTCATCTCCTTCGTCAACTTGAAGTCCTCATCAGAAATGGAATCGGGATAGACACCCTTCTCGGCGCTGAAGCTGATCGTATCATTGAGCGTCGAATCGGCACCGATCACCTCATAATAACTCTTCGTGCGACGGTTATACTCATCTATACTACGGTCACTGCCTACATAATACACATTGGCGGGGATGCCGTAATTGTCCGTCACCTTCTCAACACTCTTTTTCTTCGGAACGAAATAGAGGTCATCATCCTGTGCCACCAGCGACAGCGGCAGCATTCCGGCGATCATGGAAATCAGTAACAGTCTTTTCATCTTTCTACAAATTTTATGGTTCACGGTGCAAATTTACGGTGAATTTGAATGCAAAAGTACGGAAAAACCCTAACTTATAATAGGATTTTCCCTATTTTTTTGTAATTTTGCGGTAAAATTAACAACTTATGAAGTATTTTGAAGCAGAATTCGTCATTTCGCCCCTCTCACCCGATGCCACAGACCTTCTGGCAGCCATCGCCGGAGAGGCTGGTTTCGAGTCATTTGAAGAGACACCCACAGGACTAAAAGGCTATGTGCAGCAACAGCTGTTCGACCACTCCGCCCTGCAGACCGCCCTCGCCGATTTCCCCTTCGACAACGTCAATATCACCTACACCATCCGCGAGGCGGAAGACCGTGACTGGAACGAGCAATGGGAGCAGGAAGGCTTCGAGCCGATTGTCCTCCCCGGCCTCGTCATTCACGATGGCCGCCACCTGCCGACAAATGAAATTTCTTTCCACTTTCCTCTTTCCTCTTTCCTCGAAATCGAGATCGACGCCCGTCAGGCCTTCGGAACCGGCACGCACGAGACCACCCGTATGATTTGCTCCGAGCTAATCTCACTCCTCACTCCACACTCCACACTCCCCGAAAGAGTCCTGGACTGCGGCACCGGTACCGGCATCCTCTCCATCTGCGCCCTGAAACTCGGCGCAACGGAGGCTGTCGGCTACGACATCGACGAATGGTCGGTTGACAACGCCCGCCACAATGCCGTCATCAACCGCGTCGACGACCGCTTCACCTCCCTGCTCGGCGACGCTACTATATTAAATAAGGTGGAAGGCACCTTCAATCTTGTGCTGGCCAACATCAACCGCAATATCCTCCTGGCCGATATGCCAGCCTTCAGACAAAAGATGGCTCCAGGCGCCACCCTCATCCTCAGCGGATTCTACACCTCTGACTGTCCGATGCTCATCGACAAGGCCGCCACCCTCGGCCTCACCCTCCAAAAACAAAAAGAAGACCACGACTGGGCTTGTCTGGTCTTCAATTTAGGGTTGGTCTGAACCACCTTATCTGATCCTATCCATCGACTTGACGAGCTTCTCGTCAGCAAGTATCGCGTGTCTTGCCATCAGATAGAATATCAGTGCTATTGCAGGCATCACGGCGGGCCATTTCGGCACGAAATCCACCGTTCCCCACGACTTATCATCAACCGTCTGCGCCACCACGAAGAAACAGATATACCACCCTACTATCAACAGGGCGTTCAACGCACAGAAAAGCGCCTGAATCTTCCTGTTCCGGTAGATGAAGATAGTATATGCCCCAAGGGCGGCCGTAGGCAACAGAATGGCGAACAGCGGCCACACATCGAAATGCCGATGCCCCAGCGGATCGGTGAACCACAGGTTATACACCCGCGACACATCCAGTCCCGCCGCATTATAGGAGCCTATCTGTGTACAAAGGCAAATGACCGTCAGGATGACCGCCACCACCAGATAAATGGTCTGTTTACGCTGCCACACAGTCCTCTAATTTTTTAATCCTTTAATTCTTTAATCTTTCAATTTTTAATTTTCCTGGTTCTCCCGGGCAGGATCACGCCAATAGACCTTATCCTCCACGAACTCCTGCGTAGCCAGCAGTGTGGGCTTCGGTAGTTTCTCGTAGTAACGTGAGATCTCAATCTGCTCACGGTTCTCGAACACCTCCTCTAAGGAGTCATTATATGACGCGAACTCAGCGAGTTTCTTGCTCAAGTCTTCCTTGATCTGCATACTGATCTGGTTAGCGCGCTTGGCGATGATGGCCACACTCTCATAGATGTTACCGGTATCACGGCAGAGATCCATAATGTTACGCGACACTGTGTTTACGGGTGCTTTTGATTTCTTGTAATCCATATTCTTATTCTTTAATTACTTTACTCCTTACTCCTTCTCTCCTTTAATCCTTCGTCACCTTCTTACATTTGACGATATACTTCTCCGCCAGAGCGACATTCTTCGACTCCGGGAACTCGTTGATGAAGCCGTAGCACTCATCCTCGGCATCCCTATAACGGTCGAGCCTTTTCTCGTCCGAACTATTCTCTGCCAACTGGAACTTACTCTTCATAATCAGCAGCATAAAGTCCTCACGCAGACTGCAATACGGATAATTCTTCAACGTATTCTGCGCCGTGATGATGCTGGAAGTATAATTACTCTCGTCGTTGGAATTGATATTGCCGAAATAGCCGCCCAGGTTATAATACAGCTGCGCCGACAGGAACTCCTTCTGGATCAGTTTGTCGGTCAGCTCATACAACCGCTCCTGAGCCTGCGGACGCAGATGGGAGTCGGGATAGAGGTCCATAAACTGCTGATAGGCGGTGATGGCACCATTGGTGGGCGACTGGTCCAGACGGGGTTCCGGAGAACTCTGGTAGAGCGACTGGCCGATGTAGAAATACGCTGGCTCCGCATACAGTCCGCGCGGATAGCTCGTCGTATATTTCTTGAACGTCTCAGAGGCAGCCTCGTAGTCCATATTGCTATACTGCGCCATCGCCAGCATATACAGACACTCCTGAGCCTCATCACTACCCTTCTTCATCGTCACCACCTCCTGCAACAACAACGATGCCTGTTGGAACTTGCCACGGGCAAACGCCTCCTTGGCAAATTCGTACTTCATCTCGTTGTCGCCGTACTTTGACACAGCTTGGTACTCCGATGTGCAGCTGCACATCAGCAGGGCTGAGATTGATGCTATAATGACTGTTTTCTTCATTTCGGGGTGCAAAGTTACGACTTTTCAGCCAAATAACAAAGTTTTTTATAAAAATTATGTATTACAGCAGGCGAATTATGAATTATTTGTGTATCTTTGCAGTCTATGAGCAAATATCATTTGATTTCCGACTATCAGCCGACGGGGGATCAGCCCGAGGCCATCCGACAGTTGACGGAGGGTCTGGAGAGGGGCGACAAGGCCCAGGTGCTGCTCGGCGTGACGGGTTCGGGTAAGACGTTCACGATGGCGAACGTCATCGCCAACTGGAACCGCCCTACCCTCATCCTGAGCCACAACAAGACGCTGGCCCACCAGTTGTATATGGAGATGAAGGAGTTCTTTCCGGAGAACGCCGTCGAGTATTATGTCAGCTATTATGACTACTACCAGCCGGAGGCCTATCTGCCGACGACGGACACGTATATCGAGAAGGACCTCGCCATCAACGACGAGATAGACCGTCTGAGACTGTCGGCCGTATCGAGCTTGTTATCAGGCAGAAACGACGTGATCATTGTATCATCGGTTTCGTGCATCTACGGTATGGGAAGTCCGGTGGCGCTGCAGGAGAACGTGATAGAGCTGCAGGTGGGACAGAAGCTCAGCCGCAACGCGCTGTTAAGGAAATTAGTACAGTCGCTCTATGTAAGAAACGACCTCGACCTGCAGCGCGGCAACTTCCGCGTGAAGGGCGACACTGTGGATATAGCGATGGCCTATTCGGAGGTGGTGCTGCGCATCACGTTCTGGGACGATGAGATCGATGCCATCGAGGAGCTGGACGGCGTGACCTTCGACCGCTTAGCGAAGTTCCAGGACTATAAGCTCTACCCCGCCAACCTCTTTATGACCTCACAGGAACAGACGAACATAGCCATCCACGACATCCAGGACGACCTGATGAAGCAGATAGCCTTCTTCGAGGAACTGGGCGACGGCATCAAGGCGCAAAGGATCAAGGAGCGCGTGGAGTACGATATGGAGATGATCAAGGAGCTGGGGCACTGTTCGGGCATCGAGAACTACAGCCGCTACTTCGACGGCCGCAAGGCGGGCGAAAGGCCCTACTGCCTGCTCGACTTCTTCCCCGACGACTATCTGCTCTTCATCGACGAGAGTCACGTGAGCGTGCCGCAGATCAACGGTATGTACGGCGGCGACCGCAGCCGCAAGCAGAACCTCGTGGAGTACGGTTTCCGTCTGCCCGCCGCCTTCGACAACCGTCCGCTGCGCTTCGAGGAGTTCCAGCAGGAGGTACACCAGGTGATCTACGTGAGTGCGACGCCTGCCGACTTCGAGCTGCAAGAGGCCGAGGGCATCGTGGTGGAACAGGTGATCCGTCCGACGGGCCTGCTGGATCCTGAGATAGAGGTGCGACCGAGTGAGAACCAGATCGACGACCTGCTGAACGAGATACAGATCCGCAAGGAGCGTGGCGAGCGCGTGCTCGTGACGACGCTGACGAAACGGATGGCGGAAGAGATGGCCGACTACCTAATGAGACACGGGGTGAGGACGAACTACATCCACAGTGAGGTGAAGACGCTGGAACGGGTGCAGATACTCAACGACCTGCGTCTGGGCAACTACGATGTGCTCGTGGGCGTGAACCTGCTGAGAGAGGGTCTCGACCTGCCCGAGGTGTCGCTCGTGGCCATCCTCGATGCTGACAAGGAGGGATTCCTGCGCAGTCACCGCAGTCTGACGCAGACCGCGGGCCGTGCGGCAAGAAACGTGAACGGCAAGGTGATTATGTATGCGGACACTATCACCGCCTCGATGCAGCTGACCATCGACGAGACGCTGCGCCGAAGGGAGAAGCAGATACGCTACAACGAGGAACACGGCATCACGCCGAAGCAGATCGTGAAGAACATCAGTCAGGCGGCCCTGCAGAAGGAGAACCGCGCCGACACGAAGGAACTACGAAGGGAGTATGGCTTAGCGGCCGACGGTGTGTCGATGGCGGCGGATCCGATCGTGGCCCGTATGACGAGACCGCAGATGGAGAAGTATATAGCCGAGATCCAGCAGCAGATGAAGGAGGCCGCCAAGCGCCTCGACTTCCTCCAGGCCGCCCAGTACCGTGATGAAATCATCCGCCTGCAGAAGGAATTGGAACTGAAATAAGAAGAAACGAATGTGAATAATATGAATAATTTTATCCACGAATAAGAATAATTTATTATAAAAATTAGGGTTTATTATGGTTATTCGTTTCTTATAATCAATTTTTCTTTGTACTTTTGCAGCCATAAACAATAAAAATAGGTAAAGATGAAAAAGATTTTGATAGCACTGTTGATGATGATGCCGGTGTTGGCATCGGCTCAGGACAACACCTGGGAGCGCATCGAAGTAGAAGAACAGCCGAAGGAGAATCCCGACGCCAAGTACCTGGCACCCAACGCCGTACCCGAGATTGACGGTATGGTGAGATGGCAGACCACCCTCTATGCGGAGGGAAAGGCCGCCGACGAGATCTACGACATCCTACTCCAACAGCTCACGAAGATGACCACCGAAGCGAACCAGATTGGCGGCAGCGCTGTGGTCTTAAAGGATCGTGAGAAGCACGAGCTGGGCGCCGTCTATCACGAGTGGCTGGTTTTCCAGGATAAGGTGTTCTCGCTCGACCGCACGCATTTCAATTTCCAGCTCCGCGTCTCTATCACCGACGGCAAGTGTGATGTGACCATCGACCACATCACCTACGACTACGAACTGGAGCGCAAGCCGCAGCACTATAAGGCCGAGGAGTGGATCACCGACAAGTACGCGGTGAACAAGAAGCACACGAAGCTCTATCCCATCTCCGCGAAGTTCCGTCGTAAGACCATCGACCGTAAGGACTTCATCTTCAACAAGTTCAACACACTGATTAACGGTTAATGACAACCAAGGACAAGATTCGCAACTGCCTCAACATCATCTTTATGGTGTTGGCGGTCATCGGCGTGATCTACTATCTGACGAAGGATCGGATGGTGGGTACGTACATCATCTTGATCGCGATGTGCTTCAAGATTGCAGAGTCGTCGCTGAGGATGTTGAATAAATAAAGGTGAAAAGGTGAAAAAGTGAGAAAAATGTTTCAAAGACATCATAAGAGAATCGGACTAAGGGTGATAGTACTGCTTTTCACCCTTTCACCTTTTCACTTTTTCACCTCTGCTTTCGCCCAGTTCGAAGACTATAACCAGATAGACGAGGACGGTAACGTATCGCGGCGCAACGAGAACTTCAACAAGCACAACAACGACACGACGCGCAACAAGGAGATTCCCAAGGGCTTCCACACGTGGACCATCGACCGCACTTTCGGCGATATGACGCCTGCGGTGCCCGACACCCTGCCCCACCTCTTTATGAACACCACGTTCAACAGCGGTATGTACGGGGAGTACAACCACACGGGCAGCAACTACACCTCGCGTCTGAGCCGTATCTTCTTCAACCGTCCCGCCACTGAGGTCTATTTCTTCTCACAGCCCTACAGCTTCGTCGAGAAACGGCCGGAGAAGTTCCTCTTTATGAACACCCTCTCGCCCTACACGACGATCCTCTACGACAACTGCGGCGACAAGACCAGCGGTGAGGACCATATCGACGCGAAGTTCGCCGTGAATGCGAACAAACGCCTGAACTTCGGCTTCGACCTCGAATACGCTTATTCGCGCGGTTACTTTATGAACCAGAACGTGTCGCACTTCGATGCCACGCTGTTCAGTTCCTATACCGGCGACAAGTACAGTATGCACGCCTTCTTCTCCGCCATTCACCAGAAGGCCGAGGAGAACGGCGGTATCGAAAACGACAACTATATCGTCCACCCCGAGAGCTTCTCCGAGTCGTACAGTGAGAACGAGATCCCCACCATCCTCTCAGACACCTGGAACCGCAACGACCACCAGCACCTCTTCTTCACCCATCGCTACAACGTGGGCTTCTACCGCAAGGTGAAGATGACCGAAGAGGAGATTAAGGCCCGTGAGTTTGCCAAAGCGGCGCAGAAGGAGAAGGAGGACCGCGAGGCCAAGAAAGCGCTGGAGAACGGTGAGGAGCCTGCGCCCAGACCGTCCAGCCGACCCAGCGGCCGTCCGGATCACGCCCGCATCGTGGGTGCCGAGCCGAAGGCAAAGCTCGACTCCCTCGCCGCAGAAACCATCGACACCACCCGCATCAAGATCGAGGATCAGGCGACGCTCGACAGCCTCCTGCGCGCCCAGGCCTTTCAGGACTCCATCGACGCGACGATGAAGGACGAGTTCGTGCCCGTCACCAGCTTCATCCACACCCTCGAATGGAACAACTACCGACATATCCACCAGTCGTACTTCACACCCAACGACTACTACAAGAACCGCTATCTCGACCGCAACAACCTGGACAATGACTCCATCTACGACCAGTCGAACCACCGTATGATAAAGAACGTCTTCGGCATCGGACTGCTCGAAGGCTTCAACAAATACGTGAAGGCGGGACTGAAGATCTTCGCCGCACACGAGTACCGCTCGTTCGAGATTCCTGACACCGTAGGCGGACTCACGACCCGCAGCAGCTGGAAGGAGAACGACTTCTCCATCGGCGGAAGGCTGACGAAGACGCAGGGCCGCACCCTCCACTTCAACGCCGGCGTGGAAGCGTGGATCGCCGGTGAGAACGTCGGACAGCTGCACCTCGACTTCAGCACCGACCTGAACTTCGCCCTCTTCGGCGATACCGTCCGCCTGGCAGCCAACGCCTACTTCCACCGCGACAAACCCGGATTCTTCCTGCGCAGGTTTCACGGCAAGTACGTGTGGTGGGACAATACCGACCTCTCGGCCGAGACGCGCACACGCCTCGAAGGCATCTTCACTTACGAGAAGACCAACACCACCCTGCGCGTAGGCATCGAGGAGATTCAGAACTACACCTACTTCGGTATGAGCTACGACAAAGTGGAAAACGGCATCACCAACCTCAGCGCAGGTGTATTCCAGAATTCCGGCAACATCAACGTGATGATGGCACAGCTGCACCAGAACTTCCGGCTTGGACCGCTGAACTGGGAGAACGTCATCACCTACCAGAACTCCAGCAACAAGGACGTGCTGCCGCTGCCCACCTGGAACATCTTCACGAACCTCTACCTGAAGTTCAAGGTGGCCAAAGTGCTCGGTGTCGAACTCGGTGCCGATGCCACCTGGTTCAGCAAATATTACGCCCCCGACTTCTGTCCGGCCATCAACACGTTCGCCGTCCAGCAGAACGCCGCCAGCCGCGTAGAACTCGGTGGCTATCCCTGGGTGGATGTCTATGCGAATATGGTGCTGAAGAAGGTGCGCTTCTTCGTGATGATGCGTCACGTGAATGCCGACTCAGGCAACAGGATGCGGTTTCTCGCACCCCACTATCCCACTAACAGCTCCGTACTGCACTTCGGTGTGTCGTGGGTATTCTACAATTAAGGAGACAAGTAAACAAGGAGTTCAAGGAGTTCAAGACAATACAAAAGGAGCTTCATTATCATTTGTCCTGAACTCCTTGAACTCCTTGTCTCCTTGTTTACAATAAAAGACCTATTGTAACACAGAGGCCATAAATAAAGATGTTACGAGCGGTCTCCCCAAGGCATAGATTCAGCGCCTTTCCCTGATAGATCTTCTTGATGCGCAGGTACGTGAACACGTGCAGCACGAAATACAGCAGCGGGAACACCGTTGCCAGCGGATGGCCATTCAGACAGAACGTGCCGTCGAGGATCATCGCCCCGACGCCGACACCCAGATACAGCTGCAGTCCAGCCTCCGGGCCCATCCGCACGATGAGCGTCTTCTTGCCTGCCAGGCGGTCGTTATCCCTATCGCGGAAGTTATTCACGATCAGCAGCGCATCGATCACCAGTCCGCAGGCCAACGACGCCAGGAACACCTCCCACGTCAGGTCGTGAATCTGCACATAGTACGTGCAGCCCACCGGCACCAGTCCGAAGAACACCAGCACCAGCACGTCGCCCAGGCCCTCGTATGAAAAGAACGTCGTATAGAGGAAGGCGAACACCACGCACAGCACGCCGATCAGGATCATCTCCAGTCCCCCGTACCACGCTAAGGGCAGTCCGATGACGCAAGCCAGACACGTCGTCAGTGCGATCGCCTTCTTCATCGCGTCGAGCGTCACCCACCCCTGGGCACAGGCCCTGCGAGGCCCCAGACGCGTCTCCGCATCATCGGAGCCGTTCACGAAGTCGAAGAAGTCGTTGATCAGGTTCGCGTCAATCTGCATCGCGAAGGAGAAGAGCAGACACAGCAGCGCTGCCGTCCACGAGAACACGTCGCCGTCATACATTTTGGCATCCTGCCAGGCGAGCGCGGCACCGATCATCACGGGAACGGCCGCCCCCGACAGCGTCTTCGGACGGGCTGCCAGCAGCCACGCCTTCAGCGAATTGGTCTTGATTATTGCTTCTTCCATCGTTCTTTTCTTTAATTTATGTGCAAAAGTACAAAAGATTTTTGAATAGTTGATGGTTATTTGTGAAATATTTTGTATTTTTGCAAGCAGAAAACCAACATTTATGATTCAAAACGCCCCAAGTCTGGATTTAGTAGAGTTCATTGAGACGAAGATTTTGCCTCAATACGCTGCCTTCGACGCTGCCCACAATATGGAGCACGTCACCCGTGTCATTCGTCATTCGCTCGAGCTGGTGAAGATCACCGGTGCCGACATCAATATGGTCTATACCATCGCCGCCTATCACGACCTCGGGATGTCCGGGCCACGCGCCGTCCATCACCTGACGGGCGGAAAAATCCTCGCCACCGACGCCCGCCTGCACAAATGGTTCTCGCCCGAGCAGCTGAAGGTGATGCGCGAGGCCGTCGAAGACCACCGTGCCTCCGCCTCACGCTCGCCCCGCAGCATGTACGGGAAGATCGTCGCAGAAGCAGACCGCGACCTGGACACCGACATCGTCATCCGCCGCACCATACAGTTCGGCCTCGCCAACTACCCGCAGCTCGACTACGAGGGACAGTACCGCCGCTTCAAGGAACATATGGATAATAAATACTCGAAAGACGGCTACATCAAACTCTGGATTCCGAACTCCCCGAACGCCAAGCGCCTGAACGACCTCCGCAACCTCATCGCCCAGCCCGCCGAATTACGCAAAGCGTTCGACAAGATTTACCACGAAATAGTTTAAGACAACGGATTACACGGATTTAACGGATTTGTGCCTATGGTCTGTGCGCAGCTTTTTAATCCGTGTAATCCGTGCAATCCGTTGTTTAAAAAAAATACTTATCTTAAGTACATATAATAAATGTACGCGAGGACGGCGATGAGGACAAGTGTCACGACCGTCCGCACCATACACGACACCACCCGCTTGATGATCAAGAAGGCGATGATAATCGCTGCAAGCATCGCAGCATAAACTCCTATATTTCCCATATTCCTTCTCTCCTTTACTCCTTACTCCTTCTCTCCTTTACTCCTTACTCCTTCTCTCCTACTTAAACAGCTTCCTAAAAGCTGTTGGAAAGGGTGTCTCAAACTCCATCGGCTCACCCGTCACCGGATGGTGGAAGCACAGCAGCCACGCGTGCAGGCAGAGCCTGCCCAGCGGGTCGTCGCCGTTGCCGTACTTCGTGTCACCGCAGACCGGATGTCCCATATCAGCCGCGTGCACGCGGATCTGGTTCTTACGGCCTGTCTCTAATTTGAACTCCACCAACGAGTGCTCCGTCGTACGGGCGTTCACGTGGAAGTGCGTCACCGCATACTTCCCGCCGTTATCCACAGGCGACGAATAGGTTACATAGGCCTTGTTGTCCTTCAGCCAGTTCGCGATCGTCCCCTCGTCGTCCATCACCTCACCCGAGCAGACGGCCACATAACGGCGGTCGTACACGATATCGTGCCAATTGTGCTCCAGTATCTGCTCCGTCTCCATATCCTTGGCATAGACCATCAGGCCGCTGGTATCACGGTCCAGACGATGCACGACGTGCGCCGTACACTTCTGACGCGACTTCTTGAAATAGTCGTCGAGCACCGCCTTCACGTTCAGGCTCGCGTGTCCACCCGCCATCGACAGGATGCCCGCCTCCTTCTCCACGACGATGAGCCACCGGTCTTCATAGACGATCTTCACCCAGCGGCTCTTGAACCCCTGCTGGTTGCGCTTCGTCTTACTCACCGACACCTTCATCCCGGGCTTCAACGCGAAGTCAAACTGGCTCACGGTCTTCCCGTTCACCTTGATGCCGCGTCCCGACAGCGTCGCCTTGATCTTCGACTTCGACTGCGGCACATTCTCTATCAGCCACTCTAACAGCGGCTTCTCTTCCTGCACCACATAATGCTCGTAGTCCCCCTCCCGATTTTGTCCTGAATTGTAATGCATAGTTGATAAACTCCTACGGATTATACGGATTATACGGATTTTTCACTGGGAACAAATCAATCCGTAAAATCCGTAAAATCCGTAGGCTTAAAAATTATTTAGTAGAACTTAAAGTATCTGCGGGCATTGTTGTACGAGATGTCCTCGACCATCCGTCCGAGAATCTCCATATCTGCTGGCAGCAGGCCCTTCTCCACGTCGTTGCCGAGCAGGTTGCAGAGTATTCTGCGGAAATATTCGTGTCTCGGATAGCTCAGGAACGAACGGCTGTCCGTCAGCATACCCACGAAGCGGCTCAGCAGTCCCAGCACACTCAGCGCGTTCATCTGCTTGATCATACCGTCCATCTGGTCATTGAACCACCATCCCGAACCGAACTGTATCTTTCCCGGCTCACCACCCTGGAAGTTACCCAGCATCGTGGCGATCACCTCGTTGGCGCACGGATTCAACGTATATAATATGGTTCGCGTGAGCTTGCCCTTCATATTCAGCTTGTTCAGGAACTTCGACATCGCCTTCGCCGTGTTGAACTCACCGATTGAGTCGAAGCCCGTGTCGGGACCCAGCTGGTTGAACATCGCCGTGTTGTTGTCGCGGATGGCACCGTAGTGGAACTGCTGTGTCCAGCCCGCGTCGGCATCCATCTCGGCCATCACCGTGAGGAAACAGTTCTTAAACTGGCGCACCTCCTCGTTCGACAGCTGCTGACCGCGCATCGCCTTCTCGAAGATGGTCTCGATCTGCGAGTCGGTATATTCCTCGTCGTAGAACTCCTCGATGCCGTGATCGCTCAGCTTACAGCCGTTGATCTCGAAGAAGTCGTGACGCTTCTGCAGCGCATCCACCATATCGTTGAAGTTTCTGATCTCCACGCCGCTCACCTTCTCCAGCTGCTCCACGTACTTCGGGAACTCAGCCTTCTCGATGTTCATCGCCTTGTCGGGACGCCAGGCGGGGATCATCATCGGATCGTCCTGCGCCTTGTGCTTGGCATACTCGATGTGGTTGTGCAGGTCATCTACAGGATCGTCGGTGGTGCAGACGCACTCCACGTTGTAGTGCTTCATCAGGCCACGGGCGGAGAACTCGGGCTGCTTCAGCTTCTCGTTACACTCGTCGAAGATCTCGCGGGCGGTCTTCGGTGAGAGCTGTTTCGTGATGCCGAAGGCCGTCTTCAGCTCCAGATGCGTCCAGTGGTACAGCGGGTTGCGGAAGGTGTAGGGCACCGTCTCGGCCCACTTCTCAAACTTCTCCCAGTCCGTCGTGTCCTTGCCCGTACAGTACTTCTCGTCGATGCCGTTCGTACGCATCGCGCGCCACTTATAGTGGTCGCCGCCTAACCACAGCTCGGTGATCGACTTGAAACGGTGGTCGTTGGCCACCATCTCGGGGATGAGGTGACAGTGATAGTCGATGATGGGCATCTTTGCCGCGTGATTGTGATACAGGTCCTGTGCCGTCTTGGTCTCCAGAACGAAGTTATCGTCATTAAACTGCTTCATAAGTTTATGAGTTATTAAGTTTGTAAGGTATAATAATCTGCTACTGATTTCAAATTTTCCGCAAAGTTACTCATTATTTCGCAAAAATATACTATCTTTGCAGAAAATATACACGTAAACGTTTTCTTTTCTATGCGCAGCAGAGTATTACTCATCTATACAGGCGGTACGATCGGTATGAACCGCAACCCGCAGACAGGCGCCCTCGAGCCCTTCAACTTCGAGCACCTGCTGGTGAATGTGCCCGAGCTCAAGCAGTTCGACACCGAGATCGAGTCCTTCCAGTTCTCGCCCCCCATCGACTCCAGCGATATGACGCCCGCACGGTGGACAGACATCTCCCACTGCATCGCCGACCACTACGAAGACTACGACGGCTTCGTCGTGCTGCACGGCACCGACACGATGGCCTACACCGCCTCTGCCCTCTCCTATATGCTCGAGAACCTCACCAAGCCCGTCATCTTCACCGGCTCGCAGCTGCCCATCGGACAGCTCCGCACCGACGGCAAGGAGAACCTCATCACCGCCGTCGAGATCGCCGCCGCAAAAGATGCCGAGGGCCGTGCTTTAGTGCCTGAGGTGGGCATCTACTTCGGAGGCCACCTGCTGCGCGGCAACCGTACCACGAAGCAGAGCGCCGAGGAGTTCAATGCCTTCGAGTCGTTCAACTTCCCCCACCTCGTCGATGCCGGTGTCAACATCACCTACCACCGCGAGCGCATCCTCCAGCCCGACTGGGCTCAGCCGATGACGCCCCACTTCCGGCTCGACAACAACGTCATCATCTTCTCCCTCTTCCCCGGCATCCGCGAAGACCTCATCCGGCACATCATCCACACGCCGAACCTCAAGGCCATCGTGATGCGCACCTTCGGCTCCGGCAATGCGCCCCAGAGCCCCTGGCTCCTCAACGCCCTCCGCGAGGGCACGAAGAACGGCAAGGTGATCGTCAACATCAGTCAGTGTCTGCAGGGCGCCGTCGAGATGTCCCGTTACGACTGCGGCTACCATCTCCAGGAGGCGGGTGTCATCAGCGGCCGCGATATGACCGTCGAAAGTGCCGTCACCAAGCTGATGTTCCTCCAGTCGCACTATCCCGACTCCCCCGACACCGTCCGCTCCCTCATGACGCAGTCCCTCCGCGGCGAAATCTCACCGTTGTGAGATTAATATACATAAAATTATCCCCCGCCGAATGGCGGGGGATAAAATTTGGTAACAAATGTTTTTTGCCACTTTGCCACATTAAGGTAGTATGGAAATACAAAGATGGATGGCAAATGGAATTTAAAAATTATTATATATTAAAATATAATAATTTAATAATATAGTACTCCTGCCTGCCCTTGCACATCGGAAGGTGCTTAATGTCACAAAGTCAAAAGTCACAATGTCCATTTCAACACCTATGAGTCCGAAGCCTGCAAAGCGGGAGTCCGAAGAGTTGAAAGTCGGAGTTTGGGCTGCTCAAACTGCATAAATATGCCGTTTGCATAAATTAACGGGCTGAGGAATCAAAAATGTGCATATTTTAACATTACAGCGGCAGTAAAATTTGGTGGTTTCCGAAAAACATCGTATCTTTGCACGCGATTTAAGAACAAGGATACAAAATCAACCCAAACAAAATGAAAAAAGAACTGAAAAAGGTGTTGGTACTCGGATCGGGTGCCTTGAAAATCGGACAAGCAGGAGAGTTTGACTACTCTGGTTCACAAGCATTGAAAGCACTCCGCGAGGAGGGAATCAAGAGCGTTCTCGTTAATCCAAACATCGCCACAATCCAGACCAGTGAAGGTATTGCAGACAAGGTGTATTTCCAGCCGGTGAATGCACACTTCGTGACTGAGATCATCAAGAAGGAGCGCCCTGACGGCATTCTGCTGGCATTCGGCGGCCAGACCGCCCTGAACTGCGGCACGGAGCTCTATCAGAACGGTACGCTGAAGGAGTACGGCGTAGAGGTATTAGGTACGAGCGTGGAGGCAATCATGAACACAGAGGATCGCGACCTCTTTGTGAAGAAGCTGGCCGAGGTAGACCTGAAGGTGCCCGTCAGCCATGCCGTCGAGTCGATGGATGATGCGCTGAAGGCCGCCCGTGAGATCGGCTTCCCTATCATGATCCGCTCAGCCTACGCCCTCGGAGGCCTTGGCTCTGGTATCTGCCCCGACGAGAAGAGATTCCGCGAACTGGCAGAGTCTGCCTTCACCTTTGCCCCACAGATCCTTGTTGAGGAAAGCCTCAAGGGCTGGAAGGAGATTGAGTTCGAGTGCATCAGAGACGCCAATGACCGCTGCTTCACGGTGGCCTCGATGGAGAACTTTGACCCGCTCGGCATCCACACCGGAGAGTCGATCGTGGTGGCTCCGACCTGCTCGCTGAAGGAGGAGCAGGTGAAGATGCTGCAGGAGATCACCATCAAGTGCGTGAAGCATCTGGGCATCGTCGGTGAGTGTAATATTCAGTTCGCATTCAACGCCGAGACCAACGACTACCGTATCATCGAAATCAACGCCCGCCTGAGCCGCTCTTCGGCACTGGCAAGTAAGGCCACCGGCTATCCCCTCGCCTTCGTCGCCGCCAAGATCGCCCTCGGATATACGCTGGACCAGATCGGTGAGATGGGCACCACATCGAGTGCATACGTGGCTCCACAGCTCGACTATATGATCTGTAAGATTCCCCGCTGGGACTTGACGAAGTTTGCAGGCGTGAGCCGTCAGATCGGTTCTTCAATGAAGTCCGTGGGCGAGATTATGAGCATCGGCCGTTCGTTTGAGGAGATGATGCAGAAGGGTCTGCGCATGATCGGACAGGGCATGCACGGATTCGTGGGCAACGACCACACGAAGTTCGATAACCTCGATGAGGAGCTGGCTAACCCGACTGACCTCCGTATCTTTGCCATCGCCCAGGCTCTCGAAGAGGGTTACACCATCGAGCGCATCGAGGAGCTGACCAAGATCGACGTGTGGTTCCTTGAGCGCCTGAAGCATATCGTTGACCTGAAGCACGAGCTGATGAAATATGACTCTCTCGAGGCGCTGCCCGACGAGCTGCTGCTGGAGGTGAAGCGCTGCGGATTCAGCGACTTCCAGATTGCCCGCTTCGTGCTGAAGCCCCAGGGCGGCAATATGGAGAAGGAGAATCTGGAGGTGCGCAAATATCGTAAGCAGAAGGGCATTCTCCCCTCGGTGAAGCGCATTCCCACGGTGGCCTCAGAGCATCCCGAACTGACCAACTACCTCTATTTCACGTACACGCACACGCCCGCGTTTGGAGATCCCAAGGGTGAGCAATACGTGCCTGCCCACGACATCAACTACTACAACAACGAGAAGTCGGTGGTGGTCTTAGGATCAGGTGCCTACCGCATCGGTTCTTCAGTAGAGTTCGACTGGTGCTCGGTGAACGCCATCAACACCGCCCGCAAGTTGGGCTACAAGTCGATTATGATCAACTACAACCCCGAGACCGTCTCTACGGACTATGATATGTGCGACCGTCTCTACTTCGATGAGCTCTCACTGGAGCGCGTGCTCGATGTGATTGACCTCGAACAGCCCCGTGGTGTGATTGTCTCCGTGGGTGGTCAGATTCCTAACAACCTCGCCATGAAGCTTTACCGCCAGGGTGTGCCCGTATTGGGTACCTCGCCTGTGAATATCGACCGCGCCGAAAACCGCGACAAGTTCTCAGCCATGCTCGACAAGCTGGGCATTGACCAGCCGGCATGGAGGGCTCTGACGAGCTTTGACGATGTGAAGGAGTTTGTGGCCAAGGTGGGCTATCCCGTGCTCGTCCGTCCCTCGTATGTGCTCTCAGGCGCTGCGATGAACGTCTGCTACGACGAAGAGGAACTGCATCGTTTCCTCAATATGGCTACCGAGGTATCGAAGGAGTTCCCTGTGGTGGTATCGAAGTTCATGACTGAGACCAAGGAGATTGAGTTCGATGCCGTAGCTGATAAGGGTGAGGTAATTGAGTACGCCATCTCTGAGCACGTTGAGTATGCTGGTGTGCACTCTGGTGACGCCACGATGGTGTTCCCCGCACAGCACATCTACTTCTCCACCATCCGTCAGATTAAGAAGATCGCTCATAAGATCGCTGCCGAACTGAACATCAGCGGTCCGTTCAATATCCAGTTCCTGGCCAAGAACCGCGAGGTGAAGGTCATCGAGTGCAACCTGCGTGCCTCCCGTTCGTTCCCCTTCGTATCGAAGATCCTGAAGCGCAACTTCATCGAGACCGCCACGAAGATCATGCTCGACGCACCTTATCAGAAGCCCGAGAAGAGCGAGTTCGATATCGATCGCATCGGTGTGAAGGCCTCACAGTTCTCGTTTGCCCGTCTGCAGAATGCCGATCCCGTACTGGGTGTGGATATGAGCTCTACGGGTGAGGTAGGCTGTCTGGGCGACGACCTCAACGAGGCTATGCTCAACTCGCTGATTGCCACGGGATATTCGATTCCGAAGGATGCCGTGCTCATCTCTTCTGGTGGTGCTAAGGGTAAGGTAAGTCTGCTTGAGCCTGCCCAGCAGCTGGCCAAGAAGGGCTACACCATCTATGCCACGGCAGGCACCGCCAAGTTCTTCAATGATAACGGTGTGAAGGCTACGGCTGTGGCTTGGCCTGACGAGGACGGCGAGAACAACGTGATGGATCTCATCTCGCAGCACAAAGTCGGGCTGGTGATCAACGTGCCGAAGAACCATTCTTCACGCGAACTCACCAACGGCTACAAAATCCGCCGTGGTGCCATCGATCACAATATCCCCCTGATGACCAACGTCCGTCTGGCTAAGGCTTTCATCGAGGCCTTCACCGCCATGAATCTCGAGGATGTGAAGATCAAGAGTTGGCAGGAATATAACAACTAAGTAACCTCTTCCCCTCCTGAGTCAGGAGGGGTGCCCGGATGGGCGGGGTGGTCTGAACAACCGCATGACCGACGAATATCGCACACTCAAGACCGAAGGCGAGGGCTACTACACAGATAAGCGTAGCAAGTTCCTCGCCTTCGCTCATCATGTGTCTACCGTTGAGGAAATCAAGGACATCCTTGCCCGCTACCGCAAGAAATACTTCGATGCCCGCCACGTCTGCTACGCTTACATGCTCGGCCCTGAGCGCACAGACTTCCGTGCCAACGACGATGGCGAGCCCTCATCCACAGCCGGCAAGCCCATCCTCGGACAAATCAACTCCAACGAACTCACAGACATCCTTATCGTTGTCGTGCGTTACTACGGCGGCGTGAACCTCGGTACCAGCGGGCTCATCGTAGCCTATCGTGAAGCTGCCGCCGATGCCATCGCACACTCAGAAATCGAGACACGCCAGGTAGAGGAAATCATCACCTACAACTTCCCCTACCCTATGATGAACGACGTGATGCGCATCGTGAAAGACATGCAGCCACGCATCGTCTCACAGACCTATGACAACACCTGCGAGATTCGCCTCAGCATCCGCAAATCCGAAGCCGAACAGCTTCGTAATCGCCTCCAAAAGCTTTCTTTCGATTAATTTTTGCAACTTTCCCGCAATTCCTTTGGTGGAATCAGGAATTTGTATTACCTTTGCATCCGCAATCGGAGAGAAGGTTGTTTAAGTTTGCATATAAAGGAAGGTTGGCAGAGTGATCGATCGCGCTGGACTCGAAATCCGGTATACCCCTTTCGGGTATCGGGGGTTTGAATCCCTCACCTTCCGCTGAAGGAAGGGAACCGTGATGGAGGGCACTGAAAAAGTCCCACCTGCCCCTTTTTAACACTTGAATTCTGCACATAGTCTGTATAATATTTGGCTATGTGCGGATTTTTTTGTACCTT
>ONCZ01000097.1 GCA_900316445.1 uncultured Prevotellaceae bacterium | reverse complement strand
GTCACAATGCTGGCGCAGCCTTTTGTTTACTTCCCCTCCCTATACTCCAGCGGAGTCATGGCGGTGAGGCGCTTGAAGTATTTGGAGAAGAAGGCGGGATTGGGGAAGTTGAGGTCTTCAGAGATTTGAGCGACTGACTTGTCGCTGTGGCGGAGGAGCACCTTAGACTGAGTAATGAGAGCGCGGTCGATCCACTCCTTGGCAGTGGTGCCGCTGGTCTGGCGAATGACGGTGCCAAGGTAGCGCTCGGTGAGGCACATGCGGTCGGCATAGTAGCTGATCTGGTGCTGTTGGCGGCAGTGCTGGTTGACGAGTTGGATAAAGCGGTCGAAAATGGTCTGCTCACGTGAGCGGGTGGCAGCGAGAGTGTCGGCTTGAAGATGGAACAGACGGTCGTAGTGGTGCATCAGGGCGGCGACAAGACTGGAGACAGTTGGGCGGTGGTAGTCTTTTTGGTGGACGAGATGCCAGAGGGTTTCGAGGATGTTGCGGGCGGTCTGCTGGTCTTCGACAGAGACGGGCAACTGGAAGTCACGAACTTGGCCGTTAAATGCAGAGGGGAACTGTCCTGCGGCGAAGGGCATGGGGAAATCGGCGAAGAGTCCGATGCCCATTAGTTCGAGGTCATCAGAGTAGCTAATGGGATTGATAATGGTGCCTGGGCCGAGGTAGATAAGCTTGCCAGCCGAGAGGTGACGATCCATGAGGTTGAAGTTGATGTGGCCTTCGCCGTGAGTGATGATGCCCAGACGGTGGTCGTTGATAACAAAGGGCGGCTGTCGCTGCATGATGAATTGGAAAAAACTCGGTTCGCCGTGAATCATCGCCAGTTCGTCGTTGAAGAAAAGATTCTGGCAAATCTGCGAGAAATTGTTCTTAAAGATGTCGCGCATCAGCGACACGTCTAATAATTTCGGCTGCTTGTTCATCGTAATACCATAATTTGACGGCAAAGATAATGATTTTTACCAAAATAATACCATTTCTAAGCATAAATCTTACAAAAAGAACATTATCCGCTCATTATGGGTAGCGATAGTTTGCGAAATTCATCGTACTTTTGCAGCAGAATTTAAAACGTAATGAGTATGAGAAGATTTATATGGATACTAATGCTGTTACCGATGATGGTGCAGGCTCAGACCCTGGAGGAGTGCCAGCGGGCGGCGGAACAGAACTATCCGTTGATTCGGCAGTATGACCTGATTGAGAAGACCACCAATCTCACGGTGGCTAACATCCAGAAAGGCTGGTTGCCGCAGGTGTCGGCTTCGGCGCAGGCCACGTATCAGAGCGATGTCGTAGCGTTCCCAGACGAGTTCAAGCAGCTCTACCAGCAGATGGGACTCGTCTGGGAGGGGCTGACGAAAGACCAGTATCGCGTAGCTATCGACGTCAACCAGACCATCTACGACGGTGGTGCCATAAGTAGTCAGAAAGCGATTGCCCGCGAGCAAGGCAAGGTGCAGGCGGCACAGAACGAAGTAAATTTATATAATGTACGCAAGCGCGTGAACGAGATGTATTTCTCGCTGCTGATGCTTGATGAAGAGATTGTGCTGAACCGCGACCTGCAGGAACTGTTGGCAGGCAACGAGCGGAAACTGCAGGCTATGGTGAAAGGCGGTACGGCAGCCGAGAGCGATTGGCAGAGCGTGAAGGCCGAGCGGCTGAACGTGGTGCAGCAGGCCACCAGTCTGGAGTCGCAGAAGCGGATGCTGACGGTGATGCTCTCCACCTTCTGCGGCATTGAGGTGAAAAACGTGCAGAAGCCGGTGGCAAAGGCAGAAGACAGCAGGCTGACAGCTGACAACCATCGTCCGGAATTGCGGGTGCTGGATGCGCAGATAGGTCTGCTTCAGGCACAGGAGAAGGCGCTGAACGCTGCGATCATACCCAAGCTGGGTGTGTTTGCCCAAGGCTACTACGGCTATCCGGGGTTGAATATGTTCGAGGACATGATGTCGCATGACTGGAGTCTGAACGGCATCATCGGCGCCCGCCTCACCTGGAATATCGGCGCCCTCTACACGCGCAAGAACGACAAGGTGAAACTGCGACTGCAGCGCGAACTGACGGAGTCGAACCGCGAGGTGTTCCTCTTCAACAACAGCCTTGAGCAGATTCAGCAAAACGAGGATATCATCCGCTACCAACGGCTGATGGCCAACGACGAGGAGATTATCGCCCTGCGCTCCGCCGTCCGCAAGGCATCGGAGTCGAAACTCTCACACGGTATCATTGACGTGAACGACCTGGTGCGCGAAATCAACCAGGAGAATGCCGCCCGCGTCAGTCAATCGATGCACGAGATTGAGATGCAGAAACAGATTTATGACAATAAGTTTACGACAAATAATTAACGAGGTATGAAGAAGATAACGATATTGGCAAGCGTGGCGCTGATGATGGCCGCTTGCGGAGGGAACGAAAAAGAGTACGATGCCACCGGCACGTTCGAGGCTACGGAGACCACCGTGTTTGCTGAGCAGAGTGGCGCGCTGCTGACATTCAGCGTGAACGAGGGCGACAGCATCGAGGCCAACAAGGAGGTGGGACTCATCGACACCACACAGGTGTGGCTGAAGATTCAGCAGCTGGGTGCTACGAAGGAGGTATATCAGAGTCAGAAGCCCGATATGGAGCGCCAGATTGCCGCCACCCGTCAGCAACTGGCCAAGGCCCGGCAGGACGAGCAGCGTTACAAAGAGTTGGTGGCCGACGGGGCCGCACCCTCGAAGATGCTCGACGATGCTGCGAGCCAGGTGAAGGTGCTGCAGCGACAACTCGACGCACAAATCTCGTCGCTCGCCATCAGCACCCGTGCCCTCGACAAACAGACCGCTGCCGCCGACATACAGGTAAGCCAGATGCAGGACATGCTGCGCAAATGTCACATCACGGCGCCTGCCAAGGGAACGGTGTTGGAGAAATATGTGGAGCGCGGTGAGTTCGTCAGCGTCGGCAAACCACTGTTCAAGATAGCTGATACAGAGGATATGTACCTGCGGGCATACGTCACCTCGGCGCAACTGCAGCATGTCAAGTTAGGGCAGCATGTAAAGGTGTTTGCCGACTATGGCGCAGGGCAGCGCAAGGAGTACGATGGCACTGTCTCGTGGATTTCCTCGCGCTCGGAGTTTACACCCAAGACCATCCTCACCGACGACGAGCGTGCCGACCTAGTGTATGCCGTGAAGGTAGCCATCAGGAACGACGGATTCGTGAAGATTGGAATGTACGGAGAAGTAAAATTAATTGATAATTGACAATTGATAATTGACAATTATGAATGCCATTGAAGTTAAGAACGTCAGCAAGAACTACGGCCGGGTGAAGGCACTCGACGATGTGTCGTTCTTTGTCGGCAAGGGCGAGGTGTTCGGACTCATCGGCCCTGATGGTGCGGGCAAGACGTCGATGTTCCGCATTCTCTGTTCGCTGCTGCTGCCAGAGACGGGGACGGCAAGCGTGGATGGTTTCGACGTGGTTAGGCAGATGCGACAGGTGCGCTGCCGTGTGGGCTATATGCCGGGCAAGTTCTCGCTCTATCAGGACCTGACCATCGAGGAGAACTTGAAGTTCTTCGCCACGCTCTTCGGCACCACTGTCGAGGAGGGCTACGACAGCATCAAGGCCATCTACTCGCAGATAGAACGGTTCAAGGACCGCAAGGCGGGGGCACTCTCAGGCGGCATGAAACAGAAACTGGCATTGAGTTGTGCGCTGGTACACAGTCCGAGTGTACTCTTCCTCGACGAGCCGACGACGGGCGTTGACCCCGTAAGCCGCAAGGAATTCTGGGAGATGCTCCTGACGCTGAAGGAGCGCGGCATCACCATCATGGCCTCTACGCCCTATCTCGACGAGGTGCGCTGCTGTGAGCGCGTGGCATTTCTCGACCACGGGCGCATCAGGGGCATCGACACGCCGGAGGTTATCCTCGACCGCTTCAAGAACATCTTCAATCCTCCTGGAATAGAGCATGAGAAAACTACAGAGAAAATAGACGAGAACGTGATAGAAGTATCGCATTTAGTGAAGGCCTTCGGCACGTTCCATGCCGTCGATGACATCAGTTTCAGCGTGAAGCGGGGCGAGATTTTCGGCTTCCTCGGAGCCAACGGCGCAGGTAAGACCACCGCCATGCACATGCTCACAGGACTGAACCAGCCCACCAGCGGCACGGGCACCGTGGCTGGCTACGACATCCGCACCCAGCACGAAGAAATCAAGCAGCACATCGGCTATATGTCGCAGAAATTCTCGCTTTACGAAGATCTGACCGTCAGCGAGAATATCCGTCTCTTTGCAGGCATCTACGGCATGAAGGACGATGACATCCGTCGCAAGACCGACGAACTGTTGGAGCGGCTGAGGTTCACGGAGCACAAGCACGACCTCGTTGGCTCGCTGCCCTTAGGCTGGAAACAGAAACTGGCCTTCTCCGTTTCCATCTTCCATGAACCGGGAGTGGTGTTCCTCGACGAGCCGACGGGTGGTGTCGACCCCGCCACGCGCCGCCAGTTCTGGGAACTCATCTACGACGCTGCCGCACGGGGCATCACTGTCTTCGTGACCACGCACTATATGGACGAGGCGGAATATTGCGACCGTATCTCCATCATGGTCGATGGAAAAATCAGCGCCCTCGGAACGCCCGACGAACTGAAACGGCGTTTCCATCAGCCCGACATGGACCATGTGTTTACTTATCTGGCACGACAGGCCACACGCAGCAGCGATTAATATCGGAAGATTATGAAACAGTTTATATCATTCGTCATCAAAGAAGCCCGCCACATCCTGCGCGACAAGCGCACGATGCTCATCCTCTTCGGCATGCCCGTCGTGATGATGTTGCTCTTCGGCTTTGCCATCACCACGGACGTGAAGAACGTGCGCACCATCGTGGTCACCTCGCAGACGGACCACCTGACGCAGGCTGCCGTAGAAAGACTGGCGCAGTCGGAATACTTTACCATCACCCAGACAGCCAGCACACCTGGGGAGGCGGAACGGCTCATCCGCAGACAGAAGGCAGATATGGCCGTGGTCTTTGCACACGACTTTGCCAGCAAGAAGAACGGCATGCAGATAATAGTCGATGGCTCCGACCCCAACATGGCACAGCAATGGACCAACTACGCACAAAGCATACTGACGAACAGACAGGGAGGAATGGTGAACGCCAAGATGCTCTACAACCCGCAGATGAAGTCGGCCTACAACTTCGTGCCTGCCATCATGGGTATGCTACTGATGCTCATCTGTGCCATGATGACCTCCATCTCCATCGTCCGTGAGAAGGAGAAGGGTACCATGGAGGTGCTGCTCGTGTCGCCCGTGCGTCCGCTGATGGTTATCATTGCCAAAGCCGTACCCTATCTGGTACTCGCCTTCGGCATCCTCATCACCATCCTGCTGATGGCCCGCTATGTGCTGGATGTACCGCTACAGGGGTCGCTGTCCTGGATTCTGGCCGTCTCCACCCTCTATATCATGCTGGCCCTCTCGCTGGGTCTGCTCATCTCGAATGTGGCACAGACGCAACTCGTGGCCCTGTTGCTCTCGGCCATGGTGCTGCTGATGCCTGTGGTGATGCTCTCGGGCATGATATTCCCAGTGGAGTCGATGCCTGCCGTGCTGCAATGGATTGCCGCCGTGGTGCCGCCACGCTACTACATCGAAGCCATGCGCAAGCTGATGATTATGGGCGTAGGCATCGACGAGGTGATGAAAGAGGTGAGCATCCTCGCGTTGATGACCATCGTCTTCCTGACCATCGCCCTGAAGAAGTTTAACGTAAGACTGGAGTAAGCCATGACACTGAAATATCTCATACAAAAGGAGTTCCTGCAGATCAGGCGCAATGCGTTCCTGCCCAAGCTCATCATCATGTTTCCTATCGTCATCATGTGCGTGATGCCATGGGTGATGCAGATGGAGGTAAAAAACATCGTGGTAGATGTGGTTGACAACGACCGCTCCACCCGTTCGCAGCAGATTGTCCACAGCATCGAGGCCAGCGACTATTTCATCTCGGGCGGTCAGAAGGCCACTTATCGTGATGCGCTCGCAGAGATAGAACACGGCAAGGCCGACGTGGTGCTGGTTATACCTCAGAACTACGGAAAAGATCTGGAAATGGGTAAGATGCCACAGGTGTTGATTGCTGCCAATGCCGTGAATGGCACCAAGGGCTCGATGGGCAGCGCCTATCTCTCGCAGATAGTCACCCACTCAGTCCCGTATGCTTCGATACTATCGCAGCCCTCCATCCTCCTGCTCTACAACCAACATCAGAACTACAAGCTATATATGATTCCCGCCCTGCTGGCTATCGTGATGATGCTGATGACCGGCTTCCTGCCAACGCTCAACATCGTGGGCGAGAAGGAAGCAGGCACCATCGAGCAAATCAATGTGACACCCGTGTCGAAGTGGGCCTTCATCCTCTCTAAGCTCATTCCTTACTGGCTCATTGCCCTCTTTGTCATCACCGTATGCCTCCTGCTGGCTTGGCTCGTCTATGGCATCACGCCTGTTGGACCGCTCTGGCTCGTCTATGTGCTGGCTATGCTGTTGGCCCTGTTCTTCTCATCGTTCGGACTCATCATCTCCAACTACAGCGACACCATGCAGCAAGCCGTCTTCGTGATGTGGTTCTTTGTGGTGTGCATCATGCTGCTTTCGGGACTTTTCACCCCCACGCGCTCCATGCCCCAGTGGGCCTATCTTACCACCTACGTCAACCCCATGCACTACTTCATCGATGCCATCCGCACCGTCTTCATCCGTGGCGGCACCCTGCAACATGTTTGGCATCAGATTGTAGCCCTCTTCGTAATAGGTGTATTTATGGCCTCGTGGGCCGCGCAGAGTTACAAGAAAAACAGCTAAATTACTCCCTTTTCGGCTGCAGGCTCTGGCGGTAGTCGCTGGGCGACTGGCCGAGGTGCTTGGAGCAGTAGCGGCTGAAATGGGAGAGCGATGAGAAATCCATCAGTTCGGCTATCTGGGTGAGCGACAGACGCTCGTCGCCCAGATAGTTTTTCAGTATGGGTACGGTGTGGCGGTGGATGTACGAGCTGACGCTGTGGCCCGTCACGCGCTTCACGGTATCGGAGAGGTACTTGGGCGAGACGTTCAGGCGCTCGGCGTAATAAGTGACCTCACGCTCCGTCCGGCTAATGCCTGTGGAGAGCAGTTGCATCAGCTGCTTCACGATATAGGCCGTGCGGTCGGTATGCGTATCGGTGGCGTCGCGCTGGGCGTGCGGCTCGAAGATGTCGTACATCATCGTCAGGCAGAGGCTCCCCATCAGTTCGCGGTAGAACAGCAGGTGGCTGTCGTCCATGCGGTCGCGCAGGCGGTGGAAGTC
>ONCZ01000025.1 GCA_900316445.1 uncultured Prevotellaceae bacterium | reverse complement strand
GGTCCGGGTTACATCGCTACCCCGCAGACCGCTCCGCTGCGTGAGCGTCAGCCCGATGGCAGTCGTCATCCGTTCGACAGCTTCATCTGTGCCAAGACTCCTGCAGGACGCTGGCTCGATCCCTCAGAGCTCGGAGGACCCGCTGTGTTCCTTGCCTCTCATGCCTCTGATGCCGTTAATGGTCATATTCTTTATGTCGATGGCGGTATCCTCGCCTACATCGGCAAACAGCCTAAGTAATATGGTTACGAGACTTTGTCTTATCTGTCTGACGCTGGTCATCCCGTTCTTGGCCAGTGGTCAGACAGATTACGTTTCTGGGGTGTGGTCGCCAGATAATGGTGACGGGACTTACACCAATCCTGTGATCAATGCTGACTACAGCGACCCTGACGTTTGTGTCGGAGCCAGTGGCGAGGACTATTATCTGACCGCTTCGTCATTCAACTGCGTTCCAGGCCTGCCAATCCTGCATTCCAGGGATTTGGTGAACTGGGAGATTATCAATTATGCATTGACCTCGCTCTATGAGGGTGATGCGCAGTTGGAGAAACATTTCAGTACACCCCAGCACGGCAATGGCGTATGGGCTCCTTCCATCCGCTATCACGATGGCTGGTACTATATCTATTGGGGAGACCCTGACTTTGGCGTCTATATGGTGAAGACACAGGATCCTGCGGGCCGTTGGGAGAAGCCTGTCTGTGTTATCAAGGGGCAAGGCTATATCGATACGACACCGCTTTGGGACGAGGATGGCCGCTGCTATCTGGTAAACGGTTGGGCGAACTCACGCGCTAAGTTTGCTTCGGTATTGACGGTACGCGAGATGAGTGCCGATGGTACGAGAGCCATCGGGCAGCCTGTCATTGTCTTCGATGGTAATGGTACGGAGAATCGTACCTGTGAAGGCCCGAAATTCTATAAGCGAGACGGTTGGTATTGGATTATGTGTCCGGCAGGTGGTGTGCCTACGGGTTTCCAACTTGCCATGCGCTCGAAGTCACCATATGGCCCTTATGAACATAAGATTGTGCTGGCCCAAGGTAAGACCAACATCAATGGCCCTCATCAGGGCGCTTGGGTTCACACGAAATATGGGGAAGATTGGTTCCTGCATTTTCAGGATAAGGAGGCTTACGGCCGTGTTGTGCATCTGAATCCTGTTGACTGGACAACGGGCTGGCCCATCATGGGCAAAAATGGCGAACCTGTCACCACTTACAGAAAACCCAAGAGCAATAGCACGGCAATCATAAACCCTGTGGAGAGTGATGAGTTCAACGTGCCGATGATGGGTAAACAGTGGGAGTGGCACGCCAACTACGATGAGAAATACGGTGTGCCTACTGCTTTCGGCACATTCCGTATATATACCTATAAACTATCTGAGGGTTGGAAGAACTTTTGGGAAGTTCCCAACCTGTTATTGCAGAAGACGCCAGCCGATGCGTTCACCGTCACCACGAAGATTCGTATGACATCGAAGGCCGACGGACAGTTCGGCGGTTTGATTATGATGGGTCTCGACTACTCAGCCTTGGTCGTTCGCAGGGTGGGGAGTATATTCGAACTGGTGCAGATGACCTGCCATGCTGCTGATAAAGGTAATCCTCAGACAGAGCGTATCATTGCTTCCCTGAAGCCTACTGCAGAAGACCAGATCGACTACAAGCCGGGAATTCATGAAGACATCTATTTACGCCTTACGGTCAATGACTCCAAGGTAAGGTTTGCCTGGAGCCAGAATGGCAAGAAATTTACCGAATGTGGTGATGTGTTCCAGATGAAGGAGGGTAAGTGGATTGGTGCAAAGTTCGGCTTCGTTGCCGCTGAGACGGATCCTAAATGTGACCGTGGTTGGGTAGATGCCGACTGGATAAGAGTGACGAAGTAGTTGTAAAATAAATGTAAAAAATAACGTGGAGGCTTCAAGCGAAGTCTCCACGTATTTTTATTTTACAATTTTGATTATTTGATTGCGTCGGCGAGTTCAGCACCAGCCTTGAACTTTGCCACTTTCTTAGCAGCGATAGAGATCTTCTGCTTGGTAGCGGGGTTGATACCCTCACGAGCAGGGCGCTCGCTTACGCTAAATGTACCGAAACCAACAAGGGCGATTTTGTCACCAGCCACGAGAGCGTCCTTAATAGCTGCTACTGTAGCGTCAAGAGCCTTCTTTGCGTCTACCTTTGAGAGACCAGCGCCTGCTGCAATCTTCTCTACCAATTCTGTTTTGTTCATAATTTTTAAATTTAAATAAATTATTAATAGTAATAAAACTAAAGTATAGCCGAATTTCTTGGCAAATATAGTGCAAAGTATTTAAAGAAACAACAAAAAAAGAGAAAAAATTGCTTTTTTAATAAAAAAAAATAGTATTAACCTCATTTTTAGGACTAAAACGAGATATTTTTCGTAATTTTGCAGCGGATTTGTGCATCGGCACTGCCTAAAGTGTAAATAGTATAATCGTAAATTAGTAAATCGTCAATCAACATGATGTTCCGCATACCCCCTATCACAAAAAATCTGCTGATTATTAATCTGATCGCCTTCCTTGCCACGCTTGTTCTGGAACTGCGAGGAATCGATTTGAAAGACATCGGCGGACTTCATTTTTTCATGGCCAGTGATTTTCATTTTTACCAGTTGGTGACCTATCTCTTCCTGCATGCCAGTTTCATGCATATACTGTCTAATATGTTTGGTCTTTGGATGTTCGGTTGTGTGATAGAGAATGTCTGGGGGCCGAAGAAGTTCCTTTTTTATTACATAACGTGTGGTATTGGAGCCGGTCTGTTGCAGGAACTGGCACAGTTCGGCTCGTTCTATATGACTGTTGCTGAGCAGGTTCCCCAAGCGACCTTGGGTATGGTGTTGGAGTATGGTAGTCAGTATGCCTCTGCGTTGAATGCCTGGACAACGATAGGTGCATCGGGTGCTGTCTATGCAGTGATTCTCGCCTTCGGTATGACGTTCCCCAACGAGCGGCTGTTCATCATCCCGTTCCCATTCCCCATCAAGGCAAAGTGGTTCGTGCTGGGTTATGTGGCCATAGAATTTTTCTCTGCTCTTGGTTCCTCTGGCGATGGTGTGGCACACACCGCCCACCTGGGTGGCATGCTCTTCGGCTACCTGATGATCCGTTACTGGAACAAGCATCCCAACGGAAGTTATGACCGTAGCCGCGGACAGCAGTTCTTTGAGAACCTGAAGCGAAATTTCGACCAGCGGCAGTATAACAGCCGCCAGAGCCAGCCACACATGCATGCCGAGCAGGGTGGTGGCGCGAGAGAGACTGACCAGGAGTATAATGCCCGGAAACATAAGAACCAGGAAGAGATAGATGCCATTCTCGACAAGATCCGTAAGAGTGGCTATGACAGTCTGACGAAAGAAGAGAAGAAGAAACTCTTCGATGCTAGCAATGAGCGATGATTAAGCAACTGAAGACTCTTACCATTAACATCTTCGCAGGAGCGAATGTGGCTACAGTGTTGCTGATGCTGGCAGCGGGCTATTCTGACCGCATCAGTCCGGTGTCCTTTCCATTGCTGTCGAATCTGGGTATGGTTTTCCCCATATTCCTGCTGGTGAACCTCGTGTTTATCTTCTTTTGGCTGACGTTCAAGTGGCGGAAAGTGCGATGCACTCGACGCAGGAAGTACCCGAAGGGACCATCAAGGTGCTGTCGTATAATGTCTGTTCCTACCTGGGGGTGGACGACTATAAGTCGGGAGCGGGCTTTGATACGATTTGTCCTTATCTGCTCAGGCAGGAGGCTGACATCGTCTGTCTGCAGGAGGATGTGGACACGTGGCGTCGCTATGTGTTCCGCAGCTATGAGAAGACCTATCCGTATAACGATACAATCTTCTTCAACCAGAATGATGAGTTTTTCAACGGTATGGGCATCCATACTCGTTTCCCCATCATCCGACGCGAGCGTATCCCCTATGAGTCTCGGGCCAACGGCTCTGTGGCGTGGTATCTGCAGGTGGGTGAGGACACGGTGTTGGTGATCAACAACCATCTGGAGTCGACGCACCTCTCGAAAGAGGAGCGTACGCGCTATGAGGACATGCTGAAGGGCAAGGTGCAGAGAGACACGGTCAGGCAGGAGTCGAAGTTGCTGCTGACGAAGTTGGGGCATGCCAATGCGCTGCGCGCCGTAGGGGCTGAGGCCGTCCACAAGTATATCGAGGCTCACAGCCAGTATCCCACCATCGTGTGCGGTGACTTCAACGACAACCCCATTTCCTACTCCCGCCATGAGATCGCCAAGGGGCTGACGGACTGTTTCGCGGAGACCGGAAGAGGACTCGGTTTGTCATATAATCGGAAAGGCTTCTATTTCCGGATTGACCACATTTTGTGCTCCGACCACTTCACGCCTTATAACTGTCAGGTTGATGACAAAATTGACGCCAGCGACCATTATCCTATCTTATGTTGGCTAAAATTAGTGCATAAACCTTAAAAAATGAACGAAAAACGCTCATATTTTTTTCCATTTCTGAAAAAATGTCTATATTTGCACGCTAAAAATGTACGCGAACAGAATATATATATAAATCGCAGTGCTTCTGATGCTCGTGTGCTGCTTCTACCTCTCCTTCTCATTCGTGACACGCCACTACGAGAGTAAGGCTGCCGCTATGGGTGAGGAAGCTGGTGCGGAGTACCTCGACTCAATCAACAACGAGAAGGTGTATATGGGCATCTACTCGCTGAAGCAGTGCCGTGAGATGGAGATTGGCCTGGGTCTTGACCTGAAAGGCGGTATGAACGTTATCCTCGAGGTGTCTGTGCCCGATGTCGTCGATGTGCTCGCCGACCACAAGCAGGACGCTGCCTACAAGAAGGCTATGGAACTGGCCAAGAAGGAAGAGGAAACCAGTCAGAACGACTTCATCTCCCTGTTCATTAAGTATTGGAAACAAGAAGGCAATGGCCGTCCCCTCGCCGCTATCTTCGCTACTCAGCAGATGAAGGGCAAGGTGAGCACCCAGAGCACAGACTCTGAGGTGGAGGCTGCACTCCGTACGGAGGTTGCCTCAGCTGTTGACAACTCATTCAACGTGGTTCGTAACCGTATCGATAAGTTCGGTGTCGTCCAGCCTAACATCCAGAAGCTCGAAGGCCAGAGCGGCCGTATCATGGTCGAGATGCCTGGTATCAAGGAGCCGGAGCGTGTGCGTAAGCTCCTCCAGGGAAGTGCTAACCTCGAGTTCTGGGAGACTTACAACTCTCAGGAGATCACCCCGCTGCTGGCTCAGCTGAACCAGCGCTACGCTATCCAGGGTGGTGAGGTAGTCGAAGAGGATACAACCGGAATCTCCGGAGAAACCGGTATTTCCGGAGAAGCCGCCGACACCGTGAAGGCTGCTGCCAACGACCTGGCTGCCAAGTTGGCCAAGAAGGACAACAGCATCGACGCTCAGGCAAAAGAGCTGGCTAAGAAGCAGAACCCGCTGTTCTCTATCTTCCAGCCCACACAGGGTAACACCCTCGCCGTCGTTGGTTATGCCAATGCCCGCGATACCGCAGAGATCAACAAGATCATCTTCTCCGACCTCGCCCGTCAGATCCTGCCCGCAGAGCTGAAGCTCCGCTGGGGTGCCAAGGCTGAGGATTTCGGAGGCCAGAACACCAAGGGTGACATCTTTGAGCTCTATGCCCTGAAGATCACAGAGCCTTCAGGCCGTGCTCCGCTGGAGGGTGATGTCATCACCAACGGTAAGGACGACTTCGACCAGATGGGTCATCCCTGTGTGTCTATGCAGATGAACTCTGATGGTGCTCGTCGTTGGAGCCAGATTACGAAGCAGAACATCGGTAAGGCTGTGGCCATCGTGCTCGACGATGCCGTCTATTCTGCTCCCCGTATCCTGACTCAGATCGATGGTGGTAACTCTCAGATCACTGGTAACTTTACCATCGAGGATACGAAGGACCTTGCCAACACGCTGAACTCTGGTAAGATGCCGGCTCCTACCCGTATCGTACAGGAGGAGGTCGTCGGTCCGTCACTCGGTGCCCAGTCTATCAAGCAGGGTGTCATCTCATTCGTTGTGGCCTTCGTGCTGCTGATGATCTACATGATTATGTTGTATGGCTGGGTTCCTGGTATCCTCTCCGATATCGCCCTGCTCTTCAACTTGTTCTTCACCCTCGGTATCCTGACCTCGTTCCAGGCTGCTCTGACGATGCCTGGTATCGCCGGTATCGTGCTGACCTTAGGTACGGCTGTGGATGCCAACGTGCTGATCTATGAGCGTATCAAGGAGGAACTCCGCAAGGGACTCTCGGTGAAGGAAGCTCTCAACAAGGGTTATTCAAACGCCTTCTCGGCTATCTTCGACTCGAACCTGACATCATTGATCACAGGTGTCATCCTGCTCTACTTCGGTACAGGTCCTGTGAAGGGCTTCGCCACCACTTGGATCATCGGTATCTGCGTATCGTTCTTCACGGCTGTCTATATGACACGTGTCGTTTACGACCACATGCTGAACAAGGACAAGTGGACCAAGCTGACCTTCGTCACGGCCTACTCGAAGAACCTCATGCAGAATGTGCACTATAACTTTATGGGTAACTATCGGAAGTCATTCATCATCTGGGGCGCTGCAGCCGTTATCTTCTGCATCTCGTTCGCTGTCCGCGGCCTGAGCCAGAGTATCGACTTCACCGGTGGTCGTAACTATGTGGTGACTCTTGATAAGGAAACGCCCGTTGAGACCGTCCGCCAGGCTCTTGCCGGTGCTTTTGTCAACACGATGGGTGAGAATGCCCAGAAGGAGGCTAATACCAGTGTCATCGCCCTGGGTACAGATGGTAAGACCGTACGTATCTCTACCAACTGGGATATCGAGTCTAACAATCCTGATGTCGACGACCAGGCTGAGACCATCCTCTTCAACACCCTGAAGAAGGCCGGCCTCGTGAGCCAGGAGAATGTCGAGCACTTCAAGAATCCTGATGTCCGTGAGGGTGGTTCCATCATCAGCTCTGCCAAGGTGGGTCCGTCGGTGGCTAAGGATATCACTTACGGTGCTATCATCTCTGTCATCATCGCCCTCATCGCCATCTTCCTCTACATCCTGCTGCGCTTCCGCAACGTGGCCTTCTCTGTAGGTTCTACCGTTGCCCTCGCCCTCGATGCCCTCATCGTGATAGGCTGGTATAGTGTGCTGTGGGGATGGGTTCCAATGTCACTTGAGATCGACCAGACCTTCATCGGTGCTATCCTGACGGTGATTGGTTACTCCATCAACGATAAGGTGGTGGTCTTCGACCGTATCCGTGAGAACATCGGTCTCTATGGCAAGCGCGACCGTCAGACGCTGTTCAACGACTCGCTGAACCAGACGCTCGCCCGTACCATCAACACCTCTGTGACGACGTTGATCGTGTTGCTCGCCATCTTCATCCTCGGTGGTGACTCTATCCGTTCGTTCTCGTTCGCTATGATTCTGGGTGTCATCTTCGGTACGCTGTCTTCTATCTTCATCGCTGCTCCTGTGGCTTACCTGACACTGGGTCGCACGATTAAGGAGGAGGACGCTGCTCCGGCTCCCGCCAAGAAGTAAGGCTTACACCTTATATATAATAATATAGGCTGCATCGTGTGATGCAGCCTATTTTTAATGATGTCGATTGTGATGTTACTCGCGATCGGCAGCGGGCTGGTCGGTGACCTCCTCCTGAGGATCGTCCACATTGTCCGTTATCGGATTGACGGGCAGAACAGGAGAGTCTTCGTTAGCCACGCAGGCTGTCAGTGCCATAGCGGCAAAGACAGAGGCGATCAGAAATTTGATTCTATTCATAATTTTAATACGTTATTTGATAATTACCTTGAATTTTGTTCGAGCTCGCTCACGCTCGATAAAGTATGAGCGAGCTCTGCTTTATTCTCACTTAATCACGACCTTTTTATTATTCTTGATGTACATACCCTTTGTAGGAGCGGCGACGCGCTGGCCCTTCAGGTTGTAGTAGATGTCCTTCTGACCCTCAGCAGCCACTTTGTTGATGCCGGTGGTGCCGTCGTCTTCCAGGCTGTAGCCGCGAGTAGAAGCCTTAGCCTTTATGATGGGCAACCAGGCACGATGACCTTCAATCTGGAAGGCTGCACCGTCTTCTGCACCCCAGTACCAGCCGAAGACATTGGCATTGCTGCTGCCGGAATGACCGAAGGCGAGCTTGTAGAACAGGTATTCGTCGATGGTTTTGCCGAAGGTCATTGTCTCCAAGTCGCTGCCTACCAACAGGTTCTCACCGAGATAGACACCAGTGGGGCCGGTGGGTGTGAGGACGTATGTGCCGCCTCTCTTATCGTCAGATTTCAGCATGACGGCCGTTCCTGCGGGGATGGCGTAAGGCACCTCCTTGTAGGTCAGAGCGTCGGTGGTAGCTGCAGTGACGATGAATGCCTTCAGGCCAGAAGGCAGCGAGTAGCTGGTTTCTGAGTCGTAGAAGGTAGCATAGCCAGCCTCCGACAGGGTGACCGTTGTGGTAGCGGTAACGCCTGCTACGACAGCCTCAGGGCCAAATCCACCCATTGCGTTGGCAGAACGGATGGTAATCTTGTTGGGGATGATGTCGAGGTACTCGATGCTGAAGCTTGATTCCTCAGTGATGCCAGCAAATTCGCCGTCGACGAAGATGGCATAGGCGATGGCACCGTTCTTGGGAGCCGTCCAGCTGATGATGCCGTTCTCATACTTGGCATCGTCGGGAGCACCTGCCTGCAGGGTCAGCAAAGCGGGATTCCACTGCTTCTCGAGGTTCTCGGAGAACATCATCTCGTAGGTGAAGCCAGCGGCCTGCTCAGCGTTGATGATGGTCTCGAAGTCGCCACCGTGAGAGTGGATGATGTTCGACTCAGGCGTGATGTTGTTGCCTGCAGCATCCAACGTGTTGAACTCGCCGAAGAGCACGGGATCGGTATTGTTCATACCCTTCTCGATCCAACGCGAAGAGATGAGCGTTGCAGCGGCATTGTCGTCGAGCGTAGTGTTCAGATAGACCGTGATGGGCTGGTTGTTCCAGGTACGTCCGAAGTTCCAGGTGCCTTGTCCGGCTGCGAGGTCGATGACCTTACAGTTGTCGAATACATAGCCGAACTTCACCGTTCCGCGAGGAGCGACGACGGTACGGCTGCCCTTAAGGTCAGTCTGACGGGGCTCCAGAGAGAGAGTTGTGTTCTGGAAGCGAACATCGCCACCACCGCAGATGAAGTCAACGGTACCGTGGATGTCGCAGTCCTCATAGTACGACTGCATATTGTCGTTCGAGCTGTAGTAGGTATCCTGGCAAGAGAGCATGCGGATGTTCTTACCGATGGTACGGTTACCGGCATCGTTGATGACGGCAGCACGTCCGCCCACCTGCTTGTTGTCGAGGGCACCATAGTAGTCGAGGGCGTTCTTCAGCGTGAGATCCTGCAGATAGAGGTTCGTACCGCTGACATTGAACATATCGGCGCTGCCGAGACCCTCGATGCTCTTGTCGGGAGCCGTCACGATGATGGTGTTCTCCGTCGACTGTCCGATGATGGAGATGTTATGTCCGCTGATGGCGGTCTTCACGGTCTCGCCGAGGTCGTAGGTGCCGTCGGGCACGAAGATGAATGAGCGCTCAGCGTCCTTGTCGGCATTAGCGCCGTTGACGATATCGAGCACTTCGAGGAAGCTCTCAGCGCTGCCGGGCTTCACGAAGTACCACCGGCCCTGGCTCTCGTAGTTGGTCTCGCTGGTGTTGACGATCTTCACGCCGTGGAGATACATCTCGCCCTCGGTGCTGAGGTTCAGGGTGATGGTGCCGCCCGCGCCCTCGTAGTTGAAGGCAACGATCTCTGCATCTACATCCTCATTGTTCTTTCCAGGCAGTGTGCCGATTTGCTGGCCGTTGGCGTCGGTGATGATGATGTCGCCGGCATTGCCGTAGCGGCAGAGGGTCAGCGATACAATAGCCTTCGGACCTACGAGCAGGTCGATCTTGTTCTCAGCATCTCCCTTGAAGGCCCAGCCGTGCTGTGCATCGTGCCAGTAGTAGCTGCCAGAGGGATTGAAGGCCTCGTGGTCAGCGGGATCGAAGAGCTTGTCTGTGAGGTCGAAGTTGTATTTCTTATAGGTGCTGGGTTCCTCAATCTCTGTGGCGACAGCGTAGAGGGTGATGTCGCTGGTGATGACATCTTCTGCAGTCCACTTCTCACCACCTGCGGTCTTCTTGAACCAGCCGCGCACCTTCGTGCCCTCAAGAGCTGTAGCGGTATTGTAGTCCACATCAAACTCGCCGATGGTCTCGTCCTGTTCACGGGTGAACTCGCCGAGCACTGTCTGCTTGTCGGTGTCGATGTAGGTCAGCGTGAAGTCAGGCTTCTGTGTGAAGTTGATGACATAGTCGAGTGAGGTCTCGCCCAGGGTCATCGGAATGGTCACCACGCACTGGGTATCGTCGCCCACGTAGCCGATGATGCCTACCTCACCCTTCTTGGCCGTTGCCTCGATGGGGTTGGTCTCGCCGATCATAGCGACCTGCTTCGTAAGGGCTATATTGGCTTCGTAGGAGTCCTCGAAGATCTTGTCGGCCTTGATTTCCTCGCCGTTAATGGTCACAGTGGCGAGTACGGGAACTTCCTTCTCTGTGCCGCTGAGCGTACCCTCGATGAGGATGTCGCCGAAGCCGATCTGCTTGCCACTCTGCAGGTGATAGAGGTTGATGAGCAGGGCGCACTTACCCTCACCAGGTGTGGCACCCTCGATATCGTAAGACAGTTCGCTGACGTTGTCGTTGCGCTCAGGCTTCACGCCCTGTGCCAGCAGCACGGTGGTCTTGTCGGGATTCTCCCAGGCGAAGTCAAGCAGACCATTGTCCGTACCGAAGCGCGTTGTCTTCAGCGATACTTTCTTCGGCGTGAAGGTCAGGCCGAGGTTCGGTTGGATGATGAAACGGATGGCGTTGCTCTCGTCGGCTGCCGTGGTTTCGCCTTCGGCTTCGTTCTGCTGGGTCTCAGGCATAAACTGCGTCTGATCTTGACGGGCACCGTAGATAGAGAGGTTGCTGCCGTAGGTCACCTTGCTGGTGACGAAGTAGTCGTTAGCCTCGCCGAAATCTGCCTTCTGACCGTCGATACCAAGACCGAAGTCGAAGAATGCAGAGACAGGCTCGTTGTCGAGGGTAGCCGGTTCGTGCTCACCGCTCTCACCGCTCTTGTTGGCGATGGCTACGCTGTGGAGATACATCTCGCCGCCAGACTCCATCACTAATGACAGGACAGTGGGTCCGCCCTCGTACTCGAAGGAAGCCACACCACCGTCAGCATCCGACTTGGCAGGCAGTGAACCGATGGTCTCGCCTGTATTGGTGTCAACGACAGCGATATTCGTGCCGTTACCATACTGGCAATTGACAATCGTGATGGTAGCATCGCCGGCAACTGTCAGGTTGATCTTCTCATCGTTGTAAAATGCCCATCCGTGAGAGGCATCGTGATAGTAGGCCTTATCGCCGATGATGTCGATACACTCGTGGTCGGCAGGATCGAAGTTGGGATCAGCCAGGTTATAGGAATAAGAAACGCCTGGGAAGGCGTGCTCGATGGCTGTGGCAACGGCATAGAGCGACATATCGCCCTCTACGATGTCTTCCACCTTGTATTTCTTGCCGCCTTCTGGCTTGTCGAACCACCCTCGGAAGGCACCGCCATCGAGTTGGGTGACATCGTCGGCACCAAAGGCAAACTCGCCGATGGGATCCTGACCCTTCACCATCTGGACGCCGATGAGCGTCGTACCGTCGTAGTCGAAGTAGGAGAGGGTGTACTCTGCGTTGAGGGCTGCGATTTCGTCTTCAGTCAGTGCGCTGACGCCCACGAAGGGACAATAGTCCATACCCGTGATGGTCAGTGTCGTTGCCTCGCCCGTGTAGTAGAGCACATCGACATTGTTCCTGTCGTTCTTCCAACAGCCTGGGGCGTTGGGAGTCTTCGTGGCTACCACATTGCCTGCGGCATCGGTTACGGTGATGGCAGCAGGGCTGTAGGTACACTGTCCGACCGTGATTTTTACGTTCGTGGCGTTGGGTACCACCACTTGCAGGGCCTGACAGCCGTGCTCGCTGTGGAACTTTCCACTGACGGTGGCTACTGCGCTGGCGTCGTCGGCAGCCACACGGCTGACGGTTCCGTCGTCTGCAACGGCCACACCAAAGTTGATTGCTGTTCCTTGGACTTGCTCCTCAGCCGTCAACAGGGTTCCGTCCTGATTGTTGACGATGGCGCCAAAGTCCTTGAAACCGTCTGCCCGGCTCACTATCGCAAGCATCAGCAGGAGGCACAATGTGCCCAGTCGTTTCATTTGTTTGGTCATAATGCTTTTTTTGTTAATTGCTAGAATAAAAATTAAATAGGTGAATCTTCGGCAAAGTTAGCACTTTTTGCTGAAATGGCCATCGCTTTGGGAGTGTTTTCTTCGCAAACGTTTACGTAAATATACGAAAATAAAGGTATCTTTCGTTGTATGAATAATCACTAAATAGTCTGAAAACATTTGGCAGCGCGGCAACTTATGCCTAATTTTGCAGGCGATGAAGATGATGCGAGGCATATTATTGCTCCTCTTCGTGGCAGCGGGAGGGCAGTCATGGGGACAGGTGCTTGACTCTGGCGAAGCCCAAGCACCTGTCCCTGTGACTACCCAGCGAAGGCTTGTGGTGGTCGACGTGGAGACGCTCATCCCTGTGGCCGGCGCCAACGTGGTGAGCAAGGACGGCAATACGACCACAGACTCCTTGGGCTATTTCAGCGTGTCTGACAGTTGCCGTTCGCTGGCTTTCTCGCACGTCAACTACGAACCCCGGATGATCAATCTCACGGAAGTGCGCGACACCGTATTCCTCATCTCCAAGCTGCTGAACGTCCGTGAGGTCGTCGTCTTCGGACATGGGCCCCACGACGTGCTGCCCGAGGCGCTGAAGAAACAGCTGAAAATCAACAAGACCGAGGCTGAGCTGGCTACCGCTGATCCCAGCAGCGGCGGTAATCTGCTCCCCCTCCTGGGGCGTCTCATCCCCAAGAAGTGGCGCCGCAATAAGAAAGAGGAACGCCTCAAGCGCCTGAAGCAAATCTTAGACGATTATTAGTAACCTTTTTCCCCTCCTGAGTAGGAGGGGTTAGGGGTGGTCTGATCCGCCTCAATCTCCGCCTCAATCTCCGCCTCAATCTCCGCCTCTTCCTCTGCAGCAACATTCCCCTGCTCAGACCCCCTCTGACTCCCCCTACTCAGGGGGAGAAAAGATTACTCCTAAAATTGGCTTTTCTGCGTCAATAGATGTTAAATATCTTGTTAACTAATTAATTTAGTTTAATAACTAAGCGATTTAGTTGTATATAACGAAAACTTTTAGTTACTTTGCACCCAGATATTGATAACGACGCATATTTGATTGTAAGAACTAAAAGCAAAACGACAATGAAAAAGCTGACAAATAAAGAAAAGGAGATTATGGATCTGTATTGGGCGCACGGTCCGATGTTCGTCAAGGAACTCTTGGAGTACTACGACGAGCCTCGTCCGCACTTCAATACGCTCTCCACGATGGTTCGTATTCTGGAGAAAGAAGGATACCTCGATCATAAGCAGTTCGGCAACACCTACCAGTACTTTCCGCTGATAACGGAAGCAGAATATGGGCGCAAATCGATTGCGGGTGTGATTAAGAACTACTTCAACGACTCTTATCTCTCGGCCGTCTCCTCTTTCGTCAAGGAAGAGAAGATCTCCGTGGAAGAACTTCGTGAACTCATCTCCGAGATAGAAAATAGTAAATCGTAAATCCGTAAAACCTATGATGACTGAGTTTCTGACATACGACCTGAAGGTGGCTGTGCTCATCGCGGTATTCTATATGTTCTACCGCCTGATGCTGGCCCGCGAGACGTTCCACCACGTGAACCGCCTGGTGCTCCTGTTGACGGCTGTTGCCTCCTACGTCCTTCCTCTCTGTGTGATTACCATCCACGAGACGGTGACGATAGAGCGGACAGCAAACGTGGCGGTAGGTGCCTGGCAGGCTGAAGCAGCAGTCGAACAACCAGCAATGCCCTTGTGGCAGATCGTCTTGCCTATACTATTTATAATAGGTGTAGCGCTCACGCTGTTTCACACCCTCTGGTCGTTGTTCAGAATCATCCGTCTTATCAAGCATAGCGAGCAGCATCCCCAGGAGGATGGTACCATCGTCTGCGTGACCGGTAACGCAGCGTTGTCGCCTTTCAGCTGGATGCATTATATAGTTATGAATCGTAGTGACTACGAAACCAACGATGCCACGATTCTCGCTCACGAACGGGGACATATCTGCCTGCGTCACTCGTGGGACCTGATCCTCGTTGACACCCTCACCGCTCTGCAATGGTTCAACCCCGCTATGTGGATGCTGCGCTCTGACCTCAGGGCCATCCACGAGTACGAGGCTGATGCGGCGGTACTCTCTCAAGGCATCAATGCGCGTCAATATCAATACCTGTTAATCACAAAAGCCGCGGGCATCGGCGGGTACTCCCTTGTCAACGGCATCAGTCACAGTACCCTCAAAAACCGAATCAATATGATGTTACATACAAAATCCAACCGCCGCAGCCTTCTGAAGCTGCTGGCACTCTTGCCTATCGTAGGCATCACCCTCGCCGTCAATGCCGAGAAAGTGGTCGATGTCCGTTATGATGGCCCCCAGAAACAGATAACGAAGAAAGGCAGGAAAAATGCGACCATCAATATGGGGGTCGATAAGACCATCCTTGTTGTGGAAACAGACGAAACGAAGGCTGAAACGCCTGAAACCAATACTGCTGTTGGTACATTCGAGCCAGTTCAAGGTGACGTTTTCGATGTCGTCGAAGAAATGCCTCAGTATCCTGGTGGCCCTCAGGCACTCTTTGAGTTCCTTAGTAACAATGTCAAGTATCCTGAAGAAGCAGAGAAGGCAGGCATCCAAGGACGTGTCATCGCAACCTTTGTCGTAGAGACGGATGGCAGTATCAGTCAGCCGACGATAGTAAAGTCTGTTGATCCCTTGCTCGATGCTGAGGCCCTGCGTGTCATCAGCGCTATGCCGAAGTGGAAGCCAGGCAAGCAGAATGGCAAGGTCGTTCGCGTCAAGTACACCGTCCCCTTGAGTTTCCATTTCGATAGCACTGGAGAGAAAGAGGATGACCATCTGGTAAGTAAAGACGGAACGATTACCGAGATTGATGTTGAGAATGGCAGCACTACGGTTACGCGACCTCTTTTCATCGTTGATGGTAAGATCATGGATAACGAAAAGGTGTATTCAATCGATCCCAAGACCATCGAACGCCTGGATATGCTGAAAGACCGGTCCGCCATTGAGAAGTATGGAGAAAAGGCCAAAGACGGCGTGGTCATCATCACTCTTAAGAAGTCATAATAATGAAAAGCCTGTTTTCGATAATCACCCTCGCCCTGCTGACGGCTCTCTCCGCCAAGGGCGAGGGGGTTGACTCCTTGCAGATCTATGTGCAGGCTGGCGACAGTTGTATGCAGCAGTACGATACTTACGAGGCGCTGAAGTGCTACCAACGGGCTTATGCAATCGCAGAATCCCAAGACAGCGTGCGAATCTCAATGGAGGGCGACATTCGCGTGAAGTTGGCTGACTGCTATTACAAACGTGCGAACTACCGTGAGACTTCTGAACTTCTGAAGAACCTGCCTGAGGACAGTCTCTCGCATGATGCCTTCCGCCAGTTGGCATACAGTTATCAAAAGCAGGGCGATAATGATTCCTTCATGTATTGGGCTCAGCAACTTGTAGGCCGCTTTCCTATGGATGGAGAGGTGGTGGCTGGTCTGACGCTTGCTTATGCCAAAGCCAATCAACCGCAAAGAGGTATCATCTGTGGAATGAAATACTGTCAAAGGGACTCTACGAATATCCTGGTGAACAGGGCGTTGGCTGATGCGTGGTTTATGAATCGCGACTTTACGGCAGCTGGTAAGTTGTACGACCGGCTGCTTGAACAGGGCGACTCCACTTTCAATACGCTTTATTCCGCCGGCATGTGCTGCTCGCAACTCGACAGCCTCGAACGTGCCTATAAGTATCTTCAGTTGGCCTTCCTCATCAGCGGCATGCAACATGCGGGCTGTGCCTATCGTCTTGGTGTGGTCTGCGTCGATACCCAACGCTATCCTGAGGGACTGAACTATCTGAGCCTCGCCCGTGAACTCATGCGTCCTGACACTACCATTATGAAGGCCATCACGCTCTCTCAGGGCGAAGGCTATTACTTGACTCAGCACTATCCTGAAGCCGTCAACGCCTGGAAGGAGCATCTCGGCTATAATCCCTTCTCCGTCGCCACCTATTTCAACATCGCCAATGCCTACGCCTACATCCTCAAGGACGATGAACAGGCCCGCTCCTACTACCAGCAGTTCCTCGATAGTGCCGCCGAGGTGGAGACCCCCACGCCCCAACTCTCCGAGATGGTCGCCAAAGCCCGCGAGATGATAAAGTGATTATACTAAAGTGCACTCAGTCTGTCCCAAACTGTTGCATCGTCTAAACGGGCATTCCTTACATATTCAATGAATATGGTATCATCGACGATGGTATAAAGAAGACTGATTTCACTGATGACGACTATACGACGATATTCCACACCAAACTCTTCTGTGCAGTCTTCATCTATGGTTCCAGCCATAGGGAAGGCTGCAATTCTGCGGGTAGCGGAGTATATTTGTTTTGTTAGCTTACGAACTTGTGCTTTGCCAAATTCTTCGAAAGTGTATTCATAAACCTCATCAAGGCTCTGCAACGCAACAGGTGTCCATTCGATGTTCAAGTTCATAAATCTTATTGTTCATGAAGTGTTCGACATAGTCCATTGAATAGGTCTCACCTGCAAGGGCCTGAGCATGGCTCTTGCGTAAGATGGCCTTTAAGGCTTCATTGCGGTTTTCGGGTTTGTTGTTTGTATTCATGTGATCATAATTTTGTTTCATGCTGCAAATATACGCACTTTATTTGTAACTTCCAAATAAAATCAGGAAAAAAGTGTTTATCGCGTTTTGTTCACGATGTATATACTCATTCGGAACTATCCTCCTTGGGTTCTTCTCCCAAGACCTGTTCGTCCCATAATACTTCGTAGGTGTTTGGGTCTTTAATGCTGTATTTTAATTTATATTTCTCTCCAACTTTGTGCTTTCTTGATGGAAGCAAATCATGTACACAACGTTCCTGGCACCGTGTGTACTTTATTGCCTACCTGCTAGTAGAATGTCATAGGAGGTCTATATCTATTTATGTAGCCCATCCAATAGAGAATAAGACTCTATAGAATCCAAAGCTATTTGGTAAGTTTTTATTGTTTCGTTCCAGTTTAAATAGGCATCATAGTTCCCAGAGTTGAACTGTTTGTTTGCTTCACTTCTAAATGCTTCTATGGTCTCTTTCAATACTTGTCTTGAAGTCTTTTCCATCTTATCATTTTTCATCTCCAATTTCCTAATATAAGAACGTTGCTCTTCTTTGCCAACTTTATATCCAGCCTCATGAGCTAAATCAATAGATATAAGGTTGGTTATAACGATAAGCAAGATAGTTCCTATAATATGTATTTTCTTATCCATCATTATAATGTTAGGGTTACAAATATGAATTTAGAAACGTTCTATAATTGAGGCGGAAATCATTTTAAGATATTTGCTACCTGCATTATTTAATATAGGTGTGTATTCGCCATACATAGCACCGTAATCACCATGACTATTAGAATTTCCTGATGCTGCATAGAATTTAATTCTAAGCCCGTTTTTGCATTTTTGTGATATATTGTGGAAATAGCAGATTCTCAATGAAGTTACTCTTATTTCTATAAATTCTATTTCATCAGCAGGACACTTGACATTCAGTTTGACTTTTGAGAAATTTTTCCCAAATAATCCTTGTAAACGGATTAATTGGCTCTCTTTTAGGTGAGAATTGTATTTATTGGATATTGGGGCCATAAACTCCTTCACGATTTCAATATCACTTGCCAGTGCTTCAAATCTGCCCCTTTCTTCTTGACTGACATTTGCTTGTTTGATATCTTCTTGCAAGTAATCCAATCTCCTGAAAATATCCTCATTGGAAGTTCTATTTGTAGGTGCTTGCAGAAAAGCATTTAATAGGAGGGTAAAATCTGTATATGCTGATTCTATTCCGTTAATCCCGAATTGCGCAAACACCTTTGGTGAGAAAAGAACAAGTAAGATTAGTGATACAAGTCTACATCTATTCATATGTCTATGCTACAAAATTTTAACTGAAGTCATTATAGAATCAATTACGACAAGGTTTTTCTCCACATCAGTAGTGTTATTACCAAACTTGACGTTGTAGATATAATTTCCTTTTTGACGATAAAAAGAGATTTGCCGTCCTGTTTGTCCTTGCATATTCATTCTGATGTCGTGCTTGCACCATTCCTCGCCGTTGATTTGCTGATAGGACATATTCACTTTTGCGACCTCTCGCCAATTGTTGGCAATGTCTGTCATGGCATCCTTGAAAGTGATGTCATCTTCTATCTCGAAGCGGAACAGCCACACGCCGAAAGCGTGGTTACTCTGACTTATATACACATCTGAGGTCTGTGTATTCGGGTGCTCGTCCACAATCCAGCCAGACGGATAAGAGAGGCTAAGATATTCCCCTTGATAATTCGTATTTGTTTTTTCGCGGTCTTTGTCTTTGCATAGTATTGTCCTACCCATAGCCTTATGGACATCCAAGTCAATGCCCATTGTTGTCAACAAAACAGAATAACCATTACGCTCATACACACTAAACATCTGTGCGGGAATGGTTGTTATCCCCTTCTGAATCTCATAGGCAATTACAGAATCATTCAGCTCTACCAATGTCAATTTTGAACGCATATTGCCTACCATCTGTTCTGCAAAACCGCTCAAATTCCATCCGTTGGAGGAGTCCGTTATCATAATCTTCACTATCTTCTTGCCATCTTCAAATTGCAGAGAATGAGAATCCTCTTTTGTAAGATGTAAAGATGCGGGAACTTTACAATACATGATATTGTCAGACGTGTGATATTCTGACATGGATTCTATAGTTTCCTTGGTGCGATTATGGCAGGAAAAAAATAATATTGCACATGTGCATATGAAAATTAACTGTTTCTTCATAAGTCCTTTTATCTATTTTAAGATTCGTTTTTCTTCAGGAAGTGTTTCTACTGGATTGCTATTTCCATATTCATCTGTAGTTGATACGGGGGCTCCGTTCTTGTATTCCGTACAATCTAGTTTTAGAGATTTGTTCAGTTTCAGGAGTTCTGGAAACAATGCTTCCAATGTTTTTGAAGCAACTGCTGCATTAGTGTTGCCATCAACAAAGGAACCAATAAATAGTTTTTTTGCGAATTCATTTACGTATATGTTCGTTTTAATCATTGCGTCCCTTCCTTCATCCAATACAGATTGTATCTCCATTATTTCATCTTCTTTTTCCTTTATCTTATTGGAATCTATAGCATATACGACAGCTCCGCCAACACAAGCTCCAATGAATAAACTGACAATAGGAAATAGAATCTTTTCTTTCATACTTTAATTACATGTTCTGATTAAACTTCCAATAATTGCTAAGAATATACCAGCAAGTACCCAGCCAACAGCGTAGTTAAATGCGTTTGTTACTGCTCCTTTTGCTGCCACTTTAGATGTCTCTTTGAGATTCTTCAAGAACTCTTCAACCAGTTCTCTCGCATACTTCTGTGCATTGCGAATGTCTTCTTTGAGCTCTTCATCCTGCACGTCATAGTCATATGACCAGTTTGTTTGTGAATAGTCCTCTTCATCCATTCTTATAAAGTCCTCAGACTCTTCATCATACTGGAATGTACCACAGAAGCGCACATATTCCTGATTATAGCGTGTTCGCTTCGTTACATCTTTCAAAATAGCATACGCTTCATTTATGTCCTGCATCTTTTCTGTGACATCAACGTCAGGATTTCGGTCAGGATGCCATTTGATCGACATCTCACGATATGCCTGTTTAATTTCAACATCGCTTGCCGATGGGGAGACACCCAGTATCCTGTAGTAGTCCTTAAACATTAGGATTATTTTTGGAGTACTGACGAATTATTCTCGTCGTTCTTTTTTCCTTCATCTTTTGGTTTCTTCCAAATAGCCCTTATTGCACCTATCAACGCAACAAGCAGAATCAATCCAATGAAACCTGACGACTGCCCAGACTCTTTCATTGCCGCCGTTATCGGCGTAGCAATAATGATGTATAGGAAGATTGCTCCAATCGTTACCAATACTTTAGCAGACTTGCTCATACGTTATTATCTACATCGCCCTCCAGCCGCCACGAGAGCCTTTAAATTGTTATGAAGCGTGGCACTGATGCCACTTCTTCTGATAGAGGTTGTGAGAATTACCTTAGTACGAGAAATGTAACCAGCCCACGCTATAAGCGCGAACCGCAACACTTTCCTTGCGTACTACAGAAGTTTCTCACATTTCTATCAGCAAGTCGAGCATAACGCTTCGTTGTTTCAATATGTCTTGTGCCTCTTTCGAAAACACGTTGCAAATATAGTCATTTTTCTTGGAAGATGAGCAAAGAAAAGAGAAAAAAATGAAAGAAATGTCGCCAAATGATACTGATTCGATGTAATTAGAGGCGAAAACCGCGATGATTTGACTTTTTGTTCTTTTACAAGCCGTTCTTTTATTGTGTTCAATCTGCTGTTAAATCCATTGAACAATGGGTGGCAGTTCTACTGTGAGTTGTATAATGATCTTTGGAGTTACGCTCTTGGGGCCAGATTGTGATACATTTTGTTTGCTTACAAACAGTCCTTAATCTTTCTTTGCTGCAAAATTAATGAATAATGTTTACAGAATCAAGATGTCGTTTTGGGCGAAAATGAAGAGCTAAGGAGACTGGGAGTTTCCTTAGGGGAAAGTGGGAGTTTCGTTAGGGGAAAGTCGGAGTTTAGGCTGGGGAAAGTCAGAAATGCTGAAAATGGGTGTTTTGTGGAGATTTTGGAGGATTTAGGAAGTTTGAAAATGATTTACAAAATGATGCATGCATACGCCAGTACCCCGACCGAGAATCGAACTCGGAACTAAGCTTTAGGAGAGCCTTGTTATATCCATTTAACTATCAGGGCGCGTGGTTTCCGAAGATGTGGAAACGACTTTTCGGGTGCAAAGATAGTGCAAATCGGGGAAAAAACCAAATATATCGCAAGATATTTTCAAAATGCTTAGTGGGAAAATGGGATAATGGGATTCGGGGTGGTTTAGTGGGAAAGAGCAAGTGGGCGTATATGATTCTTATGAAAGGTTAATTAATTTAACATATATATCTTATAGCCTCCACTCTTGCCTCTTCCCTCCATCACTTTCAAACCTACCCGATTCCCATTTTCCCATTATCCCATTATCTCCTTTTTAATTTCATTGGAAAGTTGAGCGATTCTGAGATATTTTTGCTACCTTTGCAGTCAGAATCAAAACATAGCAACGATAATGAAGAAGACAATAACGCCCAAAGAGCTGCTGGATGTGATCGTCCGCAATCTCTTCAAGGATACAGATCTGAGCCGGGTGCCACGCATGACCGCCGAAGAGCTGACCACATTCACGCTTGAGCAAGAGGAGCGGCTGCTGGCAATGACGGCCAATGGTCTCAGCATCGCTTGGCTGAGTGACCGTTTCTGGACGGCCGACAAGGAACTCATCCTGATGTTCGACCCTCATCCCTGGCTGGCTGATGAGGAGACGCTGAAGGCCCATGAGGATATGCCGGATCTGACTGACGACGAGTATGCCTTAGCTTCGTGGATCACCAAGCTGGCTACATTGTCGCATGCCCTCTTTGTCCACACCTACTTCCCACTCGATATGTTGCGGAAAAGGCTGGCTAAGAAGAATCTCCCCATCGAAGAGAGCTTCTACTACATCAACGAGCCGCTTATCGACTGGATCCGCCAGACGCCTTATCGCCGAGTGGCTGCGATGGTGTGCTATCTGGTGCTTGACACTGAGACGAACTACGCCATTCAGACCAATCAGGCTGTGCAGGATTTCTATGCGATGGAGTGCTGGTATGACCGTCCAGACTGGCAGAAAATTGATGAGTGCGAGACGTTCATCACGAAGGCCCTCGACGGTATGCGACAGATAGAGGAGCACTACGAGAAGGGTCAGGATGCAGGTCTCAACGACGATGAGATCCGCGTGTTGGATGCCCTCTACGGCTTTGCACCACACGAATACTTTGAAGAGGATTTCCCACGTGTGCGAGACATCTGTCAGGCTGCCGAGGAGCTGCTGCCAGACAGGCCCTACGTGAAGAGTGAGAAGGGCGAACGTGAGTATGCCGTCAGGATGCACAAGCGGATAGGCGAGATCTATGCCAAGTACGATATGCACTACAATCCTTCGGATGTGAGAGATCTGACACCAGGCTACCTCGATTCGTGGATCTACGACAAGTATTACGGCACAAAGGAGGAGAGAGGCTGATATGGATTTCGACAACCGTTTCTCAAACATGGCCCAGCGGCGTCTGGACACGCTGCTGAGTCAGGCAGACACCAACTTTGACTACAGCTGGATGCGGCAGGCGATGTTCAAAGAACTGCGCAGGAGCGTGAACGACAAGAGCGGCTATACCCTGTTTACAAACCGTCTGCATGATGACAAGGACATGCAGTTCATCGTGGAGTACTTCATGGCGTATAAGTCGAGCTTGGGCGATATTATCGACGAGTGTCAGAATCCCTATGAAGACGAAGACGTGGTGATAGGCCTCGCCAAGGAGCGCGAACAGCTGATAGAGGCGTACGCCAAGGAGAACCTTTCCCGCGAGTGGGACAAGGTGAACGCCGTGTTCCCTGATTCCTGGCGTGCCTTCGCCCACAGGCGCAACTATGCCAGTGAGGACGATCTGAAGGCTCTTCGCCGCTTTCTGAGGCTGGTGGACCGCATATCGATCATCACGGACATCCTGAACAACCGCGAGCAGTGCTACGGGCTGAAGCTGAACTATATGTATTATAAAAGGTACGCGCACGCGATAGATACAGAAGGTGAATCGATGTCACGCGAAGAACTGAAACAGCTGCTTTTGAAGGCCATTGACGAGTGCCGTGCATACTTCTGGGCCAATACGTCGATGGGTGTCGTCTTCTCTGTCTGCAAGGAGGACTGCGGCTTTGAAGACAATGCCTCAGAGTTTGAGCGATTCATGCAGGACGTGTTGAAAGACCTGAAGGTGCCGCTCGACTACGGCTGTCCGCAGAACACCATCGCCAGTGCCAAGCAGTCAGGCGAGTATCTGAAATACCCTATCAGCCAGTGGCATCTGCATGGAGTGGACAAAAAAGCACTCGCCCTGCTGAATAATCTCAGGCAGAGTCTTAGAGCTGCCGCTTCGGAGTCTGAGAAATCTTAGACCAAAGTCTTAGAATCTGTACACGATATAGCCCAAAGTCTTAGAAAAAGCGCCCATTTCATCGCTATTCTAAGACCATTTTGCATACTTTCCTATACGTAGTAATTTTGTCGTAAGGGCGCGGAGGAAACTCCTCCAACACACCTGGCCAGCGGCCTAACCGTGTATGCCCGAAACGACAAACTTTTATTATATGGGTAACATTACTTTTCTAGCAACCTGTTCAAACGGCCTCTACAGCCCGATGACGAACCTGACTGCCGAGTGGTTGGGCAGCATGACAAAGTGCGCAAGCACCAGTGAACTAATCAACGCCTATCGCCAGACGAAGGACGACAAGAAGAAGCGCCGCCTGCCCGTCTGCTGCTTCCAGGCATGCTTCGACACCTCTGTGAATAAGAAAGGTGTGGAGGCCATGTGGCGCGAGAACCATCATGCCCACCTGACGGGCCTGGTGATGATCGATGTCGACCACGTGGACAATCCTCAGACCGTCATTGACGGCATTCTGGGGCGTGAGGACTTCAAGAATCTGGGCATCCTGATGATCTACATCACTCCTTCCGGCGAGGGCTTCAAGGTGGTGTTCATCGCCCGCAAGGAATGGGGCAACCTGATCGACAACCAGTATGAGATGGCTCAGCTGCTGGGAGTCACCATCGATCGCAGCTGCAAGGATGCAGCCCGTGCCTCGTTCATCCCCAAGGCCGACGATGTGAAGTGGCTTGATGAGCGACTCTTCACCTATTCAGATCCTGCCTACGATGAGGCCTTTGGCGGACTTTATCGCAACAAGCCTGCCAAGACGAGTCCTACGCAGAAGAAATGGAAGGACTATGAGAAGAGTCTGAGAAAAGGCGCAAAGGCTGAGGCTGAGGCCAAATCTGGACTCAATGACGAGACGAAATCCGAGTTCAGCGACGAATGCAAATCTGCATCTGTTGAGCCCTCGGCTGAAACTTCAGCCCAGTACCACGGTGTGGCCTACTCCAAGATTGCCGACGAGCTGCTGAAGACGTTGGGCGAGCCTGAGAAGGGCGACCGTCACAAGACGATGATGCAGATGGGCAATATGCTCAGCGTGATCTGCGACAACGATCCCCAGCTGCTGATCAGCATTATGAAGGGTCTGCCCTTCGTCCGTCAGCTCATTGAGGAGCGAGGTCTGCAGGAGGTGGAGCGTGCGATGAACTACATTGCCGACAATTCCACCTACATCAATCCCTCCAAGGAGATGAAGAAAGCCCTCCAACTGGCTGGCGTGAAGGCTGCCGAGCCAGGTTCCAAGGAGTCTCTCTCAACGGTTCCATTGGCAGAATGGGCCGATGAAATCGAGAGTTTGATGCCTTACTACCCCTGTCTGCGCGAAATCTGTCACGGTCTGCCGCGTGAGGTTTGGCCCTCTGCCCTCTTCGTCGGAGCTGCCTTCTTCGGCACACTCATGACACGCTGTACCTATCATTATTGGTACTGCCCCAAGAAGGAGCGTCGTCTGAACTACAGCATCTACATCATTGGCGACCCTGCCAGCGGAAAGTCGTTTGCCGTCGATCTCGACAGACTCATCCTCGCTCCCATCAAGCAGCAGTCGAAGGAGGCTTCAGATGCCATCAACCGCTATAAGCGTGAGAGCAAGGAACGAGGCACCTCGTCGAAGGCTCAGGAGCAGGATCCGCTGAAGAAGTTTGTCGGCATCAACCGCTACATGCCTGCCCGTACGGCCAACGGTGTGTTCATCGAGAGTATGAACAATGCCGTTGAGGAAGTGGATGGCCGTCAGATGAACCTTCACATGGTGACCTTCGACTCAGAGCTGACCAACTCGACGAAGAATCAGAAGGGCGGTAACTGGATCAACAAGGAGGCGATGGAGCTGAAAGCCTTCCACAACGAGGAAGACGGCCAGAACTATGCCAATGTCGATTCCTACAACGGCGCGTTCAACGTCTATTGGAACTATGTGTACACAGGCACGCCCGATGCCCTGAATGAGAAGGTGAACGCCCGCAATTTCGGCACAGGTCTCTCTACCCGTCTGGGAGCAATCCCGATGCCGGAACCCAGCTTCGACGTGATGGACTTCGATGATGACAGCGAAGGCGATACCCAATCTGAGATCACCCTCAGCGAATGGGCTGTGAAACTCGATAAGCGCTTTGGTGAACTGCCCATCGGCAAGCTGATGGCATGTTGCAGGGAGTGGTATGAGCAGAGGATGGCGATTGCCAAGTTCAACAATGAGGACAAGGCCGACCGTATGCTTATCCAGCGTGTGGGCTACTACGGCATCAACATCACCGCCCCGTTCATCGACATGCGCCACTGGGATGAGCGCGAGCAGACGGGCACGTACCAGCCTGACGACATCGATGAGCGTTTCTGTCGCCTGGTGATGGATATCCAGTATCGTTGTCAGCACCACTTCTTCGGCGCTCTGGCCTATAACTACTACGACAATCAGGCACGTGAGACGATGGCCAACACCACTCATCACAACACCCGATTTGCCCAGTGTTTCAAGCTGTTGCCGGAGAAATTCACCATAGACCAGTTTACTGAGGTCTTTCATCTCGACAACAACAATGCTGGCGGCAAGCAGCTGGCCAATCTCCTGCAGGAAAAGGCCATCAGGCGCACCAAGCGAGGAGAGTATGAGAAACTGGTAGCCAATCTGAGTTGAGATAATGGGATAATGGGAAAATGGGATAGGGGTGGGTATAAAGTTTTCGATATGTAACTGATTCTTTATAAATAATAATGTACGCGAAGAAAAATGGACAGAGTGGTAGGCAAATTCAGAATAAATGCCTATCTTTGCGCAAGAAAGCATTATAAACCAAAAACTATCAAGTGATGAAGAAACTCATGTTACTGTTGCCATTCGTGGCATTGTTGATGGGCTGCTCGCAGAATGAGAAGAGTGCCCAGTGTCCTGTACTCTCCGTTGAGGGTGGTCAGATTGTCGGCGTCGAAGCCGAGATTCCTGGTGTGTTTGCTTACAAAGGCATCCCCTATGCCGCAGCACCTATCGGCGACCTGCGCTGGAAGGAGCCGCAGCCCGTGAAGGCTTGGGACGGCGTGAAGGATTGTTCCAAATTCGGCCATCCTGGGTATCAGGCTGTTCACTATCCTGGCGGCTATGCTACGGAGTGGGGCTATGGCGACGAGGCACCCTACAGCGAGGACTGTCTCTATCTGAATGTCTACACGAAGGCAGCTGGTCAGACGGACAAGAAACTGCCTGTGGCTCTGTGGATTCACGGTGGCGGCTATCGTGAGGGCTGGGGCACGGAGCCTGAGTTCGACGGCAAGGAGTGGGCTGCGAAGGATGTGGTGCTTGTCACCATCAACTACCGTTTGGGCATCTTCGGTTTCATGCCTTATGGCGAACTCTCTGCTGAGAGTCCTCACGGCGTTTCCGGCAACTACGGTATCCTGGATCAGATCCAGTCGCTGAAGTGGATCAAGGCCAACATCGCCCAGTTCGGCGGTGATCCCGATAATGTGACCATCTTCGGTCAGAGTGCCGGAGCCGGTAGTGTTCGTACCATCTGTGAAAGCCCCTTGGCCCGTGGTCTGTTCCACAAGGCTGTTATCATGAGCGGCGGTGGCCTGAATGTTCCCCCGAAGGAGGGTGAGGCTGCCAAGCCTGCTACGCCGATGAATAAGTTCTTCTCTTACAACCCCACGCTGAAGGAGGCAGAGGCCGAGACGAAGAAGGTGATGGACTGGGCAGGACTGACCGATTTGGAGAAGCTGCGTAAGGCTTCGACGGAGATTCTCTACCCGATGTGCAACATCTATAATATGGTGAACAAGAGTAATCTCTACGTAATGGAGCGCCCGATCGTCGACGGCTATGTGTCGCTGAAGAGCTTTGAAGAGGCCGCCCGCGAGGGTTCTATCGCAGATGTGCCCTATATGATTGGCTATACGCTGAACGATCTGGGCTCGATGGGCGCCGGCATCGCAGAGTTCTGTAAGGTGCGTTCGGAGCAGGGCGGCAAGGTTTGGGCTTACGAGTTTGCCCGTCCGTTGCCCGATGACGGCTCTCATCCTGAGGTCACTGCTCGTCTGAAGGGGGCTTTCCATTCCAGCGACCTCTGGTATGTCTTCAAGAGTTTGGAGCATTGCTGGCGCCCCTGGACACAGGGCGACTGGGATCTCTCCGAGAAGATGATCACCGCCTGGACGAACTTCGCCAAGTACAGCGATCCCAACGGTGAGGATGGCAAGTCCCTTGGCTGGACAACCTGTACGGCAGAGAATCCGCAATTCATGCTCTTCAAACTCGACGCCAACGACGCTGAGGCTTCCGAAATGGGCGAACCTATCGTCGCTGAACCAAATAATTAATAAAAGAAACGAATGTGAATAATGTGAATAATTCTGTCCACAAATTAAAATAATAATTATTCGTTATTATTAGTGGGTTAAATTATTCTTATTATTCATATTCGTTTCAGTAATAAGCCGCTTGCGGCCAAATGTTTATATTTTTATTTATATGAAAAGATTATTAGTATTTTCGTTTTTAGTGTGTGCGGCGTTGAGTGCCAGCGCACAGAACCCTTATCTCCCGTTGTGGGAGCATGTGCCTGACGGTGAGCCCCGTGTGTTTGAGGATCCCGATAATCCCGGTAAACTGCGTGCCTACATCATCGGTTCGCACGATACCAACTATACCGCCTATTGCGGTAGTGATATCCGTATGTGGTCTGCCCCTGTCGAAGATCTTACCCAGTGGCGCGACGAAGGTCCGATCTTCACTTGGTATGTTGATGGTCAGTGGGACACGATGTTCGCGCCTGACCTCGTGGAGGTGAAAGACAAGGCCACAGGTAAAAAGACCTATTACCTCTATCCTCATTCCCGCGGCTGGCGTCGTGTGGCGATGGTCTGCAAGAGCGACCGTCCCAATGGTCCCTTCACGCCTATCAACCTCACGGAAGACGGTCGTCAGTGTGTGCCAGGATCGCTTATCGACTTCGATCCCTCCGTTTTCATCGAGAATATCACCGATAAGAAGGACAAGGATTACGACAAGGGCTTCCGTGCATACGTCTTCTATGGCTTCCAGCACTCTACGGCTTGTGAGTTGGATCAGAACACGATGTACTCCCAGCGTCCTGGAACTGAGCTCATCGATCCCTTCATCCCTGCCAGCAGTGCCGACGGTCGTCTGCTCGACAAGGAGGGCTCAGAGTATAAGGCGCTCTATCAGGGACAGAATCCGCTCGACTTCAACTTCTTCGAGGCCTCCAGTATCCGTCAGGTGGGCAATAAGTACGTGATGGTGTTCTCTGGCTACAGCGGAAAGGAATATGGTCTGGGCAATACGAACTCCGCCCTTCGCTATGCCTTCGGCGATTCGCCCTTAGGCCCTTGGCGCTCTGGTGGTGTGCTGGTGGACTCCCGCGGTGTGGTGCTTGGTGAAGACGGCTCACAGCTGATTACCACCAACGCAGGTCATAACACGCATGGCTCTTTGCAAGAGATTAACGGTCAATGGTATGTGTTCTATCATCGTCCCCCTCGTGGCTTTGGCTTCGCCCGTCAGCCTATGGTTGCTCCTGTGAAGATCACGTGGGATAAGAAGCCCGTCGCTAAGGGGGGCATGGTAAGGATTACAGGCTACGACCCCTATACTGCTGACAACGAATGGACTGCCAAATCTGCCGATGGAATGGTCTATTCCGGTGCCGAAGTGACCTCAGAGGGTTTCCAGATCTTTGGACTTCCACCTTATCAATATTACTCTGCCGGCTACGCTTGTTTTATGACGGGCGGCACGAACAGCAACGAGTGGATGCAGGATAATCACGACATCTGGAACAACTCGATGGATCTTGCTGGCATTACCAACGGTGGAATCGTTGGTTTCAAGTACTTCGGCTTTGGCGGACTGGCTCAGGACACTAAGGGTCTGAAGGCCTTCGAGGGTACGAAAAATGGCGATGGAACGGGGCTTTATCTCAATCTGACGCCAGGCAGACACGGTGCTTTCAAGATCCATGTGCGCCTCGACGATCCTTGGAAGGGTGAGGAGATTACCGTCTTCGAGATTGCAGCGGATGACTCTCACACGGCTAAATTGTATCAGAAGAATGTGCCAGCCGTCGAGGGCCTGACGGGCAAGCATGCTATCTACCTAGTGGCTGAGGGTGCTGACATCCAGAAGCCGGAGCGTCCGCGCTGGGGTGGTCCTCGTGGTCCGCAGCGTCCTGAGGGGCTCTTCGACCTTCACGGCATCGGATTCATTAAGAGAGGTATGAGCCTGAATGCACCTCAAGTGCCACAGGTGACGATTGTGGCAGACGGGCAGAAATTAGTGATTCCATCGACACCTATCCGATTCACGAACCTCAACGGATACACGGATCAGACGCGCTATCAGGTCTATGGCAAGTTGACGGACAGTTCGAAGATCATCGCTACGTCGAATAATCCATCAGTGAAGTTTGAGGTCAGCCCCATTGTAGAGGGTCGCGCTACCATCAAGGCCACCTACAACGGACTGACGAAGATATTCCTGATCAACTAAGGTATTTATTTCTCCCCCTGAGTAGGGGGAGCCAGAGGGGGTCTGATCAAGCGCTTTGTCTGAGGCAGATAGTGCGGCTGATACTGAGGTTGATCAGACCACCCCTTACCCCTCCTACTCAGGAGGGGAAAAAGATACCTTTATTCTTTCCAAGGCTTCGACGAGTCGGCTGCGCTGGGTCGCAATGTTAAAGCGGACATAGCCCATGCCCGATTCTCGGCCGTACATCGTGCCCGGATTGATCCAAACTTTCGCCTCTCGAAGCAGACGGCCGCAGAGTTCATCGACGGGGATACCCATCGCCGAGACATCCACCCAGGGGAGGTATGTGCCTTCGAGGGGACAAACCTTCCACTGAGGCATGTTTTTGCCGATGAAATCGCACAAAACAGTGTAATTCTCCCACAGATATTGGTTCAGTTCGTCAATCCAGTCCTCGCTCTCATTATAGGCGGCGATGAGGGCTACGGGACCGAATGGATTCACGTCGCACACCTCGTTGATGTTGATGGCACGATCGATGCGGCGGCGCCATGAGGGGTTAGAAACGATAATGTTTGCAATCTGGAGACCTGCGATGTTAAACGACTTCGAAGGCGAATTGAGAATGACGCTGTTCTTTCGGCACGCCTCGCTGACAGCAGCGAAGGGCTGGAATGTGTGTCCAGGCATCATCAGTTCACAATGTATCTCGTCGCTCACCACCTTCACGTTGTGCTTCAGGCAGATATCGTTCATCCGTTCCAGTTCCTCTTTCGTCCACACGCGTCCTGTGGGGTTGTGCGGGTTGCAGAGCAGGAATACCGTTGTCTTCTCGTCTGCGCATTTGGCCTCGAAATCGATGAAATCGACCTCAAAGGATGGATGGCGATTCTTCAGACCACCCCCAGCCCCTCCTGACTCAGGAGGGGAGACGAGGCGGAGAGGAGATTCCAGCACCTCGCAGCCGTTGTTACGGACGGAGGAGAAGAAGCAGTTATAGTCTGGCGAGAGGATGAGCACCTTCTCGCCAGGCATCGTCAGCGCCTTGATGGCAACGGACATCGCCGGCACGACACCTGTAGTATAGAGGATTTCTTCCCGATGAATCCGCCAGTTATGGCGCCGACGGAACCAGTTGATAACGGCCACATAGTAGTCTTCCTCTACTACGGTATAGCCGAACACTCCGTGCTCAGCCCGCTTCTTCACAGCCTCCAGTATCTGGGGAGCCGCCTTGAAGTCCATATCTGCCACCCACAGGGGGATGACATCGTCACTCGGGCTCTCGTCCCACTTCACGCAATGCGTTCCCCGTCTTTCTACGATTTCATCGAAATTATATTTCATATTTTTGGTATTTATTTCTCCCCCTTAGTAAGGGGGAGTTAGAGGGGGTCTGAACAAAGGAAAGATGCGCTTCTTCAGACCACCCCTAACCCCTCCTAACTTAGGAGGGGAAGAGATTACTTTCTTATCTCTATCACGCAATTGTTCGGCTGGCGGACGTTCTCATCGATGGTGATACTACCGATGGAATCGGCAATAATATGTCCCGAAGTCGGGTTCTTGATGTTCTCGATATGTCCGCGGATGTCAGCCTCGACGGTGGAATATTCGAACATACGGTCGCACATCTTGTCGATGGTGCAGTTCTCCAGCACGAGGTTCTCGGTATAGCAGAGCAGTTGCTCGCCTGCAAGATGGCAGTTCACCAGCCGCACGTTCTTCGAGTGCCAGGCCAGGTACTCGCCGTCGAGCACGGAGTCATAGACCGTGACGTTCTCGCACTCCCAAAAGGAGTCCTTCGTCAGGATCTTGGCGTTGTGTACTTCCACGTTCTTGCAGTATTGGAACACGTACTTCGAGTCGCTCTCCAGTCCGTCGACAAAGATATTGCTCGAGAACATGAAGGGATAGGTGCCGCCATGCAGTTTCACATTCTTGATCTTAATGCCGTCCACCTTCCAGAAGGTTTCATCGGCATCAGTGATTTCTACATTCTCCAGCGTCAGGTTCTTCATTTCACGGAAGAACTTCGGACCGTCGATGCGCGAGTTGGTCATCACGAGGTCGTTGGTGTACCAGATGGCCGAGCGCGAATCCATCGCGAAATAGCAGTTGTCGATCTTTGCGCCGTCGACGTGCCACCAGGGGTATTTGCCGTAGAACTTACAGTCGTAAGCCTCCATATTCTGGCATTGCTTGATGCCCGACTCTCCGTCGGTGATAGTGACCCGCTCCAGTCGCAGGTCGTGCTGGGCGAACAATGGGCGCTCGCCTCCAAAAGTCTTGTCTTTAATCAGTTTCATTGTTTTGTATATATTCGGCTGCAAAGGTACGAATAAAAATCCGTAATCTATCTACCAAGATTACGGATTTTGCTACCTATTTAAGGGTTTTTAATATGTTGAGAGAGAAAGCGTTAGCCCAATCGTATCAGCTCATTGCCAGCAGACGGTCGCTGATCTGATCCAGCGGTTCCATGCAGAGCAGGCTGTTGACGAGGTACATATCATTCTTGGCCTCGTTCATCTTGAACGTCTTCACCGATGTCACATTGGGTGCCACCTCGCGATAGAGGGTCACCTCCATCGGCATGTCGTAGGCCTGAAGGGTGGCGTCCCACTTGCTGGTCTCCATGTTGTAGCCGTTCTTATAATATTTATAGGTGTGGCGGAAGTCGTTCACCCACTGCTTCTTGCTCTCGTCCCAGCGCATCACCTCGCGGGTGGTCAGCCTTCCCTGCTCGTCGTAACTGTAGTGATACTCCATCTTGGCGCACATCTGGCCCTCGGCCTTCTGCTCGTAGACCTCAATCTTGTGGATCACGCCGTCCTCCAGATCTGAATTGTAAAGATAGGGGGCGTTCACGTCGTTGGCGGCGTTGAAGTACATGGTCAGTACTGTTGCGATGGTGATAATTGACTCCATAATTCTATTTACGATTTATTTGTTTGACGGTGCAAAGGTACGATAAGTTGCAATAACATTAAGTTATCCGAATGTTATCTTTAGGTTAATTCATCGTCGCCTTGTTAAAAAGACGTCATCATGATGTCTGGAACATCGCGGCATCACCGGCGGTGGCAGGCGCGAGATTACTCTGCTGCGGAATCCTCAGCCCTTAGAGTATTCTCTTCCCCTCCTGAGTTAGGAGGGGAGCCCGGTAGGGCGGGGTGGTCTGAAGAGGCACTGGGACTCTCCCCTAAACAGGGGGAGATGGAGAGGGTATCATTAGCACCTGTTCAGACCACCCCTAACCCCTCCTAACTCAGGAGGGGAAATAATTACCACCCTCGGCGGCTTTATCCGTTACCTCCAGCACAGAAAGGAATGCCCTGTCTTAGAAATCACCGCCTGACATACAAGAGGGAATTTTTTCCTCCTTGTACTTTCTCCCTTGAATAATGACCATCAAGGTCGGAGGAAATTCGCATCGACGCACTGTCTCCTGGAATATCCCAGCAGGGCCGGACGACCATAGAACTGTATGATGAATGGCTGGCCTGTTCCTATGTAAAAGCCAAACTTTGTTAAATAATTCTGATTTCATGCAAGTTTTTTATCGTCTATCCATTATATATATAGGAAAAGGTATAATTTTGCATTCAAACTAGAGAACGTGAAAAAGAATTTGTTTGCATTAGTCTGTGTGATGGCAGTCGTACAGTATGCTGGGGCTCAGGAGTATTTTCGCTCTGCTTCTGACTATGCCCGACTGTATGTGGGGCCGATAGAGCCTCAGTACCAGGTGTCATTGTGGCATGATATCCCCTATTATAAAGGTCATACCAATGTGTATCAGGGCCGCATCAGTTATCATGGGGTGGTGTATGATCAGGTGCAATTGCGCTTTGACCTGTTGGAGCAGCGGGTGGCGGTGCTCTCTCCCGTCAAGGGCGTGTTTTGTCTGCCAGAGCAGGCCTACATAGACTGGTTTGAGATGGATGGCCGCAGATATGTGCACGATCCGGAGGACGGCTCACGGTATGCGGCCCTGCTCTGCGACGGAAGCGGAAACGGTGTCCGGCTTTATCATAGCGTGTGGAAGGTGTACCGCGGCGAGAACACTTTCGGAGAGAAGAAATATGTGAAGGTACTCAGTACGAATGAGTACTATTCGCTGCAAACTGCTGACGGAGCCATCCACCATGTGAAGAATGCTGGGGATGTGGCAAAGATATTCCCTGAACAGAAAGGTCAGATCAAGCAGATGGCGAAGCAGCGTCGTCTTTCGTTCTCAAAGAAGGAGCGCGGGAATAGCCTTGTGAAGGTGGTGGAGGGCGTTGTGAACGATCGGGAGCGCGGGGGCGCGGTGGCGCGGGGGCTCGAGAATACATCAAGCGCAGAATCAAATCTCGTACCCCCGTACCCTCGTACCCCCATACCTCCGATTCTCATCCCAGCGGACTCCCTCATCACCGGCATTCCCGTTCTTGACAGCGACACGCTTTCGACAATTGGTTCAGCACAGACAAAAGTCTATATCGTGCCAGGCGTTCAGAAGGCAAAGGCGAGTGTTGCCGACGATCAGGAACTGGCGGAGATCGTCGTCGTAGGCGGTCGCCAGTCGGCAGTGAGGAGCACGACGATGGGTTCAGAGAAGTTCAAGCCCCAGTTGCTGAAGAACATTCCGTCGGCCTTTGGCGAGTCGGATATCATGAAGGTGGTGCTCACGCTGCCTGGTGTCACTACCGTCGGAGAGGCTTCGAGCGGCTATAATGTGAGAGGCGGGGCGACAGACCAGAACCTTATATTATTTAATGGCGGCACTGTGTATAATCCCTCGCATCTGTTCGGACTGTTCACATCGTTCAATTCTGATGCGGTGGAGGATGTGGAACTGTTCAAGTCGAGCATTCCGGTAGAGTATGGTGGCAGGATCAGCAGTGTGCTGAAGGTGACCTCGAAGGAGGCCAATATGCAGAAACTGACAGGCTCGGCCAGCATCGGAGCGCTGACCAGCAAGGCGAATGTCGAGGTGCCTATTGTGAAGGATCATCTGTCGCTGCTGCTGAATGGCCGCACGACGTATAGCGACTGGATGCTCAAGCAGTTGCCTGAGGACAGCGGCTACAAGAACGGCTCGGCCAACTTCTATGACTTCAGCGGCGTGCTGACCTGGAAACTCAACAGCCTGCACCGCCTCAAGATATATGGTTATTGGAGTCATGATAAGTTCTCGTTCAGTTCGCAGGATAAGTATGGCTACGAGAACCGTAACTTCTCTGCCGAGTGGCGCTCGCTGCTGAATGAAAGGGTGACGCTCACGGCCTCTGCAGGACTGGACCACTACGACTATTTCAATGAGGACAGGAACACGCCCTCTATGGCAGCCAGGCTGAGTTTCGGCATCGACCAGATATGGGGCAAACTGCATATCCGTCAGCGATTGTCAGAGAAGCAGGTGCTCTCGTACGGTCTCTCTGTACAGCACTACAACGTGCAGGGCGGAACGTATGAGCCGATAGGCGAGGAGTCGTGCATCACGACAGACCAGTTGCAGCGGGAGAAGGCGCTGGAGAGTGCTGCGTTTATCGACTATGAGCACTCGCTCACAGAGAAACTGTCTGTGTCGGCAGGATTGCGCTATTCGATGTTCAATGCGCTGGGTCCGCGTGACGTGAACTTTTATCATGACGGCGAACTCCCGACAGAGGAGACGTTGTTGGAGACTCGCCGTGAGACGGGTATCATCAAGACCTATCATGCTCCGGAGATACGCCTGTCGGCCCGCTATGCGCTGATGGAGAACCTATCCCTGAAGGCGGGCTTCAACACGATGCACCAGTATATCCATAAGGTGTCGAACACGTCGATCATGTCGCCTACTGATATCTGGAAACTCTCCGACCTCAACATCAAGCCCCAGAACGGCTGGCAGGTGGCTGCCGGTATCTATCATGAGACAGCAGGCAAGAAGTATGAGCTCTCGGCAGAGGTGTATTACAAGCATATCGGCGATTACCTCAACTATCGCAGTTCGGCGGTGCTGCTGATGAACCATCATCTGGAGACAGACGTGATCTCGACGAAGGGACGGGCATACGGCGTGGAACTTCAGGTGAAGAAGCCTGTGGGAACGCTGAACGGTTGGGTGAGTTACACCTACTCGCGCTCTCAACTCCGTCAGGACGACGAGCGGGTGGCAGTACCTCTGAACAATGGCGAGTGGTACCCTTCAGAGTATGACAGACCGCATGAGGTGAAGGCCGTTCTTAACCTGAAGTTTACGGAGAGGTACAGTTTCTCAAGCAACTTCAACTATGCTACGGGCCGTCCGACGACACTGCCTGCCGGCAAATACTACGACTCGTACAACCAGAAATACATGCCCTACTATACAGACCGCAACACCTATCGTATTCCAGACTATATGCGACTGGATCTTGCGTTCAATATAGAGCCGACCCATAAGTTGACATCCTTCCTCCACACATCGTTCTCTATTGGCGTCTATAATGCCCTTGCCCGCAAGAATGCCTATAATGTCTATTATGTCACCGAGGGGGAGGAAATCAAAGGGTATAAGTTATCTGTGTTTGGCACGGCCATTCCGTACGTCTCACTTAATATACGATTCAATTAAGATATGATGAAACAGATGAGATCGCTATATATTGTGCTTTGTCTCATGGTGGGCATGAGTACACTGTCAGGCTGTATTGAGGAGTTTGAGGCTGACATTCCTGCAGATGATTCTGACTTGCTCGTTGTGGAGGGCGCTATATGTTCTTCCAGGATCAATACGTTTGTCCTGTCGCGTACTCAGGCTCTGAACTCTTCCGACGAGTTGCAAAAGGTCGTGGGAGCCCATGTCTCTGTCAGGGGGAGCGACGGTTCTGAGTATCTGGCGCAGGGGGTCTATGGCCAGTACGTCTGCCAGGTCGGCGTGCTCTCTCCTGACGTGGAGTACTATCTGCATATCGAGAGCGACGGCGAGGTCTATGAGTCAGAGCCTCAGAGACCGATGCCTACAGAGAAGGTTGTCGAGGTGACGGGCGTCCGTGACTCCCTGAAGAATCGTGTCGACGTGCTTGTCACGCCAGCCGATCCCTTTGAGCCTGACAGGGCGAACTATTATTCGTGGACCTGCGATGAGACCTGGGAGGTACATTCCGACTACACGACCAACATGTATTTCGACAAAGAGGCCATGAAGCGTGTCTATCAAGCGAACCTCTTTCCTCATATAGGATGGAAGGATGCGACAGCCCCGACGATCATGGTTGGTGCCAGCAGCAGTTACAAAGACCAGCATATCCGTCGCCTCAAGATGTACGACATAGACTGCAGCAATGAGCGTATCTATTACAGGTATAGCGGTCTGGTGCACCAGCGTGCCATTTCAAAGGCAGAGTACGAGTACGAGATGGCTCGGCGTCAGGCTGGTTCGGAGATGGGAGGTCTGTTTACTCCCCAGCCGTCAGCCCTGCCTACTAATATCCACTGTCTCACGTCAGACAAGCATGTGATCGGCTTTGTTGGATGCTCATTGAATACCAGTGAATACAGGTTCTTCCTCGATGCCAAAGAGTTGTCTATCCAAATCCCTCAAAAGGAAGATTCCCGTTTGTGGCTCGATAATTGCATTGAAGATGATTGCGCCCTGCAGGTGGACAAAGGCATGTTCCTCTGCGAATGGGAAGACAACAGGATCTCGTTTGGCCCGTTGAAAACGGCTTGGGCCTTCGATTGGCAACTCGACGTGAGATTTAAAGGTGCATATATTGAAGAACCTGATTTTTGGTCATTGGAAGGAAACGTAAGTTACTAAGATGAATAGGAGATTATTGTCAATGATAGTCGCAATGGTGCTTGCCAAGAGCACTTTTGCCTTAGATGTAAAGACAGACCGCACCTGGTATCTTGCAGGTGAGGCGATGAAAGTCAGCGTCACGGCCGACGCCGTGATAGCATATGCGGAACTGTGCGATACGTATGGTATGGCGGCAGGCGTCGTGATTGGCCTTCAGGAGGGAAGGGGAACGGGCATGATCGAACTGTCTTCCAACCTCCACAGCGGGTACTATGTGTTGTCGGCTTATACTCGTGACAAAGCCCAAGTGTCCCGTCAACTGGTCGCCGTTGTCAATCCTCTTCACAAGCATGAGGACGACGATATCGAATGGGTGAAAATCGCCCATCCCGACTCGTTGAGTTATCTGTCCTCCGACCCGTTCCCCATTGAGCAGGTCGTGAAGGCCACCAGTGTGCGAGAAACGGAAGGCCACGTCATCAGGGCACGTGTCAGGAATGTCTATGATGGTAATACTTTCAGCGGCAACCAGATACGTCCTTCCTTGGCAATCATTGGGAAACAGATCCATTATTTCGAGGGTAGGATGATGAACGACTCTATCGCGGTCTTTTACACCTATGGCGTCCAGGGCAAGCGGCCGTTGGTGCTCTCTGCCGTATCGACAACAGGCGTGAGCCTGCCTATCGAGTTGATCAGTCCTTTTGCTAACTTGATTCCGAAGCGCCTGCCGCATCTGGTGTTCCATTATAATCGCAGTGAGGTGGAAGCCCGCTCTATCGACATGCAGCGGCATCAGATGGCTATCGCACCAGCCAAACGTGAAATAAAGATCGGAGATGATGCTGACGACACCGCCGTGGAAGGTGTGCCGTTGGACTATGACGAAACGATTTTGGGTACCAGACCAGACCTGACCTATAATCTCGACGAGTACCGTCAGTTCTTTACGGTCAAGGAGGTGCTGCTTGAGTATGTGAATTGTGTGACGACCAGGAAAGTGAATGACGTACTACAGTTGATGGTTCGTAAAGAGCAGGGCTCCTATGACAGTTCATGGCCTACAATGGTGTTCATAGACGGTATGCCCGTCGTCAACGTAGAGCGGCTTCTGGACTATGATGCCCGTCGTGTGCACTATATCAACATCTACAGTGGTCAATACACATTCGGCAATGGCATCTATAATGGAATACTGTCGTTTGTAACCCGTTCGGGGCGCCTGACGAACTATCCTGTTGAGCCCAATGCGCAATATCTGGTGTATGAATTTCCTCAATAAATTTGGAGATTCGTCTGATTTG
>ONCZ01000026.1 GCA_900316445.1 uncultured Prevotellaceae bacterium | reverse complement strand
AGGTACAAAAAAATCCGCACATAGCCAAATATTATACAGACTATGTGCAGAATTCAAGTGTTAAAAAGGGGCAGGTGGGACTTTTTCAGTGCCCTCCCTGATTCAGGGCCCCCTTATACCAAGTGCGGATAGCTGCGGCTGTCTGCACTTTTTTGATGAAATGTTTGGTGGTTTCAAAGAAATGCTTTACTTTTGCAGCGTGAATGGAAAGTCCATCACTTTAATAGTAACCCTAAATTATGAAGACTATGGGAACAATTCAGAATTACAGAAAATGTAGATTTGTGCGATTTTTGCACAAAAGGAGTGTTTTTATGCTCCAAAATTTGGTGAATAATAGAAATTTCGCTATCTTTGCACCGCATTTGGCCTATGAAGTACAGTGAGCTACACCGCAGGTTCGTGAAAGCCGGTTGGACTTTTGACCATGCAGAAGGAAGCCATTACTTCTATACAAAGAATGGCGTAATGACAGAACCAATACCATATCATGGATCACATGAGATTGGTAAAGGCCTGGCGAATAAATTGATTAGAAAATATAATGTATAGAATATGAAAAAGATTATCATGATGGTAGAGAGGTCAAAAGATTACTTTGACGCATACTCTGAGAATTGTGACGGAATATATGCTGCAGGAGGTAGTATCGATGAAGTTAAGGCTGATGCAGAGAAAGCCATAGAATTGATCAAGAAGACGCTTCCTGAGAGTCAATGGCCGAATGAGATAAAAGGCGATTTCGAGATAGAATGGAAGTTTGACGTGGCAAGCTTCCTGGAGTATTACTCAAGTTTCATGTCTTTGGCAGGTATGGAGAAAATGACTGGTATCAACCAGAAACAATTATCCAATTACCTGAATCATCGTGCTGTGCCAAGAAAGAAACAGACAGAAAGGATTCGGGAGGGAATCCACAAATTTGCCCACGAACTATTGAGCATTACATTGTAAAATGGATTGGCACAGAATGCTCACATAGTGTCAGACCCCTTGTGAGAGGGAATAAATACAGGACATAAAAGAGAACAAGATAAAGATGTTTTTTTGACAGCAAAACAATTAAGTAGCAGAAAAAGATGTAACTTTGCAAACGAATATGACGAATGTAACACAAAAGGGACTGTCCCTGTTGTGATACAAAAGCAGCCAAATTTGTCTGTTTCTGACGAAAAAATGGTCACAAAAATGGTCACAAAAATGGTCAAGAGGGTGACCAAAAACCGTCACGAAAACCGTCAAAAATGAAGGTTTCTAAGTTTCCGACACCTATTGTGGAAGAGATATATAAGGCCATTAAGCTGAATCGTAAAGCGAAGTATTCGTGGCTTCAGGATAATCTTGGAGTAAGCGAGGCAACTATTAAACGTGCCATCAGCGACTTAAAGGAACTTGGGTTTATCAACAAAGAGCATTCTAAAATCAAGGGCGAATGGCAGTTGTTGAAATAAAAGAGTAAAATAAAGATGAGAAAACTGTTTACCATCCTATTCCTCATGATAACGCTGGTTGCTCAGGCTCAGCGCCAGCAGATATCGTATATTGAAGAGACGAAGAACTGGTATTATGTCTATGACGAGAAGGGCAAGAAGATTGGTGGGCTCTCTCGAAGTAGCGTGGGAGAAATCAAAGGCTGGGGCAGCGATTTCTTTGTGGCGAAGCGTTATTCCTACTACCACATCTGCGATGCCAAAGGGAGGACGCTGAAGACGATGAATGTCTCTGATGTTGGTGAGATCGTCGCTGTCACCAACAGTACCATCACCAGTCGTAAAGGCAGCTGGATCTTCACATGGAGTAAAGATGGAAAGAAAATCAGCGCAAGAACGAAGAATTAGCTTTCTGATAAGGGATTAATCAATTTGTTATGGAAGGAAATAAAGATTTTGATGAAAAAGTTCTGTCAAAATTGTGGAATCTGCGGTAAATTTATTACTTTTGCATCCGACAAACGATAAATCAAGAATAATGAAGAATCTGATCAAACGAGAATTGACACGACACAGTATGCTGGTCGTTATGATAACAGTAGCTCTCGGAACCGCGATGCTTACGGGTTGTAAGCAGAAGAAACAGACGGAGGATATCATCGTCCGCAAGACGGAAACGCCGAAGCCGCAGGCACCCATCCGGATGCAGGATTATAATCAGGTGAAGGATGTGGAGTGGCTGGATCGCAGCTATCAGGTGGATATCCGCCGTATGGCCGACGACAGCCTGAAGATGGTGAAGGACGAGACGGGCCAGAAGTTCGTCGATAACCGCATCCGGCTGAAGGTGATCCGTCAGGACGGCAGCGTGTTTTTCAGTCGGACGTTCACCAAGGCGGATTTCAACGATTATCTTGACGAAGACTATCGTGCGACGGGTATTCTGGAGGGATTGGTCTTCGACCGTGTCGATGGTTATCAGTTGATCTTCGCCGGCAGTGTATGCCATCCGCAGACGGATGAGTATATCCCGTTGGTGATCACGCTGAGTAACTTCGGCGACGTGACCATCAGCCGTGACACGCAGATGGATACCAGTGGCAGCGAGGAGTTAAACGACAACAAGAGTGTTATTAACGACAACCAGGAGGAGGTTAATAACGACAATCAGGACATCTGAGTCAACGATTCCCAGTTGTTGCAGAATTCTGCAACGGAGGGGAAAAGCAAGTCTGCACCGGCATCGAGGAGCGTCTGGTCTGGTAAGGGACCAGTGTTCACGGCGACGGTGAATATCTTGGCGGCGGCACCCGCACGCACGCCAAGGGGTGCATTTTCTACGACGATAGCTTCACAGGGTCTTAAGTTTCCTGCTTTGCTGAGTCCCATGAGATAGGGATCTGGCGCAGGTTTGCCGCGACGGACGTCGTAGGCGGTGGTGATGTGGTCTTCAGTGACGAAGGCGCCAAAGTCGCTGAGGATACGGTGGATGAGGGGACGCTGCCCGCTGCCCGTGACGACGCAGCACAAGAGTCCGTCATTGGTAATCTTCTGCATGAGCTCGGGCATGCCTGGCATAACAGGCGCCTCGGGCAGGGAGTGGAAGATCTGCGTCTTTACATCGTACATACGCTGGGCCTCGGCCTCATCAATCTCACGGCCTTGTTGCTGCAACACCATTTTCTTGATGGTGTCCACGCCACGGGCACCTTCAGTGGCGTAGGCATCGTCGGCGGTCATCTGGATGCCGAACTGCGCCATGGACTGTTGCCAAGCAATGGCGTGGTTGGGCATGGAGTTGTAGAGCACGCCGTCCATGTCAAAGAGCACGGCCTTGGGGCGCAATGCCTCAAAGCCGTGTTTTTCTAGATAGTTTTTAATAGAGATTTTGAACATAAAATATAGCCTACGGATTATACGGATTTTACAGATTTTTGTCTGATGGCTTCATCCGTATAATCCGTAAAATCCGTAGGTAAATATTATTATTCTTTTGCCAGACGCTCCTTGATGGCCTTGCTGTCTGCCTCGTAACCGGGCTTGTCGAGCAGGGCGAACATATTCTTCTTGTAAGCCTCCACACCGGGCTGGTTGAAGGGGTTCACGCCGAGCACGTTGCCGCTGATGCCACAGCCGATCTCGAAGAAGTAGATGAGCTGTCCGAGATAACGCTCGTTGAGGCGCGGCATAGTGATGCGGATGTTGGGCACGCCACCGTCGACATGTGCCAGACGGGTGCCGAGCTCTGCCATCTTGTTCACCTCGTCCACACGCTTGCCAGCGAGGAAGTTCAGACCGTCGAGGTTCTCTTCGTCCTCAGGGAAGAGCAGCTTCTTCTCAGGCTCCTCGACGCTGATGACGGTCTCGAAGATGGTGCGCTCGCCGTCCTGGATCCACTGTCCCATGGAGTGGAGGTCGGTGGTGAAATCGACGCTTGCGGGGAAGATGCCCTTCTTGTCCTTACCCTCTGACTCGCCGTAGAGCTGCTTCCACCACTCGCTCATAAAGTGGAGCTTCGGCTGGAAGTTGACCATAATCTCAATCTTCTTACCCTTCTGGTAGAGACCGTTGCGCACGGCAGCATACTGGGCGGCGGGGTTCTCGGCAAAAGGTGTGTCCTTGCCACAGGCCTTCTCCATGTTCTGGGCACCAGCGACGAGTTCGCGGATGTCGAATCCGGCACAGGCGATAGGCAGCAGACCTACGGGAGTGAGCACGGAGAAACGGCCACCGACGTTGTCGGGGATGATGAATGAGGTGTAACCCTCCTTGTCGGCACAGGTGCGGGCGGCACCGCGCTTGGCGTCAGTGATGGCGACGATGACCTTCTTGGCCTCGGCCTTGCCGCGCTGGGCCTCACACTGCTTCTTGAGCAGACGGAAGGTGAGGGCGGTCTCGGTGGTGGTACCTGACTTCGAGATGTTGATCACACCGAACTTCTTGTCCTTCAGGTACTCGGTGAGCTCGAAGAGATAGTCCTCACCGATGTTGTTGCCTGCGAAGAGGATGGTGGGGTTCTTCTTATCGGCCACGAGCCAGGAGAACGAGTTGCTGAGGGCCTCGATGACGGCACGGGCGCCGAGATAGCTGCCACCGATGCCGGCTACGACGATAGCCTCGCAGTTGGAGCGGAGCACATCGGCACAGGCCTGCAGCTCGTCGAGGAACGCAGGGGTGATGCTCGAAGGCAGATGGAGCCATCCGAGGAAATCATTACCGGGACACGTGCCGTCTTCCAGCGACTGCTGGGCGGCCTTTACTTTAGGCTCAAAAGCCTCTACTGCGCCAGCTTCAAGGAAGCAGGCGGCCTTTGTGATGTCAAGACTGATATTTTTCATTGTGATACATTATTTATATATTATAGGATAAAAGTTATCGGAAACTGTCGGTCAGGAGCTTGATCTCAATCTGCGGTGAGATGCGCTCGTAGAGGATGTTGTAGACGGCATCGAGGATGGGCATGTTCACATGACAGTGACGGTTGATCTCCTTCATGCATTTCGTGCCGAAGTAGCCCTCAGCAATCATCTCCATCTCGATCTGTGCCGACTTCACGCTGTAGCCCTTGCCGATCATCGTGCCGAAGGTGCGGTTGCGCGAGAAGTTGCTGTAGCCTGTCACGAGCAGGTCGCCTAGATAGACGGAGTCGTAGGCGTTGCGGTCCAGGGGATGGACGGCGGTGAGGAAACGGTTCATCTCCTGCACGGCGTTCGCCATGAGCACCGCCTGGAAGTTGTCGCCGTATTTCAGTCCTGAACAGATGCCTGCTGCGATGGCATAGACATTTTTCAGCACGGAGGAGTATTCGATGCCCACCACGTCGGTGGAGGTCTTCGTCTTGATGAATTCGCTGGTGAGTACCTCGCAAAAAGCCTGCGCCTTCTCACGGTCGGCACAGCCCACGGTGAGATAACTCAGACGCTCGAGTGCCACCTCCTCGGCATGGGAGGGACCTCCGATGCAGGCGAGGTTCTCGTAAGGCACGTCATAGACCTGATGGAAGTATTCTGAGCAGACAAGGTTCTCATCGGGCACGATACCTTTGATGGCGGTGATGACGAACTTGTCGTGCAGACGGGTCTTGAGTTTCTTGAGGTGACTTTTGAGATAGGGTGAGGGGGTGACGAAGACCAGCGTGTTGTACTGCTGGGCGATACGGTTCAGATCGCTGTCGAAGTTGATCTCGTCGATATTGAAGTGGACGCTGGTGAGATAGGCGGGGTTGTGTCCCAGGCGCTTGAAGTCGTCGATACGGTCGTCACGACGCATGTACCAACCGATGTGGTGGGTGTGACTCACCACAATCTTCGCGATAGCTGTTGCCCAGCTGCCGCCGCCGATAATCGCTATCTTACCACAGTCAAACATCGATTTACGATTTACGGATTTACGATTTACGATTTGGCTGCGCCTTCAATCCACTTGGCGATGTCATCGACAGAGGGTTTCTGCATGTCGAGCTTGAATTTCTTTACGATGTCGCCGATCTTCTGCTGGAGACCCTGGGCCTTCTCAGAAGCGATGTTCTGCACGAGGTTGAAGCCGGCCTTGCGGAGGATGGGTACCCACTCCTCAGCGACACCGATCTCTGCCCACTCTGCGGGCGTGCTCTGCGGAATCTTCTTCTCAGGCTTCATCTGGGGGAAGAATAGCACTTCCTGGATGAAGGTCTTGCCCGTCATAAGCATCACCAGACGGTCGATGCCGATGCCGATACCCGAGGTGGGAGGCATACCGTACTGCAGGGCGCGGAGGAAGTCCTGATCGATGATCATAGCTTCGTCGTCACCCTTGTCTGCGAGGCGCATCTGCTCGATGAAGCGCTCCTCCTGATCGATGGGATCGTTAAGCTCAGAGTAGGCATTGGCCAGCTCCTTACCATTCACCATCAGTTCGAAACGCTCGGTAAGTCCGGGCTTAGAGCGGTGCATCTTCGTCAGGGGAGACATCTCCACGGGATAGTCGGTGATGAAGGTGGGCTGGATGAAGGTGCCCTCGCAGAACTCGCCGAAGAGTTCGTCGATGAGCTTGCCCTTGCCCATAGTCTCGTCGACATCCATACCCTTGGAGAGGCAGAACGCACGGATCTCTTCTTCCGTCTTGCCGTTGCAGTCGAAACCGGTCTTCTCCTGAATGGCCTCGAGGATGGGCAGACGGCGATAGGGAGCTTTGAAGCTGACGATGTTACCGTCGATCTCACGTTCGGGCTTACCGTTGACGGCGATACAGATGGTCTCAAGGAGTTTCTCCGTGAACGACATCATCCAGTTGTAGTCTTTATACTGCACATAGAGTTCCATGCAGGTGAACTCCGGGTTGTGGTTGCGGTCCATACCCTCGTTGCGGAAGTTCTTGCCAATCTCATAGACACCCTCGAAACCACCTACGATGAGGCGCTTCAGATAAAGCTCGGTGGCGATACGCATGTACATATCCTGATCAAGGGCGTTGAAGTGGGTGATGAACGGACGGGCCGAAGCACCGCCGGCAATCATCTGCAGGGTAGGTGTCTCCACTTCCGTGTATCCGGCATCATCGAGTACCTTGCGCAGGGTACGGATGACCGTAGCCCGCTGGAGGAATGTATCCTTGACGCCCTCGTTCACCACGAGGTCGACATAGCGCTGACGATAGCGGAGTTCCGGGTCGTCGAACTTGTCGTAGGCCACACCGTCCTTATATTTCACAATGGGCAGGGGCTTCAGAGCCTTGGACAGTAATGTGAGTTCCTGGGCATGCACGCTGATCTCACCCGTCTGCGTGCGGAACACGAAGCCCTTCACACCGATGAAATCGCCGATGTCGAGCAGACGCTTGAACACATTATTATATAAGTCCTTGTTCTCACCAGGGCAGAGGTCGTCGCGGGTGATATACACCTGAATACGGCCCTTGGAGTCCTGTATCTCTGCAAACGAGGCCTTTCCCATGACACGACGGCTCATCATACGGCCGGCAATAGACACCTGGCGGGGCTCGTCTTCGTCACGGAAATTGTCACGTATGTCTGTGGAAAATGCGTTAGTGGGGTATTCGGCTGCGGGATAGGGATCGATGCCCATGTTGCGCAGCTCTTGCAGACTCTCACGCCTGCCGATTTCTTGTTCACTTAATTCTAAAATGTTCATCTCGAATATACGTATATTTTACTTTTATGGGTGCAAAGATACGAAAATATCCCGAAAAATGCAAGATTAGGGTAAATATTTGCAAAAAAAAATGTAAAAGATTTGGTTGTTTATCAAATTGTTACTATTTTTGTGGCAGAATAACTAAAGAAGTAGCTATGGATCAAAAAACAGTTAAGAAAAGGGTTATTGGAGTTGATATTAGTCTCGAGACCACATCTTATGCTATTGTAGATGTCAGAGGAAACATCATAGTCAAAGATAGTTTCCCCACAGAAGACTACCCGGAGATAGGGGCATTTGTGACGAAGTTGAGTGAAGGCATCGTCCAGATGATTGATGCCAATGGCGGTTACGATACCATCCGTTCGGTGGGTATCAGCGCACCGAGTTCAAACTATAAGCAGGGCTGTATCGTGAACTCTCCCAATTTCCCGTGGAAAGGTGTCATTCCCCTGTCTGCATTGTTGCGCGACAGGCTGGGACTGGCTGTGGCCGTAGCTAACAACTCGCATGTGGTGGCTCTTAGTGAGCATGCTTTCGGTTGTGCTCGTGGCATGAAGGACTTTATCGTGATCACCCTTGGTTCGGGCTTGGGCAGTTGCCTCTTCTCCGACGGCGGCGTGAAGTTGGGCTCTGACGGTTATGCCGGAGAGATAGGACACACCTGCGTGCATCACGACGGTCGTCAGTGTGGTTGTGGAAACAAAGGCTGTCTGGAGGCCTATACAGCCGCGAAAGGTATCGTCCGAACTGCCCGTGAGATCATGACAGAGTCGGGAGAGCCTACGAAACTGCGTCGTGTGCCGAAATTGTCGCCGAGAGTGATTGCAGAGCTTTGCGACGAGGGTGATGCGATGGCCATTGAGACGTTCCGCCGGACGGGTGAGGCTCTTGGAATTGGTCTTGCCAACTATGCCTCCGTCATCGATCCTGAGGCCATCATCTTCACTGGTGGTATCATCGGGGCCGGCAAGTGGCTGATGGAACCGGCCCAGAAAGCTTTCGAGGAACACGTGTTCCATAATATCAAAGGTAAGGTGAAATTCTTGACCTCTGAATTGGATGAAGGTGAACGTAATATCCTCGGAGCGAGTGTATTGGCCTGGGATGTGAAGGAGTATTCTTTGTTCGTGTAATGTGGAATGAGTAAAGCATAACTATATGGAAGAAGTTGATCAGATCAAAACGCGAGTCGTTGGTGTTGATATCCGTGAAGTAAAGACCACCTATGCTCTGGTGGATATCCGTGGAGAGATTATCTCGATGGACTATTTTATGACGATGGACTATCCTGATGTGTCGGATTATGTCACTGCACTGAGTGAGAAGATCATCACGCTTGTCGAGGAGAATGGTGGCTATGAGAAGGTACGCTCCGTAGGTTTGAGCGCGCCCAGCGGCAACTTCAGGACAGGCTGTATCGAGAATGCCGCCAATATGCCGTGGAAGGGAGTCGTTCCCTTGGCTGCCATGTTGCGCGACCGTCTCGGACTGGCAGTAGCGCTGGCTAACGACGCACATGTCACGGCCCTGGGCGAGAAGGCCTTTGGCAGTGCCCACGGTTTGAAGGACTTCGTGGTGGTGTCTATCAGTCACGGTGGTCTCGGCAGTTGTATCTTCATGGACGGAGTTCCTCATCTGGGCGTGAATGGCTTTGCCGGAGAAGTGGGACACTCCTGTGTGGTGGTCGATGGTCGCGAGTGTGGCTGTGGACGCAAGGGTTGTCTGGAGACCTATTGTTCTGATAAGGGACTTATGAAGACCGTAGAAGAACTGCTGGCAGAGGGTATGCCCTCGGCATTGAAGGGAATGAAGAATATCAGTATCCAGACGGTTACCTATTATTGCGATCAGGGCGACCAGGTGGCCATTGAGGCCTTGCGGCGCGTGGGATTCATGCTTGGACTAGGTCTGGCCAACTATGCCTCAGTCCTGAATCCTGAGGCCATCATCCTGACGGGTGATATGATGCTGGCGGGTAAGTGGCTGCTGAAGCCCATGCGGAAGTCGTTCGAGGAACATGTCTTCCATAATATCCAGGGTGAGACACGACTGCTGGTTTCTATTCTGAAGGAAGGTGAGCGCGATGTGCTGGGTGCCAGTGCCCTCGCATGGGACGTGAAGGAGTATTCCCTGTTTAAGTAGATTTGGATTAGAAAGAGAAAATGTAAATAAGAACAATATATTAACTAAACGTTATGATTGAACAGAACATCAAGTCGAAAGTGGTTGGCGTTGATATCAGTAACGAACTGACCACCTATGCTATTGTTGATGTTAGAGGTAATATACTGGCGGAAGACTCCTTCCCCACGATCGATTATCCTGACGTGAACAATTTCGTATCCGTACTCAGCGAGAAGATTGTCATGCTGGTGGAGAACAATGGTGGCTACGAGAATATCCGCTCCATCGGTCTGAGCAGTCCCAGTGCCAGCTCTGTATCAGGGTGTATCGAGAATGCGGCAAATCTGCCTTGGAAGGGGATAGTCCCCATGGCAGCCATGCTCCGAGACCGTTTGGGACTGGCTGTTGCCCTTTCCAACGATGCCCATGTGTCAGCGCTGGGTGAATACACCTTCGGCTGTGCCCATGGTATGAAGAACTTCATCATCATCAGTCTGGGCGTCGGTCTGGGAAGTTGTTTCTTCACGGAAGGCGAAGATCATAAGGGGCACCTTGGCTATGCAGGTGAGTTCGGACATACCTGCGTGGTGGACGGCGGGCGTGAGTGCGGCTGTGGTCACAAGGGATGCCTCGAGGCCTATGCAGGTGCTGCAGGCATCATACGTACGGCGAAGGAGATGATGGCAGAGTCTGACGCGCCGTCGCTGATGCGCAATCTGGAGCACCTCACACCACGCACCATCAACGAGTGCTGCGAGAAGGGCGACGAGATGGCCAAGGAGGTGTACCACCGTACGGGGTATATGTTAGGTCTCGGCCTCGCTAATTACGCCTCGATCATCGATCCTGAGGCCATTATCATCACAGGTGGTATCTCCCATGCCGGCGAGTGGCTCTATGAACCGTTGAAGGAATCGTTTGAGGATCATGTCTTCGGCAATATGCATGGCAAGGTGAAGATCCTTGTGTCTGAGCTCAACAATCGTGAGCGCGATGTGCTGGGTGCCAGTGCCCTGGCCTGGAGCGTGCCTGAATACTCATTGTTTAAGTAGTAAGGAGTAAAGGAGGGAAGGAGTAAGTGAACGTAGAGAAGATCAACGAGATCATCAACGCCAAACCAAATCTGAGTACCGCCCTCGGGATGGAGTTTCTCTCCACGCCCGAGGACGATACGTGTATGGCACGTATGCAAGTCGACGAGCGCAATCGTCAGCCCTTCGGATTCCTCAGCGGCGGGGCGTCATTGGCGTTGGCGGAAAATGTGGCAGGTGTGGGATCGTCAGCCCTCTGTCCTGGCTGTGCCTGTGTGGGCATCGAGGTCAGCGGCAGTCATGTGAAGGCGGTGGCCGAGGGGGATACTGTGACGGCCTATGCCCGTCTGTTGCACCGTGGCACGACGCTCCATGTGTGGAATGTGGATATCAAGGACACGACGGGCGACCTGATCTCGAATGTCCGGGTCACTAATTATATCATCAAACAGAAGAAGTAATGTCCGCTTATGCCATCTATCGTTTGCCGCATGAAGATTGTGCGACACTTGTTCAGCAGACGGAAGGTGAGCCTGCGGAATTTCTTTCTTGCACAGAACTCAACGGCAGGCATGGCTTTGTTGTTGCTCCTTTTGAAGTGACAGCGCAACAGCCCATCTTGCTCATCCGTCCTGATCGTGTGGAAACGATGAAGGTAGAATCAAGGGGATTGGTTCATACCCCCAGCCGGGGGTACGCAACCTGTCCCCCTGATTCTACATACGCCATAGACTTTGCCAACTATCATGCTCAGCTCGAGACCGGTATCTTCCGTAAGATAGTCCTGGCCCGTTGTGCAGAAGAGGCATCAGAAGAAGCGATAGAACCCATGGAACTCTTCCGCCGTGCCTGCGAACTGTACCCTAGGATGTTCATCTCGCTGGTGTCCACCTCCAAGAGTGGGATATGGCTGATAGCCACTCCGGAGATCCTGTTGGAGGGAAAGGCAAATGACTGGCATACGGTAGCCTTGGCGGGCACGATGAAGCTGGAAGGGGATTCTCTGATGGGCGAAGGTGAGAAGGTTACCTGGGCTACGAAGGACATCCAGGAGCAGCGCATCGTCACCACCTATATAGCAGAGTGTCTGGAACAGTTTACGGGTGATTTCCGGGAGGAGGGTCCACGTACCGTCCGTGCAGCCAATCTGGTTCATCTGCGGAGTGATTTCACTTTTAAGTTGCCTGATGGTCAGCATCTGGGTGATTTGCTTCACGCACTCCATCCCACGCCTGCCGTCTGTGGTCTGCCGAAACGAGAGACATTCAAATTCATCATACAGAACGAACACACTCCCCGCCGTTACTACAGTGGTTTTATGGGGATGCTCGACCCTGACGGTGGCACCCATCTCTATGTGTCTCTCCGTTGCATGAATATCGAGGGCAGCTATTATCACCTCTATGCCGGTGGCGGACTGTTGACAGACAGCACTGTCTCGCAGGAATGGCTCGAAACGGAGGCGAAACTTGAAACAATGAGACAATGTATAGCAATAAAGAAAATGTAAATATCCTGACGGCGCTGCTTGTGGCGCATGGTGTCCGTCATGCGGTCTGTTGTCCTGGCAGTCGCAATGCTCCCATTGTGCATAATCTCAACGAGTGTCCTGACATCCAGTGCTATCCCGTGACGGATGAGCGCAGTGCTGGCTTCTATGCGTTGGGGATGTCGCAGGCGTTGTCACAGCCTGTGGCCGTCTGTGTCACCAGCGGTACGGCATTGTTGAATCTTGCCCCTGCTGTGGCTGAGGCTTATTATCAGCAGCGTCCGTTGGTGGTGATCTCCGCAGACCGTCCTCCACAGTGGATAGACCAGCTCGACGGTCAGACATTGCCACAACCTGATGCCCTCGGACGTTTCGTCCGTAAGGCCGTCACCCTCCCAGAGGTAATCTCTTCCCCTCCTGAGTCAGGAGGGGTTAGGGGTGGTCTGAACAAGCGCATCTGTTCCCGCGTTCAGACCACCCCGCCTGCCGGCACCCCTCCTAACTCAGGAGGGGAATGGGGGACCGAGGCGCATTGGTATTGTAACCGTCTCGTCAACGAAGCCCTGCTCGAACAGTTCGGACCTGTGCATATCAATGTGCCTATCTCGGAACCTCTTTTCGATTTCTCTGTAGCACAACTGCCTGAGCAACGTGTGATCTCACGCATCCTGCCTGATATCTCCGGCAATACCCTGCGACATATCGGACAGATGTTCATGCTCGCCAAACGTCCGATGCTCATCGATGGCCAGCCGATGAACCCTCTCCTTGATGAGGCTGTGGCCTTGGTGGGCGACGATGAGAGTTATGTGCCCGACTTCGTGTTGTATATCGGAGGCTCCATCGTCAGCAAGCGGGTGAAGCATTTCCTCAGGAAAGCCCGTGAGACCTGGGTGGTCAATGCCACAGGCGAGGTGACGGATACCTTTATGAATCTCACCCAAGTCATTCAGGGGGAAGGGAAGGTGGTGGCAGACCATATACGTTTCCTCTGTGAGGATCGTCCGCATCCTTTCGTCCAGAAGTGGGAAGAACTTCTTTCTTCCCTCCGTCAGAAGGCCGATGCCCTCACTCCCGCCTTCTCTCAGCTCGCCACCGTCAAGCTCTTCGAAGATAAATTGTCCATTCTCCATTCTCCATTCACCATTCACTACGCCAATAGTACCGCCATCCGCCTGGCTAACACTTTCGCCCGTCATCCCGTCTGGTGCAACCGTGGTGTGAATGGCATCGATGGCTCACTCTCTACCGCAGCGGGCTTCTCGTGTGTGACAGACGAAAAGGTGTTCTGCGTCATCGGCGACCTGAGTTTCTTCTACGATCAGAATGCCTTGTGGAATCAGAACCTGCGAGGGAACTTCCGTATTCTGCTGATGAACAATGGCTGTGGAGGTATTTTCTCCACACTCCCGGGTTTGGAGCAGAGTCCTGCCCGCGATAAATATGTCGCAGCAGCACACCATACCTCTGCCGAGGGCATCTGTATGCAGAACAATGTCGTCTATCTGAAGGCGGAGAATATGGAGGAGTTGCAGCAGGGCATCGACACCTTATTATATATAGATAACGAACGCCCCGTGCTCCTTGAAGTCTTCTGCGAGGTCTAATACTTAAAGCTTGACCCTCCGAGGAATTCCCGCATAATGGATGTCGGCGGAATTTCCTTGTCGCTGATGGGCAGGAAATAATGCAGGAACTTCAACAGCCTGTGTGCTTCCGCATATTCCGGACAGTTCTTCGGCACGGAAGTGAGGATGATCTCCGCGTGTATCCTCAGCACGGCAAACTCAATGTTCAGTGCTGAATTGAACATCACATCGGCAGACTCCTGGAACGGTGTGATCCATTGATCCTCCGACGCCAGCACGTTCTTCCATTGCGCGATGGTCTGCTGGGCGGTGTATGCTCCCTTGTTATAGTCGCGGATGATACGGCGCAGCAGACGGTTGTCACGCGTCGGAATCCAGTTGTGGTCGTCCAACGAGATGCTTGTGAGGGCAGAGATGAAGATCTTGTATTTCGTGGCATCGGGAATCTTCTTCGTCAGCAGCGGGTTCAGGGCGTGGATGCCTTCGATGATGAGCACCGTGTCGCTGCCCAGCTTCAACTTCTTGCCGTTATATTCCCGTTTGCCCGTCACGAAGTTATACTCGGGTATCTCCACACGCTCTCCCTGCATCAGTCTGAGCAGATGGTCTTCGAGCAGCGCATATTCCACCGTCTCAATATTGTCGAAGTCATAGTCGCCGTTGGGCAGCTTGGGGGTGTCCAGACGGTTCACGAAGTAGTCGTCCGTAGAGAACGACACCGGTCTCAGTCCGCAGGCGAGCAGTTGCACGGAGAGGCGTTTGCAGAAGGTGGTCTTGCCTGAACTCGACGGACCTGTGATGAGCACCAGTCTCACGGGATCCTTCTCCCGGTGGAACCGTCGTTCTATCTCCTCGGCTATCTGCACGATCTTTTTCTCCTGCAGGGCCTCGCTCACCTGGATGAGTTCCGAGGCATAGCCCCGCATGACGGCCTTGTTCACATCGCCGGCATTCGACAGGCGCATGATGATGTCCCAGCGTGTCTTCTCGGCAAACATCTCGAAGGTCTTCGGCTGTGGTATCTTCTCTGCCAGCACCGACGGGTTGTTCCAGTCTGGCACCCTCAACAGCAGACCGTCTTCGTATCGCTCCAGTCCCCACACCGTCAGATACCCCGCTGATGGCACCAGCGGCCCGTAGTAATAGTCCACGGTGTCGCCCAGCATATAGTAGTCGCTGTAGATCTGTCCGCTCGTTTCCAGCAGTTTCACCTTGTCCTGGAATCCCCGCTCGGCTAACACACGGATGGCCTCCTCGTTGGTTGCTTCCGTACGACGGAAGGGCATGTCGAGGGCAATGATCTCCTGCATGCGGGCCTTAATCTTTTCTTCGTCACCATCGGCGAGTCCTTCGCCGTTTTTCTTCTTGAAATTGCAATAGTAGCCGCGGCAGAGCGAGTGCTCGATGAAGAGCTTTGAACCAGGAAACACATCCTGCGTCGCCTTGTACAGCACGAAGCTCAGCGATCTGACATAGACCCTGTGTCCGGAGCCTTCGCGGGCATCGAGGAACTCCACGTCGCGGTTCTGGTAGAGTCTGAATTTCAGGCCTTCCGAGGTGTTGTTCACTCTCGCCGAAACAACGGGGTAGGGCAGGCGGATCTCGTCGGCAAACTCCTGATACACGTCGAGCAGTGAGATTCCCTCTGGGAAACTCTTCGTCACATTGATGTTCTTACAGCGGATTTGTAGCATAGTCGTTGGGATTGAATGATATGTCGGAAATGACGATGGTCTTGAACCAGTCTTTGAGATAGCCTTTATACTGATTTTGCGAGTCGGCCACCAGCAACAGCACCTGCCGCCCGTCTGCCAGTCTCGGCCCTGCACAGATGCCCTCGTAGTTGGCAAAGCTGCGTTTCAACAGGTTGATGCGGGTGCGGAACTCCGTGAGCAGTCGTTTCCTCAATGTGTCGCCAGGCTGTTGCAGCTGCGGGTTCACCACGAAGAGCTTTACGTGAACGAAACTGCCGATGCCCTTTGCCTTCTTTCTCACCTCCCGTTCCAATACGATCACCTGTCCGTCGTCGAGGGCTGCCAGACCGCTCACGCCTAAGGTACTCTTGCCCTTTGTGCTCTCCACGGTCGAGGTGTCCGTCACGTACCAGTATTGTTCTTTGGGTTGCAGATCGTCGCCGAAACTCTGTAGGCGCAGTCTGTTTGCCATCTTCTTCTTAATGCTGGGCTGCTCGCCGTCAGACTTCAGGGTGTTCTCCGTCGTTGTCCAGAAACGATGTGTCTTCGCGTTGTAGGTCAGTGCCTCGAAACCTTTGTTGCCATGCGAGACGCCGAACACGTCGGGGATGTTCAGCTTCCTTCCCGTCAACCGTCCGTCCAAGGCGCTTTCCACGATCTGCCCGTCGCTTTCGCCACTCAGAAACAGCGTGTTCGTCGGAGCCACGTAACAGATGCCCTCCTCATCGCGGTTGGGCAGTCCTGAGGTCAAGAAACTGTCTGCTCTCACGTCCTCGATCTTGCCCGTGATGGAGTCGAGGCGTATGGTCATCAGGTGGAAACCCGCCGTTGCCGATTTGTCGTTGCAGACGGCATAGCGGTCGCCGCCCAGCCACGTCACGCCGCTATAGTTCCCTGCCGGCACAGCCTTCTTGAAGTGGCGCTGTTTGTTCTGCACCACCTGCTGAGCTGTCGCCTGTACCGATGCCATCAGCAGCAAACCAAGATATATGACTATTCTTCTCATTCCAGCTGCAAAGATACTATTTTTTATTTTGATACAGCAACAATTATCCATATTTGTTTGGCAGAATCAAAAACTTTTCATATATTTGCAACCGAATCGTATTATCCACAACAACAACTAGAAACTGTATGAATATGAAGAAATTGATGATGATGGCAATCCTGATGGTGATAACCGTCACTGCCAAGGCCCTGAGTTATGAAACGGCACGCTCGGAAGCGCTGTTCTTGTCAGACAAGATGGCCTACGAGCTGAACCTCTCTCCTTCGCAGTATGAGGCAATCTATGAGATCAACCTCGACTATTTTATGTATGTCGGCACGAAGCTCGACCTATACAGCGATCTGTGGAAGCAGCGCAACTTTGCGATACAGCGGATACTGACGCCATATCAGTATGAGAACTTCCTCCGCCTGAAGTATTTCTATCGTCCACTGGGATGGCGTGACGGTCGCTGGGAGTTCCGTATCTATCGCGTTTATCCCAATCGCGGCCACTACATGATGAATCGTCCCAGGGCTTACGCCAACTATCGTGGAGGACGGCATTTCCGTCCCGGTGGTCCTGGCGGTCCTCGTCCAGGTGGTCCGGGTAGAGTAGGCCCCGGCCCTCGTCCAGGTGGACCAAATCGTGTAGCTCCTGGCCCTCGAGGCAATGGCCCTCGTGATGGTCGTCCAGCTCCTCCTCGCAGTAATAACTTCAATGGACCTGCACCTCGTCCGAATGAGATGAGAGGCCGCACAACACCTAATGGTATGGTTCAGCGCGTAGGCGGTTCCTCACGCACCACCGTGACGACACGCCCCAACAACAACCAGCGTCCACCGCAGGCTCAACGTCCACAGCAAGGTCAGCGTCCTCAGCAGGCACAGCGTCCGCAGCAAGGTCAGCGTCCTCAAGGACAACGTCCGCCACAAGGCCAGCGCCAGCAACCTCCCCGCCGTTAAGTAATGACGTGTATAGATCTCAGGATAGTCCCCACGGGCTATCCTTTTTTAGTATAAAATCGCTTCCTTTTGGGCTGAGAATAAGAAAAACACACGGCTTTTGCAAAAAAGTTCCGATTTTGGTTAACTTTTATGCCCCTTTTCCTGTCTATAATAATAGATGAAAGAAAAAGAAATAGAACAACTGTTCCGACAGCACTACGCTCAGATGGCGAAACTGGCGAGGACTATGCTCTACGACGACGAGGAAGCTCGTGACGTGGTGAGCGAGGTATTTGCAGCATTGATTAGGTCAGATATTGTCCCCGTCAATATCAAGAACTACCTGCTGACGAGTGTCCGCAACCGGTGTCTGTCCATACTGGAGCACAAGAGCGTCAGGGCAAAGTTTGAGCAGGCATACACTCTGGAAATGAAATCTGCATCTCAGCCAGCAGAAGAAGGCGGTGGCGAATACCAATCGAATGACAGACTGAGAAACCTGATGACATACGCAGAGCAGAACCTGACAAAGCAGACGCTCCGAGTGTTCCGAATGAGACACCTGCAAGGCATGAAGTATCAGGATATCGCCGTCGAACTGGGTATCAGCCGCGTGATGGTCTATAAGCACCTGACACAGGCAATGGAGAAAATCAAAGAATATCAACATAAAATAAGGTAAAAGGAATGGACAGAGACGAAAAGATCAAGATGCTGCTTGACATGCAGGATCATCCAGAGCAGTTTTCAGACGAGGCACTGGAGCAGATGCTTAACGACGTCGAGGCACAGGAACTGATGGAAGCCACGGCCCAGTTGAAGCGTGCTATCATAAATGACGAGTTCACTGTATCGGAGCAGGATGTAGAAGACGAATGGAAGGAATTTGCTTCAAAGCACTTTGCCAAGCAGAAGCCACAGTACAACTGGCTCAAAATGGCTGCTATGTTCATCGGTATCCTTTTTGTCACAGGTCTTGCTTTTGCTTCCATCCATATGATTCGTCATAACTCAGGTGTTCAGGAATCTCAACCAAAGGAACAGTCGGTCAGACAACAGGCTGCTCTTGCGAATACCAACCAAGGCGACACTGCCGTCCAGGCTGAACCTGTTGTGTTTAACAATGTTTCATTAGATAGTATTGCCAAGAGCATCGCTTCCAGGCATCATATGGATGTGAACTTGCAAAACGAGCAGGCCAGCCAGCTACGCTTTCATTTCGTATGGAAGCCGAGTGATAGTCTGCAGGAAGTGGTTGAGAAGTTGAATATGTTCGAATATGTCGATATGGCCATTGAGGATGGCAAACTGATTGTCAGATGAAAAAGCGTGTTGTTATAATTCTACTTACGATGTGCTGCTTCGTTGATGTTCTGGCGCAGAAGGTTACGCGCAACTACGAGAATGTATCTATGTCAGATGCATTACTCGACCTCAACGAACAGTTCCGTGATTATAACATCAGCTTTATGTACAACGAACTGGAAGATTTCCGAGTGACCACACACATCAGGCATAAGTCTGTATCTGACGCTATTCAGCAGATCATAGGTTTCTATCCCGTTCGCGTCATCAAGCACAGTAAAAAGGAATTCTTTATAGAGTGTACGCATAAGGCCAGTCTTCATCTGAAAGGTTCCATTATCGACGAGACGGGCCTGCCTGTTGCCTATGCCAATGTTCTCCTCCTTTCTCCATCAGACTCAACGGTAATTGATGGAGGCGTGAGTAATGAGGCTGGCTACTTCGTCATTCCGTGTGATATGAATCCCGTCATAGTACGTATCTCTTATGTCGGATACAGAACCATATTCAAGCATTGTAACAGCCTTGAACTTGGCACCGTCAGGATGCACCCTGAGACACAAGCGCTGAAAGGTGTGACCATAGAAGGCCAGACGCCCATCCTGCGTCGTGAGGCAGGAAAGATTGTGTTCGACACCCGTTACATTACCGGAGCCATCAATGCTACCGATTTGCTGCGTTATGCGCCAGGCGTGATGCTTCACGATGATGACATCAGCCTCTTTGGAACCAGTGGCATCATCTTCTGCATCAACAATAAGGAACAACACATAGGCCAAAAGGAAATGCTACAGATCCTAAAGTCCTATCCGGCCTCAGACGTGGAGAAGATTGAAATCATCCAGACACCAGGTGCCGAATACTCGGCAGCAGGCAATGCGGGTGTCATCAACCTGATACTGAAGAAGAAAGGCAACGACTATATCGGTGGTTCCGTTGGCTATGCCCATACGCAATATGAGGAGCACGGTGACGAGGCGAATGCCAATGTGATTTATAACAAGGGAAAGGTCTCAGCCTCACTCAACGTGGCTGGTATTTGGGACAATATTCGTTACAAGGAAACAAACACCCTGACGTTTGAACATCTTATACGCGACAACATTGACAATGGTCACATCAGAAAGAACAACTACTCAGCCCGGTGGCAGATCGACTACGATGCCTCAGACCGAGTCAATATTGGCGCATATGCTATGTTCAGTGACGGTGATCGCCAACTGGATGTAGACGGTAAATACATCAAAAGAAGCAACATCCAAAGCGTCGACACATCCCAAACCCAGCGTCAGGAAGACACTCGGAACTATGCCCTGAACGTCTATGCCTCACAGAAACTGAATGCCGAAGGCTCTAAGATAGACTATAATCTGGACTATTACCATATGAAGATGGGCGACGACCGAATGTCTGAAGCATATTATACTTATAACGAGTATTGGCTCGAGAAATTCATCTATCAAAACACAATCACGCAGAACGTCACAAGCTATTCTGCCAAAGTGGATGCGAATGTCGGTAAGTTCAAGTTAGGCTGCCATTATACTTTCACCCGTAGTAACCGTGATATCAACTTCTCCTGGGCACCCGGCTATATGGAATGGAGCAACTTCATATACAATGAAAATGTACTTTCCGTGTATGCAGAGTATAGCGGGAAATGGGGAGACAAACTGTCATTTAATCTCGGCGGACGTTATGAGCATACCTGGACGAAAGGACACAGGCAGTCGAAAGTCGATGACAATGCACATCATACCGAATACGGTAGGTTCTTTCCTTCACTCAGTCTCGGATATCAGCCCCATCGGGACCATTCCCTGAACTGGAATCTCAGCAGTCGAATAACCAGACCAAATGTCATCAACGTGAACCCTGATACCCTTTGCAACGACATCTATCATAACACGTGGGGCAATCCATACCTGAAGCCAACCTATCTTTATAAGACTATGATGGGATACACATACAAGGGTGCGCTGAGTTTCGATCTTTATTATGCCTATGAGCCAAACCGTATGACTCAGGTTTCCATAATAGGCGGGACAGAGGCAACTTTTAGCACGTGGGATAATGTGGTGGATCAACAAAGCCTCGGAATTAACTCATTCTACTATTTCGACCGTCTTAAATGGATGAACGCCATTCTGATGCAAGGTGTCTGTTGGAACAGAACCACTGGCGATGGACAGCGCACGTTGACTGACATCGAGGGATGGAGTTATACGGGTGTATTGCAGACGTCTTTCTTCTTTGACCGCGACCGCAAATGGACAGCCAACCTCAATGTCACATATAGTTCCCCAGAGAAAGATGTCACTAAGACTTTGGATGCACGCTATATGATTGATGCAGGACTGCAATACCGTTTTTGGAAAGACCGCCTGACGATCGGCCTCACTTGCCGGAACCTGTTTGCATCTCGTATCAGCGGAACAGAATATCTCGGCACTACGGCAATGGACTTTGATAATAAGTTCAATTATCGGCAGCTCCGTCTGACGCTTATCTATAACTGGGGTGCACGACTGCGACAAAGTCATAGGCAATATCAGAGCGACGAAATGAAAGAACGCGTCATAAACGATTTCTAACAATAATATGAAACAACTGAATCTATCAGATTGGAAGGAGCTTAACAACTCTTTCCCCAGGCGGCTCATCTATCATACAGGCATAGACTGCGGTTTTACCGTCGAACTGAACTATATGATTAATGCGATGCTCTATTGCCTTGCAAAAGGATATCGTTTCCAGCTTTATTCAGAAGATGCCAACTTCGGAACTGGTAAGGGATGGACGGAATATTTTGCACCATTTTGTGAAGAGGTTCACGAGGCGTTTCATCATAAATACAACCTTCATCGTCCTCCCATATGGCGACGCATATTGAAGAATACTATCAGAAGGAAGTCCCCGTCTTTCATCTTCTGGAAGCTGAAGTTCCTGCTGAAAACACTCGTAGGCCATTGCTTGGCTTTCAAGGCATACGGCAAATATGTCAGGCTGAGCCAGGATGTGGCCCATGAGCCAGCCAGGTATTATCACATTCCTGCTCTTGGCATAAGTTGCTCCTATACCGAGGCCTATGCGATGATGGCAAGAATGGTTTGGCAGCCCCAGCCAGGACTTCAGCAGCAGATAGCAGACGCAAAAGTCCGTCTCTCGCTGCCACAAGTTTATTCCGGCATTCAGATCAGAGGAGGTGACAAGGTTCAAGAGGCACGACTGATCACAGGCCGACAGATCATCGAGGCCCTGCATCCCCAGGAAGGCGACTGTATCTTCGCCCTTGCAGACAACTACCACCAATTGGAAATCGTCCGGAATGAGTTCCCCCAAGTGCGAATCATCTCACTCTGCCAGCCCGATGAGCCAGGCTATTACCATCAGGCGTTTACCCGTTTGTCGCCTCAGGAGAAGAAAGAATCAATTATCCGACTTCTCACCTCTCTTGACATTTTGTTTCATTGTCGTGCCTTCGTTGGTACTATCACGTCTGGGCCAAGCGTGTTTCTCATGAAAGTAAGAGCCGACGAACCTTGTGTCACTGCCATCGATTGCCCTCATGACATGTTGCCCCATTGCCTCGTTCTCAGTATTGACGATCGTGCCGCCATCTCAGCAAATAGACTTAGGTAACTCAAATGCAGCAACGAATTGACGAATTGGATTTCTTGAAAGGCGTTTTCATCATACTGATGATTACCTTTCATTTGGTCTATATCGGAGATACGTATCCGTATGCCAAACGGGTTGTCTACACATTTCATATGCCTGGTTTCCTGATTATATCGGGCTATCTGATGAACATCACCAAACCTTGTAAAGAGCTCATCAAGACAATGCTCAGCTATGCCATTCCATATATTGTGATGGAAGGCGGCTATATCGTGATGGCCGCAGCATTGCCTATACGCGAACATATCGACGTCCTGACATTAGGCGTGTTTATCGATAGGCTGTTTCTCCATCCCATTGGGCCATATTGGTATTTGCAGACTTTGATAACGTGTGGAGTCTCATACATACTGGTATTCCATCTTGTTCCTATGAAGACCAATTCACGGATCATCCTGCTTGGAATTATCTTTCATATGATTTCCAATATGCTTGGCATTATGTCATTCGCCTGTTCACTTTATTTCCTTGCAGGAGTGGTGTTGCGGCAAAGCGGCATTTCTTTCACCGATGTCTTTCAGCAATCACCGATTGCAATACTGGCATTTATATTACTGGCGATACACCCGCAAAACCTTCTGCTTGAGGTGTCTGGTGGTGTGCTGATGGTCTATCTCGTGATTGTAGGATTTCTCTTCGTCCATTCCCATGCGGGGAAAAAGGCGAATTCCCTATTGACGTTTTTAGGAAGAAACACGATGCCTTTATTCCTGTTTTCTCCGATCTTCACCTTTCTCTGCAAGCCCTTGGCGTCAGTTCTTCAGTTTGAGGCGACAGGGCTTTTATTCCTGTCAGTCTCACTTTTGATATGTATCACTGGAAGCCTGTTTGTCGAATGGACGATGATTCGGATTGGATTATCCCAATATTTCTATTATAAACGCTAATGTCAAACAGTCTGTCTTACCCTGAAAACGGTTACGGTTACAATTGTAACCATGTGACCTTTATGATTGTGGAGATTATCAAATTATTTTACATGCCGATTAATGGTAGGACTTTCTGGAAGAAACTAGGCACCTTTTTGGCAGAAAGGTGGCATGAAAGTCGGAGTTTCATGCCTATAAAGTCTCGGTTTCCTTAGCCCAAAATTAGGCAAATGTAAAGCGCTGATAATCAAGAAGATACGAAATCGCAAGGTATTATATCGGGAATTTGAATTTTTATTTACAAATTTCATGGTCTTATGCCGAAAAGGTTACATGGTTACAATTGTAACCGTAACCGTTTTTAGTGTAAGATAGTGTCTTAGTTGGCGGGTTTGGAAAAAGAAGAATGCAAATTTATTGGTATTCTCTTCGCTAAATCGAAATTTTGCACTATCTTTGCAACATTATTATTAAAGATGACTGATATGGAAACAAGAGTTTGGAAGACTGTCCGTGAGTTTAAGGAGATCCTGTTTGAGGAGTATAACGGCATCGCGAAGATCACGATCAACCGTCCGCAGTATCGTAACGCCTTCACGCCGAAGACGACGTGGGAGCTGAGCCAGGCCTTCGCTATGTGCCGTGAGATGCAGGACGTGAGCGTGGTGCTGTTGACGGGTGCGATGAGTGAGGTGCCGGAGGGCAAGACGCTGCGTGACGTGAAGCATGCGTTCTGTTCAGGTGGCGACATGCATGTGAAAGGTCGTGGTGGCTATGTGGATGACGAGGGCGTGCCCCGTCTGAGTGTGCTCGATGTGCAGATGCAGATACGGCGCTTGCCGAAGCCGGTGATTGCGATGGTGAACGGCTATGCGATAGGTGGCGGACATGTGTTGCATCTGGTCTGCGACCTGACGATTGCCTCGGAGAATGCCATCTTCGGACAGACTGGGCCGAAGGTGGGATCGTTTGATGCGGGATTCGGCAGCAGCTATCTGGCACGAATCGTCGGACAGAAGAAGGCACGGGAGATCTGGTTCCTCTGCAGGCAGTATTCGGCTCGTGAGGCTGAGGCGATGGGAATGGTGAACAAGGTCGTGCCCATCGAACAGTTGGAAGATGAGTGCGTGGCGTGGGCCGAGGAGATGATGGAGCGTTCGCCGTTGGCGCTGAGGATGATCAAGGCGGGACTGAACGCGGAGTTAGACGGTCAGGCTGGTATTCAGGAACTGGCTGGCGACGCGACGATGTTGTATTATTTCCTCGACGAGGCGCAGGAGGGTGGTAAGGCCTTCCTTGAGAAGCGGAAACCGGACTTTAAGAAGTATCCGAAACTGCCGTAATTAAGAACAACGGATTTCACGGATTATACGGATTTGCCTATGCGGTTCGAAATAGAAGAAAAGACGCTGCATTTTAAGCAGCCGGCAGGGACGTCGAGGGGCGTGTATACGACCAGGAAAGTTTGGTTGGTTCGTCTGTCGGATGGCGAGAGAGAGGGAGTGGGGGAGTGTGCACCATTACCGGATCTGAGCTGTGATGCGATGGATGATGAAGAATATCGTTCGATATTAAATAGAGTGTGCGAGGAGTTCTGCCAAAGGCAGGAATTAGATAATGATTCGTGGCGGCAGTATCCGTCGATGCTGTTTGGACTGGAGACGGCGTGGCTGAATATGACGAATGGCGATATGCTGTTTGATACGGCGTTCAGTCGCGGCGAGGTGGGGATTCCCATCAACGGCCTGGTGTGGATGGGCAGCTATGAGGAGATGCTGAAGCGTATGGAGGAGAAACTGGAGAAGGGCTTCCGATGCGTGAAACTGAAGATTGGCGCCATAGACTTCGACCAGGAGCTGGATCTGGTGAAGCGCATCCGTGAACGGTTCTCACATCATGAGGTGGAGCTTAGGCTCGATGCCAACGGGGCCTTTAAGTACGAGGAGGCGCTGTATAAGCTGGAACTCCTGTCGCAGTACGCTATCCATAGCATCGAACAACCCATCAAGGCCGGGCAATGGGCCTATATGGCGGAGCTCTGTCGGGAGTCGCCCCTGCCCATCGCCCTCGACGAGGAACTGATCGGTGTGAACGACCCTGAGATGAAACGGCACATGCTGAACATCATCAAACCCAGATATATCATCCTGAAGCCGTCGTTGCATGGTGGCATGCAGGGTTGCAGAGAGTGGATCGAGACGGCCAAGGATATGGGCATCAGCTCGTGGATCACGTCGGCGTTGGAGAGTAACATTGGCCTGAATGCCATTGCGCAGTTTGCCTCTGATGTGTATGGCGACCATATTACGATGCCGCAGGGCCTGGGAACAGGACAGTTGTTTACGGATAATATCGATATGGGATTGGAGGTAAGAGGTGATATGCTGTTCCGCGTATGTCGTTAGAAGAGTTTTTAGAGGAATGGAATAGCGATAGTCCGTATGTCGAGGTGAAGACGAGCGGGAGTACTGGGGAACCGAAGCGGATGCTGGTGGAGAAGCAGCGGATGAGGGCCTCGGCACGGATTACGTGCGACTTCCTCGGACTGAAGGCTGGCGATACGGCATTGCTCTGTATGTCGCTCGACTATATCGCAGGCAAGATGATGGTGGTGAGGGCAATAGAGAGGAATTTGAGACTGATTGTTGTCGAGCCGAGCGGACATCCGTTGGCGGAACAGATTTGTCGAGAGTGGGATTTACGCTCGTTCAGACCCCTCCTAGCCTCCCCTAACATAGGGGAGGAACTGGCCGCGATGGTGCCGATGCAGGTGTATAACTCGCTGCAGGTGCCGGAGGAACGGGAACGGTTGAAACAGATTAAGCACTTGATCATTGGCGGAGGAGCGATTGACGAGGCGATGGCTGAGGAACTGAAGGCGTTTCCGAATCAAGTGTGGAGCACGTATGGGATGACGGAGACACTATCGCATATCGCATTGAGGCGGTTGTCAGGGCCTGATGCATCGGAGTGGTACACGCCGTTCCCGTCGGTCAGTGTCAGTCTGAATGAGGAGGGGTGTCTGGTGATTGATGCGCCGGAGGTGTGTAGAGAGAGGCTGGTGACGAATGACATCGCTGAGTTGGCGACAAATAATCATTCCTTTAGAATTTTAGGTAGGAGGGATAATGTGATCTGCTCTGGGGGAATTAAGATTCAGGCGGAGGAGGTGGAACGGATGCTGAAAGCCCATTTACGCGTACCTTATTTAATAAGTAAAAGACCGGATAAGAAGTTTGGCGAGGTGGTCGTGTTGCTAACGGAGGGTGATGTGGAAGAGGCGAAGACAGTCTGTGAGGCAGTGCTGCCCAAGTATCAGAGGCCGAAAGCGTATGTCCACGTAGATAATATTCCCCTAACGGAAACAAAAAAGCCTGCCCGAAGGCAGGCTGAAGAATTAGCCACAACGGATTTCACGGATTAAACGGATTATCCTAGTCTCTGATGATTAGAAAGGCTTGAATCCGTGTAATCCGTGAAATCCGTTGTTTTAAGATGATCATTGTATCATTTCCAACCGATCCAGTAGTTGAGATCGATGTCTTTATAGCTGTCTGGGGCGATGCGGACGGTGGTGTTCTGATTGTCTTTGCCGAGGAGGAAGCGGTCGATGTAAGCCTCTACCTCGGGGAACTGCACCTCGGGCAACTGACAGTGTCCGTGATTGGCGACGATGGAATAGCCCACACGGTCGGCAATGCCGAACTGCTCCCACACCTTCATAGCACCGTTCATCGAGACGTAGGCTGAGGGATCAGCTAGCCACACATAGTCAGGATTGCCCAACATCAGTAGGGCTCGCGGACAGATCATTGCTGCCAGTTCGTGGTGGTCGTGGGGCAGATAGGCTACGTTCTCCTCACCGTAGTTCTCACTCAGACTCTCCATAAACCAGTTGTAGTCCGTCTTGTCGAGGTTCTCCACAGGTTCGGCATCCGGTTGGATGTTCAGCCAACGGGAATAACGCCAGGCGGCAGCACCACCGCCACCAGGCTCTTGGGCGATAGTGAGGGCGACACGCTCGTCGAAGGCTCCGCAGAAAAGGGCCATCTTGCCTGCATAGCTGCAACCTGTGACACCGATATGCTTCGTATCGATCTTCGTCACCTCAGGACCCAGCTGCTGCAGTCCGTCAATCAGACGGCTCAGGCCCCAAGCCCATTCGCTGTAAGCGCCATTGTCTTTCAGTTCCGGATAGAGACGGTCGAAGTCGTAGTTGCCACGTCCGGCGGGCTTCCGTCCGAAACGGGCCCCAAACTGACTATAGTTGTTCACCTGTGCCTCCTTGTAGATCATCGTGGCGATGGGGCGCCTCTCGAAGATGGTCTTGGGCAGGGCGATGCCGCTGGTGCCGATCATCAGGGGGTAAGGTGCCTCACCCATAGTGGGATAGCTGATGAGGGCACTAAGTTCGAGCGACTGTTCGCCGACGGTGACCGTCACCTTCAGCGTGTCGCCGTCCATACGTGCTTTTACGGCTGAGGGGTCTACGGCAGGCTTTGTGCCGATCTCGTAGTGCTGGATTTCCTTGGCAATCTCACCACGGCGCAGGCTCCAGTCCTTGAAGTCGGTGATGCGTCCGCTGCCGTCAGACCACATCAGAGGATCAGGCAGGGCTTCGCATTTCGTGCCCTGTTCCTTCGTGGGCAGCACGGGGTTGGCGTTGATACCGGTGTTCTCCGTCTCGTAGACGAGTGGCGGCTGCTGTGCGTAGTTGCAGACGCTTGTCAGCAGCACTGCCGTCAGAATGAATAGTTTCTTCATATCGTTTATGTTTAATTGTTAGTGACTCTTCTCTTAAAAGAGATAGGACTACCCTCGCGAGCCGTCCTATCTGCGATTAGCTAGTAATATGATTAGGCCTATTAAGCTGATTGGTCTTTTTCTGTCAGCACTCGCGGTAGAAGTCGAGTGCCTCGTATATGTCTTCCTTCGTGGCGGTCTGGTTGATACGGATGTCTCCGATGCCGCCTAAGAGGGTGAAGTTGATCGTGCCGGCCACGTTCTTCTTGTCGTGGGTCATCAGTTCCAGCAGGGTGGGGTAGTCGTCGCAGGTGATGGCCATCTTGCCGTAGTGCTCCTTGATGAAGCTGACCGTCTGGTGCATCTTGTCTGAGGGGAAGCCCGCCTTGACGGTGCTGAGGTAGAGCTCGCTGATGAGGCCGTAGGCAACAGCATAACCGTGAAGGATCGGGGAATGCTTCAAGGCGAAGCTCTCAAAGGCGTGGCCAACGGTATGTCCGAGGTTCAGGGCCTTGCGGATGCCTTGCTCCAGCGGGTCTTCGGTGACGATACGCTGCTTCACGGCGACACTGTCGGCCACCATCGTCTGCAGCTGCTGTAGGTCGGGTCGCGCCAGATCAAAGTTGATCAGCTCTGCCCACATCTTTTCATTGGAGATCAGTCCGTGCTTCAGCATCTCGGCATAGCCGGAACAGATATTCTCGGCGTCGAGGGTCTTCAGGAACGTGGTGTCGAGGATGACGGTGCTGGCATTGCTGAACACGCCGATCTCGTTCTTCAGTCCCCGGAAGTTGATGCCCGTCTTGCCGCCCACGCTGGCATCGACCATCGAGAGCAGGGTGGTGGGGATGTTGATATAGTTGATGCCCCGCTTGAAGGTGGAGGCAGCGAAGCCTCCCAGGTCGGTTACCATTCCGCCACCTATATTTATTAATAAGGAGTGACGTGTGGCACCGCCCTCACCCAGCGCTTCCCAGACGTATGACAAGGATTCGAGCGTCTTGTGGCTATCGGTGGCTCCAATGACGATGATCTGGGCACCACGGACACAATCCAAACCGCTGACGATAGGCAGGCAGCAGCGCTCCGTCGTCTCATCGACAAGGATAAAAGTGCGGTCGTGCTCACATTCAGCGATGGCTGTAGCGAGAGCCTCTGTCAGATTTTCGGAAATGACGACCTTTTGCGGATTCATCTTTTGTTGATAGTGGTACTCAGTTTATTTTTGATGCTGCAAAGGTAAGCATTTTTTTCATAATGACAAGAAGAAATGCGTTTTTTTTCACTTTCCGTTAAACTTTTCCCCGTTTCGTGCGTCAAAGAAGCATAAAATCAGAACTATCAATGAAGAAAATTAGTTTGTTGATTGTTGCCCTGATGGTGACAGTCGTTACATTCGCACAGCGAACAGTTAGAGGAACAGTAGTAGAACAGGACACGCAGGAAGCCGTCATTCAGGCTACCGCCGCCCTGCTCAGTGGTGAAAAGGTGGTGGCCAATGCGGTTACCAACACAGAAGGTGGATTCTCCATCAAGGCGCCGGAGGGTTCTTACACCCTACAGGTGACTTATGTGGGTTTCAAGACCTACACGAAGAAGATCACGTTGAAGGACAAAGACTATAATGCCGGCACTATCAAGCTCGAGCCCGATGCCATTATGCTGAAGGGAGCCACGGTGACGGCCCGTGCCCAGAAGGTGACGCTCAAGGCCGACACCTTCGTCTATAATGCCAATGCCTTCCGTACGCCGGAGGGATCGGTAGTTGAGGAACTCGTGCGCCGTCTGCCTGGTGCAGAGGTCAACGACGACGGTACCATTAAGATCAACGGTAAGCAGGTGAAGAAGATCCTCGTCGATGGTAAGGAGTTTATGACAGGCGATACGAAGACCGCTATGAAGAACCTGCCCACGAACATTATCGACCGCATCAAGGCCTACGACCAGCAGAGCGACCTCGCCCGTGTGTCGGGTATTGAAGACGGTGAGGAGGAGACGGTGCTCGACTTCGGCATCAAGGCAGGTATGAACCGGGGTATTATGGTGAATGCCGACCTCGCTGCAGGTACCAAGAACCGCTATGCAGGCCGTATCTTCGGTGGTATCATGAAGGACGACTTTAAGACGTTCCTCATGACCAACGCCAACAACACCAATGACATGGGCTTCCCCGGTGGTGGTGGAGGCGGTGGCCGATTCGGTGCCGGACGTCAGGGCCTGACTGCCAACAAGATGGTCGGCCTGAACCTGAACTATGAGAAGAAGGACAAACTGAAGATTGACGGTAGTGTGCGCTGGAACCACAGCGACGGCGATGCTTTCTCAAAAAGCTCGACGGAGAACTTCTTCAGTAGCGATTTGTCATCGTTCGGCAACAGCAGGAGCCATAACTTCTCCCGTTCCAACCAATGGAATGCTCAGATGCGTCTGGAGTGGCAGCCTGACTCGATGACAAACATCATGTTCCGCCCCAATGCCCGCTATAACTCCCAGGATGGCGAGAACTCCAGTGAGAGTGCCACTTTCATGGAGAATGAGGATCCTTATAAATATGTGTCCGACCCTCTGGCAGAGATTCAGACACTAATTGGCAAGAATGTTGTCAAGAACCTGAATATGCAAGACGGTATCAGCTACAGTGACTCCAAGAACGTTGGTGGTATGCTGCAGTTCAACCGTCGTCTGAACAACAACGGCCGGAACATCACCGTCCAGTTGAACGGCAACTGGAGTGAGGGCATGAGCAAGTCGATGACGAACAACTATATCTTCTTGTTTAATCCGTTGGATACGACGATCACCAATCGTTATAATGTGACACCTGAAGACCGCTGGAGCTACAGTGTCCGTGCCACTTACAGCGAGCCCATCTTCCGTCAGGTCTATCTCCAGTTCAGCTACACCTACCAGTACAGCTACACCAAGAGTGACCGTAAGACTTATAGTCTGACAGACGTATATTTTATGGATATCGAGCCCCAATATCGTAATTGGGATGCCTATCTTAACCGTCTGACCTATCCTCTTGATCACTATGTGGATTCTGCACTGTGCCGTATGTCGGAGTATAAGAACTACAACCATACTGGAGAGGTGATGCTGCGTATCGTTCGCAAGGCCTATAACTTCAACGTAGGTTTCCAGGTGCTTCCGCAGAAGACACACTTCCTCTATGATTATCAGGGTCAGCATTTTGACATTACAAGAAACGTGACTAACTTTACGCCTACGCTCGACTTCCGCTGGAAGAAGTCTGCCACAGGTCAGCTGCGCTTCACCTATCGTGGTCGTACCCAGCAGCCCTCTATGACCGACCTGCTTCCTATCAGGGATGACAGTAACCCGCTGCGCATCACAGAAGGTAATCCGGAACTGGATCCTTCCTTCACGCAGAACTTCAACCTCTTCTACAACGACTACTTCCAGAAGCATCAGCGTGCTGTGATGGCTTTTGTGAACTTCTCGACGACAAGAAACTCCGTGGCCAACAAATCCACTTATAATTCTGAGACTGGTGGTACTATCACGCGTCCTGAGAATGTCAACGGCAACTGGAACGGCAACCTCGGCTTTATGTTCAATACCGCCATCGACTCGGCTGCCTACTTCAACGTCAACACGTTCACCAACCTGAGCTATGCCCACAATGTCGGCTTCGTAAGCGTCAACAGCCTCCAAGACTCAGAGAAGAGTGTCACCAAGTCGCTCGGTATCGGCGAGCGTCTGGCAGGTAGCTACCGTAACGAGTGGTTGGAGATAGAGCTCAATGGATCGTTGAACTACACCCGTTCTCGCAGTGAGCTGCAGCCCAACAACGACCTCGACACTTGGCAGTTCGCATACGGCGGTATGGTCGGCATCACCGCTCCATGGGGTACGTCGTTTACCACAAACCTCACGATGCAGAGCCGTCGCGGTTATTCCGACAACTCGATGAACACCAACGAGCTCATCTGGAACGCCCAGGCATCACAGAGCTTCCTCAAGGGCAATGCTCTCACCATTTCACTCCAGCTCTACGATATCCTGCACGAGCAGTCCACCTTCAGCCGTACCATCACAGCCTTGTCGCGCAACGATACAGAGTATAACGCCGTCACCAGCTATGGGATGGTTCACGTCATCTATCGTCTGAATCTTTTCGGAGGCTTTAAGAACCGTGGCGGTGGCTTTGGTGGTCCTGGCGGTCCTGGTGGTCCCCGTGGTGGTCGTGGAGGCTTCGGCGGTGGCGGTCCTCGTGGCGGAGGCTTCGGAGGTGGCTTCGGCGGCGGTCCCCGTGGTGGCCGGTTCTAAGACGAAACGCAATTCATATTGCATCACAAAAACGCTAATAATCATGCATAATGTGCGAAAAACGGCACGTTATGCATGATTTTTATTAGCAAAAGTCAATTTTTTGCGTCATTTTGCAAAAAAATATCCGTTATCCCTTGCCCATTATCTATTATTTGTTATCTTTGCAGCCAAAATTAGAATCAACTGTAAAATGGGACAAGTAATCAAACCCCTGCACTATGAGGCCTTGCTCGATACGAAGCAGACCGAGCAGGGCATCAAACTTATTAAAGACTTCTTTCAGCAGAATCTCTCCACAGAGCTCCGTCTGCGTCGTGTCACAGCCCCCTTGTTCGTCCTGAAAGGACTGGGTATCAACGACGACCTGAACGGTGTGGAGCGGGCCGTCACCTTCCCCATTAAGGACTTGGGTGACGCACAGGCTGAGGTCGTTCATTCGCTGGCCAAGTGGAAGCGTCTCTCGCTGGCCGAGTATCAGATTGAACCGGGCTATGGCATCTATACCGACATGAACGCCATCCGTGCCGACGAGGAACTCGACAATCTCCACTCACTTTATGTCGACCAGTGGGACTGGGAGGCCGTCATCCGTCGTGAAGACCGCACGCTGTCGTTCCTGAAGAACGTCGTCGAACGCATCTATGCTGCCATCCGTCGTACGGAGTATCTCACCTGTGAGACCTATCCCCAGCTTAAGGCCTTCCTGCCAGAGAAGATCCACTTCATCCATGCAGAGGAACTGCTGAAGATGTATCCTGACAAGACGCCGAAGGAGCGCGAGGATGCCATCTGCGAGGCATACGGAGCCGTGTTCATCATCGGTATCGGCGGCAAACTCTCTAATGGTGAGAAGCACGACGGTCGTGCCCCCGACTACGACGACTGGTCTACCATCGCCGAGAACGGCAAGATGGGTCTCAATGGTGATATCCTCATCTGGTATCCTATTCTCGGTCGTTCTTTCGAGCTTTCGTCGATGGGTATCCGTGTGGATAAGGAGAGTCTGCTGCGTCAGTTGAAGCTCGAACATAAGGAGGAGCGCGAACAGCTCTATTTCCACCAGCAACTGCTCAACGATCGTCTGCCGCTGTCTATCGGCGGAGGTATCGGCCAGAGCCGTCTCTGTATGGTGCTGCTCCATAAAGGTCATATCGGTGAGATTCAGGCCTCTATCTGGCCCGATGACATGCGCCAGGCCTGTAAGGCCCTCGGCATGACGCTGATATAAATTGACCTATATTATTTTAACATGGATTAATCAAAATTTTCGGAGAGAAAATAGAGATTAATCCATTTTTATTTTGTAACTTTGCGGCCTAATTCGAATTTTATAACGTTATAATATCATAGAAATGGCTGAGACAAAGAAGATTAAGACCGCCTTGGTGTCTGTATTCCACAAGGACGGCCTTGATGAACTCCTCAAAAAGTTGAACGAGGAGGGTGTGAAGTTCCTCTCTACAGGTGGAACACAGAAGTTTATTGAGTCTTTAGGTTACGAGTGCCAAAAGGTGGAGGATGTGACGACCTATCCTTCCATTCTCGGTGGTCGTGTGAAGACACTGCATCCGAAGGTGTTCGGAGGTATCCTGGGTCGTCGTGACAACGAGGGTGACCGTGAACAGATGGCTCAGTATGAGATTCCTGAGATTGACCTCGTGATCGTAGACCTTTATCCGTTTGAGCAGACCGTTGCCAGCGGTGCCTCTGAGGAGGATATCATCGAGAAGATCGATATCGGCGGTATCTCACTGATCTGCCGGAGCCAAGAACTTCAACGATGTGGTGATCGTGCCGAGCAAGGCTGAGTACAGCGTGCTGCTGGATATCCTGAACAAGCAGGGTGCAGAGACCACCAAGGAGCAGCGCCGTATGTTCGCTACCCGTGCCTTCGGTGTGAGCTCTCACTACGACACCGCCATCCACTCTTGGTTCGAGAAATAGTAGTAGGTTGTTTATAGTTGATAGTTTATAGTTTATAGATGATAACTTGGCAAGCCCTTGATATTATTCTGGAGACTATAGAAGTAATCAACTATAAACCATAAACATTAAACTATAAACAAAAAGAAAATATAAGAATGGGATTTTTTAGTTTTGTCCAGGAGATTGCAATGGACCTGGGAACTGCCAACACGATCATTATCAGCGATGACAAGATCGTGGTGGATGAGCCTTCGGTGGTGGCGCTGGACCGTCGCACCGACAAGATGATCGCCGTGGGTAATGAGGCGAAGATGATGTATGAGAAGACGCACGATAACATCCGCACCATCCGTCCCCTTCGTGACGGTGTGATTGCCGACTTCTCTGCCTGCGAGCAGATGATGCGCGGTCTGATCAAGATGGTGCACTCGGGCAGCCGCCTGTTCTCACCCTCACTGCGTATGGTGATTGGTGTACCTTCGGGTTCTACCGAGGTGGAGCTGCGTGCCGTGCGTGACTCTGCGGAGCATGCCGACGGCCGTGATGTGTATCTGATCTTCGAGCCTATGGCTGCTGCCATCGGTATCGGTATCGACGTG
>ONCZ01000060.1 GCA_900316445.1 uncultured Prevotellaceae bacterium | reverse complement strand
CAGATAGTAGTCGCGATCCTCCTCAGGAATCTCCCAACCCTGCTTCGTTCCAGCCTGCAGAGCCTTGGCATCCTCAATCTTCTTGGGAACCCAGATACGTCCATCGTTACGCAACGACTCAGACATCAGCGTCAGCTTAGACTGCTTATCGCCATGAACGGGGATACAGGTGGGGTGAATCTGAACGTAAGAGGGATTTGCAAAGTAAGCACCCTTGCGATAGCACTGAACGGCTGCTGTACAGTTACATCCCATAGCGTTGGTAGAGAGGAAATAGGTATTACCATATCCACCAGTAGCGATCACCACAGCATTGGCGCTGAAGCGAACCAGCTTGCCTGTGCAGAGATCCTTGGCGATGATACCACGAGCGCGACCATCAACGATGACCACATCCTCCATCTCATAACGAGTGTAGAGCTTCACCTTACCAGCCTGAACCTGACAGCTCAGAGAGCTATAGGCACCCAGCAACAGCTGCTGACCGGTCTGACCCTTAGCATAGAACGTACGGCTTACCTGAGCACCACCGAAAGAACGGTTTGCCAGCATACCACCATACTCACGAGCAAAGGGAACACCCTGAGCCACGCACTGGTCGATAATATTGTTTGATACCTCAGCCAGACGATAAACGTTGGCCTCACGAGCACGGTAGTCACCACCCTTCACAGTATCATAGAACAGGCGATAGACAGAGTCACCATCGTTCTGATAGCACTTGGCGGCGTTGATACCACCCTGGGCAGCGATAGAGTGAGCACGACGGGGAGAGTCCTGAATGCACAGGTTGATCACATTGAAGCCCATCTCGCCGAGTGAAGCAGCTGCAGAAGCACCAGCCAGACCAGTACCAACCACAATCACATCCAGCTTCAGCTTGTTCTTCGGGTTGACGAGACGCTGATGAGCCTTATATCCCTTCCATTTCTCAGGTACTGGACCTGCGGGAATCTTAGAATCAATTACTTTTGCCATAATCTTTCGAATTTAAAAGTTGATAATTAGCAGAGGCTCGGAGCGCACTTGAATGCGAAAGCCAGAACAACGATCAGGAAGCAGAGCATGAGCAGCGTGACATAGATCATGCCGATCATCTTCCAACGGCAAAGCCAGGTCTTACCGCTCCAGCCGAGGGTCTGCATAGCCGACCAGAAACCATGAGTGAGGTGGAACCAGATGGCAGCGAGCCAAATGATGTAAAGCACCACGAACACAGGACTAGAGAACGTCTCCACAATCCAGCCGAAACCGTCGGCGGGATCAATCTGCTGATAAGAACCAACCAACTCGGCAAACATCATGTTGTACCAGAAGTTGTACAGGTGCAGCAGCAGGCCGATCACTACGATGATACCGAGGTGAATCACTGCCAGGGCAGCCAAGCCAAGTGTAGCCACAACGGCATACCAGTTGGCACCCAGGAATTCGCAAATCATGTTGTAACCCTCTTCCGAGAAAAGCGCCACCATGTTCATGCAACCGTGGAAGGTCAGGAACAAGATCAGCGCAATACCCGTTACGGACATTACAACTTTTCTACCAATTGATGAATTGATTAACCACATAAGTTGTTGAAATTAAGTTATTTATATATGAATAATAGTTCTTATTTCTTTACACTTTGAGGCCGCAAGACCCCTTCAAACCGTTCTGTCCATACCTTATTATAGGTATTTAAAGACTGTTTTAGACCGCAAAGATACTATAAAATATTGATATTTCAAAGTTTTTTGAGGTAAAAATGCATTTAGTATTCAAATTTTTTTGTTACTTTTGCGGAAAAATAGCAAATAAGGATGAAATTCAAGTATGATGTGATAGTCATCGGAGGGGGTCATGCAGGCTGTGAAGCGGCCTGCGCAAGTGCCAATATGGGTGCCCAGACCTGTCTGGTGACGATGGACATGAACAAGATTGCACAGATGTCTTGCAACCCTGCCGTTGGAGGCATCGCCAAAGGTCAGATCGTTCGCGAGATCGATGCCTTGGGCGGACAGATGGGACTGGTGACGGACGCCACTTCGATTCAGTTCCGTATGCTCAATGTGGGAAAGGGTCCTGCCGTATGGAGTCCAAGGGCTCAATGCGATCGCGGGAAGTTCATCTGGGAGTGGCGCAGACATCTTGATGCTACCCCCAACCTCGACATCTGGCAAGATCAGGCTGATGAGTTGCTCGTTGAAAACGGCGAGGCCATCGGTATCCGAACCATCTGGGGTGCTGAACTCTATGCGAAGTGTGTGGTGCTGACGGCAGGAACCTTCCTTAATGGACTGATGCATATCGGACGGAGGATGGTGGCTGGCGGCAGAATAGCAGAGCCAGCAGTACCCCACCTGACAGAAAGCATCACCCGTCATGGGGTCAGCACAGCGAGGATGAAGACAGGAACTCCTGTCCGCATCGATAAACGTAGCGTTCATTTCGAGGATATGGAAATCCAACCAGGAGAGAGCAGACCCTATCAGTTCAGTTACCTCAACAAAGGTGGAGCCCTAAAACAATTGCCCTGCTGGACGGTAAACACCAACGAAGAGGTGCACGAGATTCTGCGAAGTGGTTTGGCAGACTCCCCACTCTACAACGGACAGATTCAGTCAATAGGTCCTCGTTACTGTCCTTCGATAGAAACGAAACTGATGACTTTCCCAGATAGAGAGAAGCATCCGTTGTTCCTAGAGCCGGAGGGAGAGGATACCAACGAGATGTACTTGAACGGTTTCTCATCTTCGTTGCCGATGGATGTGCAGATTAATGCACTCAAAAAGATTCCGGCCCTGAGGGATATGAAAGTGTATCGCCCAGGTTATGCGATAGAGTACGATTTCTTCGATCCGACACAATTAAGCCACTCGTTGGAATCGAAGATCATCAAGAATCTGTTTATGGCTGGTCAGGTAAATGGTACAACGGGCTATGAAGAAGCTGGAGGTCAGGGAACGATGGCAGGCATCAATGCCGCTTTGAAGGCAGGGTCTGCAGCTTCTGGCAGCAAATCTGAATCTGCAATAGACACAACAAGATTTGTGCTTCATCGAGACGAGGCCTATATCGGCGTACTTATCGACGACTTGGTAACCAAGGGCGTCGATGAACCATATCGTATGTTTACTTCAAGAGCAGAGTATAGAATTCTGTTAAGGCAGGATGATGCCGATGCCCGTCTGACGGAGAAGGCCTATGAACTTGGATTGGTGAAAAGAGAACGTTATGAGTGGTGGCTAGAGAAGAAACAACACATCGAAGAAATCGAAACCTTCTGCCAGAACTTTGCGATAAAACCAAAACTCATCAATTCTGCCTTAGAGGCACTCGGCACTACCCCACTCCAGTTTGGCTGCAAGCTCGTAGATCTCGTGAACCGTCCGCAGCTTAACTTACAGAATCTGGCGGAGATTATCCCTCAACTGAAAGAAGTGCTGAATCGTCCGCAGAACCGTCGCGAAGAAATCGCAGAAGCAGCAGAGATCAGGATGAAATATAAAGGCTACATTGATAGAGAAAGAATCGTTGCAGACAAGATGCACCGCTTAGAAAACATCAAGATTAAAGGCCACTTTAACTATAGCGAACTCCAAGGACTCTCGACAGAGTGCCGTCAGAAGTTAGAAAAGATCCAGCCCGAAACGTTAGCCCAAGCCTCTCGCATCCCGGGTGTCTCACCCAGCGATATCAACGTTCTTCTGGTTCTCCTCGGGCGTTAGCCTTTCCCCTCCTGAGTTAGGAGGGGTTAGGGGTGGTCTGAACAATCGCACGCCTATCACTCACCAACGTTCCACGTGAAACAATTAAACATTTACATTAACATAACTTACTGATTATGAACAACAAAGTACTATTGGACAATCTGCGTTGCATACCAGATTTCCCCAAAAAAGGAATTAACTTCCGAGATGTAACAACGCTCTTTAAAAGTGCGGAGTGTTTTAAAATTATGCTAGACGAACTTGAGGCCATCTACAAGGACAAGGGTATAACAAAGATCGTAGGTATCGAGAGCCGAGGCTTTGTGATGGGTTCTGCTCTTGCTGGTCGATTAGGGTGCGGCTTCGTTATGGCACGTAAGCCTGGAAAACTTCCCGCAACTGTCGTCAAAGAGAGCTTCATTAAAGAGTATGGTGAAGATACGATTGAGATACACTTCGATTCTATCAATGAAAACGATGTCGTATTGATCCACGATGACCTGTTGGCTACAGGTGGCACAGCGATGGCTGTGTATAATCTTGTGGGGCATTTCAATCCAAAGAAGGTCTATATGAACTTCATCATCGAAATCACAGACGAGGGCCTTCATGGACGTGATCTCTTCAAGGACATCGACCTCACCACCCTCTTGACGCTCTAAGCAGGAAACCTCTTTCCCCTCCTGAGTAGGAGGGGTTAGGGGTGGTCTGATCAGCCACAAATTCTATATCATTATGAACACCATTTCTCATCGAACAAATATCAAAGACCAAAAACTCCTACGCCAAAATCTCAGAAACAACGCCACTGCCCCAGAGGCTATCCTATGGAGATTACTAAAAGGCAAACAAATAGATGGTTTGAAATTTAGGAGGCAATTCGGATTGGGTCCTTATGTTTTAGATTTCTATTGTCCGGAAATAAGACTCTGTATAGAACTCGATGGTGAAGTACATAAGTCATATGAACAAACTCAATATGATGAGATAAGGACAAGATTTATAGCCAGCAATAATATAAAGGTTATAAGGTTTGAGAATGATGTGGTATATAGAAATATGAAGTCAATTATAGAGGCGATCAAAGAACATAAGAGAATGTGGGAGAGAGGGTGTCAGAGCACGGATCAGACCACCCCTACCCCTCCTACTCAGGAGGGGAAATAGATACCAAACAGGGAATGTTTCACGTGGAACAAAAAAAAGAGGAAACTTAGTAAATAAAGGGGATTACAGAAGATGACGAAGGAAGAAAATGAAAAGAGGCTTAGTTACCTGAAAGGCATCGTGAGCAGACTACCAGACAAGCCTGGCAGTTACCAGTTTTATGACGCCAATAAGACCATCATCTATGTAGGAAAAGCAAAGAATCTCAAAGCGAGAGTCTCCACCTATTTCCATACTGAGGTAGACCGTTTCAAAACGAAAGTACTCGTCAGCAAGATCTTCGACATCAGCTACACCGTTGTCAATACAGAGGAAGACGCTCTTCTTTTGGAGAATTCACTCATTAAGAAGTACAATCCGCGGTATAACGTCCTGCTGAAAGACGGCAAGACCTACCCTTCCATCTGTGTCACCAACGAATTCTTCCCACGCATCTTCAGTACACGAACCATCAACAAGAAGTGGGGCACGTATTACGGTCCCTACTCTCACGTGATGACGATGAAGACTGTTCTTGCTCTCATCAAGCAACTCTACCACCCTCGCACTTGTCGCCAGCCCATCACAAAGGAGGGTGTTGAGACAGGAAAATACAAAGTCTGCCTCGATTACCATATTAAAAAATGTATGGGTCCCTGCGTGGGCAAGCAGACCTACGAGGCATATCAGAAGAACATCATGCAAGCCAGAGAAATCCTCAAAGGCAACACCCGCCAAGTGCTCAGAGATCTGAAGGACGAGATGCTCAAATTATCGGAGGAACTACGCTTTGAGGAGGCCGAAGAAATCAAGCAGAAATACCTCGCGCTGGAGGCTTTCGTCACCAATAGCGAGGTGGTGAGTCAGACCATTCACGACGTAGATGTCTTCTCGATTACCAGCGATGACAAGATGGCCTTTATCAACTATATTCACGTAAACAACGGCGCCATTAACCAGAGTTTTACCATCGAATATAAGAAGAAACTCAACGAGAGCGATGACGAACTTTTGCAGTTGGGTATCGTAGAGTTGAGGGAGCGTTTTGGCAGTAAGGCGAAAGAGATTATCGTGCCTCAGGAGGTCGATGTGGAACTCGAAAATGTCACCTTCACCATCCCTCAGAGAGGGGATAAAAAGACCCTTCTCGACCTCTCGATCATGAACGGAAAACAGTATAAATTCGACCGTCTGAAACAAGCCGAGAAACTGAATCCGGAGCAAAAACAGACCCGTCTGATGAAGGAACTACAGGACAAACTGCACCTTCCCAAACTCCCTTATCAGATAGAATGTTTCGACAATTCTAACATCTCTGGTACTGATGCCGTAGCTGCCTGCGTGGTCTTTAAAGCACTTAAACCCAGCAAGAAAGACTACAAGCATTATAACATCAAAACAGTCACAGGACCAGACGATTATGCGTCTATGAAAGAGGTCGTTTCCAGGCGTTACACACGACTCATAGAAGAGGAACAACCCCTACCCGACCTCATTATCGCCGATGGCGGAAAGGGGCAGATGGAGGTGATCAGGCAGGTAATTCAGGACGAGTTAAACCAGGATATTCCCATAGCTGGATTGGCTAAAGATGACCGTCATCGTACCAACGAACTGCTATATGGATTCCCACCTATGCACGTAGCCCTGAAGACAGATTCTGAGCTCTTCCACGTGTTGACACATATCCAAGATGAGGTGCATCGCTTTGCTATAGAATTCCACAGAAACAAGCGTTCTAAGCGGGCTTTGCATAGCGAGTTAGACAGCATAAAGGGACTGGGGCCGAAAGGCCGTGATGCGCTCTTAAACACCCTCAAATCAGTTCGCAGGATAAGTGAGGCAGACCTCCCTACCCTATCGGAAATCCTTGGACCTGGTAAGGCAAAGATTGTTTATGAGCATTTTCACGCCTCAGATACAACAGAAAGCTAATGCGAATAAGCATAAGTCCAAATATGGACCAATGTGCGGTTTGTAAATATGTTTCGCAATAATAAAGGAAAATTTGCGCCCCTCGTATCTATCTGATATACAATCAGTTATAAGGCTATGATTTTGGACTAAGGAAAGTGGGACTTTCAAGGCAGGAAAGTGGGAGTTTCCCCTATCTAAACTCCCACTTTAGACTAACTAAAGTCCGAGTTTGCAGTAAGGGGAACAACAGTTGTAAGGATTTTTCAAGCAAGAACGTAATTAGTAAACACTATCTCGTGACAGTTGTGACAGTTGTGACAATTAAATATACGCAGCTCAACAATTATACTATATACTATTATATATATACATATATAATAATTGATTTAAAAGAAAATGTTCGCGCGAAAATAACTGTCACAACTGTCACAGAACGCTTTTGGAGCACGATTAAGGGAATTTAACGTGGACGTACGGCCCTGATATTTGGTGGATTAAGAAATTGTTCGTACCTTTGCCGAAAATTAAGCAAACGAGCCAAAAATGCGTGCAGTTATTCAGCGAGTTAGCAAGGCCAGCGTAACCATCGACGGCGTCGTGAAAGGCCATATCGGATGGGGATTTCTCATCCTCTTGGGTGTGTGCGACGAAGACACGATGGAGGATGTAGATTGGCTCGTAAGAAAGATAGCCAACCTCCGAGTGTTCGACGATGACAATCACGTGATGAACCGTTCGATCCTTGATATCAGCGGCGAGTGCCTGGTAGTCAGCCAGTTCACGCTCTTCGCAAGCTATAAGAAAGGCAATCGCCCAAGCTGGTTCAAGGCAGGTTCTCACGAGCACTCTATCCCACTCTACGAGGCCTTCTGTGCCCAGCTTTCAGCTGCCATCGGCAACCCAGTACAGACAGGCGAATTTGGCGCTGATATGAAGGTCGAACTGCTTAACGACGGCCCTGTGACCATCTGTATGGATACCAAAAATAAAGAATAAGATATGGACAGAAGACAAATCACAAATTACGTAAACTTAGCAGCCCTGATCTGCTACATTCTGGGGCGTGTGATGAACATGAACATCCTAGTATGGATTGGCCTGGGTATCATGACGTTATCAAGTATCTGGACGATTATCCACTGGAAGGAAAATGACAAGATGTCAAACTACATTTCTGTGGCCTTCCTGGTACTCGTCGGACTTTCCATCTTCGGACTATAAACGATGCGTAAGTATCTGAGAGAGATAGAGATATCAGGCGTTATCCTGGCAGCCATCGGCATCGTCTGCGCATTAGTCTGGGGTACGCCATACGGCATGTGGCCATGCGGATTAGGACTGTTGCTGCTGCTCGTCATCTTCCTCTACAAGGCCTTCCATTGGAAGGAATATGAGCGTGAGAACAAGCAGTACATCATGATTATCCTGCTCACTATCGCCATCCTGTTCTTTCAGATGCTGACAAGAAGATAAAACGAAAGAAATAACACATTAATTATGATTAAGGAACATCTGAATAAAATCAGAAACGCAGGTTTCTTTCTGCTGGCAATCACTTTTGTTATCAGCACATTGTGGGGCTCAACTCACGCCTTCTTCCCTATGTTATTCACTGTCATACTACTAGGTATCGTGGTGATTTTCAAGGCGTTACACTGGCAAGAGTATGAGAAAGACAACAAGCGCAATGCGTGGATTGCATTGGCGCTGTTCGTTCTTCTATTTATGAACACCTTCTTCCCGCTATGACGATCAAAGAAGCACAAGAGACCGTGGACCGCTGGATCAGGGAATACGGCGTGCGCTACTTCTCAGAACTGACGAATATGGCGGTTCTGACGGAGGAAGTAGGCGAACTGGCTCGTGTGATGGCCCGCAAATACGGTGACCAGAGTTTCAAGGAGGGCGAGAAAGATAACCTGGGTGAAGAGATGGCTGATGTGCTCTGGGTGTTGCTCTGTCTGGCCAATCAGACAGGCGTAGACCTGACGGAAGAACTGCAGAAAAGCATCGAAAAGAAGACACAGCGCGACTCACTCAGACACATCCACAACAAAAAATTAATGGCATAAAACGATACGATTATGGCAACAACATCAACAGAAAAAGGGCGCATCGAAGAGGCCCTCAGCAAGTATAACCTCGACATCAATGACGAGGACGTAAAGGCTGCCGTGAAGAAGATTATCACGGAGAAAGTGCACGAGAACGACACCCCAGAAGTGAAGCAATTCCTGATGGGTAGCGTGGAGCTGACAACGTTGAAGACAACAGACTCTGACGAGAGTGTGATGGCCTTCACAGAGCGTGTAAACCAGTTCGATGAGCAGTACCCTGCCCTACCCCATGTGGCAACTATTTGCGTGTATCCCCGTTTCGCCAGGATCGTCTCTGAGACATTAGAGGTTGATGGCGTCGAAATAGCCTGTGTATCAGGCAGTTTTCCATCGTCTCAGGCACTCATAGAAGTAAAGACGGTGGAGACAGCATTGGCAATTAAAGACGGTGCTACAGAGATAGATATGGTATTATCCGTAGGTGCTTTCCTGTCAGGCGATTATGAGACGGTCTGCGATGAAATCCAACAGATGAAAGAAGCATGTGGTGAACATAAGATGAAAGTAATCTTAGAAACCGGTTGCCTGAAGACCGCTTCAAACATCAAAACAGCCTCGCTATTAGCGATGTACTCAGGTGCTGACTATATCAAGACATCCACAGGTAAACTCGAACCTGCTGCCACCCCAGAGGCTGCCTACGTGATGTGTCAGGCCATCAAGGAATACTACGATGAAACGGGCATACAGATTGGTTTTAAGCCTGCTGGAGGCCTGAATAGTGTGATGGATGCACTCATATACTACACCATCGTGAAAGAGGTCTTAGGCGAAAAATGGCTCACGAATCAGTGGTTCCGTATGGGCACCTCTCGCCTGGCAAATATGCTGTTGAGCGAAGTCATTGGAGAAGAAACGAAGTTCTTTTAGTAATCTCTTCCCCTCCTAAGTTAGGAGGGGTAAGGGGTGGTCTGAACAAGCGCATATGCTCGCTGTTAGCAATTCTCCCTGTTCAGACCCCCTCTAACTCCCCCTAACTTAGGGGGAGAAATAGTTACTCCAAGCACAGATTTTTGGGTTTGTTCTAGGCTATAACTTGCGCCTGATAACGTACTCGAGGTAGGTCTCGTAGGCCTCTTTGAGCTCTGGTTTCACGCAAGTATCAATGTAAGTCTGGGCCTTCTGCGAGTAGCGATCCATCATTCTCTCAGCATACTGGATTCCCCCACTCTGCTTGGCAAACTCCACAAGCACTGCGATTTCATCGGCATTAATCGTACCCAATTTCACCTTTCTTGCCAAAGACTTCATAGGTTCAAAGTCCGAGTGATTAAGCGCATAAATCACAGGCAGCGTCAGTTTTCCTTCAGCCATATCGTTACCTGTGGGCTTACCTATCTCTGTCGAATCGTAATAGTCAAAGATATCGTCACGAATCTGAAAGATCATACCCAAATCTTGTCCGAATTGTTTCGCTTTTATAATATCATCTTCAGAAGCATTCACAGACAAAGAACCCATACCACAACATGTCTCAAACAAAGCAGCAGTCTTTTGTCTAATCACCTGATAATAAATATCTTCCGAGAATTCTGAGTTGTTTATATTCTGCAACTGCAGGATCTCACCAGATGCGAGTGTCATTCCAAGTTCTGCGACATATTGTAAAATTCTATGATCTTTTGTCTTAGCGATATGGTTAAGGCAAGTTGAGAGAATATAGTCACCCACAAGGACGGCCACCTTATTATTATAGGAGGCATTGACTGAAGACTGTCCACGACGTTCACTACTCTCATCAACCACGTCATCGTGAATCAGCGAAGCCGTATGCAACAATTCAAGTGCGACTGCCGCATTCTGTGTTACGTCTGAAACTTCTCCATAATTCTTCGCAGACAACAGCGTGAGCATTGGTCGCATCTGCTTGCCCGTGCGCTGACGGATATGCTCCAGGGCTTGAGAAAGCAAGCCATACGAATGGCTCAACGAACCCTGGAAACGATAGACGAACTCTTGAAAATCACTCTCAATCGGGTGCTTGATAACTGACAAATAATCCATATTCTCTCGAATTTTGATACAAAATTAGTAAAAATCATTGTAATATCGATATTTTTTAGTAATTTTACGCAGAAAATAAACAAAGTTATGCAGAAACTCTTCCTTTTAGACGCTTATGCGCTCATCTATCGCAGTTATTATGCGTTCATCAAGAATCCCCGAATTAACTCCAAGGGACTGAACACAAGTGCCATCATGGGCTTCCTTAACACCCTCAACGAGGTGCTCACGAAAGAGCAGCCCACCCATATCGGCGTGGCCTTCGATCCTCATGGCCCCACTTTCCGCAGCGAGGCATTTCCTGCCTATAAAGCCCAGCGTGAGGAGACACCAGAGGACATTCGTAAGGCTGTTCCCATCATCAAAGACTTGTTGAAAGCCTATCGGATTCCCATTCTCCAGGTCGATGGATTCGAGGCAGACGATGTCATCGGCACCCTCGCCACAAAGGCAGGAGCCGATGGAATCGACACTTTTATGTTGACACCCGATAAAGACTATGGACAGTTAGTAAGTGACCATGTGAAGATCTATCGTCCTCGTCATGGTGGCGGCTATGAGACGATGGGTCCTAAGGAGGTCTGTGAGAAATATGGCATCCCCACTACCCTATCGGTCATTGATCTGCTGGCGCTGATGGGCGACTCTGCGGATAATTTCCCTGGTTGTCCAGGTGTCGGAGAGAAGACTGCTGTGAAACTCATCAATGAGTTCGGAAGCATCGATGCGTTGATTGAAAGGTCATCAGAGATCAAGGGCAAACTTCGCGAGAAGGTTGAGGAACATATCGACGATATCCGGATGAGTTACTTCCTCGCGACTATCAAGACGGATGTTCCCATCGCCCTCGATATGGAAGCGTTGAAACTCGTAGAGCCGAATGAGGACGAACTTGGCAAACTGCTCCTCGAACTGGAGATGAAAAGCTTCGCCGACAGAGTTCTTAAAAAAAGCCAAAAACCACAAACTCCTGTTAACGGCCAACTCGATCTCTTTGCAGAATTTGCGCCCAACGGGACAGAAGTTTCCAAAAACGCGAGTTTTGAGACCTTAGAAACGACCCCTCACAACTACAAACTCGTTGATAATGAAGAGGATATGAGGAAAATTTGTGACTTTTTTAGGACAAATGAAATTCTCAGTCTAGATACGGAGACGACTTCAACGAGTCCGATTGACGCAGAATTGGTTGGTTTAAGCTTCGCCGTGAAGGAATTTGAGGCCTTTTATGTCCCTATTCCAGCAAAACGTGAAGAAGCGTTGCGAATCGTTAATATTTTTAAAGAGGTGTATGAAGATCCCAAAATCCTCAAGGTCGGACAAAACCTGAAGTACGACCTCGAGGTGTTTCGCAACTACGACATCCATCTCGCAGGTCCGATGTTCGACACGATGATTGCCCACTACCTCATCCAGCCCGAGTTGCATCACAACATGGACTACATGGCTGAGATCTATCTCAACTATCAGACCATCCACATTGATGAACTCATCGGACCCAAGGGCAAGAACCAGAAATCGATGCGCGACCTCCTACCCTCTCAAGTCTACGAGTATGCTGCTGAGGATGCAGATGTCACCCTCCGCCTGAAAAACAAACTGGAGCCAGAGTTGAAGAAATACGAGTGCGAGAAGTTATTCTATGAAATAGAGATGCCACTGATGCCTGTCTTGGCGGAAATGGAGATGAATGGCGTCTGCTTGGATACGGCATCTCTTCAAGAAACGTCAAAGGTTTTGACAGACAGGATGAACGAACTCGAGGCAAGAATATACGAATTAGCAGGAGAACAATTTAATATCGCCTCACCCAAACAGGTTGGCGAAATCCTCTTCGACAAACTCAAGATCGTAGAAAAGGCCAAGAAGACAAAGACAGGGCAATATGTCACTTCCGAGGATGTGCTCCAACAAATGCGCAATAAGCATGAGATTGTAGCAGATATATTGGAACACAGAGGGTTAAAGAAACTCATCGGCACGTATATCGACGCTCTGCCTAAGCTGATTAATCCACGTACAGGCCATATCCACACATCGTTTAATCAAACCATTACGGCTACGGGACGCCTGTCTTCTTCAGATCCTAACCTCCAGAATATCCCCATCCGAGGCGAGGACGGCAAGGAGATCCGCAAGGCATTCGTTCCAGAGCCAGGTTGTCTGTTCTTTTCAGCAGACTATAGTCAGATAGAACTGCGTGTGATGGCCCACCTCTCGCAGGACCAGAATATGATCGAAGTGTTCCGTGAAGGCAAGGATCTGCACGCTGCCACAGCCGCGAACATCTATAAGAAGGATATCTCTGAAGTCACTCGTGATGAACGCACGAAGTCTAAGCGTGCCAACTTCGGTATCATCTATGGCATCACCGTCTTTGGCCTCGCTGAACGTCTGGACATCCCTCGCGACGAGGCGAAGATGCTGATAGACGGCTATTTCGCCACCTTCCCACAGGTTCACGACTATATGGAGAAATCCAAGGAAGTGGCCCGTCAGAAGGGTTATGTCACTACCCTATTCGGCCGTCGTCGCTATCTGCCGGATATCAATTCCCACAATGCCACCGTCCGAGGTTTTGCTGAGCGTAACGCCATCAATGCCCCCATCCAGGGCACAGCGGCAGACATCATCAAGGTAGCGATGATCCGTATCCACGAACGCTTCCAGAAAGAGGGCATCAAGAGTAAGATGATCCTGCAAGTTCACGACGAACTCAACTTCTCAGTCTATCCAGAGGAAAAGGAGAAAGTGGAACGTATCGTCATCGAGGAGATGCAGAATGCCTTCCCCTTGAACGTTCCCCTCGTGGCAGATTCCGGCTTTGGCCAGAACTGGCTTGAGGCTCACTAATAGAAACACAACATAATTATCGAACTATGAATATTGGAGACAAAGCGCCTGAGATATTGGGCAAAGACGAACAGGGACGGGATATCCGTCTGAGTGATTACAAGGGAAGAAAGCTCGTATTGTACTTCTATCCAAAAGACAATACCAGCGGTTGTACGGCAGAGGCCTGTAGTCTGAGAGACCATTACGGCGAGCTGCAGGGTAGGGGATATGAGGTAGTTGGGGTAAGTAAGGACTCTGCCGCCTCACATGTGAAGTTCAAGGAGAAATACGAACTACCCTTCCCCCTAATTGCCGATGTGGATAAGAAGCTGATGGAGGCGATGGGCGCCTGGGGTGAGAAGACGATGTACGGCAAGAAAACTATGGGCACCATCCGCACCACCTTCATCATCAACGAAGAAGGCATCATAGAACAGATTTTTGCCGGCAAGCAGGTGAAAACCAAAGAGCACGCCGAGCAGATCCTAACCTAAGAAGGGACTACTCACTTCACTTTCCAGACGTTGAGGACGATGCCCTTGAAGCCTGCGTTAAAATCAGGAGCACAGACGAAGAGGGCATTGTTCAGCCAGGCGTATTTGCTATCAGCAGGAGCCTCAAACTGAGGGGCAGCCTTAAAATAGAATGTGGGGTTGCCTTGATCGTCTTTGCCGCTGTGGATGATACCACGATTGCGAACGTGGATGTTCACGCCATCGTCCGTCTTGATGCAGTAAATCGCTTCAAGTTCCGTGCGATTCAGAGCCTTGTTTCCCAACTGATAGTCAGCGCCTCCGTTGATGATCGTTCCCTTGATATTGGGTCCCTCGAAGGTACCACCAGTAATGGGAATGATGGTGCGCTGGCCGTGCTGGGTCTCGCCACAAGAATAGGCATCGCCAAGCGTCACCTTCAACTGTAGGGCGAACTCAAGCTGGGGCGTGTTCTGGGGTTCAGAAACCTGAGCGCTGGCAGACAATGAGAGCGCCACGAAAGCAATCATTGATAAGAGAATCTTCTTCATTTCTTGAATGGTTTAAATCTGTTACAGGGTGCAAAGATAGACAAATAAAGGCAAGAAACAAAAATAAATAAGGTGTTTTTGCTCGCTATGTCGAATTTTTGCACTACCTTTGCACCCGAAAATAAACGTTTATAGAAGAAAATGGCATTAAAATGTGGTATTGTAGGACTCCCGAATGTGGGTAAGTCCACTTTGTTTAATTGCTTGTCGAGTGCAAAGGCTCAGGCAGCAAATTTCCCCTTTTGTACGATAGAACCCAACGTCGGTGTCATCACCGTTCCTGATGAAAGGCTGACGAAACTTGCAGAACTGGTGCATCCTGGACGCATCGTCCCTGCCACTTGTGAGATCGTGGACATTGCAGGTTTGGTGAAAGGTGCCTCGAAGGGCGAGGGCTTAGGCAATAAGTTCCTTGGGAACATCCGCGAGACGGACGCCATCATCCACGTGCTCCGTTGTTTCGAGGACGAGAATATCACCCATGTGGATGGCACCATCGATCCCATCCGCGACAAGGAGATCATCGATACCGAACTGCAACTGAAGGACTTAGAAACCATCGAGAGCCGTCTGGCCAAGACGGAGAAGGCCGCTGCTGCTGGCAATAAGGATGCGAAAATCGAGGTGGCTGTGCTTCACGCTTATAAGGAGGCGCTGGATCAGGGCAAGAACGCCCGCATCGTGGAGTTCGAGTCGAAGGACGAACAGGACTGTGCCCGTAATCTCTTCCTGCTCACGTCAAAGCCTGTGCTTTACGTCTGCAACGTTGGTGAGGCTGATGCCAAGGACGGTAATGCCTTCACGAAGAGGGTAGGGGAGCTGGCCCAGGAGGAAGGTGCAGAGATGATGGTCATCGCTGCCAAGACGGAAGAGGATATCGCTGAGTTGGAGTCTTATGAGGACAAGCAGATGTTCTTGGAAGAGCTCGGTCTTGAAGAGAGTGGTGTGAACCGTCTTATCAAGAAGGCCTATGCCCTGCTGAACCTTGAGACGTTCATCACCGCTGGTGAGATGGAGGTGAAGGCCTGGACGTATAAGAAAGGCTGGAAGGCTCCGCAATGCGCTGGTGTCATCCATACAGACTTCGAGAAGGGCTTTATCCGCGCCGAGGTCATCAAGTACGACGATTATATCCAGTATGGCTCTGAGGCAGCTGTCCGCGAAGCCGGCAAGCTCGCCGTCGAGGGCAAGGACTACATCGTCCAGGATGGTGATATCATGCACTTCAGATTCAATGTATAATGGAACAAATACTGAATTATATCGTCTGGCAGCCGGATTTGGAGGCATTTCATGTGGGGCCGATAACGGTGCGCTGGTATGGGCTGATGTGGATCATCGGACTGGCGTTGGCCTATCTGGTCGTGAAGCGGCTATATAAGGAGCAGAAGATCAAAGACGAGTACTTTGACCCCCTCTTTATCTACTGTTTCTTCGGCATCCTGATCGGTGCCCGTCTGGGCCATTGCATCTTCTACCAGCCACAGGACTTCCTAACCTCGTTCAAGGGCATCATAGAAATGCTGCTGCCTATTCATTTCCTGCCCGATGGCGGCTGGAAACTCACAGGCTATGCCGGCCTTGCCTCGCACGGTGGCACCTTAGGCCTGATGATTGCCCTCTGGCTCTATGTCCGCAAGACGAAGCTTAGCATCTGGACGGTACTCGACAATATCGCCATCGCCACAGGCACCACAGCCTGCTTCATCCGCCTAGGCAACTTGATGAACTCTGAGATCATCGGCAAGATCACAGATGTGCCCTGGGCCTTTATCTTCGAGCGTGTCGACATGATGCCTCGCCACCCAGGACAGCTCTATGAGGCTATCGCCTACGCCATTCTTTTTGGTATCATGTGGTATCTGCACAAGAAGATGCCTGAAAAAATCGGCACAGGCTGGTATTTCGGCTTCTGTCTGGCGTATATCTTCACCTTCCGTTTCTTCATCGAATACACTAAAGAGATCCAGGAAGCCTTCGAGGCCTCGCTACCCCTCGACATGGGACAGATTCTCTCGATACCCTTTATCATCCTTGGCGTGTACTGCATGATAAGGGCCAAAAAGTAAGGTGTCTGCGTGAAAAAAGGAAGCCTGCTGTTGATGCTGCTGGGCTGGATGGCTGTTGCCCAAGCTCAGTTTTTACATAAGGGTGATACGATTGCCATTATCTCGCCATCAAGTGCGACAGATACGACTACCATCAACGGAGGCATCAGGACACTCGAAAGCTGGGGCTATCATTGTGTCATAGGGAAGAACGCCCTCAATGATTATCACAGCTTTGCTGGCACCATCGACGAACGGCTTGCCGACTTGCTTTGGGCCATGAAGGAGCCTTCCATCAAAGCGATTATGTGTTCGAGAGGTGGCGATGGGGCAGCCCATCTGCTCACCCGTTTATCTCTTGACACCCTGCGTCAATATCCCAAACTCATCATTGGCTTCAGCGACATAACAGCCCTGCTCAGTGCCGAGGCCAGGGCTGGGGTGAAGGGCATTCACGGTTCGATGTGTCACGCCTTGAAGACCTACGAGGGTACTGATACCGTCAGCCAATGTCTGCGTCGTATCCTGCAAGGCGACTTGCCAGAATACCATGTGGCGCCTCATCCGCTCAATGTCGAGGGTAGGGCAGAGGGCATCGTCGTGGGTGGTAATATGTCTGTCTACAACGATCTCGCAGGCTCCGACTTCGATCCCTTGCTGTTGCCTGGCATCATCCTGTTTATGGAGGATACGGGCGAAGGGATGAGCAAGGTGGATCGTATGCTCCACAATATGGAGATGCGAGGCCTGCTGTCTAACATCCGAGGCATCATCGTGGGCCAATTCAACAAGTACAAACATCCTGAGAACGGCTTCGACGATATGTATTCCATACTCCACGAATACCTTCGCCACTACAACATCCCCGTCTGTTACGATTTCCCCGTAGGCCACGCCCACCTTCGCAACTTCCCCCTTCTTATTGGTGCCAAGGCTACCCTCGAAGTTACCTCCGAAGGTGCCACCCTTCGTTATTAATAAGGTATTTTGAAGTATCTGAGCAGATCCTTGTATTGGTCCTGGGCTGTGAGGCAGGTATCTGTCAGATAACCATTAACATGCCCCCATTCCTTCAGGCCTCGATAATAGAACATTTTCAGTTCGTCTGTGATGATAAAGGGGACAATGCCATTTGCTAAACACTCCTTGAACATCAGCAGGCGTCCAACCCTTCCATTACCATCCTGAAAGGGATGAATCTGCTCAAAGCGCACATGAAGGTCAAGGATATCTTCAAACGATTTGGGACGATGGTGGTTATAGTCGTTCAGCAACGCCTTTAGCTGTTTATGCACTTCCTCTGGAGGACAAGTCTCCTGTCCTCCAACCTCATTGGGAAGGCGTTTATAGTCGCCAACAGCAAACCAATCCTTACGGCTATCCGATGTTCCCGTCTTCAATAGCAGATGAAGGTGCTTTATGAAATCCTCCGTCAGCTTTTCTTCCGTATGGTCGATGATATAGTCAATACAACGGAAATGGTTCACCGTCTCCACAATATCATCCACATTGACAGAACTGTCCGTAATGCCTATTGTATTGGTTTCAAAGATATAGCGTGTCTGGTCGTGGGTCAGACGGCTACCCTCGATATGATTGGAGTTATAGGTTAGGTCGATTTGCGTACGATGATAGATGCTGCCTTTCAATCTGGATGCTTTCTGCTCCCTTAATGCCTTCAGCAGAGGTGATTGCGACTCCTTTGTCGTGCCTCGCTTAGGCAAAACAGCATCAGCAGGAATGTTCCAAGTCTTTCCTGTCAGAAAGGCCCCTTCTATCTTTCCCTGAGCACAATAATTACGGGCCGTACGTTCAGAGATACCATATTTCTCTGCAAACTGATTAACTGATATATACTCCATATTCTATCCTATCGGCAAGTTTTAGTACCAATTCCTGCTGCAAAGATACAACTTTTTGCCGATACCGGCAAGAAATATTGAAATAATTCCCAATAATACTTGCATGTTTCAGAAATATTGCGTATCTTTGCAGCGACTACGAAAAAAGTCGTAACGAAAAAAGTCGTAATATGGAGAATCCTTTTAAATACGGAGCAATCGTGGAGGCTGAGTTCTTCACAGACAGGATAGAAGAAGTGACATATATCATTCATTTCGTTAATAGTGCCAACCATCTTATCCTAATCAGTCCTCGCCGATTTGGCAAGAGCAGCGTGGTAGCAAAAGCAGTTAAACAGAGTGGGCGTAAAAGTATGACGGTTAATATGCAACAGGTAACATCC
>ONCZ01000028.1 GCA_900316445.1 uncultured Prevotellaceae bacterium | reverse complement strand
GCATTAATCTCTTGTGCAGCCTGCGGCCACATAAAGAAGTCCTCGCCACTACCCGTCAGATAGATGCGGTCAGCGTTCTTGTGCCACGAATCGATGCTATACTGGCGCCAGGTGTAGTCACCCATCAGGATGATGAACATCAGCGATACTACCAACCCTGCTATATTAATTAAGGTATATAGCTTGTTGCGCGACAGGAATCTGAAATAACTCTTCATCTTATTTGCGATTTACTTATTGACGATTTACGATTTTCTGATGCAAAGTTACGTCATTTAAACGAATCCGCCAAGGCTTTTGACCTCGGCGGAAGCTGTTTGTCTAATAATTAGACAGTCTGGCGTATGATTCTTTGACACAGGTCTCAGAACATAGACTAAATTGCAAACAAGTCGTCAAGTTTGACCTGGCTCTGAATCATTTCTGTGTATTTCCCACGGATCAATCCCTCTGTTGTTATCATCGTGAGCCAAGGTGTGTGTCGCAATCCTGTTTCAGAGCAGAAAGCATTACTGCGCCGACATATCTTGTTGTATTCTTCTTTATCGAGAGCATATTCACCTTGGCTGTATTTCACTTCACAGATGTTGACGATGTTGTCGGCCCTCTCTATAACGATGTCTATCTGGACTGCAGGAGTCGATGTCTTGCTTCGCCAGGAATAGACGAGTGTCGAGATGGCATCTATCCTCAGTGCTTGTTTGATTTGCTGGACATGTGCCATACAGATGCGTTCAAATGTCAGGCCCATCCATGAGTTGACTTCTGGTGTGTTGATATGATGCGCCTGCGTCCATAAAGGGCGATAAACTCTGGACGCGGACTGTTTACAGCTGCTGTCAGTCGCTTGATTTCTACTTCTCTTCCGATGATTGATTCCATGATGTCATTCTTTTAAGACAGCACAAAGATACAACAAATCTTTATTATAAACAAACTTTTTGGGCGAAATCTATGCTTTTTGGGGTAGATTTCGCCCGTTTTGGTCGTGTTTCTGGCGAAATCTATGTCATTCGAGGTGGATTTCGCCCAAATTAGTTATGTACATGTAGTCGTATGATTTCACTTTTGGTGTTATATCTTTAGCGTGATGCAAAGATGTAATTTATGTTTGAAACTGCAAAAATGGCGCAAATATGTGCAACTTGAATTATAAATTTCTAATGTCCAAATTTCATTTTAGCATACATAACTACATTAATCACATTCTAATTGTCTTATTTTGAATAATTTGCGGAAATTTGAAACTACATGATAACTACATTATAAGTACATATAACTACATTGAAACTACACAAAAGCAGCCAAAAAGACATCGATAACGATACAAACAGTCGGCAGTTTGCCAAGACTTTCAAGTAAGTAAAGTCCCATGAAGCCCGCTTAACAGCTCTGGTTTCCCTAAGGCTCTCAGACAAATTCTCGAGAGAATTTCAGAGTTTACCCTAACTAAAGTCTGACTTTACCCTAATTAAACTCTTAAATTCTCTCGAGAATTTATCAGCCACCCCTAACCTTTCCTATGGTTTAAAGCAATCATTCATGGACTTTAGTCTGCCCAAACTGCGACGCATAAGCCATGTAAAAAGCCGTCATTTGGCCTATTTCGTGTAGTTTCAATGTAGTTATATGTACTTATAATGTAGTTATCATGTAGTTTGAAAACCTTGCAACCATCTGTATTTCAATAATATAGACATAATAAATGTAGTTATGTATGCAATTCTGCTATTTTTTCCTATTCATTCTTGATGCTGTGAATGGGATTTTCCGTTGCAGCCCGCCAGCCTTGGAAGGCGGCAGTAAGGACGTTGACAATGAGAACGATGAGGAGGGAGAGCAGCAAGGGCAGGAACTGCATCCGGATGTTGAGGCCGGAAATGCTGCCCACCATCGGCGCTAACCAATATGACAACGGGATGGCGATAACGGCTGCAATGAGCGACTGGATGACTACCGTACGGAGCAGGCGCAGGGTGATGCTGCTGATCTCAGCACCAAAGACGCGACGGACGGCAATCTCACGACGGCGCTGGCCTACGAAGTAACTGTTCATTGCCATCAATCCGAGTACGGCAATAATCAGGGCGACAACTGTGAAGACTGTCAAGATGCAGAGGAACCGTTCGTATTCTACATACCACTGGCGATGTATTTGTTCGAGTGACTCGATGTCTGATACTTCATATCCCGTCAGTTCCGATAGCAGACGCTTCATAGTCTCTTCTACCTTCTTGCGGTCACCATGATATTTGACGATGGTCATCTGAGGTCCTCCATAGTCTCTTGTTACAACGTCACTACCCCCATCAACGAATTCGTTGACCTTATATATTAAGAAAGGTGTGGGATGCTTTTCCTCACGCATCACGTTCAGATATATCATATCTGGATAAAGAGCCGCTACATGGAAAATATTTTCACTCATGGCGGAGGTGAATTCCGTGTCGGTATCCTGCTTGCCGAACTGTCGTAATAGCTGATGATTGACACCCACGAAGTACCTTTCGCCAGTCTCTTCACAATAAGACTTCTCAGGGTGGATGTTGAGAATGTTAAAGAAACAACTGTCGCCCATCAACACCTGCATGCTCACCACCGTACCGTCAGGAGCTGTGGTGGTATTGTTCTCAATATAGTTGATTGGCGTACCTCCTCCGAATCCTACTGCCTCCACCTCTGGAAGCTTCAGCATCTGATTGCGGAAAGTCAGTCGCTGTTGTTGTTTAAGACCATTGAGGCCATAGGACTGTAGAATGTTTTTGATTTCATAGCCTAAGGGTTGGTTCATACGTTCCCGGATGCCGTTATTCAGTAAAAACGTGACAGTCAGCATGACGATGGCAAAGACAGCTTGCATCACCATCAGCACATGACTCCATTGCTGGCGGACACGACGGCGGAAGGTGCCGCGAACAATGTCTATGGGCTGATAACCACTGAGTATCGAGGCAGGAACGAAGCCTGCCAATGCTCCTACAAGTACGATAGCAAACAGGATGACAAGGATGGTCACAATGCCAGTATCCTTCAGCAAGTCCAACGGACAGTTTGCCATTTCTACGGCTTTGTCTTGCAAAGAGAGCGCAATCAGATAGGCAATGACAAAGGCAATAGCTGTAAAGAGGATGCTTTCACATATCAATTTGCCAAAGACCTGCAATCGAGACAGCCCCAACAGTCGACGTGTAGCCATCTCCTTAGAGCGCTCTGTTGTAAGCGACACACTCAAATTGATGTAGTTGAAGATGGCAAACACCAATACAAGCAGGGCGATGATCACATAGAGATGAGCCATATCGCGGCTACCGTGATTCAACTCGTCGCCACCAAGCATGCACTTCTTGGCATCGTAGTAGAGGGTAGAGAGCGGTGTAAGTGTAACATCATTCGCAACCTTGATTGTATAGTACCAAAAGAATGTCTTCATATAATCACACATGTCGCTGATTTTACTCTGCAGGTTGGTGCCCTCGCGTTCCATCAAGAATAGGATGCAACTGCCGGCATTGCTCATCTGTTCGTCGTAGGCCACTGGGTTGAAATACTTATGGTTCTCCAAGTTCATCAGACACTCATAGTTAGAGGGAATAACAGAACGATCGAAATCGTCCATGATGCCGCTGACGGTATAGGTAACATGTCCTTCAGGATCTTTCGGATCACCAATCACCACCTCCTTGCCGATGGCATCGTCTTCAGGCCAATAGCGCTGGGCGAACGACTTGCTTACCACCATTTGATTTGGGGCACTCAGCACCTTGCGCTTGTCACCCGTCAGCAATCGATAATCGAAGAACTCGAAGAAGTTCGGAGCCACGACGAGTATCTTCGTGCTTATTGTCTGTCCATGCATGTTGATGGGCAAGTCATAGCCGGAAATGGAACACCAGTCTTCGATTTCTGGGAAACGGTCTTTCAGTTTCTGTCCCACACGAAAGTGCGACATCATATTGTTCTCGTTGCCAAGGACAAAGGTGCGATTACCACGCGTTTGGTAGTTCTCTACAGATGTCTGGCGATAAATCAGGTCACCCAACAGCAGCAGGAAGGCCATCGAGAGGCACAAACCCACGATATTGATAACGGTAAACAGCCTATGACGGCTCAGAAATTTCAGGTAACTATTCATATATTTCTAATTCGTTTAATTCGTGAAATTCGTTGTCTTATTTTATCACTAATACTTCATTGTCTTTAAAAGCCTCGTAGCCGCTGGTGACTACTTTTTCGCCAGGCTCTAGACCCTCGAGGATCTCGTAGTGCTGAGGGTTCTGACGGCCTACGCGGATGGGGCGGCGATAGGCTTTCGAGCCGTCTTGGGAGAGCACGAAGATCCATTGTCCGCCTGTGGTCTGGAAGAACGTGCCGCGAGGGATGATGACGGCCTGCTCAGGCTGGCCCAGTTCGAGGTCTATATAATAGGTCTGGCCTGTGCGGATGTTCTCAGGGCGCTCGCCTCGGAAGATGAAGTCGCAACGGAACTTGCCGTCACGCACCTCAGGATAGACCTTGCGCACCTGCAGCTGATACTGCTTGTCGCCACGTGAGAAGGTAGCCGTCAGTCCTTGGCGCACACGGTCGATATAGTGCTCGTCAATCTGCGCCTGCACCTTATAATCGCTGAGGTCGTTCAGCTGGCCTATCTTCTGCCCAGGGCTGATGCTTTGGCCTAACTCCACATCTAAAAGACCTAACTCGCCGTCGATGGCAGAACGCACCTCAAGCTTGTCCTTGCGCTGACGTACCAAAACCACGTTGCGCCGCATGTTCTGCAGGTTGTCCTCCATCTGATCCATCTGAACGGTACGATAGATAGAGTCCTGCTTCAGGCGCTTTGAGACCAGCGCACGCTTCTTGGCAGAGAGCTGATAGTCCTCCTGCGACTGCAGGTAATCCTCCTTGCTGATCAGTTTTTCGGCATAGAGCCGTTTGTTCTGGTCGAAGGTACGCTGCTTGCGCTGGGTGTCCATATCGAGCTGTGCCTGTTCCGTCTGGTTGTTCAGGCGGTCTTGCTGCATCGCCACCTGGGTATTCCTCAGCAGGTTCTGCTTCTCTGCCAGCTCAGCCTCTGCGTTGAGGATCTGCAGGTCGAGGCCGGAGTTGCTCAGACGGACGATGACATCGCCCTTATGCACCATCGTGCCTTCCTCTACAACCTTCTCCATCACGATGCCGCCTTCCTCTGGCGAGATCTGTACTACCTGGATGGGCAGCACCTGTCCGTTGGTCCTGACATAGTCCTTAAACTCTGCCTGACGTACCTCGCTGATGGTCAGCTCGTCCTTGCTCACTCTGAGTGTCGAGGCGTGATTGCCGAACAATAACCAATAACCAATAACCAATAACCCCATGCCGCCAGCCACATACGGCCAGTACTTCATCAGCTTCTGCGTCTTTGTCTTCTCAATTACTCTGTCCATATTGTTTCTCCTTTATAATATCTTACTAATTGTTCCTTCACCATCGCCATCAGCTGACATTGCAGCAGGGTGGCCTTCGACTGCAGCAGGTGCGACGAAGTGGTGTGCAGGTCGATGGCTGTGCTGAGGCCTTCCTCGAACTGGCGGCGTGTCAGTTGGTAGGAGATGCTGTCGGCTTCCACCTTTTCTATCATCTGCTCCGTCTGTTTCAGGTAGGCCAGCCAGTCCTGCCAGGCTTCAAGGCTCAGCTTCTCCAGTTCCTGCTGTTTCTGTTCGTAGGCCTCGCGGGCTTTCTGGTAGTTGTTCTTCGCCTTGCGGATGCTGGTGATGGTCTGCAGACGGTTGAAGAGCGGAATGCTCAGCGTGGCACCCACATACTCACCCATGTTGTTCTTGAACTGATTGCCAAACGATTCCGTAGCATCAGAGTGGAGCGTTTTGAAGTAAGTGGTGCTCAGACCCGCATTCAAAGAGAGAGAGGGATAAAGAGAGCTGCGGGCCTGATGCCACTCATGTCTGCTGGCCTCCATCTGATAGCGCGCCTGCTGTAGTTCGGATGACTGGAGGATCGTCGAACTGCTCCCTTGGGAGATGCGGGCTGTTTCCTTTTGGGGAACAAACTGGAAGCTGAGGCTGTCATCCAGCGGGAAAGCCATTTCCTTCTTCAGTTCTAATAAGGAAGAGGCATAGAGATTGCGCTGGCGCGTCAGTTCGAAGGCTGCCTCAGCATGCTGAGACTCCACCTGTGCGACGTCTGCTGCACTCTTACGGCCTACTTCTTCCATCAGTCGTGTCTGCTTGAGCAGTAGCTCCGTCTCCTGCAGCTTCTCGTCGGCCATCCTTACCAGACCGTCGTAGTAGGCCACGTTGGCATACGCCTTAAGCACGTTGAGCGCCGTCAGGTCCTGTTGCTGTCTTAAGGCGTGACGCCCCATCAGCTCACTGGCCTTGGCAGCTCTCAGGGCATGAATGCGGTTGAAACCGTCGAACACGGGCAGCGAGGCCGTCACTTGGTAACCATTGTAAAAGGTACTGACGTCGGTATAGCCGTTGGTCTCAGGATCGATGGCACGACCGAAATTGTAATTGGCTCCGATGCTGGCGTCTACAGAGGGGAGGAAACGTCCGATGGCTCCAGTCTTCTGGGCCTTGAAGTTGTCCAGATCCAACTCTGCCCGCTTCACCTCATGATTATGCTCCACGGCATACTGCATACATTGCTGCATCGTCCACGTCTGCGCCCCTGCGGGGCTGAATGCTGAATGATAAATGATGAATGATAAACTAATCACCGTCCGTCTCATATTCTTATGTTCTTTTGTTCTTCTGTCTAAATACATGTTCGTCTTTTTTCTGTTCTTTTGTCTTTCGACGATGCAAAGTTAAACCTTTTTCATTTATCATTTATCATTTTTCATTTAGCGAAGTGTTGATTGTCTAATTTTTATACACCCCTTTGTATGATAATTAGACAGAAAATCGTAACTTTGCACCCATGAACAAGTACGGAACCATATTAATCGTAGACGACAACGCCTCTATCCTGACGGCGATGCACTATCTGCTCGACGATACGTTTGAGCATGTACTCACCCTGGAACGACCTGACGACATCCTGAAGACCATGGCTCAGGAGACTGTCGATCTGGTGCTCCTCGACATGAACTTCACGTTGGGAGTCAACAACGGCAACGAAGGACTCTTCTGGCTTCGGGCCATCCATAAGCAGCATCCGCAGACGCCTGTCGTCCTGCTGACGGCCTATGCCGATGTGAACCTGGCGGTCAAGGGACTGAAGAACGGTGCAGCCGACTTCATTACCAAGCCGTGGGACAACGATGAACTGGTACACAAGCTGAAGGATGTACTCGACATGAAGAATGAAATTGTCAGTCTCGACGAGATGGAGAAGGAACATATCCGCCGTACCATCGACCACTGTCACGGCAACCTCACCCAGGCCGCTGAACTCCTTGGCATCACCCGCCAGACTCTTTACAATAAGATGAAGAGATTGTAAGACCACTAATTACACTAATTGGTTGCGCAAAGATTAAATTCGTGAAATTCGTGTAATTCGTGGTGAAGAAAAAAGAATATGTGGTTAATAATTTTAATAGGTGTAATCATTGTAGGCTTCGCGGTGTGGTTTGTGTACCATCAGCGAATGTTGCGGCTGCGTGCCCATCTGATGCAGGAGGCTATCCGCAATAAGGACTTCACGTTCCGGATGCCTACTCACGGCCTGTTGCCTGGCGAACGTGCCATGCAAGAGACGCTGAACCAATTGGGTGAGACCATCCGCCAGCAGGTGAATCAGAATGAGGTGGAATCGTGGGAACGGCTCACCCGTGTGCTGACCCATGAGATGATGAACGCCACAGCCCCTATCACCAGCATCAGCCAGTCTATGCTGAACCGTTCTGACGTGAAGGACACCCCACTCGAAAACGGCATCAAGGCTATCTATGAGACTTCACGCCATCTGAGTGACTTCGTGGTCAACTACCGCAAGATGTCGGAACTGGAGAAACCCGTACTGGCGGACGTCAGGCTTCACGCCGTCATTGATGAAATCAGCAAGGCCTATCCGCAACTGACCTGGGAGGTCAGCGTCCCTGCCGATCTGGTTGTCCGTGCTGATATCGGCATGCTGCGGCAGGTACTCATGAACTTAGTGAAGAATGCCATTGAGGCCAATGCCACAAAGATGGTTGTGGAAGAAACAGACTCTACGGCGGAAGCAAATTGGCTTTCCCCTTCGGGCCGCCGAGCTAAACCTTCTTCACTCTTCACTCATCACTTTTCACTTTATATCGGCAACGATGGTCTTCCCATTCCCGCAGAGAACCGCCAGTCGCTCTTCGTGCCTTTCTTCACTACCAAACGGAGTGGCAGCGGTATCGGCCTCTCGCTGAGCCGCAGGATGATGATCCAGCAGGGCGGCATGCTCGACCTTGCCGAAACGCCCCTTCAGGGATGTCATGCAGTTTTTATCTTGTCCCTGCAAGTCTGATCTGCAACTTTTTGGGGTTTGGTTGCGTCTAATATATAAAAGATGTATTATTATAAACTTAATCAGCGATGAAACAGAAACTATTTATGATGGTCTGCGGACTGATGACGGCGATGACGGTGGGGGCTCAGCCTCTGCTGAAGACTCATGTAGAAACCGGTGACGTGGAGGGCGTGCTCGAGGACGGTGGTATAGCCTGTTACTACGCCATTCCCTATGCGGCTCCTCCCGTGGGCGATCTGCGGTGGAAGGCTCCACAGCCCGCCAAGCCTTGGGAGGGTGTGCTGAAGGCCGAGACGGTGGGTAAGTGGCCCCCTCAGCCCGAGAAGAGCTATGTGAAATACGACATGATGAGCGAGGATTGCCTGAACCTGAGTGTGGTGACTCCCGCCAAGTCGGTGGATGAGAAGCTGCCCGTGATGGTGTTTATTCATGGTGGCGGCTTCCAGACTGAGAGTTATGGCGGTACGCTGTGGCAGAGTCTGGCTCGCAGGGGTGTGGTGGCTGTATCCATCGAGTATCGTGCAGGGGCATTAGGCTTCATGGCGCATGGCGAACTGGCCAAGGAGGATCCTGAGGGTCACTCGGGCAACTACGGTATATTAGACCAGATTTTCGCCCTGCAGTGGATACAGCGTAACATCAGGAACTTCGGCGGCGATCCCTCGAAGGTGACCATCTTTGGCGAATCGGCTGGTGCCATGAGTTGTCATATCCTCTGTGCCTCGCCCTTGGCCAAGGGGTTGTTCCGTGCCTGCATCAGCGAGAGCGGTGCCTGGATGTCGCCCATGAATGTGGTGAACCAGCAGATGGCTCAGATGATAGGCGGGATGTTCATGAACGGTTTGAAGAAGAACTCTATCGCCGAGATGCGCCAGATGGATGCCAAGGAGCTGACGGGTACGGGTGTGAACTTCCAGGGCAATATGCCCATCGTGGACGGCTACGTGGTTCCCGAGCCCGTTTACGCCCTCTACGAGAAGGGTGCGTATAACGATGTGCCCGTGCTGATCATGCACAACAGCGATGAGGGTGCCGTGGAGTTCGACTCGGTAAGTGTGGAGATGTTCAACCAGCAGCTGAGCTCTCTGCCTAACCATTGGGGCGACAGTGCGAAGGCCGTTTATCCGGGCAATACCCCTATGGAGCGTCTGTACAGCCTCCGCGACGTGGTGCGCGATGTGAATTTCGGATGGCCAGCCTATCAATGGGCTAAGCTGCAGACCAAGACGGGCAAGAGTCCCGTTTACATGGCGTATCTGGCTCAGAACTCCGAGAAGACCGTCTATGCCAAGGGTAACCGCCGTGGTGCCGCCCATGCCGATGATATCATGTATCTGGACGGACGGTTCGACAAGGAGGCAGACAAGTATCCTCAGGAGAAGATGACGGGCGATCTGATGCAGCAGTACTGGGTGAACTTCGCCAAGACGGGTGATCCCAATGGTGAGGGTTTGCCGAAATGGACGGTGTATGACGAGCAGAAGCCCAGCGTGATGCAGTTTAAGGACGGTGCCACACTCGTACCTCTGCCCAACAAGGAGAAGATTCTGCTGATAGACCGTTTTATGCAATATATCCGCGATATGCAGAGCGGCAAAACCAAAACCGCACAATAACAAAAATCCCCCGCCAAAACAATCGGCGGGGGATTATTATATGTGTACCTATTCTTATTTGAAGAGGCTCTGGGCCATTTGATAGAGGCAGCGGCGCCAGGTGAGGAACTCGTGGGCGGTGCCCTCGGAGATGAGACCCTCGGCGTTGTAGCCGGCAGCCTTCAGTGACTCGACGCTCTTGTTGATGCCGTCGGGATTCTCCTTGTCACCACAGCCCTCGAAGATGTACTTCACGATCTTCGGATCCTTGATCTCATCGGGAGCATACTGTCCGCCAGAGAGCAGACCCCAGTAACCGAAGACCTCGGGACGACGCAGGGTGATGAGCTTCGTCTCCATGCCACCCATAGAGAGACCTGCGAGGGCACGGTTCCACTTGCCTTCCTTCGTGAGGAACTGCTTCTCGACAACGGGGATGAGCTCGTCGATGAGCAGCTTCTCGAACTCCTCGGCGGTGAACTTGCCGATGGTGCCGAACTTGAAGTCGTTGGTCAGACCGTAGGCCATCACGACGATGAAAGGCTTGATCTTGCCGTCGGCAATCAGGTTGTCCATAATGATGCCGGCCTTACCCTGTACGGGCCAGCTGGTCTCGTTCTCACCCCAGCCGTGCTGCAGATAGAGCACGGGATAGCGTGTCTGCTCGAGCTTGCCGTTCTTACCCTTCACGAGCTTGCCGTAGCAGGGAGGCAGATAGACATTGGCAGTCTGCATCTTGCCGGTGCTCTCAGACCAGAAGTTGACCTGCTGGATGTTGCCGTGAGGAATGTCCTTGCGCCAGGCGTAGAAGTCCTGATCGGGAGCGGGAATCTCGATACCGCTCTCCCAACGGCAGGAACCGAAGTAGTTGTGGGTGCCGGGATCGTTGAACACACCGCCGTCGATGGTGAGGTGGTAGTAGTGGAAGCCGGGATCCATCGGGCCCTCGGTGGTACCTGTCCACACGCCGTCCTTATCCTTGCGGAGCACGGTGCCGCCACGACCGCCGAGACCGAGGCTGACGATGACCGACTTGGCATCGGGAGCTTCTACACGGAAGCGGGCGAAGCCCTCGGAGTTCACCTGCGGATATTCCTGTCCGGGCTGGTTCATGGGGTTGGGTACCCAGTCGTCCTTCGGCACGCGCTTGTCGGCAGCGGCGTCGAAGTCACGGATGATCTGCAGTGAGCGCTTAGCCTTGAAGTTCTCGTCGAAGGGCAGCGGATGGTTGTTCACACCCAGCCAGGAGTCCTTGTCGCTGAGGTTCCAGAAAGTGACGTTCTTGATGACGTCAGCGTGCTTGCGGAAGATCTTGAACAGACGGGCGTACTGGTCTTCCTGCAGGGTGGCGATATAGGGAGCCTGAGGCTTGGCCTCGCCACGGGAGAAACGCAGCTGACCGCCGCTCTCGGTGTTGGTACGGAGGTCGAGCTCGGTGATGTGGATGATGTTGACAATCTCCTTGAAGCGGTTGATGGCCTTCTCGAGCTGCTCCTCGTCGGGGAAGTAGATGTTGTAGTGGCCCTGCATACCGATACCGTCGATGGGCACACCGGCGTCCTTCATCTTCTTCACCATCGTGTAGATACGCTCGCGCTTGCCATTGTCCACAGTGCTGTAGTCGTTGTAGATGAGCACACCTGTGGGATCAGCCTCACGGGCGAACTCGAATGCCTTGGCGATGAACTCGTCGCCGCAGAGCTTGAAGTGACGGCTCTGGCGATAGGGGCTGGCAGGAACCATCTTGCCATCGACGAACTCGAAGGGGCGGCCGTCGTCAGCCATAGCCTCATTCACCACGTCCCAGGCATAGACGACATCCTTGTAACGGTTCACCACCGTGTGGATGTGGTCGCGCAGACGCTCGTAGAAGACTTCCTTCTTCACGGGCTTGCCCTTCTTGTCGGTGAACATCCAGTCGGCAAACTGTGAGTGCCAGCAGAGGCAGTGGCCACGCATCTTGATACCGTTTTCGCGGCAGAAGTTGGCGATGCTGTCGGCTAAGCCGAAGTTCCATACACCCTCTTTCGGATGAATCTCGCCTGGTTTCCAAGCGTTCTCGGCGGTGACGCTGTTGAACTGCTTCTTGATGATCTCGATCTGAGCGGGATCAGAGATGTTGTGTTTGTTGACGGCTACGCCAATTGTGAAATAGTTTTTGTAGGCATCCTTGAGTCCGGGGCCTGCTGAATAGTCAACGGGACGTCCCCACTGTGCCATGGTTGGTAAGATGCTCATGCATGCGAGCACCAGACCGGTTAAAATTCTTTTTTTCATACTGTTTTGTTAGATGGTTTATAAAACGATATATTCTTAATTCTTTTATTTCGACCACGAATTTCACGAATTACACGAATTTTTTAGCTGCGCACAGTAACTAAATTTATGACGAATTACACTAATGGAATCGCCAGCGATTCTTGATGCGCCAGCCAATTCGTTAAATTCGTGTAATTAGTGGTCGTTTTAATAACATGTGAAAGTTGTATTCTTATTTAATTTCTACAGTCAGCTTCTGGAGGTCTTTGTCGGCGGAGCTGGTGCCATAGAACAGCTCGTACTGTCCGGGCTTCGTGCGCATCGTATTGGTCTCTGCATCCCAGAACTCGAAGCTCTTCTTGTCGAGGGCGATGGTGGCTGTGGCAGTCTGTCCGGGCTTCAGCTGTACCTTCTTGAAGCCACGGAGCGACTTCAGCGGGCCTTCCTTGTCGGAGAGGTCGCGGATATAGAGCTGTACGACTTCGGCACCCTGGCGTGCTCCGGTGTTCTTAACGGGGACGGAGACGGTGAAGCCTTCATTTCCGGGAGTGCCGGATGTGGCGGCCTCACCCACCTCGAAGGTGGTATAGCTCAGGCCATAGCCGAAGGGGAAGAGGGCATCGTTGAAATAGCGGTAGGTGCGGCCCTTCATCGAGTAGTCCTCATAGTCGGGCAATTGGGAGTCGTTCTTATAGAAGGTGACTGACAGCTTGCCTTCAGGGTTTTGGTCGCCGAAGAGCACATCGGCCACGGCGGTACCACCCTCCTGTCCCGGATACCAAGCCTGCAGGATGGCATCGCAGCTCTCGGTCTCTGGCGTCAGGGCGATGGCAGAACCGGAGCAGTTGACGAAGATCACCTGCTTGCCGGCTGCCTTCAGGGCCTTGAGGAAGTCGCGCTGCACTTTCGGCAGTTCGATGCTGGTGCGGTCGCCACCCTTGAAGCCCTCGATGTTCACGGGCATCTCCTCGCCTTCAAGGGCTGGTGAGATACCGCCGCAGAAGATTACCTTGTCGATGCCTTTCAGCTGAGCGATGGTCTGCTGGTAGTCGATGGGCAGTTCACGGGCCACGTCGATCTTCATCGAGGCGCCCCAGGTCTTCACGGTCAGGAAACGTACCTCAATCTGGAACTTCTGTCCCTTCTCTGCATTTAATACGGTACGGGTGGGCGTGGCGCGCCAAGTATGCTGGAATATCTTCCGCTCACCGTTGATGTAAACTTCGAAATGGCCAGTAGATTCCACGTTCAGCACATACTCGCCAGCCTCCTTCGGCGTGAAGGTGGTCTCGTATTTGGCGGAGAAGTCTTCGATGGGCAGGTTGGGTGCAAAGACATGCATACCTGCTGTGGTGACATTGACAGGCTTCGTGTAGTATTCGGTGGTGAAGGGCTTGCCCTCCATCTTGGTGTTCGTCCAGAAGGTGCCTTTCAGACCCTTCTTACCGTCGGGAGCAACGCACTCCGTGGGAAGATGGCACTCCATCACCTGATTATAGGTCAGGTCACAGCCGGGCAGATAGACGAGCTTCTTCTGCTTGGCCTTGATGCCGTCGAGGATGGTGACGGTGTGGTTGGGGGTACCGTTGTAGTTTCCCCACATCATCGGCTCGTTATCAGCGTTGGGACCGATAATGGCTATCTTCTCTGCATTCTTCCTAAGCGGCAGGATGTTGCCCTTGTTCTGAAGGAGCACGATGCACTGGCGGGCCATGTCGAGGGCTATCTGTGCAGAGGCCTTCGTGGACATGGCGGAGTAGGGGATCTTAGACCACTCGACGAGTGAGGGATCGTCCATCTCACCCAGGTCGAAGCGGCCTTCGAGCAGACGGATGACGTGCTTGTCGACCTCAGCCTCAGAGAGCAGGCCTTTGCGCACAGCCTCGGGAAGGCTCTTATAGGCGTAATTGAAACCGCACTCCACATCGGTACCGGCGAGGACGGCCTTTGAGGTGCCGTGTACAGCATCAGAGGATGACTTGTGGTTCTCGTAGAAGTCGCTCACGGCACCGCAGTCGCTGACGACGAGGTACTGGAATCCCCATTCGTCGCGGAGGATCTGCTGGAGCAGACGGGTAGAGCCGCAGCAGGGATCATCGTCGAGGCGCTGATAGGCACACATCACCTCACGCACTTTCGCATCCTGTACCAGTGTCTTGAAGGCAGGCATATAGGTCTCCCAGAAGTCGCGGGCAGACACATCGGTGAGGTTGGCGGTGTGGCGGGTGTACTCAGGACCGCTGTGTACGGCATAGTGCTTGGCACAGGCCCAGAGTTTGCGGTATTTCGCATCCTCAGGCCCTTGCAGGCCCCGCACCACCTGGACACCCATGACACTCGTCAGGTAGGGGTCTTCGCCGTAGGTTTCCTGTCCACGCCCCCAACGGGGATCACGGAAGATGTTCACGTTCGGAGTCCATACAGAGAGACTGCGCATCTTCATGTCCTCGCCACCCAGGTCGTACATACGGTGGTTGTACTGGGCACGGAACTCGGTGCTGGCCACATCGAACACCTTGTAAAGCAGGTCGGGATTGAATGCTGCTGCCATACCTACGGGCTCCGGGAAGTTGGTGACGTTGCCCATATTGGCAGCACCGTGGAGGGCCTCGCTCCACCAGAAGAACTTCTTGATGCCGAGGCGCGGGATGGCAGGACTCTCGTCGAGCATCAGCTGAGCCTTCTCCTCAAGGGTTAGACGACTGCAGAGATCCACTGCGCGCTCCTTGGCGCTCAGATTCGGATTCTGATAAGGAAAATTCTGTGCCGACAAGCTGACGCCGGCACAGAACAATGAAATAATGGATAATAAGCGGTAATTCATATAAAATGGAATTTTATCGGTGCAAAGGTACGAAAAAAACTTGCATCAAATATTTCCATTTGTAACATATACTTTCGTATAAGTATCATTGACATTTTTTAGGAGTGTCTGCAAGGCCGTTTATTGCCTGCTTAAAGCAACAATCTGCCCTGGTGTTGTGTCGATGTCGTACTCGAAGACCTCCTTCACGGGGATCAGCTGTAACTCCGACAACTCCGATGAATGCAGGGGATCCGGTATCTCCGGCGATGCGAACAGCGGGTTGGGACAGGCGCCGGCGGCCTTGCGCAAACCGTTGCCCTTCAAAGGGACGTAGGAACGCAGGCGCAGCGTGCCTCCGATCTTCGAGGTGATGGTGGCCTTCTGCAGTTGTCCGTCATTCCAAGACATATCCACGGTGAAGGCACCACGGGCCTGCAGACCCTTCACTTCTCCCTGGCTCCAGGCATCGGGCAGGGCGGGCAGCAGATGGACGGCATTGTCGTGACTCTGCAGGAGCATCTCACAGACACCTGCCGCACAACCGAAGTTTCCGTCAATCTGGAAGGGCGGATGGGCATCGAAGAGGTTGGGATAGGTACCGCCACGGGGGCCCCATTCGGTGGTATAGGGAATCACGTTGAGCATGTTCTTGATAATTGTAAACGCATGGTTGCCGTCGAGCATACGGGCCCAGAAGTTGATCTTCCAGCCGAGACTCCAGCCTGTGGCCATGTCACCACGCTGGTTCAGGGTGTTCGCAGCAGCCGTGAAGAGATCGGGGTGGGAGTAGGGCGATATCTGGTTGGAGGGATAGAGGCCGTAGAGATGGGAGATATGACGGTGTTCATCCTTGGGGTCGTCGCCGTCGATCATCCATTCCTGCAACTGTCCGTAGCGGCCTATCTGCATGGGAGGAAGCTTCTTGAGTGAAGAGTGAAGAGTGAAGAGTGAAGAATCGTCTTTGCCGAGGATTTTGGCGGCGGCGAGGGTTTGGGAGAGTACATCGAAGACAATCTGGTTGTCCATCGTAGAACCGGCGGTGACGGTGGTCTGCTTACCCACAGGACCATGCTCCGGCGAGACGGTGGGTGCCGTGACGAGCCAGCCTGCGGCATTCTTGATATAGCCGTCGGCAGGATAGGGCTGCAGGTAGTCGAGCAGGAAGTCGGCAGCACCCTTCATAATGGGGTAGTATTCGGCGAGGAACTGCTTGTCGCCAGTATAGAGATAGTGCTGCCAGAGGTGGGTGGTAAGCCAGGCGCCGCCCGTGGGGAACATACCCCAGGTAGTACCATCGACAGGACCTGCCACGCGCCAGAGGTCGGTGTTGTGATGAGCCACCCAGCCACGACAGCCGTACATCTCCTGAGCGGTCTTGGTACCTGTCACGCTGAGGTCGCGGATCATCGAGAACAACGGCTGCTGTGTCTCTGCGAGATTGCCGATGAGTGCCGGCCAGTAGTTCATCTCAGCATTGATGTTGATGGTGTATTTCGAGTCCCAAGGAGCATCTTTCTTGTCGTTCCACACACCCTGGAGGTTTGCGGGCTGTCCGCCGGGCTGAGAAGAGGATATCAGCAGATAGCGGCCGTACTGCATCATCAGTGATACCATATCGAGGTCAGAGCCGTCAAATTGGGCGAGGCGCTGGTCGGTGGGAATCTGAGTACTCTGATTATTCTGATTATTCTGATTACTTTGATTATTCTGATTACTCAGAATCAGCGACACCCGGTTATACTGCTCCTGGTATTTCTTCAGATGGGCCTTCAGCAGCTGCTCGTAACTCTTCCCGTGCAGCGAGGCCAGCGTCTCCTTGTTCTTCTTCTCTCCGTCGCCACTGACATCCTGATAGTTCACGAAGTTCGTGGCAGCCGTGATATAGAGTGTCGCTGTGGTGGCACCGTCCACGTGGAGTGACTCACCGTCGGTCTTCACTTTGCCGTCGGCTTCCACCAGCACCTTACAGTCTGCCTTCAGTCCCGGCTGTATGCCTTCCTGCTCCACACCTTCGACGGTGGCCGACAACAGATTCTCCTGTCCTTTGCCTTTCACGACGGGAGCGATGACCTTCGACTGCAACTGACTGGTGAAGGCGATCCCGAAGGAGAGTGCCCGCTTCTTGTCGGCCTTGATGCGGACGATGATGACATTATCGGCTTGCGAGGCAAAGACCGTACGCTCGTATTTTACATTATTATATATATAAGAGGTGGTGGCGAGGGCATCGCCGAGGTTCAGTTCCCGACGGAAATCCGTGACGTCTGTATGACCGAAAGCCAGTTTCAGGCTTCCTAAGGGGAGGAACCGCATGCCGTGGGGACCCTTGAAGAAATACTTGTCGATGATGGCGTGGGCCGCCTCTTCCTTGCCGGCAAAGATGGAATCGCGCACTTCCTGCAGATGAGCCTTTGCCTCAGGGCTGTTGTTATTGTGTGGCGAACCGCTCCAGAAGGTTTCCTCATTCAGCTGGATTTCCTCGGTATCGGTCTTGCCATAGACCATGGCGCCGAGGTGGGAGTTACCTACGGGTAATGCCTCCAGCCAGTGACGTGCCGGCTGACTGTACCATAACTTGTGTTGTTGGGCTTGAGCTACCATAGTTGTGAGGACGCTAAGCATAAAAGTCATCAATAGTCTGTTCATATCTAAGCTTATTATTTACTTTTTCACCGTTTTACTTTTTTACCTTTAATAAAGAACCCCGGGACAAGAAACGCTTTTCTTGGGTCCCGGGGAAGGAAAAACTACTAACTACTAATATAACTAAAACAATTTTATTCTTGAATCTGCTGCAAAGTTACGACAAAAAATTGAAACTCTATTTATTTTATGTTTCAGAAACTTTTTCATTTGTTTCAAAATGCATAAATGTTATATTTTCAATGGTTTTTTGTAACATTTGCGAATATTATTTGAACAGATACGGGATAAATTGCTTCAATCCGCGACGCCAGGTGAGCCATTCGTGGTCTGTTCCTGTCGATTCGTAGTAGTGGGCGTTGATACCCATCTGGTTCAGATCCTCCACCATTTTCTTGGTGCCGAACATCTTATCCATGCCTTCCGTGCCGCTCATCATGAACAGACAGTGCATCTGCTTGTTGAAGGCTTCGGGATTGGTGAACACACCGTCGTAGGCGGTCTTCAGGTCAAGGCCGAAGATGGCACCGCTGAAGGTTCCCATATAGGAGAACTTGTCCATATTGGTCAGTACGACATCGAATGTCTGGTGTCCGCCCCATGACAGTCCGGCCATGGCACGGTGCTCACGGTCGCTCAGCGTACGGAACTTCGCATCGATGGTGGGGATGAGGTCGTTGAGCAGCACCTGATAGAATGAGTTGCCGTAGGTGCTCATGCCCTGACGGTTGTCACCGCCCTGGAACGGTGCCTTGATGTCGCCGCTCTCCATGACCACGATCATCGGCACGGCCTCACCCTTGGCGATGGCGTTGTCCATGATGTGTTGCATGTGTCCCTGCTTGCTCCAGCCTGTCTCGTCCTCGCCCATGCCATGCTGTAGGTAGAGCACGGGATAGCGCTTCTTCACGTTCTTCTTCGCATCGTACTCAGCGGGGGTATAAACCATCGCATGACGCCATTCCTTCGTTGATTCGGCATAGTAGTAGAACGAACGAACCTCACCCGTGGGAACACCAGCCTGCGGACGATAGTAGTCGCCCTCGCTGCCCTCGGGGATCTCGATGCCGCCCGATTCACGGTTGCAGCCGAAGAAGGTCTCCGTGGCGGGATCGATGAAGTTCACGCCGCCGATGTTCATAAAGTAATAGTGGAATCCGGGCACGAGGGGATCAGTCACTGCCATAAAGTTACCCTTGCCGTCGGGCTGCATGTCGTACTTCTTGCTGCAGATATCGACAACGACCTTACGGGCCTCAGGAGCGGAGATGCGGAAATAGGCACGGCCTTCCTTGTCCACCTTCGGATACTCATTGCCGGGGATGGTGGTCTCGGCGATGATGGCATCGGCAGGAGCCTCGATGCGCTTGGGCATCTCGATATACGGGCGCTTCGGCTCATAACCCAGGAAACGGGCGACGGCCTCACCATAGCGGCAGCCCAGCTCACGATAACCGGCAGCGTCGAAGTGCAGACGGTCAGGACCGTTCGTACAGTCATCGGAAGAGATGACCTGTGCGGTGTGCAGCGTCTGAGGCAGTTCGTCGATCTGTTTCTTACAACCGATGCAGACACCCTTGCCACCGGCCTGTACGATATTGCCGGCATAGAGGTTCACCTCCTCGGGCTTCAGTTGCAGGTCGCCGCAGAGGTTATCATACACCTGCTGCACCATACCAGCCCACTTCGGATCACCCGTGTTCGTCTCACCCTGGTGCATCAGGATACCCTTGATCACACCGTCCTTCTGAGCCTTCTTGGCCAGCGTGACCAGACGCTCGTATGGATTGTTGTCGTAGGCGGCGAGCATACCCTTCATCCAACCCGGGGCTTTTGTCTTCACGTAGTTGTCGATGCTGTCGGGCAGGAAACCCTTGATGTCGATACCGCCGATGGCAACGTGGATCACACCGATCTTGATGTTCTCAGGCAGTGACTCCACCAGTGTACGACCGAACCAGTCGGCAGGTGTCAGACCGGTATTCGGGCGACAGAGCGGCGGAATGGCCTCATACCACTCACCCATCTTTCTTTCGGGCAAGGTCTCTGTGGCGGGATAATCAACGGCCGGCATCCACAGGAATCGTGGGCCGGGACTCTTCAGGTCCTGAGCCTCAGGACGTGCGGCGCCCTCCATGTTCGACTGTCCGAAACAAAGGAAGATGTAGAAGTTTGGATCTGGTTCTTTCATGGCAGCTTTCTTACCGCCGGCTTTCTGTGCACTCACCGTCATGGCGCACATGCACAACAGAATAATTGATAATACTTTTTTCATACTTTAATTTTTTATTTTTTACAACTAATTACACGAATTACACTAATTTTTTATTGAGCCATCTTTCGCGCTTCAAAATTCGTGTAATTCGTGTAATTCGTGGTCTTTTATAAACTTATTGTGTAGAGTGAGAAGGAGTAGGGTGCTACCTCCACGTCCATGCGCTTCTTGATCTTGATGGTCTCCTTGACGGGAGCGATGGGCTGCTTGTCGAAGTTGTTCTCATCCTCGGGCTGTCCGGAGATGGTCATCTTTTCAGCAAACTTCCCGACCTTGAAACGGGAGAGGTTGAGGTGTGCCGTCTTGGTCTCGGCGGTGGCGTTACAGATCTTCACGAAGAGCTGGCGCGTCTTGGTGTTAAGGATGACACTCTGACCATAGTGCACGTTCTCCTGCGGCTGGATGGCGTCAGCGGCATCACCCTCGAACTTCACGCAGTCGCCGTAGTAGTAGTTACCCGATGACAGGCCGAACATCTGCTGCACATAGTAACTGCAGGTGAGGAACGGACGCTCGTTGTCGTAGTAGATGAGGTCGGGGTTCCACTGGGTGCCGTTCTTGCGTGCGAAGAGGGGCGCATACGAAGTCATGGCCACCACATCACCGTTGCGCTCGACATGGAGCAGATACAGTCCTTCGGCAAGGGCATCGATGAGCTTCTTGTCCTTGGCGGCATACTCTCCGAGATACACCTTCGTCTTGCGGTCACGGGGATAACTGTCATACTGACGCTTGTTCAGGAAGTAGGTGTTCGGCTCGTAATAGTGCTCGTCGAGGATGGGCATACCCAGCTCTTCTGCCAGTTTCCAACCAGCCTCGAAGTCGGGATTGCCTGCATGCGAACCAGGACCGGCAGTACCCACGATGATGATCTCGGGATGAGCCTTCATCACGCGTTCATAGATATACTTAAAGCGCTCGATGAACTCAGGAGAGATCTTCTCCTCGTTACCGATACCGAGGTACTTCAGGTTGAAGGGCTTCGGATGACCGGCGTCAGCACGCATCTTCGCCCATATGTTCGTGGCAGGATCACCGTTGGCCCACTCGATGAGGTCTATACATTCGTCCACCCACTCGTCCATCTCCGACATCGGCACCACGTCCTGAGCCTGTGTCGGCCACATATTCCAGCCACCGTTGGCCCCCTGACAGCTCACACCGGCGGGCAGGATGGGTACGGGCTCCATGCCTAAGTCCTCACAGAACTGGAAATACTCGAAGTAACCCACGGCACAGCTCTGGTGATAGCCCCAGGTGTTCTTCAGCTGACGGCGTGTCTCCTTCGGTCCGATGGTGGTCTTCCAACGGTAGGTGTTCCAGAATCCGTCACCGCCGCCATGAACCACGCAACCACCGGGGAAGCGCATGAACTTCGGCTTCAGGTCGGCCAGTGCCTGGGCAAGGTCCTTGCGGATGCCGTGGCCCTTATACGTATCCTCGGGCATCAGCGACACCACGTCGATATCCATGTCGCCGGTATTCAGCACGAGCAGCTGGAGTGATGCCTTCTGACAGGTAGAGTCCGGAGTCAGCACGGCCTCGTACTTCTTCCAGGCATTGTCCTTCACGTCGATGATGGTCTCTGCCAACAGTTTCGGATCCTTGGGAGGCCATCCCGGCAACTGCTCCACGAGCACTACGCGTACCTGCTTGGCACCGCCGTTCACGTTACGCATAAAGGCAGAGAAGTCATACTTCTCTCCGGCCTTCACCGAGATGCCGTCGAAGCCGTCGTTCTGGAGGCCGAAGCCTTTCCATCCCTTATAGTCGAAATACTCCTTCACGCGCTCGGTATGGAGGCGCAGGTAGTTGGCGTTGTTGGGATGCACGGGGTTGTCCATCCTCACCTGAATGGTTCCCAGCGAGTGTCCCGGGCGGATCTGTTTCCAGGCCGTACCGGCACCCCATCCGTCACGCTCTGCGGGGGAGAACTCGAAGGAGCCGTTCTGTACCAACTCGGCATTGAGGCCGCCATCAGCAGAGTTGTTGATGTCCTCGAAGAAGATGCCGATCAATTCGTCACTAATCTGTTTGCCACCCTGCGGGGGTGTCATGGCCTTCTGGGCGCTGAGACCCATGGTGGCAGCTGCAAAGCATGCAGCGAGAAGGGTTCGTTTGTTCATATTGTTAATCAGTTTTGGGATAATCGAGTGCAAAGATACGAATAAGCGAACAAAATTCCAAATAAATTTGAAAATTTTTGAGCGTGAGTATCTTCGGGCAAAGCTCATAGAACGATAAATTCCCGAAACGACCAAGCATTTCGGGAATTAATGAAGTTCTCATCCTCTCTCTATTTCTGGTAGGTCTTGGGCGACTCGCTGCCGAAGAGGAACTGGTGCTGGTAGCCGCCGAGGTCGATGACAATCTTCTCGAAGACGATGCCGGGATCCTGGGGATGGATGGTGAGCGTATGGATGTCCTGAGAATCTGAGAGGGGCAGCTCGACCTCTTTCTCCACCACACGACTGGCGACGGTGGGGTAGTAGATGCTATAGATGTTCTCCGGCTTCTCGTTGAGGTTGGCGTTGAAATTGACGCTGACGGGCTGACAGCCGTCGACCGCCACGTCATAGATGAGGCCGCCCTTGTCGAGGAAGTCGAGGGTGGATTTTGTCACTACGTGAATTTTTACGGAGGTGCGTGGGTGCGTGGGCGCGGGGGTACGAGATGTGTTTTGGCCGAGAGAGAAGCGGTAGGTGAGGGAGGCGTTGTCCGTGCCGGCGGTGTAGGGCATGAGGGAGATGCCGCTGAGGGTGCGGCCCATGTAGGGGATGACGGTCCATTTGGCGGCGGAGGCATCCTGACGGTTCCAGGTGTGCTCGGCCTCGATGCTGATGTAGCCGTGGACGGGCGAGAACGTCGGGCCTTCCGTGGGTGCTTTCACCTCGATGAGATCCGGACAGACGTCGGCGGGGTAGTTGTCGTTCCAGATCTTATAGCTGATGTGCTTCTGGATCATCATACCGTCCCACTTGCCACCGGCGATCTCCTTGTTGTATTGCAGGTTCAGCTGCTGGTCGCGCTCGAAGGCCTTGCGGCAGCGTTCTGCCCAGCAGTTTGCCTCGGGATCGTTCTGTGCGGCCAGCTGGTGGTTCATGGCCTGGGCGTAGTACATCTCGTAGATGTTGCCCATAGCCTGGATAGGGAAGAGCACGATCTGACGGTAGGCATCGCGGGCTTCGGGCTTGAGCGTGATGAACTGCCGGAGGGCACGGGCCTCCAAGGCCTGGTAGTCGGCCACCACCTGGGCAAACTCATAGGTGGTATAGGTCTTGGCATCGAGCATCTCTGAGGTGATGCGGCCATTGTACTTGCTCACGAGGTTCAGCAGTTGGGCTGCCTCGCACGCCTGGTCTTCGCCGAAACTCTCGGCGCAGAAGGCACGGGTATGGTCGAGCAGGTTGTCCACACGGTATTTCGAGGGATTCCACGCCATGTCCATAAACAGTTGGATGGGATATTCCATCGGCTTCAGATCGCCGACGTTCAGGATCCACAGTTTCTGTATACCGCCGAAGTAGGCCAGCTGCAACTGCTCCCACATGTTCTGTATGGGGGTGACGTTGATCCACTTCGAGTTGCGGGGAGCACCGACGTAGTCCACGTGGTAGTAGAGTCCCCATCCGCCCTTGCGCTTCTGTTCCTCGGCAGTAGGCAGACGGCGCACGTTGCCCCAGTTGTCGTCGCAGAGCAGCACCGTCACGTCGTCGGGCACACGCAGGCCGGCGTCGTAGTAGTCCTGTACTTCTTTATAGAGTGCCCAGATCTGCGGGGTCTTGTCAGCAGATTTGCCGGTCACTTCCTTGATGATGCGGCGCTGGTTGTTGATGATGTTCTCCAAGAGCTTTGTATCGGTGCCGTTGCCCATAGCCTCGTCGCCGTCGCCGCGCATGCCGATGGTCACGATGTCGTCGGTGCCGTTCATGCGCTCGATGCCCTCACGGAAGAAGCGGTCGAGGTTCTGTTTGTTCGTGGCGTAGTTCCAGGCGCCCCAGCCCTTGCGGTCGCGGGCATACTCCTGGTGGTTGCGGGCCATCGGCTCGTGGTGCGACGTGCCCATCATCACACCCATCGCGTCGGCGGTCTTCAGGTTCTCGGGATCGTCGGCATAGAAGGCCCAGCCCCACATCGCGGGCCATAAGTAGTTACCCTTCAGGCGGAGGATGAGTTCAAATACCTTCTCATAGAACTTATGACCACCGAAGTCGGTGCCGAAGGTGTTCTTCACCCACGTGGTGAGACAGGGCGCCTCGTCGTTGAGGAAGAGGCCACGGTATCTGACAGCGGGCTCGCCGTCGGTGTATTCGCCTTCCTTTATATATAAAGATGCATGGCGCGCGACGGGCACGTCGGCCCAGTAGTACCAGGGCGAGACACCGATCTGGCGCGACAGCTCGTAGATGCCATAGACGGTGCCGCGCTTATCGCTGCCGGCGATGACCAGCTGGTCGCCGATGGTCTTGATGATGTATTTCTCGGTCTTGCCCTTCAGGTTGCTAAGTACGCCCTGCTTCACCCATTGGTCGATTTGCTTGTTGATGCCGACGGTGCCGATGAGAATTTTAGGAGTAAGGAGAGAAGGAGAAATGACGGGGGCGGTGCCGGTGACGGTTTTGAAGTCGGTGGCGAGGTTGGCGGCGGCGATGGTGACGCAGGAGTGCTCTCCCTCGGCGAGGCCGATGGTGATGTCGCTCAGCTGCCAGGTGCCGGCTGCGGGTTCGAACGAGACGAAGGTGTCGGCGGCTTTCATTTCCGACGACAGGGCCAGCGACAACAGAGCCACGGCCATAATCTTTTGAGTCAGTGATAGGTGTTTCATTTGGATAAAAAGTGATAATAATTACATTTCGACTGCAAAGATAACACTAAAATCTGGAACAAAAGTTCAAATTTGTTTCATTTTTTTTATTTTTTGTTCCATTTTTCCTTGGTAATTCAAAAAAAAGGGCTATCTTTGCAGTCGAAAATGTAATCAAAGCAATGAGGTCTAAGCTACTACTAACGCTAGTTACCCTCTGCCTTACCGTGGGCGTGTATGCCCAGATGGGCAAATACTTCACAACTGACAATCATCAGCTGTCCAGCAGTTTCGTGTCGCAGGTCTATCTCGACCAGGACGGATTTCTGTGGATCACCACGCGTAATGGTATCAACCGCTACGACGGTTACCAGTTCCGTGTGTTCAAGAAGGAGAACGAGGCCGACAAGACGCTGGCCAGCAACTACGTGAACTGTATGATCCAGGACCGTCGCGGCCTGTTCTACTTCGGTATGTACGGTGCCCTGCAGACGTGGGACGGTGAGGATTTCCATCATGTCACCCTTCTGGATCATCAGGGCAAGGAGAGTTACGGCTATGCCACCTGTTTTCTGGAACGTGCCAACGGCGATGTGCTCGCTGGCTCCTCCGGCCTCGGACTGATGAAGATTACTGATCAGAAGACGGCTCGTCAGCTTGGTGGCGAATTCGCCAACCTCCATACCGTCAGTTCCCTGCTCGAAGACAAGAAAGGCCGCCTCTGGATAGTGTCAGACCAGGAGGGCCTCGTCTGCTACGACGGTCAGCGGCTACAGCACTACCTCACAGACCGAAAGGACCTCATTCTCGGACAACTTTGTTCCGATCGCGACGGCAACGTCTTTGTAGCCACCAATGCTGGCCTCTACCGTCAGCAGGGTAGCGACTTCGTACATGTGGCGGCTACAGGCCATAAAGAGATCTCATCGCTCTATTGCAACAGCCAGAACAGCATCATCATAGGCTACGACGGTAAGGGTATCGCCATCTACGACCCCCGTCAGGACACCTTCACAGATAATCCTTTCTTCAGCCAGGAGGTGGACCTCTCCAAGAGCAAGGTCTACTCCATCACCGAGGACAATAGCGGAAATCTTTGGTTCGGCATGCTGCAGAAAGGTATCTTCTGCCAGCCTATCACCTCCAACGGCTTCCAGTACATGGGCTATAAACTGGGCAGTCCCCGCAATGTGGCGGGCTCAGCCTGTGTGGTCAGCGTACTTCTCGACAGCTATGGTGTAGCCTGGGAGGGTACAGACAAGGACGGCATCTACGTCATCAGGCCTGGAGGTCAACTCGTGCGCCATCTTCTCGAGGGCTATCCCTCTACCGTCATGACCATGGCAGAGACCAGCGATGGGCGCATCTGGATTGGTTCCTACGGCGAGGGGGGAGGCAGCATCGACCCCAGGACGTTCCAGTACAAACGCTTCAACTACCCTCAGGATGACCACCTCGTCATCATGGACATCGAGGTCGACGCTCAGGACCGCCTTTGGATGGCCACCATGCGCCATGGTGTCATCTGCTATAACCCCGCCGACGGACAATTCCGCACTTACGTGATGCGGGAGAACGCCCCCAACGAGCCCTCGATGAACAGCATTACCAACGACTACATCTCGCAGATCTCGTTCTCTCCAGACGGTGCCCGCCTCTATGTCGCCACGTCGATGGGACTCTGCTGCCTCGATATCGCCAGCGACAGCTGGACGAAGACCTTTGGCGTCAATTGTCTCCACTACAGCGTGCCCATCAGGGTGGCCCGTGAGTATGATGGACAACTGTGGTATGGTACGAACTTAGGACTCTACTGCTATGATCTCAAGACGAAGCAGACCAAGCACTATACAGTCGAAGACGGTCTCCCTTCTAACGGCATTGCCGCCATTGAGCGTGACCAGCGTGGCTTACTCTGGATATCCACTGACCATGGACTCTGCTCCTTCGATCCCGTCAAGGGACCCGAGATGAACTACTTTGCCGACGACGGTCTGCAGAGCAATGAGTTCAGCGACGGTGCTTCATGGACGGATGCCAGCGGTACCATCCTCTTCGGAGGCACGGGTGGCGTCACCTGGTTTAACCCCATGGACATCAAGCAGAGCCAATGGAGCGCAAACGTCCATCTGACGGCTCTCACCATCAACGGCGAGCCTGTCAGCACCGCCACGCGCTCTGGTGGGAGAAGGGTGACGGAAACGACCATCAACGCCAGTAACCACTTCGAACTGGGCTACCATGACAATTCGTTCACGATCCAGCTCTCCACGCTCACCTATGAGAATCCGGAGCACATCGTTTACCTTTATAGTATCAACGGTGAACCCTTCCGCGCCCTGCCTGCCGGCTCCAACGAGCTCTCCTTCACCCACCTGCCGCCAGGCACTTACCGTTTCCGTGTGAAGGCCGAGCGCAGTGGCATCGAAACACCCCAGCGCGACTTCACCGTCATCGTCCGTAGTCCCTGGTACCGTTCGGCATGGGCCTACTTCTTCTACGCCCTCGTCATCGGACTCTTCGTCTGGCAGTTCCTCGCCTACCGCCATCACCGTGAGCAGAACCGTCTGCGCCTCCAGGCCCATATCCATGCTGAGGAGATGAGTGAGGCCAAACTGCGCTTCTTCATGAATATCAGTCATGATATCCGAACCCCGATGACGCTGATTCTCACGCCGCTGCTCTCACTCATCAAGAAAGAGGACGACCCAGAGCGCAAGAGCGTCTACGAGACCATCCGCCGCAATGCCGAGCGCATCCTCAGCCTGATCAACCAGATGATGGATCTCCGTAAGATCGACAAGGGCCAGATGCAGATGCGCATGAGCGAGCGCAACCTCGTGGGATTCATCAATGATATCTACACCCTCTTCGACCATCAGGCGAAGACGCGTCAGATCAAGTTCACCTTCGATCACGACTGCGACGAACTGCCTGTATGGATCGACCGCTCGAACTTCGACAAGGTGGTCGTCAATGTGCTCTCCAACGCCTTTAAGTACACGCCCACTGGCGGAGAGATCGGCATCCGCCTCACCCACGACGCCACCACGGCCACCATCGCCATCCGCGACAACGGCGAGAAGATACCTGAAGACAAACTGGAGAAGATCTTCCAGCGCTTCTATCAGGCAGACTCCTATACCAACGACCGCAATGCCGGTACGGGTATCGGCCTCGACCTCACCCGCTCGCTCGTCGAGATGCACCACGGCACCATCACCGTCCATAACCTCGACCAGGGCTGCGAGTTTGTCATCACCATCCCGCTGGGCAACGCCCACCTGACACCGGAGGAGATGATCAGCGAGAGTGAGCTGCCGCAGGAGCCGCTGGCAGAACTGCAGGCCGCCCTCGAACAGCCTGAGGAAGAGGAGGATACACCGTATGAGCAGGCAGACACCAGCGGCACCACCATCGTCATCGCTGAAGACGACGATGAGATCCGCAGTTACCTCGAGGCAGAGCTCTCCAAGGACTATGATGTGCACGCCTGTACCAACGGCCGGGAGGCGCTCACGGAAACCTATCGTGTCAAGCCGAGCCTCGTGATCAGCGACGTGATGATGCCGGAGCTGGACGGTAATGCCCTCTGCTCTCAGTTGAAGACGAACAACACGACGAACTATATCCCCGTCATCCTGCTCACCGCCCGCAACCGCGACGAAGACCGTCTCGAAGGTCTGGAGACAGGTGCCGACGCCTATATCGTCAAGCCGTTTAATATGGATATCCTGCGGCGCACCATCCTTAACCTGCTCAACTCGCGCAGGCTGTTGAAGATGAAGTACGAGCGTACCGATGACCTCGAAGAGCGCGTGGAGGACATCCGCCTGAAGTCGCCCGACGACAAGCTGCTCGAGAAGATCATGGAGTGTATCCGGAAGAACCTCACGAACTCCGACCTCAACATCGACATGATCTCCGACGAGGTCGGTATCAGCCGCGTACACCTCCATCGGAAGATGAAGGAACTGACAGGTCAGACGCCTCACGACTTCATCCGCAGCATCCGCCTGAAGAAGGCTGCCCAGTTGCTGGCAGAGAAGGGTATGAACGTCACCGAGGTAATGTACGCCTGCGGCTTCGCCAACAGTGCCTCCTTCTCCACCATCTTCCGTAAATACTACGGCATGTCGCCCCGTGACTACATGAAGGAACACCAGGAAAGATAAAATATGATTGGAGTAATTCTTGCGGCCGGAATGGCCAAGCGGCTGAGGCCGCTCACGGACGAACGTCCGAAATGTCTTCTCAAATTGGGAGAGCGTACGCTCCTCCAGCGTACCGTCGACGGAATGATTGCCGCCGGCATCCGTGAACTCGTCGTCGTCACCGGCTACCGTGCCAATATGATCCACGACTTCCTCACGGAGACCTATCCGGAGCTCACCATCCACTTCATCGACAACGTGGATTATCAGCACAACAACAATATCTTCTCGCTGTGGCTCACCCGTCCCTATACCGACGGCCGTGACTTCCTGCTGATGGACAGCGACATCCTCTGCGATCCCGCCATCATCCCCACCGTCATCAATGTCGGCGACAGTGCCCTGGCGCTGAACCGTCACGAACTGGGTGAGGAGGAGATGAAGGTCGTGGCAGATGCCGAAGGGCGCATCACGGAGATCAGTAAGACCTGTCGTCCGGAGGATGCTGCGGGTGAGAGCGTGGGCATCGAACGTATGACTCCCGACTACAGCACAGCCCTTTTCCGCGAACTCGAACAGATGATTGAGCGCGAAGGACTCATCGACATTTTCTATGAGCGGGCCTTCGAGCGGCTCATCCCCCAGGGGCACACCTTCCGCATCGTTGATACGACCGATCTTTTCTCCATCGAGCTCGACACCCCCGAGGATTTCGAAAACGCTCAGCGTCTCATCCCAGCCGCCTTGTGGTAACTAACTAAGGTCGGGTCTCGAATAGGAAACCTGACCTTGGTAAAACAACTTGCTTTACTTTTCAGTAAAGCCTTTACAGGCGGAAGCCGAAGAAGGCGCGGGCGCGCCATTTGTTTTGGTTGACGGTGACGACTTCGTCGTCGAAGACGGAGTTATTCATCACCAGTGTCGCTCCGGCAAAGTAGCGGGGCGAGAAATTGTAGATGACGGCTGCACGCTCGTTGAAGATCATGTTGAAGTGCATGTGTTTCGCCTCCCGGCGTTCGCCGTTGACGGTCAGTTTGTTGTAGTTGTAAACGACGAACGTGGGCAGGACGGAGAGGTGCAACAGCCACTTCTGGCCGAGGACGAGGTTGTAGCCATAGCCGCCGCCGATGCCCACGTGGCCAATGCGTATCTGCACCTCGGGTGCTTTCGGACTTCGTGCCTTTAAGTCTTCGGTGGTCTCGATGGTGCCGCCTTGATAACTGATGCCCACCAGCCAGGAACCAGCGGATCGCCGTTGGATATAGCTTTGGTTGAAGGCGGCAGGGTAGGAGAAGCGGCGATGGTTGAAGGTGTAGTAGCCCACAAGGTTCACCACTTTCATCTTAGCGTCGCCCGACTCCATACTGTAGCTGTTCCCCATACGCTCGATATCGCCCGACAGCGATTCTGCCCGCTGGTAGCTGAAGTCGAGGCTCAGGCGGCTGCTATAGTAGTTCAGATTGAACTCATAGTCCTTGTAGGCACCGCTGAACTTGGCGGGATTGAGGGCCACGGAAGCGGTGATACCTCGATAGGTGGCCGCAATGCTGATGGTTGTCTTGTGGCTGGTGCTGAGGTCGGCTTTTGAATGTATGTCGTCTTCCTCGGCCTTGGCGTGGATGGTGTTGCCCGTCTGATTCAGCCTGACCTTCAGCGTCCACTTCCCCTCCGGCCTGACGACATAGTTCGTGTCGTAAGGCGTGCGGTAGTAGCGGGCGGTGAGGGCACTGTCAATCTTCGCCTTCTTCTGCTGGTACCGGCTCTGGGCCGATACCGGCAGAATGGTGATGAGCACCCCAAATATGAAGGCGATGATTCTCATGCTACAAAGTAAAGAACTTGGCGCCGATGGAGAGTCCGATGATGTCACCGACGGACACGTCCTGACCTTGGAACAGAGAACGTATGTAAAGGTCACAGGCGCCGATCTCATAGAACAGCGTGATGCGGTTATGACGCTTACGCTTGTTTTCTGCGATCTTTAACGTGATGCGTTGTCCGAAGGCTACATTCAGACGGAACTTCGTGGACATGAACTCGTAGTACTTGTCGGGATAGCGGCTGGGCTGCGACTTCCAGAACTCAGAACCATAGACGGTGTTCAGATAGAGACTCGCGGTCAGGGGCTCGAAGAGCCAGTGGTGCTTGTCGCCGCCTGTTGCATTCGGCGTCAGGTCGATTCTCCAGGGGATGTAGTTGCCCTTCAGCGTCGTTGTCACTTTAAACCGTGAGGAGTCGTGCTTGGGGATAAAGCCGATGAGCAGGTCGGTTTCCCATTTCCTGTTTTTACCGTAGCTCCATCCGATACCTGCCGAGAGGACACCCATGTTACCCGCATTCTGAATGACGAAATGGGTGGGTATCAATGAAGCCCACATCTGCTGCTTGCGCTCCAGGTTCCTTTCATATCTACTCTCATTTACCTGCTCGACTGCGATGCTGTCGTCTGCCATGACCTGAACTGTACAGGCCAGCAATATCATACTAAAAGCGAATCTGTTCAATTTCATAGCCGTCGGGGGTAATTGTCATGAGACGATAGTTACGGTGCTCGGCGCAATCGATGCCATAGAACATCAGACCGTCGCCATATAGGTCAGAAACTTTGTCGGCGTGTTCGTGACCATAGACGCAGCACAACAGGCCGGGGGCGAAGTCGAGGTAACGACGGAAGGCCTTGCACACATTATTATTAAACTGCTCGCTGAAAGGAGGCGCATGCATGACGAGTACGGTGCGGTCGAACTTGTCGGTGTCTGTCGTGAACTGCTCTTCCAGGAAGTCGAAGTTGGGCACGGCAGCCAGATAGTCGTACTCAGTGGCATTCGTATTCAGGCAGACGAACTTGACCCTGCCTGCGATGAAGGCGAAGTCGAGTTCGCCATACATCACACGGTATGTCTGATCACCCGTTCCGAGGAAGTCGTGATTGCCGATGAGTGCCACCCAGGGGTAGTTCAGGTCATTGAGGATGTCACGAGACCATTCGAACTCGGTGTTGGTGGCAGTGTCGGTCAGGTCGCCACAGTGTACGACGAAGTCGATGTTTTTCCTGCTGTTCACGTCTGCCACCTGATCCTTGGCATCGGCGAGCCACAGATGGGTGTCGCTGATGAATGCCACACGCAAGGTGTCTTTGTTGGCGAATTTGCTCTCAATGACGGCCATCTGCCGTTCGTTGATCCCTTTGTCGCCATCGACATTCACATCGTAAGGATGGATGTCGAAGACACCGCCGCATGAGGTGAGTGAGAGTGTCACCACCAGTGCTAACTGTAATATGGAAATCTTTTCTTTCATTATTGTTATCTCCAATTGTTTATTCCTGTCCAGTGGCCTGACGATACTCTAACTGCTTGGTCTGGAAGTCGGCAAAGGCATCGGTATAGCGGTCACGGGCCTGCTGGTACTGCTGCTGGGCGAGGAGCAGATCGCTCATCTTGGTCTGGCCTACACGGTAGTAATCTTTGTTCAGACGCAGGTTCTCCTCAGCCTGTCCGATGGCATCGTGGGCGATGAGCAGTTTCTTGTGGCTGGTCTCGACGTCAGCCCAGGCTTTGTTCATGCGGATGATGAGCTTCTGGCCGTTATCCTTCATCTGCTCCTGGGCATCGGCGAGGGCGAGCTTCTGCTTCTTGATGGCATGCGAGCCACCCCACCAGCCACTGATGGGTACCTGGACGGCTGCAAAGATCATCGCATTGGAGTTCTTGCCAAACCAGTCGTTGTAGCTGTAGCTGGCACCGACTCCCACAGAGGGCAGGTTCTGGCCTACCTTCAACTTATGCTGCAGGCGATAACTCTCGACATTCTTCTCCAACAGGCGGTATTGGGGTGTAGCGGAGAGGGCTGTCTGATGGTCCTGAAGCAGGGCGGCGGGAACCTCAGGGACACTCTCCGTAGCCTCCGAAACCACATCGATGGTCTCTCCTGTCTTGCCGATATGCTGGGCCAAGAGTTCACATACGGTGGTAAGACCGTTCTCCAACTCCAGTTGAGAGGACTCTATCTCGCCCTTGCGGAGCTGCACCTGCAACAAGTCGTTGCGGTTGACGGCTCCCACGCGTACCATATTAGATACGTCTTTCTCCAACTGCTCTATCATGTCGTGAAGGGAAGCAAGGGTCTTCATCTTCTCCTTCAGCGATACCACCTTCCAGTAGTACTCCTCGGTGGTGAGTTCCACGTTGTCAGCCGACACCTCCATCTGCAGTTCGCTGGCCTCGACACCGACCTTCGCCAACTTGTTGCCATTGATGATCTGGCCACCCATGAAGACGGGCTGAATGGCGGAAACGGAGCCGTAGATACCCTTCTTCATCAGGCTGATGTTGGCAGGAATCAAGCCTTCCGGTATCAGGTGGGCGAGCAAATCCGGCATTTCGATGTCAATGTCAATCATGGGCTTGTTGTTCTGAAATGCAAAACCCAGAGCCGATACTTGGGGGAAATACTTCGTCAGTGCCTCGCTCTTCTGCTCCTTCGACTGCTGGATGGCATTGCGGGCCGAGCGCAGGCTGTAGTTGTTCTCGACAGCCAGCTGCTTCAGCTGCTCAAGCGTATAAACGCTTTGAGCAGTTAAAGGTAAAAAGGTAAAAAGGTAAAAGAGTAAAAAACTCATTACCAAGCCTTTCTGCCTGAATTCTATTTGATTATTCTGTTTCATTTTGTATCGCATAATTCTTTTACTTTTTTACCTTTTTACTTTTTTACCTTTTCCTCGCTTTTTCCCATCACCTTCCAGTAGGCTATCGGCATGATGGTGAGGATGAAGAACATGGTGATGAGTGCGCCATAGCAGATGACACATCCCATCGGCGACCACAGGCCAGAACCTCCGAATACCATCGGCACCACACCCATCGAGGCGGCAGCCGACGTGAGGAAGATAGGACGCATACGGCGCTCAGCGGCCACGTGGATGGCATCTTTCAGCGAGAGGTGCTCCAGTTCCTTCACCTCTGCGGCATAGTCGAAGAGGATGACACCGTTGCGCACAAGGATACCCATC
>ONCZ01000131.1 GCA_900316445.1 uncultured Prevotellaceae bacterium | reverse complement strand
GAACTCTTCGACATGCAGGGCAACAAGCACCGTCTGTATGAAGCCTTTGCCGATGGACGTTATGTGCTGCTCGACTTCTGGAATCTCGGCTGTGGTGCTTGCCGACAGTCAGAGTCTGAGTTGCTGGAAGTCTATGACCGAATGAAAGGTAAACTGGAAATTGTTGGTATCAACTTGGATTCAATATCAAGATGGCAAAATCACGAAAGGGTATAAAGGAGGCATCAAGAGCCACTATTACGATTGGAATGCTGCACCCTTCTACGTCTTATTGTCGCCTGATGGCCGTATTCTTTGGGAGATGGCTGGTTATGGCGCAGGTTGTTTCCTTGGAATTGCCGAGGCTCTGAATGGCCCCAAACAAGACAATTATTCATGTCCCCAGTTGGCAGTTCGTCGCGTAAATGCCAATACAGATGACACCAAAGTCAGTTTCCGCATTTATATAAGGCAAGGTCTTTGGTTCAACATTGCCCACGATTCTTACCTCTCCGCCAATGGTAAGAAATATAAGTTGATAGCAGCCGACGGCATCAAACTCGACGAGAATAACACGCCCCAAAACAAAGCATATACCGTCAGGGCGAAATACGGAGCCGACATTAACTATTGCGACTTCACGCTCACCTTCGAGCCGTTCGACACCATCCCCACCACCTTCGACTTCAAGGAGGGCGATGGCGAGGATGTCTTCGTCATCCGCAATATTTCAGTAGATTAACAAATAAGAAGAAAAATATGATCAAGAAAACTATTTTCACAATGATGCTTGCCCTCGTCGCAATGACGGGACTGGCGCAGACAAAAACAGTAACTGTCACTGGTTATTCACCCGCACTGAAAGACGGCACGTTGGTGCTTGCCGGTGCTGGTATGTCGGGAACTGTTGTAGATACCGTCCAAAGCGGACGATTCGCCTTCACGCTACCAGTTGAAGAACTTACAGTGGGCACTCTCTTTTTAGAGGGTGAAGGCTGTCCCGATCTCACCTTCTTCCTCATGATGAAGCCAGATGTGACTGTAAAACTGACAGGTACGGACTGTCTCTATCCATTATGGAATGTGGATAGCCCAATTCCTGAGCAACAGACACTGAACCGTATCACGGAGCATTGTCGTGACGTGATAAAGGAACGTATCGAAAATGAACAGAACAAAGATTGGGATAAGTTAGATTCTATCAACATGGTATTCATGAAACAGGAGATAGACATCCTGCCCTCACTGCCTGTGGATGCTGCTTCTTTAATTGTCCTTTGGCGAATATCCAGACCGCTGAAGAACATGAAAGACTTCCCATACATGGAAGAGTTGAAGAGTTTGGAGAAGTCTTTCGCAGCCCGTGCACCGAAAGGATTTGAAGACCAGTTGGCAGAGATTCACACCTATATTTATCCTCCGCAAGTCTTACAGGTGGGCGAAGAGGCTGCAGATGCAGAACTCTTCGACATACAGGGTAACAAGCATCGTCTGTTTGATGCATTTGCCAATGGTCGTTATGTACTGCTCGATTTTTGGAGCATCGGTTGTGGCCCGTGTCGACTATCTGAACCAGAGATGAGGGAGGTCTATGGACGAATGAAAGATAAACTGGAAATCATTGGTATCAATCAGGATAATCTCTCCACATGGAAAAACAACGACTTCAGTAAAAGCATCGTTTGGAAGAACTGGAACGACGGAAAAATGGGAAGTAGCGTTGCCAGCAGATACTGCGACGTTGGCGCTGTGCCTTATTATGTCCTCATTTCACCTGATAAGCGCATTGTTTGGAAGGCTGTTGGCTATCAACCTGGATATTTCTTGGGAATGGCGGAGAGCTTTAATTGCCCAAAACAGAACAACAGTTCTAATCTGGGGCTCGTTGTTAGCCGACGGCATCAAACTCGATGTTGACAACTTCCCTGAGGTAAACGACTTTACTGCCAAGGAAGACTACATAGGCGAAATAAACTACAGCGACTTCACACTCACCTTCGAGCCGTTCGACACCATCCCCACCACCTTTGATTTCATAGAGGGCGACGTAGAGGGGGCATTTGTCATCCGAAATGTTTCTGTAAATTAACAAATAAGAATAATAAGCGACATGAACAAGAAAACTATCATTACAATGATGCTTGCCCTCTTCACAATGGCGGGGTTGGCACAGACTAAGACAGCTACTGTCACAGGTTATTCACCCGCTCTGAAAGACGGTACGCTGGTATTTGCCGGTACTGGTAGCACAGTACCTGTGGTAGATACCGTGCAGGCGGGACGTTTCGCCTACATCCTGCCCGTTGAGGAATTCACTGAGAGCACCCTCTCTTTCTATGGCGAAGGCTGTCCTAATTCTAACACTGTAATCTTTCTGCGTCCCGATGTGACTGTGAAAGTGACGGGCAACGACTGTCTTAACCCCTTATGGAAGGTGGAAAGCCCAATACCTGAACAGCAGACCCAGAATATTCTGACGGAGTATTGTCGAGACGTGCTGACTGAAAGCTTGCAGATGGACTTGGCTCATGCACCTCATGAGAAGCGAGACTCCGTTACGATGGAATTGATGAAACAACAGATGGACATTCTGCCCTCACTGCCTGTGGATGCAGCCACAATCCGTACGTTATTGGGCATATCCGAAACGGCAATGATAAGGAAAGACTTTCCGTACATGGAGCAGTTAAAAGAAGTGGAAAAAGATATTGCCGCCCGTGCGCCAAAAGAATTTGAAGAAAAATTAGCAGAGATTCATTCCTATGTTTATGCGAAGGATGAGCAGCAGATAGCCGGGGAATTAGCCGGCAATGAGAGTGTATTTTTCAAGAAATACGACGGCGTAGCGCCAGAGAACATACTCCAGACCATCCTCGACAAGTATAAGGGCAAGGCAGTGCTCATCGACCTTTGGGAAACATGGTGCGGTCCCTGTCGTGCAGGGCATAAGGCAATGGCACCCATGAAGGAGCAGATGAAGGGGCAAAACGTTCAGTTTGTCTACATCGCCTCACCCTCGTCGCCTCCGACCACATGGCAGAGAATGATAACGGATATCGACGGTGACCACTACTACCTGACGGAAGAACAAAACCACTACATCCTCCAGCACTTCGAGTCCAGTGGCATCCCCACTTACGCCATCTATGACACCAAAGGCCACCAGACCTACAAGAGTATCGGTTTCCCTGGCAATGATGTCATCCGCAAAGAATTAGAAACAGCAAGCAAGTAAAATGACTACATTCAAAGACACCGACCTCCGTGAAGCACTGCGGCGGATATATGCCAATACACTGCCACCGCCAGCAGACTTCATGGAGAATATGATGAAAAGAGTTCTGAAAGATTGAAGTGAAGAAATAATCGTGAAATCAACAATATGTCAAACCCTCAAACGAAGAAAAAAGAAATGAGCCCGTAAAAGAAATAATTCCAAATATTTGGGTGTCTCAAAGAATCTTACTACCTTTGCAGTATGATTCAGAATGAAGAATTCTTGACTTTGATATGCGCATGTCCGAAAGTATTCTGAAGACGAAAAAGATAGTTTCTGGTCTCTTCGGTCGTCATGAAGATTTCAGCGAGGGGAGTCTTGAAAAGTGTTACGTGGTTCATAACAGCAAGGCTGTTGTCGTGAAGGCTCGAAATAACAAAAAAACGAAAAGATTATGAACAGGAAAACTATCATCACCGCACTGCTCGTCCTCGTCGCCACGACTTCTATTGTGGCGCAAGACCTGATAAAGACCGCAACGGCTCCAAACAAGGAACCTTCTGTTTGATACTGGCTCGCCACTTGGACTATGGCATGGACAGAAGGAAGACTGGATGAAAAAGATTACAACGGACAGCCTGATGTTGGGAGATATCAACAAGAGAAACCGCAATCAAATCATCTACCAGTTCCCTACCATCAAGATGGGAAATCTTCAGATAGAAAACTATCCGATGATAGTAGAAGATGCGATGAGTGAGTTTATATGCAACAAGTTTGACGGTGTCATTGGTTTCAATCTGGTTGGCAAGGGGCTCTCGTTTAAGTTGGACACAAAGGACAGCCTGCTGATTGTCACTGACAGGAAGAAGTTCTTTGCTGAGGAAGAGAAGGGACAACCTACTGCCAAATATAAGATGAAACGGGCATATCGTCCGTTGGTTTATGTCGATTCACCTTTCGGATGGATAGAAATGGTATTTGACACTGGTGCCTTGAATACATGGCTTGCCCTTTCTCAAGAAGATCTGGGCCGTTGGTTTCAGAAAAATCCAAAGAAGAGAAAACTGCTTGATGACTTGACATTACAGACGGGGGATTATACGGTCTGTCCACAGATACCCTTGTAGGCAGACTTCTTCACTTCACAAAGATAAAGATAGACAAGCTACCTGTCAACGACCTATACATCACTACGGCACACCCGACTATGCGAGTAGGGAGCGCAGTATTGAAACATGCCTCATTGATTATTGACGCTCCCAAAAAGCAGTTCGTATTTATGCCTCATAACGGACAGGATATCACGGTCGGTAATAGCGAGACTGGCAGCGCCTCATTTATCCCTTCAGAGGCAGGCGACACACTCGGAGTTCTCAAAGCCGTCATTCGTAAGGGGTCAATAGCTTATAAGAAAGGTATCCGTACAGGCGATTACCTGATAGAAGTAAATGGAATCTCTATAAAGGATATTTGTACTTACATGCTGATGGAGCGTAAAGACGAGGAA
>ONCZ01000046.1 GCA_900316445.1 uncultured Prevotellaceae bacterium | reverse complement strand
TAAGGCTTTCGAGCGTCGATTCCTCTATAAGATCAAGTTTGAGAAGCCAACCTTGGAGGCTCGCATGCACATCTGGCACGAGATGATCCCTACCCTCTCGGATGCTGATATTAAGATTTTGGCTGAAAAGTATGATTTTAGTGGCGGTCAAATCGAAAACATTGCCCGTCATAATGCCATCAATGGCATACTCTATGGTGACAAGGCAAATAGCATCGACAGCCTCATCTCTTATTGTGACAACGAACGTCTCGAAACAAAAGAGTGCAGAAAAATAGGGTTTTAAGTGTGCCCAATATGATCGTATCGGATTCTATGCTGCAAAAGGTTGATATGCCTGGGCTTTGGTTCTTAAAGTCTAGTCGGCCATCGTCTGACATTAGTGATTTGATCTATGAATTGTCTGTGAAAGGTTGTGCTCATTTTTTTGTGAGGACCCAATTCAAGAGAGAGATTCAGAAAGAGGTCTTAGCTAAAGTCATGAAAGACTATCTTGATGGTGCCTCAGATGAGAACGAAAGAAACAGGCTGGAACTAGGAATGTCTGAATATAAAGAACATGGATTTTTCTATTATCCGGAAGAGCTGAACGACTACGTCGAAAACGGTTATTTCTGGTGTGATACAACTCACTTTTTAGATGATTTGCCCTCTATGCCTAATATCACAAATTTCTATAACAATAAAATCATTCTCGAAGATATTTTTGAATTAGAATATGACGATGAGAAGGATTTGTTGAAGATACTTCAGTTGAATCAAGAAGATGCAATAAGAATAAATACTACTGTGATAATCTTTGTTCAAGATAAGGACTATGGGCCTGCAACAGAATTTATAGAGAAACATTTGTTTGATTAGAGAATATATGGGAAATCATTTTGTTCATCTTCATGTGCATACTCATTACTCCATTAATGATGGATTAGCACAGGTTAAGGACCTTGTTGAAAAGGCAGTAAAAAACGGGATGCCAGGCATGGCCATTACTGATCATGGGAACATGAATGGTATCATGGAGTTCTCTCAGGTTGTAAGCCGTTTGAATAGTGAGCGAATCAATAACGGTAAAGAGCCATTCAAACCAATCTTTGGATGTGAGATGTATGTGGCCCGGTGTGGCGATAAACTCTTAAAGAACACGGTAAAGGATCTTGGCGGCTATCATCTTATTGTTTTGGCAAAGAACTACACAGGCTATAAGAATCTGATGAAACTGGTAAGTAACTCATGGACGGATGGTTATTATAATCGTCCGCGTACAGACTACACTGAACTGGAAAAACACCATGAAGGTTTGATCGTCCTTTCAGGGTGTATCGCTGGCGAGGTGCCTTCAAAGATTCTCAATGGTGATATAGTAGGAGCACGCGAGGCCATCGAATGGTACAAAAATCTCTGGGGTGACGATTATTATCTGGAACTTCAGCGCCATGAGGTTAAGAATCCGATGATTCGGGCCAATCGTGAACTATATCCTATGCAGCAACAGGCTAACATGGCGATGATGGAACTGGCTAAGGAATATGGCATCAAACTGGTTTGTACTAACGATGTCCACTTTGTGGATAAAGAACATGCAGAGGCTCACGACAGGTTGATATGTATGGCTACGGGTAAGGAACTTGATGATCCGAACCGTATTCTCTATACCAAACAAGAATGGTTTAAAACTTGTGAGGAAATGGGGGAAGTGTTCAGTGATAATCCTGAAGCATTATCCAATACAATGGAGATTCTTAACAAGGTCGAGTTCTACAGCATAGAGCATCAACCAAACTCGAATAATCAAAATATAAGTATATGAGAACAAAACGATTGGAAAGATTAATCATTGAAGACATCCATCCGCTGACTATCATTAACGACAGATATGGCGGCGTTTACTCTGGTGGTGCGTATCTGGCTTTTAGACTGGAACCTTGGGATGTGCCCAAAGGGGTTGATGGCAGTGATATTGAATGCGCCTCTTTTTGGGATGAGGATGCTAAGGAATATACTATTGGTAAAGGTGATACTGTTCAAGAGGCTATTGACGATTTGGCCAGTAAGTTAATGCCTGTAGAATATGCCTTCGATATAGACAGATTCCTTTTCCTGGATTTCGACGGCGTGCTGAATACCGGCAATTATGCCAGAAGGATGAAACGCGAGGGCATTGATCCGTTTGATGATTACGGAGCCATGTTCGATCCAGAGGCTATAGACAACCTGAAGCAAATTATCGAACGGACGGATTGCAAGATCATCCTTTCTTCAACCTGGCGCAATGAGGGCATCATGCGGATGAAGGAACTTTGGAAGGATCGTGGCCTGCCTGGTGAAATATTCTCTATGACTCCAATCCTGCTCAGCACATCTTATCAGGATGCCATGACAGGGGAGATGATGGGACTGCCCCAGCGTGAAGCAAAGGCCCTTGAAATCAATGCGTGGCTGCACGAGAATGCCAAGAAGGATTATCGCTATGCCATTCTTGACGATGAGGATTACTTCTTCCCCAGGCAGCAGGAACATCTGGTATTAACGAATGACGATGAAGGTCTGACAGACGCTAAAGCCCAGAGAACCGTCTGGATTCTCAATCAATAGAGGTTTTTTCGCAGAAATATGAATCTTTTTCTAAGGTGTGCCCCAATTCGGCATACCTTTCTTGTATCTTTGCATCGTGAATCAAATCGTAATAGTGGTATGGATACAAGTAAAGTACAAGAGATTTTCAACTCAACAGCTGTTAGAGACATTGAGATAGAAATACTGTCAACGCAGCATGAAATAGAGAAAAGGTGTTATTCTTGGGAGGCTGGCGAGGAAATCATCAAGCATCTGTTAAGAACAAGAAGGACCTTGCTGAATCATCAATTTGTCATGGATGAACAGGGCAAGCAGCTGTTGTCTGACTTCAACGAGGCTTTGAAAGCCCAGATGATTGAGATGCGTCAAAAGGCCATCACGCTGTTTGACTCTACCATGGCAAGTGGTATCCATGCCTCTTTTGATCTCAAGGCGAAGTGCTTCCTTGGGTATGAATATTCAAGGCTCCATCCGGTTCAGACGATGAGAGCCAAGAAGATGTGGGCAGTGATGAATAATACCCTGAATGAATACATGCCGCTTTATTGGGATGGCGCATGGGCTTTCGATATAGAGTATAGAGACGGTAAGATGGGACATGTCCCTTCTGAAAACGAGATGCTCTATCTTGATGAGAATTTGGATAATTGGAATGATGAACTGGATAGGGAGATGACCAAGGACATGCACCTGATACATCCCTTCCATAATCTCTACAGCCACATGGAGTTTTCGATCTTCGATCTCCTGTGGGTACGTAATTTCAATATCGAGATCAGCGTCGAGGTTGATTATGATACCTATCCTGCTGATTATGCTAAGGATGATCTTGATTGGGATAAATGTGACTATTTTGACTAAATGGACTATTATAGGGATTTGTGGATATGAAACTGAAAGAGTTATTTGACAAATACACGTTTGATGAGATCTTGCCGTTTCTCAAAAAGATGATTGCTGATCATCCTGACGCTTTGCCGGACTTCAGAGCAGCATTTGACGAATTGCGAAGGATGGATCCTTCGAAAGAGGACTGTGGCGAGGCACTCATCAAAGAGTTTTCTGATAAAGATGGCAACATCGTAGACAATCCTGTCTGTTGGTTCCTTGGCGATACTTGGGATGCCTGCCTTGCCAAGCGTGTGGTTATTGATGGCGATGTGCCACTGGATGAGTGCTATGTGTTAGCAGCTTGCCTTTGGGAGATGACCTTCTATGGCTTCAGTAATGAACCAGACCCTGAAGATGGGTGCTCGCTCGACTATTCCCCCAAGCAGAAGAACAAGTATGACGAAGCACTTTACAAACTCCAGCTCAGCAATTGGAAACACACTACGCCTCGTAGATACAGAAGCAAGCATCATCCGCTATGTACAGATGCCGATTATAGTATAGGAAGATGGAACTGCAGTAAAAACCGTAGCAAGCGCAAACGTGACTACCGTGTAGAATGTCGTGAGAAATATCTGAAGATGCATAGCCAACGGGAGGATTTCATCACGAAGCTTGTACGAAGTGGGGCCTTCAAGCGTGAGGAAGTAGAGTATCTGCATCAGGTGGAGAGCGGCCATTATTATCCATACGTCTCTCGGACATGGGATGTCAGCAAACGCATTGATTACATTCTGGAGTCCATCAACAAGTATCAGGATGTGGATTTCTCGCAGTATGATGATGCTATCATCTGTCTACGCACCTCGTCTGATCGTCCCGTCTCAGAGGCAGAAAAGAAAAGATTGCTTGCAGGGTTGCCTGCCTCATTGAAGGCACTACCGATTAAGATTGGCATCGGCACCAAGGAAGTGATGAAACAAGAAATTGAAATGATGTTGTTATTAAATATAATAAGGTAAGAAGAATGTTGATAGAATACAAGAACCATAAGATCTTTGCGTTCTCAGATACGCATGGTCTCAATGATCGGCTCGAGATTCCAAAGGATGCTGATATCCTGATCTGTGCAGGCGACTGCTTGAAAGAGGACAACATGGTTTATCCACATGATGATTTTCTGAGATTTCTTAATTGGTATTCTCATCTGGATGCTAAAATAAAGATTTATGTGCCTGGTAATCACGAAATATATTTCGAAATGCATCCAGAAGAGGCCATGCAAATGATTCCATCTTCCATCGTGCTGTTGGAAGATAGTGGTATCGAGTTCGATGGTATTAGTTTCTTTGGAGCAGCATGTCGCCCATGGATGTTTAAGGGTACTGAGAACAAAGTGCCTAAGGGCGTAGATTTCCTGATTACTCACGGCCCTGCCGAAGGACATCTTGACAATAAAGCAGGGTGTCAGGTACTAAAAAAGATGATTGAAGAGTCGAAGCCCATGTATCACATCTTCGGACATATCCATGAGGAGGGAGGAAAGATAGAATCAACAGAGACAACAATCTATTATAATGTGTCCATGTATAACCAATTAAGATATCATTATCCGCCTATGAAGGATAACAAAGAATTGACACATGGGATTATTGAAGGAATAGAGGAGGACATCATCAATATGTATCTGGTTGACGACTCTGAATATGAGGGAGGTAAGTGCCTGTTACCACTTAGAAAGAAACTTATTAATGAGAACGTTTTGATTCACCAAGAGGACTATATTGATACTATCAAAGAATTTAATGATTGTCTGACAGATGCCCTCAGGGAAATGTGCGATAGGGCCAATCGAATCTATGCCGATGTGTCGAAAAACAAGGAATATGGAAATGAAATCAAACTGAAAGCAAGTCTATATTTTGGCAAGCACTATCCAGAAGCCCATCCTGTTCAGAGTGACGATCGTCAGGACTTATGGGATGCCCTTCTGTATTATCAGTGCCATGATGCCTACTCATCAGGAATCACAACCTACAATTTACCCAGAGGGGCTTGTGGCTATCCGTTTGAACTGTTCACAGGAATGAATGGCTCATCTTCCAACAAGATTGAAGGATTTGATCTGGAGCTCACAAAAGATATGAAACTTACAGATCAGTTCCATTACCTCTATAATCATACGGAGTTCGCCCTCACAGATTTCATCTATGTACGTGACTTCTATTCTGAGATAAATATAAACATCACCAAAGGTGCCGAAGACGATGACGAATAGCGATATGTACACAAACCAACAGCATCTGAGGGAGATTCTTGGAACACGAAAGACTTCAAGTTTCTCCCTGAATGAAGTATTGCTATGCTTCAAGCTTTCAATGGGATTCTTCATCTATGCTTTCTCACGTTCGGATAAACCAGTGCCTTGATCAGGGCACTGGTTCTAACTTAGTTTATCTGGCCCCTTATATATAATAAAGTGTAGGAAGAGAAACAATGAAGCCGCTGGCACAAGCGCATGTCAGCTGCTTTCCACTATGTTTCCAAATCTCCTAAAGGATCCCACGCTTGTTTTTACGCATCTATAAGAAAGTGGTTAAGATGTTAGTTTAGTCATTTAGTCAATTAGTCAATTAGTCATTTTGTCATTTTGTTTTTTCAATGGAAAAAGTAAGTATTAATCCATCTGTCAACCTCTCCGAGCACTTCACGCTCAAGGACAATCGGAGAAAGACGATGTTCCTGCAAAACTAAAAAAATATCCCCGTTGCAAAAAAACAACGGGGATATTTTTTATAGTGATACGGTACTCTCAGAGAAGTAATGATCGCGTAAGGGCTTGGTGACTGCGGAGCCACGGAGGATGAGCTGTTGCTTCAGACGGATGTCGGCAGAGGAGGCGCCCACCTTGAAGGTGTAGGTGCCTGGCTCGATGTTCCACTGGCGGACGCTGCCGTTGTGGCTGTAGAAACCTAACTGCTCCACATAGACGCGCGTGGTGACGGTCTTGGTCTGTCCGGGCTCCAAGGCGATGCGGGCGAAGCCCTGCAGCTGGATGGGACGGATCTGCTGGGTGCTGTCGGTGGGTGAGAGATAGATCTGCGCTATCTCCGTGGCAGCCACCTTGCCCGTGTTCTTCACCTGGAACGTCAGCTCCACAAAATCATCACTGGCCTGTGCCTCGCTGTTCACCTGCAGGTTCGCATATTCAAAGGTGGTATAGGTGAGACCGTAGCCGAAGGGCCATGCGATTTTCGAGGAAGGAGGAGTGAGGAGTGAGGATTGAGAAATGTCTGTAGGCAGGGAGTTGTAGCAGAGGGGTTCGTAGAGCTCGGTGTTGGGGTAGGAGACAGAGAGTTTTGCGGAGGGTGACACCTTGCCATAGAGGATATCGGCCACAGCGTTGCCGCCTTCTTCACCAGGATACCAGGCCTGGATGACGGCTGCACACTTCTCAGCGAGACCGGAGATGACCTGGGCACGGCCACCGAAGACTACCAATACTACGGGGTTGCCGGTCTTAATGAGTTCTTCTACAAACTGCTCCTGTTTGCCAGGCAGACGGAGACTCTGACGGTCGCGGTTCTCGCCACAGAGCATCACGTTCTCACCCACAGCGGCGATGATGACATTGGCGTCTTTTGCCAAAGCGAGGGCCTCGACCATGTCGGCATTCTCACCGGAATCCACTTTTCGATGCAGGATTTCATACTCCCAGGCACGCTCGTCGCCGAGTTCGCTGAACTTGGTCTCAATCTCTTCTGTCCAGTCGCAGCCACGGGAGTACATGAGGTTCACGCTCTCAGGTACCTTGGCTTTCATACCCTCTAAGAGGGTGATGGTGTGAGGATGGTCGAGGTCGTTCTCCATCTTCTTCCAGAAGTAGGACATAGCGGGGAAGGAATAGTCGCCCAGCATGGCCCACATGGAGTTGGCGTTGGGACCGGTAAGGAGTACCCTCGCCCTGTCCCTTTCAGGGAGGGGAGCGCCTGCGGACAGCAGTTCTAACTTCTCTTTGGTCAGCGGGAGGATGCCGTTGTTTTCGAGGAGGACAACGGATTGGGTGGCGATGTCGTAAGCGGTCTGACGCTCCTCGGGGGTGTCGAGCTTGATATCTTCGGTGCTATAGAGATAGGCATCGCTGTCGAAGAGGCCTGCACGGAACTTTACACGCAAGACGTTCTTCACGGCACGCTCGAGGGTTTCGGGCTTCACCAGCCCCTCGTCGATGGCCTGCTGCAGATACTGGTAGTTGGCACCGAAGGGGAAGTCCACATCGTTGCCGTTGTTGATGGCAGCGGCAGCCTTCTGTACAGTTGTCTCGAGACCTGGAATCTGGTTGATGGCGGTGTAGTCGCTCACGACCATTCCGTCGAAGCCTACATAGCCACGCAGGATGTCCTGTAGGATCTCGCTGTTGCAGACGCAACGCGTGCCATGCACATCGTGATAGCCCGGCATGACGGCCACACTGCCCGTTGTCCGGATCATCGTCTCGTGGGGCAGGAGGATCTCTTCCATGAGTTCCTTCTCCTCAGCATCGCCACCTCCGCCATAGCCGAGGTAGTGCTTTGTACAGGCTCCGACACCCGTCTTCAGGTTGCCTTGCTGCAGACCTTTCACGAAGGCCACACCCATGGCGGCAGAGAGATAGGCATCTTCGCCATACGACTCCTCCAGACGGTTGAAACTCGGTGTACGGCAGACATCGACCATGGGTGAGAGAGCCAGAATACCACCCATCTTACGCATGGTGGTACTCGTCTGACGCGTCTTCAACTCTGCCAGTTCGGTGTTGAACGAACAGGCCTGTCCGATCTGCTGGGGATAGATGGTAGAGCCCTTGGTGTTGATGCCCGAGAGCACTTCTTCGTGGAAGAGGGCGGGGATGCCATTGGGGGTATTGTTCTTCAGCCAGTCCTGCACGGCCACCACCATATCGCGGATGGTGTTCGGATCGCGTGGCTTCTGGAGGGCAAACTGCGAGAAGTGGCCGATGCCATAGGGAATCAGTTCGCGACATTTCGCGGTGTCGAGCTGTCCCTCGTCGTTGAAGAGTTCGTCCATATACATACTCTTGAGCTGTGCGATGCGCTCTTCCTGCGGCATCTTGGCATAGAGCTCATCAATCTGCTGTTCCATATCCATATTGACGGCTGAATTACAGCCTGCTAATAATGCGGTCATACAAATCATTTTAAGTCCCTTCAATTTCATATCTCGCCTTTTAATTTTTTAATTTCTTAATTTTTTAATTTTTACTTGAATTGCCACCAGTCGAGGCGGGTATCGCCCGAATTGTCGCTGAAGCAGAGATAGAGATCGTGGACGCCCGATGCGTTGCTGACCTTCGTGCTGAAGGCTTTGTACTTCTCGACATTGCCCGTATTGGCGATGACGGCCTCGCCGATGACGGGACCGTTCTGGCTGTCGATACGCAGGGTAATCTTGCAAGTACCAGTCGAGGCAGCCGTAATGCTGAACTTCTTGGCACCGTTGCCGAAGTCCACACCACGGAGCTTAATCAGTTCTCCGTCGTTGATGTCGTAGATATACATATTCTTCTTACCCGTCGAGGTAGGCATATCGGCTACGACACCTGTGTTGGGGATACCCATCTTGGCGGATTTCAGACCGTAGCCCCAAGCCATGGTCTCAGCCTCCACACGCTCGTAGGGATTGAGCCAGTGGAGCTGTTTCAGTGGCTCCTGATCCAGCCAGTAGGGCACATCCTGAATGGTGCCGTCGGCGTTGTAGGTGATCTCTGCGGCAGACACTGAACGACGCTCGTGGTGCGTGAACGTGTCGAGGTGCATCAGGTCGTAGCTTTGTCCGAAGATATACGAGTGGCCCTTGAAGTCGCAGATGCCGGGGTGGTTACCACGGTCGCGGAGGGTGGGGCGCATGATGTAGTTCTTCCACTCCCAGGGACCTGTAGGGGAGTCGCTCATGGCATAGCCCAGTGCCTCAGGGCAGCAAGTGCTGGCATAAGCCAGATAATACTTATTCCTTCCCTCCTTCTCTCCTTCTCTCCTTTTGTAAAACCACGGCCCTTCCTGATAGTGTTTGATATGCGGTAGCTTTGTTACCTCGCCCTTGAGCGAGATCATGTCCTCGTTGAGAGGGGCGTAGAACGTGTGTGGATTTCCCCAGTAGAGCCAGGCTTGTCCGTCATCGTCGGTATAGACGGAGGGATCGATGTCGAACCAATTGCTCTGATCCCATACCAACGGCTTCCCCAGGGGATCATGAAAAGGGCCGTAAGGAGAGTCTGCCACGAGCACGCCGATGCCGTGGCCGTGGAGTGGGGCATAGAGGTAGTATTTACCGTTGCGCTCCACTGTCTGGATAGCCCAGCCACCGTTCTCGCGTGAGCGCCATGTGAAGTCCTTCAAAGAGGCGACGGCACCGTGCTCCGTCCAGTTCACCATATCGGTGGTGGACCACAGCAGCCAGTCGTACATGAAGAAGCCTGCGGAACTCTTCTCGTTCACGTCGGGGATATCCTCGGGTGAGGCATCGTGGGAAGTGAAGAGGAACAGACGGTCGCCCACCACGATGGGTGAGGGATCGGCTGTGTATTTCGTTTGGAAGAGGGGCAGGTTGATGTTGATATCTCCCTTTGCAGCGGCCTGCAGCAGGAGGGAGTCGAGGATGGACTCCAGGGCATGGCGGCGCTCCGGCCAGTTAGGATAGTCGTCGGCTTTGAGGGTATAGACTTTCTTGTCGCACTTCTGATCCTTTCCCTGACAGCAGGCGCCTTTGCCCTCACAGCCCGACATGATGCAGAACGGCGGGAGTTTCTTCTGACCGATGAGCTTATCGGCCATCACGTCAGCACCTCCGATCTTAAACCAGCTCTCGATGGTATCGTCCTTGCCGGGGATAAGTTGGATGCAGAAGGCAGGCTCTACTCCTGACTCCTGACTCCTGACTCCTGCAGGAATATATCGTGCTACCTGGTTGTTCAGGTCGTAACTCACCACACCGTGCTCGATGTTGTCAGCCATATTGCCGTAGTTGAATGTAGCAGCGGGATTGTTGCAGATACTGGGCTTGAAGCCCTTCGAGGGGGCGAGGTACATGTTCTGCGGGTCTGCCACGGGGGTACCGTCCACGAGGAAATAATAGGTAAAGACCTCGTAGATATGCTCATCGACTTCTGTGCTCCACACACCGTCGCTGTCGCGCTGCATGGTGATGGGCTTGCCGAAGATCTCACCAGCGAGCTTCACCTCCTTGGCATCGGGAGCCTTCATGCGGAAGATCACGCTGTCGTACTTGTATTCGGGCGAGAGGATAGGACGCGGGAAGAGACGGGCCATCACACCAGCCGTGAACTGCTGCTCCTGGCCTGTGGCAGCGAGGGTGGGCTGTCCGTTTTTCATGGCCTCCTCAGCGGCTGTGGGATTGAAAAGCAGCGGTAGGGTCTTGCTCAGGAAGTATTTGGCGTTCATCCATGTATGGCCGAACTTATCGTGGGTGTACTCTTTCACGCTGCGGATGCCATGCTTGTCGAGGAACTCCATATAGTCGCGGGCATTGCCATAGAGGAAATCGTCTGTGCCCACGCCGAGCCAGAACAGACGGATCTTGCTGTTCGTATCAGCGGCATTGTCATAGACACCGGGGATATCCGTCGAGGTGAATGAACTGTAACTACACAGATAAGCGAACTTGTCCAGATGGCTCAGACCGTTGAAGAGTGCCTGATTACCACCACGAGAGAAACCGCCAATAGCGCGATGGTCTGCATCGTTGATGGTACGGTAGTGGCTCTCTATGTATGGCATCAGGTCGTTGTTCAGGTCTTGGCTGAACACATCACTTCCGAAGCGCGATCCTGGTGCTCCGAACATACCTGTTGGCGGTGTGGGAAGCAGTTTATAGGGATTGCCGTAGGGCAGCACCACGATCATCTCCTCGGCCTTGCCCTCTGCGAGCAGGTTGTCGAGGATATAGTTGATGCGGCCTACCTTATAATACACCTCTTCGGTATCGGTAGTACCGCTGATGCAGTAGAACACGGGGTATTTCTTGTCAGGGTTCTCATTGTACTTCGGTGGCAGATAGACCACGGCCTGGTTGGTGGCACCAAGACTCTTGGAGTAATAGTGGATATAGTCTATCTGTCCGTGGGGCACGTTCTTGATGTCGTGCGCCAGACTGCCTTTCTGGGCAGGAATCTCCAACAGACTGTTCTTGAAGCCCTCATTGGGGAAATACTGCGGATTCTCGGGATCCATCACGCTCACACCGTCGACGATGAAGCAGTAGGGATACATGTCTGGGGCAGCAGGACCGAGGGTTACAGACCAGTCTCCCTGATCATCACATTGCATCGCATGGCGACCTGCGAACTGCACATCTACCAGCACTTCCTTGGCTTTGTCGTTAGAATACCGGAAGGTCACCGTGCCGTCAGCGTTGATACGTGTTTGCGCTACGCTAAATGATAAATGATAAATGATAAATGATAAAGCTATCAGCAGTCTTTTCATAAGTCTTATGCTTTAATTTTTTAATTTTTTAATTCTTAAATTTTGTATAGTATTCCTCATACCAGTCCATACAGGCCTTGCCGCAGGCCTCGGGCTCACCACCGAAGGCAGGCACTACCGAGCCGTCTTTCAACAGCTGGTCCACATCGATGAGGCAGCTTGTGCCTGAGAGTGTCATGGAGATATTACCGCAATGGTCGAGGTTCGCCTTATAGCATACACCCCATTTCGAGGTGGAACCTGTTGACCATGTACCGTAATTGGATTCTACCCAGTCGCCGTGCTCGTTATAATGGCCAGTGCCAGGCTTCATCGGACTCCAGTCCACCTCTGTAATAATGACAGGGGCGAAGTCCACCACGGGCACCGAGTTATGGAACTCCTTGATCTTCTTCTCCTTGCTCTTCTCGATGTTATTGTCGCGATCCACACTCTCGTCGCTGCAGCCATACCAGCCTGTATAGTCGTGGACGGCATAGCCGATGTTCTCACCCTCAATGGGATGTGTCTTGTAGCTCTTATAGTTCGACTGCCAACCGGTGCCAGGTGCCCAGACGATGCCCGTGAAGCCGTTGGAACGGATTTTGTCCACGATGGGCTGGAAGTAGTCGTGCAGTGCCTTCGCGTCTTCTCTGTTCTGTGCATTCTTCAGGTTTACGGGCTCGTTGGCGAGCTCGATGCTGAGCTGTCCTGCATGTGCCTTCACGAAGTCCTGCTGTGAGAAGATATCCCACACGGTCATCAGATATTGCTGGTAGTAGTCACCCACCTTCAGGTTGCCAGGACAGACACCCGGGGGACGTACCACGACGTACATACCGTGCTTCATCGCCTTCTCTGCAAGGTTCAGGTAGAGGGTATCCAGGAAATGCGTCAGACGCTCAGGGTTGAACTTGCTGATGTCTGCCTCGCCACTGGCGTCAGCAGCCTGGCCTGCAGAACCTGCATACACATAACTGTTGTCGGGATCGTTCGTCCAGGCAGGGTCGAGGTGCAGACGGAAGACCGTACACTTCGCCTTCTCCAGTCCCGTGAAGATCTTTTCGAAATAGTCCAAGCACTTCTTCGCACCGGCATCGTTGTAGTTGGTGTTGTTGGTCCAGGGCGAACCCCACCGCCAGCCGTTGAAATACATGTTCGGCGTGTCCATCACACCGTGCAGCACCACTTGGTTCCCTTGCGGATCCACCAGCCATTTCCCCTCCACATGGAGCGAGGGCAATATTTCCGGTTCTGGTACCGGCTCTGGGTCCGGCAGCTCTGGATCGGGGTTGATGATGATACCATTGTCAACAACATCTGTTGTACACGAAGTCATTATTCCGATGAGGAAAATGAAGATAAATAATCGCTGTTTCATAATCTCTTTAAATTTTGGGTACAAAGTTACGAACTTTTTTGCAGAGTCCGACCATCGCGGCCTTGTCATTTTATAACAGAAACTTTACGAAATGTTACATTTGGGGGTTCACAGAGCAAATTTATTTGGAAGATAAAGGGAAAAAGGCTATATTTGCAGTTCAAAAACTTAAATTCTTAAATGTAACTTCATGATAAGATGAAAAAGAACTTAATTTCATTACTCTTGGGTGTGCCACTTCTTTTGTCGGCACAGAACCCCGTCATCCGTGACCAGTTCACGGCTGACCCCACCGCGCGTGTGTTTAATAATAAGGTGTACCTCTACCCCTCGCACGACATCATGCCCCCCGCAGGACAGCGGCAGGACTGGTTCTGCATGGAGGACTACCATGTGTTCTCTTCCGAGAATCTCACCGACTGGACAGACCACGGTGTGATTGTCACCCAGAACAAAGTGCCCTGGGTGCGTCCCAACTCCTATTCGATGTGGGCTCCCGACTGCGTAGAGCGTAACGGCAAGTACTATTTCTACTTCCCCTCCACACCGTCTAACGGCTTCGGCTTCGGTGTCGGTGTGGCCATCGCTGACAGTCCTGAGGGACCGTTCATTCCTGAGCCGGAACCCATCAAGGGCATCAACGGCATCGATCCCTGCGTGCTCCTGGCTTCCGACGGCAATGCCTACATCTTCTGGGGCAACGGCCGCTGTGCCAAGCTCAAAGACAACATGAAGGAGCTGGCCGACGACACCCCGAAGGAGAAAGTCAAGTGGCGCGACCGTGAGATGGAGATGATGGGTGTGCACTGTCTGAAAGACCTGCCCAACCGTCAGGCTGAGGGTCCCTTCGCCTTCGAGTATAACGGCAACTACTACCTCACCTATCCTTATGTGCGTGAGAATACCGAGGTTCTCGGCTATGCCATGAGTAAGAACCCCATGGGTCCCTACGAATACAAGGGCCTGATCATGGCTGAGCATGCCAATGGCTGCTGGACCAACCACCACAGCATCGTCAATTACAAGGGAAAGTGGTATCTGTTCTATCACCAGAATGCCTTCTCGCCCCGTGACGACAAGCGTCGTTCCGTACAGATTGAGGAGCTGTTCTTCAATCCAGACGGTACCATCCAGGAGGTGAAGCCCACCATGCGTGGCGTAGGTATCAACAAGGCTACGGAGAAGATCGAGATCGACCGTTACAGCGGTGCCAGTAGCGATGTGATTACAGAACTCATCGACACCGTCAACACCTTCCGTGGCTACGAGGCCATCCTTCCCAACAAGGGCAGCTGGATCTGTTACAGCGACATCGACTTCAACTGTCTCACCGATGCTTATATCCTCGTCAGCGCCAAGGCTGCTGAGAATACCTCTTTCTATGTTCGCGAGAAGACTGCCGACGGAAAGATCCTGGCAAAGATCGATATGACCGTCAAGCCCGAGTCGCCTGCAGGTGCTCCCGCCATGTTCCGTCGCGACTTCAGCAACCAGTGGCTCACTATGACTGCTCCTCTGGCCTACGTGCCGAAGGGCGTCAGCGACCTGGTGATCACCAGCGAAGGTGATCCTGGTGTCAGTATCGACTGGGTACAGTTCAAGAACCGTCCCAAGTACTTCTCACCTGTCACTACCGCTTCTACACAGCCCGACGACGACGGCTTCATCCGTCGCTGGCTCATCCTCGAGCCCCTCGACAAGCCCAACAGCGGCAACACCGTCTTCACCGACAGCTATCTGCGTGAGAACTTTGCCATCGAGTACTTCAAAGGTCAGCAGACCATCGTACCGAAGGACGGCCAGAAGGTAAAGGCTGTCTATCAGAAGACAGAAGTGGCTCCCGGTTTCGGACGCAGCTTCGGACAGCAGGCTCCCGCAGAGCCTAAGGTCACGACCGTCAAGCAGACGCTCACCTGGCACGCCCTCGACAGCGAGAACTACAACGTGAAGCTCTTCCGCTTCGCTGAGAAGTGGGGCCAGCAGGTCTATGGCGTCCTCTTCTGGACTGTCACGATCATCGACTGTGAGGAGGATATCGAAAACGTACGCCTCGCCGTCGGCTCCAACTCCGCCTCTATGTGGTGGCTCAATGGTGAGGAGGCTCTCTTGCTCTCTGGCGACCGCCGTATGGTGAAGGACGACGCTATGTCGCCCCGTCTCACCCTCAAGAAGGGACGTAACATCCTCCGTGGTGCCATCATCAATGGCCCCGGTATGAGCGACTTCTGTGTCCGCTTCCTCGACGAGAAAGGTAACCCCGTTAAGAACTTCAAGGTTACAACAAATTCAGAAAAGAAATAAAATTATATGAAACGAATATGAATAATAAGAATAATTTAACCCACGAATATGAATAATATTATTTTAATTCGTGAACAAAATTATTCACATTATGCACATTTGTTTCCATAAAAAAAAATACTGATATGAAAAGATATTTGTTAAGTGCAACATTAGCTGTTTCAGCTCATTTGTTTTGCGTAGCGCAGATTGGCGCACCCTATATCCACGACCCCTCGACACTGGCCGAGTGCGACGGTAAGTATTACACCTTCGGCACCGGCGGTGGAGGCCTGATCTCTGAAGACGGCTGGAGCTGGAACTCCGGCGCAGACCGTCCCGGTGGCGGTGCTGCCCCCGACGTGCTGAAGATCGGCGACCGTTACCTCTGCATCTACGGAGCCACTGGTGGTGGCCTCGGCGGCGGTCACGCAGGCCGCATCCTCACGATGTGGAACAAGACCCTCGACCCGAAGTCTCCCGACTTCAAGTGGTCTGAGGCTGTCGAGGTGTGCTACTCCGACGGTATGGAGGATCAGGACGCCATCGACCCGGGTCTGCTGCTCGATCCCACCACAGGTCGTCTGTGGGTGAGCTACGGCACCTATTTCGGCACCATCCGCCTCATTGAGCTCGATCCCAAGACGGGCTTCCGCAAGGCTGGCAACAAGGAGAAGGACATCGCCATCGACTGTGAGGCTTCCGACCTCATGTATCGTGACGGCTGGTACTATCTGCTCGGCACCCACGGCACCTGCTGCGACGGTGTCAACTCTACCTATAACATCGTCGTCGGCCGCTCCAAGAGCGTCGAAGGTCCGTACATCGACAACGTAGGCCGCGATATGTTCCATGGCGGTGGTAAGATGGTCATCGCTGCCGAGAAGCGTGCCTGTGGTGCAGGTCACTTCGGACGCTTCATCGTGGATGAGGGCGTCGAGGTGATGTCGTTCCACTGGGAGGCAGACTTCGAACTCAGCGGTCGTTCCACGCTTGCCGTCCGTCCCTTAGTATGGAAGAACGGCTGGCCTGTGGCTGGCGACAACTTCAAGGGTGGCAACTTCGCCATCTTGTCAGAGCGTCGTGGCTATGCCCTCGAACTCACCGTCGACTTCGTCCGCATGCAGCAGCAGCGTCAGGGCTGGTTCAATCGCAACCAGATGCAGGAGCCTGCCAAGCCCATCGCCAACCAGACACTCGATGAGGTGAAGGCCACATGGCCCGAGGGTGACATTCCCGCCCGTATCGGTGACTATATGTACCGTCCCCACCAGCGCTGGACCATCACACCCGTCGATGAGGCCGGTGGCTACCTGAGCAACCCCTACTTCAAGATCACCATCGAGGGTACTGATCGCGCACTTGCTGCTACGGCAGCTTGCGAGGTGACCACCGTTCCTGCCTACACCGGTGCTGACGAACAGCTCTGGCGCATCGAGCAGCTCACCGACGGCACCTACCGCATCATGCCGAAGGCCATCCCCGGCATCGAGGGCACGAACACCAAGTACTGCCTCTACTCTGCCGGTGACTCCACGCCGACGCTCGCTGTCTATGATTTCAACAGCGACAATTCCAAGTGGAACTTCTTCAACCGCTAAACACAGAGGTCTGATCACAATAATCCCTCGCCAAACCTGGCGAGGGATTATTATTTAATGCCGTGGCGAATAATTCATGTGAACGCGCTCCCAGCTGAGGGAACCGTCGCGCTTGACATGGACGCGCACCAGATAATCACCAGGTTCGGGTCTGTTTTTTTCACACATCGTATCCAGCGTCAGGTAGGTGATGTCGCCTACCTTGCGCTCGTCCCAGTCATGGACATGACCGCTGAAGACAATAGAAGTATTCCAGTGGTCGAACTTATCCAGCAGGTAGTAGGTTTCCTCGCGGGTGAAGGTGGAGGCGAACTCCGAGGCCGACGGCCGGAAGATGTTGGTATGGCCGAAGACAAACGTGTGGCGGATCTTTATTTTATCCATGTATGGAAAATCAGCTTCGAAAAAATGTGATTCAATCTCGTCTATCTGCGCTTCTCCCAAGGTGCCACTGGCGGAATCGAGGAAGATGAGACGGTCGAAATAATCAAAGCCATCGTTTTCGACATAGACATACCCCATGTAGAACGACGAGTGGAACATGTTGGTCCACAGCGCCCAGCCGTTGTTGGTGATGTCGTGGTTGCCCACCACCGGATGGAACGGCAGGGGGATATCTTTAACCTCATAAAGCTTCTGACTGACAGTGTCCATATATATGGTATGGGGGGTATCGTAGTCATCCATGTAGGTCACGGGCTTGAAATGCTTCTTGCCATATTTCTCCTTGGCCTCCAAGATGACGTTGTCGAGGACGATGTAGTATTCAGCCTTGGTGTCGGCAATGTCGCCCAGGTGGGCATAGAACAGGTCGTCGTCGTCGATGCCTATCTGCAGCATCTCTTGCATACGGCCTGGATCCGTCGTCAGATGGCTGTCGGCGCCTACGAGAAAAGTGTATTCACCGTCAGGGGCTTGTTTAAACAGGAAAAGATCGCCTTCATGAATACGGTAGTAGTCTCGCGACATCTTGATGCGGTCATCGACATCGGTATTCGCGATGAGTATTCCCGCAGGACTTACCTTGTCGCAGGCTGTCAGCGTCACGACTGCCAGCAGGGCCGAAAATATATATTTCTTCATACGCTTACCATACATATCTTAATCCTAACTTCAATGATTTCTCGTATTCCGTGGCCAGCTGGCTCAGACTGCCGGCAGGCCTCAGGTCCACCTCGCCGAAGAGCTGGACGTCCTTCATCAGGTTGGCCCAGAAATTGACACCCCAGTTGATGTTGTAGGCCTCATAGTAGAAGTCGTCGTAGTTGCGGATGAACAGCCCGATGTTCCACGAGTCCCAGCGCGGACGGATGTTCACGCCCGTGCCGACGGTCAGGGTCAGCGGTTCCGAATAGCCGAAGTCCAGCATGTTATAGTGGATGTAGGTCTCGCCGAAGCGTAAGTAGAAGTAGGGCGTCTCCCACGTCAGCGAGAGGTTGATCATGATCTCGTTCGTCCCCCAGCGCTGGTAGCGGTTGTACATCACCTTGCCGTCGAGGTAGAAGTCCATCCACTTCACGGGCAGTCTGTAGCCGCCTTGCACATCCACTGAATAGAGCTGTTTGCCCATCTGCACCTGCATGTCGCCTCCCACGTGCCAGCGGTCGGTGAGATGGCGTGTGTACGATGCCTCTAAGCCGTAGAAATGATCGCATAGGATGTTGTCACCCACCGTCAAATAGCTTGTCAGCACGTTCGGATGCTCACCGTCATACTTGTGCATGCCGTTGTAGGCCTGTGCCATGCCTCTGCCAGCCAGACAGCAGGCGAGGGTGGTCATGATCAGATGTCTGAATAACATTTATTGGATGATTCGTTTCTTACCTTTATAGATATAGATACCCTTTTGCGTCGGCTTGCCTGGGAGCTTGCGGCCCTGCAGGTCATACCAATAATTATCCATTATCCATTTTCCATTATCAATTGACCGGATGCCCGTTGTTCCGCTCTCGTCGAGCCATTGGAAGTACTTGCCGTATTCGCCCAAGGTGGTGAGGTTCAGGTAGAACACGGTGCCTGCTTCTATATGGTCGGAAGGCGTCACGCCGTCGTCAATCCTGTAGAGCGTGCCTTCGCCGTCAGGATGGGCATCACGGAATGCGAGGTAGTTGCCGTATGGCACCACCATGTCGCCCTTCGAGTGTACGAACTGTATGCGGTGCTTGGGTTCCCAGCCCGAGCTGACGCTGTTGTCTGCCAGGGCGCGATGCAGATCCTTGCAGGGATCCCCCTTCTCCGTCGGCACTTTGTCGAAGTTGGCCGGATTCGTCATATATTCGTAGAAGGCGGGCGTGAAGAGCTTGTCGAGGTGCGCCCACACACGATTCTCCTTGGGCGACTCGAACAGCTCTGCCATCTGCTCCTTCGTGTACTGCCTTTCGCCAGCGTCAAAACCCTCCTGCAGTTGGTCGTACCACATCTCATGGATATCGTTGACCACATACTCCTTGCTCTCCAGCCAATCCATGATGCCCGTGTCGAGGAACTGCTGCGAGAGGTAGTCCGTCAGCTGATGGCCCTTCATGTCGGGGTGCGTGTCTATCATACCCTTGATGATCAGGGGCACCACCATCGGCATCGTGTTTATTCCCTTGCGATGGTCGGTCTGCTGGCCATAGCTGTTGCCGTCATCCTCCACGTAGTAGCGCAGGGTGGCAATCAGGTCGTACGGGCCGTCACCGCAGATCGTACCACGGTAGCGCCACTGCTCGTCCAGTCCCTGCTCCTCCATATATCGCTGCACGGCCACGGCCACGGCACCACCTTGTGAGAAGCCGAAGCCGAACGACCGCCAGTCGCTCTTGAAGGGCAGCGCCCGCTTGTCATCGACGTGCTTCTTATAGAGTTGCATGCCATACTCCACGGCGTCCATCACTTGTCTTGCCGTCAGTTCCTGTGCCAGATAGGGATGCGGCACATCTTTAGTGGCACCATAGCCCTCGTAGTCAGGGGCAATGATCACGGCATGGCTGATAAAGTTCTGGGCAGGATCCACCTCCATCCCGTATGCATCCTTCAACAGAACGGAGAAGAGTGCCCTTTCTTTAATGTTGAGCTCCGATGTTGGACACTCGTGATCAGCGGTAATGGTGAAGTGACTGTAGATGTGGAGCGACTCGATGCTGTCGGTCTCCTTGGGCTCATCCGGCAACCAGGCGACGAGTGCCGACGAGAGCACCACGTCCTCGCCCGCAACGTTTTTCGACGGGTAATTATACACGAACGTCGTGGCATGATAAATGGTATTCAACTTTTTCAGGCTGTCCGAAATCTCGGCAGCCCATGCGCTGCTTACAAGGCAGCTCAGGATGGCAGGCAAAAGCCTCAATTTTGATATTGACATAACTGTAGTTTTTTATGTGGTCAGTAATCTTTCTAGATAAAATCTGATTATTCGCTGCAAATTTACGATTTTTTTCCGAATTATCAAACTAATCATCCATTTTTTTCACTAAACCTAAAAAATCACAGAGGGTTTCTGTCCCTTTGTGACCTTTATTTACTTCTGCAAGAACATCGTTTTTCTCCGATTGTCCTTTGGTCTCACGGCGAAGTGTAGCCAGTAGCCACCGCTACGATTTCTTTCTATCAGCAACTCATCATAGTCCTGCTTGGTCTCGTCGGCATAGTCCATCAGGATCACTGCATATCTCATCGCCTGCTCAATACCATTCACTCTGATATCCACAGCACACCCTGTCAGATGATTGCTCGTCGGTGATCCACCCACTTTCTTATTCAGCTCCGGCGATCTATACCCGCTATTAATTATGATGGGCTCTTCGGTATCTATTTCCCCTCCTAAGTTAGGAGGGGTGCCCGTATGGGTGGGGTGGTCTGAAGAAGCGCTATAAATCCCACTGTTCAGACCACCCCTAACCCCTCCTAACTCAGGAGGGGAAACCGAGCGCTCCTCATTCCTAGAAAATACATATCGCTCGTTATACCGTCTGCGCAGTTCTTCTAACCACTCGCAAACCCTTTTCAAGTTCTCAATAGCAATATGGCTGGGAATGTTATTGATCTCAGTGTGCTTGCTCTTCGTAACCTCCCCGAGCTTGAAGTGCTCGGAGAGGTGCATCGTTTTGTTGATTTCTACTTTTTCCATTTTGATTTTCCTTTTGAAAGTTTGAAAGTATGAAAGTGAAAGTCAGGTCACAACCCCATTTTACTCAGTTTGCGGTACTTCGTACATACGTAGCCATCCTTGTCTGTCTCCTCATATTTCTCTATCAGGCCTTTGTCCATCAGGCGCTTGATCTTCACGAAAGCAGAACTGTCGCCTTTGTAGCCGAAGCAATGGATGACATCTTCCTTTGTGAACTCTTCCGGCAGACGGTTGTAGCCATCTACGGACTTCTGCCGATGCCGGCTTCCTGTCACCTGCACATCGCCGTTCATGTCATCAAAGTATTTCTCAGCCAATACTCCGAAGAAATGCTGCTGGGTGGCATACTGGATACGGGCTATCAGCTCGCAGAGTTTCCAGTCGGTATCATCCACTTCGTAGGTTCCTTCCCAATACTTCCCCACCAGATGAAGATGATCAAAGTGGCGCATGTCGATGAAAGGAGCAGCATAGTTCAGGGCATGGTATGGCACACGCTTCAACATCAGTTCGTTAGCTTCCGAATCATCCTCAGCACAATCCGCCATACGGTCTTTGGTCCAGTCATAGAGACGCTTCACCAATGGCCACAAGGGCAGTTCGCCAAACCGGGTGTCGAGTTTGAAGGCCCAGGTCTTCATGCGTTCCAGCCTCTGCCAGTCAATAGCCTTCTGCTCCTCGAACGCCATCATCTCAAAGTTTGTCTTCGGCATGGGAATCACAGCGAGACGGGTGGAGAGGCCGCTACCGAAGTTCTTCTCGTTCACCTTCTTCTTCAAGGCTATCGGTGTGCCTGTATAGATGTAATTCCAGGTCACACGGAACTCATCGACGGGCGAATCCGAGTTCTGATACATCTGACCGTCCTTCTCGTTGTGGAAAGCCTTCAGTTCCATCGCCTGCTTGTTGATCCATGAACCTCCGCTCTGGAGCATGATCGAGTTATCCAACTCTGTGTCAAACGTCAGCATGTGCAATTGGATCTCTTTGCCTTCCACAATATCCTTGGCATTGAGCATGTCCTGAATCAGCTGACCGTTGCTCGTTCTTGCAGGATGGATGCGGATAATACCCTGTGGCTTGTCCTTGCCCTCCTTGTTGGCAGCCTTCTTCTTCGTATCCTTTTTATAGCGGTTCAGGGCTAACAGTCCTGGCTTGTCAGCATCTGCGATAGGTGCAGACAGGATCTCATAGATGTCATCAGCCATCGACTTGTTTGATGCCGGATGTCCGATGATGAACAGCGAGCAGTTTAGGCGCCTCTCCTGCTGGGGCCTGTGATAAAACCTGTACCAACATCTGGTCATCAGCGTCATCGCCGTACCGCCAGCCACAAACACTGCAGCAGGATACTGGCTGCGCTTCAGTCCGGCACACACATCCTTCAACACCGGGAAATCTTCAAACATCTCCTCTATCTCTGCTCCCCACTGATCCAACAGTCTATTTATTTCCCCTCCTGAGTAGGAGGGGCCAGGGGTGGTCTGATCTAGGCTTTTTACTACCTCCCGATAGTCTTTCCCTGTGACCTTCCTCACCGCCTCAAGCATGGCCTTGGATGGCAGCGAGCTTGCATACTTCTTTTCCTTCTCCGCGACACACCCCGCTGCACTCTCCACCGTCTGGGCCACATTCTCATCTCTTTCCTCAATGATCTCCTTAACCCAGGGCTGAGTCTCCACGATTCTTTGCACCAGTTTCTTGTCGCCGTCGAGCATAAGCAAGAGGTCTGTGGCGAGCTTAAGGCTCTCCTTGTGTCTATTGGAATCCTCTGCGCATGGCAGTTTATCAGCATAACGCTGATCAATAATACTTTGTACATCATAGCCCCTCCATTTTATTGACGACAACTTTGACAACATAGACAACTCTTTTTCAGGCAGAACTTCTGCCTGTGGCGACACATTGTCGCCATTAAATGTTGTCTTATCCCAGTTGTCGTTTTATTACTGGCACTTGTCGTTTCCTCATCCCCAGCACAAAACTGATGAAATAGTGGTTGAGTTCTCTTCTTACGGTACTCATCTGTGTACTTCTTGTCAAATGCTTCATTGTAGTAATCAAATAATAGTTCCTCATTAATGTAAAGGATCTCATCCTCCTTCGGACAGAAAGATGTGCGAGTGGCGTCGATACAAGAACTGTCGGCCCTGTATCCAAGAGTCTGTGCAAAAACAATCTGATTGTCCGCAAGATTGCCGGTCTTGATATCGGCAGTGAAGATGATACGGAGACCGTCACCTGAGCATGATATATGAACCAGAGCCACACGATTCATCAGTTCTTTCATCTCACGCAGCTTCCACCATATCTGCATGGGGTTCTCTACATGGTCAATATCCAGCATCACCAATCCGTTGAGATGGCAGTACTTCAGCTGTCGTGGGCGTTCCGTGACCTCATAGGTCGTACCATCCTTCTTTTTCTTCTTGCGCTTGACTTCATCAAAGAGATAACAACAGAACACAAACGCTGTCAGTTCCTGCTTCAGTTCCTCCGCCCAAGCCAGCAGTTTCTCTTCGTCGCTCTTCTTGGCCCAGGCCTCTTTGGCCTTTTTCGAACTCAGTTTCTTAGGCTTCCTGATCAAAAACTTCTGGTAGTCCGTATTCTGCAGCCAGGTGTGGATGGCAGCTGCGCCCTCTCCGTCAAGGTCAGCTTTTACTGCTGCCTTGACAGCTCTTCGGGCATTGATATGCCATTCCGTCTTCTGGCTCTTCACTTCTCTCCAGAAGTCCCCTCTGCCGCATTTCGCGACAGAGGTCTTCTTAACGTCTTTTTGGTAATTAATCATTCTTTAATCCGTCTAATCCGTTAAATCCGTTGTCTTTAAAGCGTTTGCAGGTCTGTGATGTAGAACGCATTCTCGTGGTTCCGTCCTGTTTCTGATACTGGCGCTCAGAGTATGCGCCCACCTCTACGATTGTTACTAAGTTTTCCATTATAGTTCTTTAATTTTTAATTCTTTAATTTTCTGATTTTTTAATTTTACACATTGTCGATGATCTGTCGTTCAATCAGCGCGTCCTTCGCCGACTGCATCTCCCTGTCGAGTGTCCCCATCATCCGGGCTGTGCCGATAACCTTCGGGATGCTCTCGTAGACCTTGATGCGCTCTGCCGACTCCTTCACCCAGCCATGTTCCAGATAGCGGATGATCTTGTCACGCCAGCGTTTCTTGCTCTTGCGATTGTACGCCTTGAAAGTTAGACACCCTGTGTTCTCGTCGATAAACAGAACACCCTCCGCTCTCTTGTCGACTGCGATCTTCTTCAACAGCTCGACGCCATTCAAAACAAATATGTACTTCTTCATCGTCTTTCCTCCTTTAATAAACATAAGCCAGTCTTTTCGGTTCTTTCTCTTCCTTCTTCACACGGGCCACGAGATCCTTCAGGAACTCCTTGCCCTTCGGTGTCCACACCATATAGACACACTTCTTGCGCTCGCCCCTCAGGCTGTAGCCCTGATGATGACGGTACATCTCCAGTCCCATCAGGTCGTACGGCGGCTGCAGCTCGTAACGGTCACCCGTCCAGATGAGCACCTCCTCACGACGCAGCATCGAGGTCAGCCACTTGCGGTCCACGTGCAGCATCTTCGCCATCTCCGTGTTCGTGAAGCAGTCCGTGGCAGGAGCGTTCTCCTCAGAGATTTCCACGCGCAGGATTTCGTCGCTGCGCTTCAGGATCTCGTTCTCCGTCTCCAGTCTCAGCACCTCGTGCTCCATGGCCTGGGCTGTGATGCCCTCTTTCTCTGCCCAGCGCAGTACGAGCTTGGCACGGGCCTCGTCATTATACTTCGTGGCGATGTAGAGGCACTCCAGCTTCGTCAGGGCATAGACAGTGATGTAACGGTATCCGTTGTTGGGAAGTTTCTCCCGGATTTGCATCCGTCCAAATTTGGACTGATGTACTTTCTCCCAGGCGGGCTCCATGTTTCTGATGTCACGCATCACGTGGTTGTGGGCCTTACCGGTCAGTTCTGCAATCTCCTTCGAGGTGATGCGCTGCTCATCATCCGAGAAATCATTCAATTTGATAATAATCTGATTCATTCTTTATACCTTAATTTACTTTATCTCGCTCCCTGCTTACGGCGGTCCGGACTTTCGCCTTGTTGCAAGTTTGCGTCGGCAAATTTAGGCATAAAAAAAACGCCACAGGGTTGCTGTAGCGTTTTGTGATTTCTTTGTGAACTCTTTGTAAACTGATTGTGAACTACACCTCCAGTTCAGCCTGTTTCAGTATCTCTTTCTCCAAGGATTGTGCCACCGAGAGGCTCTTCTCAAACATGGCCCTCTCGTCGTCCCTCGGCGTGTAGTCCTCCCAGTCGTCATACTTCTCCTTGACGAACTTCCAACTGCCATACATGCGGATGCTGTCGTACTTGCACTCGAACTCTACTTCGCCCATGTCCACCAGTCCCTCTAACTGCTGGCAGCAGTCCTTCAGGTTCCTGGGAAATCCGTACTTCCATCCCAGCAGGCAGCAGGCTCCCAGCCATGCCCGCTGGCTGTCGATGGGCTTACCCTTGCCGTTCAGCGCCATCAGTGCCCTGGCGATATGCTCTTCCGTCACCTTGGGCTTCCTCTCCTCACCACTGCCACCCATGTTGTTACTGATCTCCATCGTACCATGGTTATCCATGATCAACTGTCCGATGTTCACACCGTTCCTGACCATCTTGTCCAAGAACGCCAATTTTTGTTCTTCTGTCATTCTTCTGGTTCCTTTTCTTTATTGTTAATATTACCGTGATTATCCATCACCAACTGCCCGATCTTGTGATCCTGTCCTACAAACCTCGCATCAGGAATATCCCCATAAAATAAATTGCAGCCATCAATTTTTGTTGAGGGCTGCGGTTCGTTCTTCTTCCTGAAGTAATCTTCCACGAGGGATGGCAGGCTCAACAGTTCCGGGTCTCTGATTCCGTTCTTACGCAGACATTTCTCCATCAGGTACAATGTCGGCATCGCCGCCTCCAAGTCTTTCATTCCCAGACACATATGGTGCATATCCATCAGATACTCCCTCACTACGGCCTTAGAAGGAGAGCCGTCTTGCCCCCCGTCACGGCTGCCGCCATGAGTTGTTATATCGATGAATTTCGCCACGATGGTCGAAGTTGAATTAGTTTTTAAAGATCAGGATATTTGCTTGCAAAAGTAAGCATTATCTTTCAGAATCAATCATCTTTTCCCACCCTTTTTCAGGCCATTAAATTTATTTAAGGCAGGATTCTTGACATCCATATTCCATTATCCATACAGCCGTTTTTCATAACCCTTTGTCCGATTGGGACTTATATCCCCTGGCCCCAATAAATCATTTAAAAAGTGCAGACAGCCGCAGCCATTGATCCTTCTGACCAACTATCTGAAGCATATAGTTGATTCCATTCCTTACTTTTCGCAAAGTCTGAATACCTTGTTTTTAAACCAAGGTCCAAATCAAAACCATTTCCAATAATTAAGACTTTCATACTAACTATGTCTTACTTTTTATATAGCTCACATTCATATTTCCTTCAAATAGACTCTATCAATAGTGACACAACAAAGGTATGCCAGAGAAAGGTTTCTCTGGAACGTTTGGAAGAATAAAAGTGGAATAAGTTTACAAGATGTAACCCATTCTGTCTAACATCGTCTCGTCAGAAAGGAAGGTATTCTTAATGTATTCTATATTAATATGTGACTCATCTATCGAATAGATAATCTTGATGCGAGGGATGACAAGATATCCACGCAACTCTACTCCGACCTTCTCTGAATAGGGTTCTACAGCTGCAATATATGGTGTGGTGGATAAACGGCGGACTGCGCTCATCACCTGTTTGCGTAGTTTCAAGGCTTGGCGTTCTCCGTGTTCAAGAATGGTATATTCCAGAACTTCAGCGAGGCTCAGCAACGCAGGTCCCGACCATTTTATTTCTAAACTCATAAAGCCGTTGATCTAAAAAACGTTCTGCCTCTTCTTGTGAATAAGTCTTTCCTGCCTTTACCTGTTCATGGCAGAACTTAAGGATCTTCACAAGCACGTCTTCATTCGTTTCACATTCTTCCTTGCTGTCCAACTCCATCTGGGCATCAAGAAGACGGGACTCCAGACTCTCATAGTCCGTAGCCTGTTGAATGTCCTCTATCAACGAACTTTTATAAGCTTCGAATGGTTTCTTTGTCATAATTGCACCAATTTTGCTGCAAATATACATCAATTTCCCATAAGTTCCAAACTTTTTAGCAGAATTCTTACGAAATCCTGCGTTTCTTCCATTGTTGTGTCACTATGTCAAAGAACGATCAGACCACCCCTGGCCCCAATAAATCATTTAAAAAGTGCAGACAGCCGCAGACAGCCGCACTTGGTATGTAACAAAAGCGCCCTCTGTCTCTACACCTTATTTATATATAGGAGACGATCATATTAAATCAATAAACATCTTCACCCTTGTGAAGTACTTTACACAGAGGCCCTGTCCTCATTTGTGTAACTGCTCAACACCCCTTGGTATGATTTTCATCTGAGTTTAATAGCCATATCGCCCTTTCGGCCGTATCTTCATCAAGCTATTTCGTCACCTCTATTCCGTCTTACTAAAGGAGTTGGAGTAACATCCGTTACAAAGCCAGGCAAGCCCCTGTACTCCCACATATCAAGAAAATCTCTATAGGTCATTAGATATTTCCATGATGATGACACAACGATATCAGCTCCTGTCTGGTCTATGATATGTTTCAGATTCTTTACACAATTAGGATCAAAAACGGTTCCAAACAAATCGTTTCCTGGTAAACCGTTTTTGTTTAGGACATGATCGTAATAGGCCGTATCCATCACACCGTCAAAATCGAGAAAGATAATCTTCATGGGCAACCTCTCCAACACCTATTTTTTATCCACCATCTTGTTCATCAGCTATATATTTCGGATAGATGTTCCTTTTCATATTGTTTAAGCATCCGAGTTTCCAAAAGATGATGTGTATCAAAGAATCTTTTCAATATATATTCAAGATAGCCCTTACGGTTAGGAACATAAGGACCAAATAGGATATTGGTTCCACAATTCACCTGTATTTCGTGCTTATCTTCGCTCACAAAGAATGTGGTAGATATGCTGCCATCAAAGTTTACCTCGTTGATGGCGCTACGTAATTGAGACACTCTGTCAATATCGTTCAGACTAACCTGCATCCAATTATATTCCCAGATGTCGATAAATGGTCCTTCATCGTCTGCAGTTATGAAGAATTCTTCATCTTGAAATTGAAAAACGATATCCCCGTCATCATCAATATCATAATGGCAATTCAGCTCGCCTAGGATTCTCAAGACTGCATCTTTAATGGTTTCTTCCACCACCTCATGCACATCCTCGTCTTCTGAAGGCTCTGTTATCTTCTTATATCTAGCCTTCGCCATTTTAATCAGCTTCGGATCGAAACATTCTGAGAAGTCGAGAAGAAACTCCAGATCCTCCTCGTTCATTCTCGGGATTGCCTCTTTCCACAATGCCAGTTTCTTGTCCTTTTCTTCCATACAATAAGATGTTGACAAAGCTAATGTACCCCCTACTTGACAGGTTCTCCGAGGTGGATCTTGTATCCATCGTCTTTACTATTCCAATGATTCTATAATCGAATGAAGATTCTCTCCGGTAATTTTGATGGTATCATTCTTTTCTTCGTCTATCATAATTACAGAAGGCATATTATGAGTGATCATCCATTCTGATATATCGTGGAACAAGGCACCGGCCATACCACCGCCACTGGCAGGGAGCCCCAGTTTGTTCATGCTGACTATCATACTGTATTTAGGAGCATCTGCAGGGAAATAACCACAGAATGCTAATTGGTATTCACTCACAGACGCCTCACCTTCATAATATTCATTGACCTGTGATGTCCCAGTCTTTCCTGCAACAAGAATTAATGGTGTGCCAGCCTTCCTTCCAAGACCTCGGCTTACCACATGCTCTAAGGTTTCTTGCATCAACTTAATATTCTTCGTGCTGGCAATCTGAGGATTGATAACCTCCACTTCGCCTACCTTCAACATAGGCTTCACCATCTTACCGTCATTGGCAATGGCATTATAGAAAGTCAGCATCTGGATAGGAGCAATGAGTCGTTCATAGCCGATAGCACTCCACCATATTCTTCTGTTAACCCAGTCAGAATCCTTCGGTGAGGAGTAAATGGTGGGCTTCAATCCGTCAATCCCGTCAATTTGCTCTGGTTGGCCAAAACTCATCTTATTCAGCATATCGAAGAATCCTTGCTGATTACTGCCAAAAGCTTTGACGACAGCTTTCCCGATGCCGATATTGGAACTGACCTCCAAAGCCTTGTCGAGTGTGATCTCCCCATAACCACCTCTACGCCAATTATGGTCCATCATCTGTCGTTCTTCATCGACCTTATATATTCCTTTACCCACATCTACGACATCATTCAACCTCACTTCACCTGTTTCCAGTGCAGCAAGCAACGATGCCGTCTTTGTCAGCGATCCTAATTCCTGTTGATAGGCAAAGTTCTTACATGGTTGGAACTTACCTTCAAAGTTACGCTCCAATCCAACCATTGCCAGTATCTCACCTGTCTGCACCTCCATCACGATCACCTGCCCCTGTGTCCCGTTAATACTATCGAGCCAGCAATTCAACAATGAGTCCGCGCTCTCTTGCAGTTCTGGTACTATGGTAGAATCACCAGGATTCTTTGTGGGCAGTTCTTCATGCTCATTAGCAATCAAATAATGGCCTGCAATCCCTAATGCAACGATTACGGCTAATAACGAGAAAGCAATGATGGCAACTCTCCATTTCTCCCGCTTACCCATTTTGCGTGGCTTCCCCAGCACTTGCAATTCATCATCTATCATAATTTCTCCTCCTTCCCCGCTTTAGATTCCATATATGCTTTCAGCTGCTTCAGGGCCTCTTTCGATGCCTGGAGCGAAAAAGCCTGATTCAGTGCCATATCCGACATGATCAGAGTCTGGCTGTTCACGTTGATCTTGAAGATATACTCACGATTGATGATCAGCTGCTTGCCTATGCGGATGAATGTCTCAGCCTCCTTGCCAAGCTGCTTTTCTATCAGTTCCTGACAGTGGGCCAGATTCATTGTGAACACATGCTCCGTCTTGTCGTGCAGCACCATTGTCGAGTAGTTACCATCTGATTTGACATACACCACCCGCTCCGGCTTCACCCTCACCAGTTCGTTTGCGTTCGATATGATCAGTACCCTGCTGCCCATCACCTTATTATATTATTGTGGTGCAAAGTTACATTATCTATTTGGATTTTGGCTTACATATAAACTCTGCTTGTACGAAATACCTCGATTGCTGTACGAAATGAAGGCTTCCTTCTTCTCAGAGAGATTTTTCAGAATCACATTGCCGATTTACACATTTCTTATTATAAACCAAAGTATATAACATGCAATATAAAAGTAAATCATCCACTTGTTTAGGTGTATCAATATTACTTTTCTATGATAATTCGACATGTTTTCAATGAGAAGACCATTGAAACACCAAATACATATTATAGGAATTGCAACTAAAAGAAATAGATTATAGCCAACGGCTTCTTCAAAATTCCCGTGAAAGGTTGCGTGCAATGCACGTTGGAAGCCACAACCTGGGCAATCAAGATTAGTAAGTAGTTTAACAGGACACTTGGGTATTAGTTGGTATCTCTTTGGGTCTATATAATAGTATGCTACCCCGAGAAATACAATAATAGCAGTTAATATTGTATACTTGTAATAATCCCACTGTTTTACCATCTTACTTCTCAATATTGTTCAAAATGGATCCTCACATAATACTAACTAAGACACGACAGACCTCTGGTATTTGTGGATATTAGTATGAAGCAGCGGCACCTACAGCCAACAATATAACAAAAATGACATATATTAACCATCCAATAATGGCTATAACACCACCAATAATCGACCATTTTTTTGCACCATTTGCAGCCTCTTCCGCCTCGTCATATCTTCCTGCATAATATAAGCTATCAACTTTACTTGCTAATATGATAGCATAAATACCTGTTGGCAAACAACAAAAGATTGTGGTAAGAATAGCCCAAACCATATTAGAACTTGGTTTGAATGGCCGTTGTTGAGGCTGTTGATATGCATGCTGCTGTGGAGACTGTTGATACGGGTTATTATTTGCAGAATTTGCATTAGCACCTATAGGATTGCCACAATTAGGACAATAGCTTGACCCGCTATTTACTGGTGTGCCACAGTTATTACAATATGCCATATTATTTGAATTTAAAACTTTAGTCTGTTGAAAAGTATTACTGGATGAGGATAAAAGAGAATCTATTTGTCCCCAACTAATTTGATATTTGCCAGCAATCAATATCGTATCGCCATGATTTATTGGAACTATCTTGTTATGAAACACATTATTGTTAATAATTGTACCATTAGTACTCATGTCCTTATACATGAGCTGAGTTCCATTCCAAAAGATTGTCCCATGGTATGAACTTGCATAATCAGCACTCTCACCCAGACTGATGTCGCATGATATTGACCGCCCGATAGATATTTCCTTTTTTTCCATTGTTATTTATCATTAAATGTATTTGACTCCAAATAAAAAAGTCATCGATAATTACATAAGGAAAACCTCACATGTATCAAAATTTATCTCCCAATTCCCGTTTTCAGTACTTTCCCATTGGTATTTTTGGGACATGCGATTCCACCATGATTGAAATTTTGTGCTTGTCTCTCCCATGTCCTTAACCAACTTCTCATAGAGTTCTGTGTTATTACTGGTGAGAATTTTAGCTAATTCATTCAAACCGTTGCGACGTTCAAAGAGTGTCTGAATTTCATTACGCTCTTCAGGTGTCACCCGACCTACTAATCTTCTTGTTGCCATTTTTCTCTGTTATTAAAGGGGTCTAAATAATCAATTTCTTTGATATCGTAATATTCTGGCATGAAGTTACCATGCTTTCGTATGCCCTGTAATATCCTTCTTGATGCATTACGCTCATGATGGGATGCTACACATTGCTCATGGCTTGGAGTATTTACTTCCAAAGTCATTCTACGGTTTAACCAAATACATCTTCTACATTGATAGGCATCGCAATGACGACATATTGGCGCATACTCAAGTTTATACAATTGTTGGTTCGGTATGTTTAACCCTGTATGCAAATCTCCTACAGAGTCATCCGTGTCCTTATAATAGAAGGCTGGACAAATGTAGAACTTACCATTAGGGCCTAAAGTTATTGTTGTATCACCAGCGCCACAATTATTCATCTTCGACAGCATCATTCTGTCTGTCAAAATATTCCATTGGGGAGCATTTCCCTTTATGTATTCTTCTTCTATCCATTCAGATATTTCTTCCAGTTTCTTCTTGTACCTATCTAAAGGCCACGCCTGTATTGGGTCTATCCTTCTAATCACGATATTAAGTCTTTTGACACACCGGAATACCTCTTTGGCAAGATAATGATGAAAATCGAAAAACTCTTGAAATGTTAATCGAAATATTGTTGTAGGATAACTTTCCTCTAAAAGATTCAAAGGCATTTCATTAAAGACTACAACATCTGAATCAATATTCTTTCCATCAACGAAGGGTTTAATATCTATATGGTCAATAGAATTAATCACGTCAACATAATCTGATGGAAGATCTTCCTGGGGATAGACAAATTGTATCATTAGATTCTCCATCATAGCAAACCGAACACCTCTTTTGAGGTAATCAATATCTATCAGTCTTTTCCCTCTGTTCTTTGGGACATCGTAATGGCAATATGATGTCGAACTCTCATCTAATAGTATTATTAGGTATTGTAACATGGTTTCAGCAGATTTCTTGTTTGACTTCTTTTTTGTTCTTCTCAAACTCTTCACGTTCTCCTTCCAACTCCAACTTGCGATACAGCTTATTCCAATAATAGTTATTGGCTCTGACGCGTGCTTTATGCATCAGACAAATGGCAGTTGAACGTTCGTAGATAGTATTCGATTTGGCTGCATCATAGTTTTCGCCTTGACACCAAGCGCATCCACTTGCCACTTCGCACTCTAAACACTTTTGCGGAGACTGTGTTTTACGGTCAAGTGTGAGGAATGGGCGCAGAAGATCTTTATCTATTCCACGATATACATTTCCTATTATGATTGGTTTCTTGCTTCGCAAAGAGTAACTTGCGAAACGAGTACAGGGATAGAAATTGCCTGCTGCATCAACAGCCAACATCATGCCAGCGCCACACCAATTCTGATTATCTCTTTTAATATCAAGAGGTTTGCCTATCATCTCAGAAAAGAACGAACAGACGTTATCATTATAGATTCCATTATCGATAATTGCATCTGCAAGATCCAGTAGTTGTTGCTCAAACAATTTGTCATCCCCTTCTTTCCATACGTCTTCGAAAACACAATTGATATTGACTTCATGTATTCCAAGATAGAAGAGGTGAAGTACACTCTCTTTGATGTATGGTATATCAGCAGAACTAATCGTTACCTTAGTATTTGCATGAGGGAATTGTTTAAGCCAAAGGGGGATGTTTTTCACCACATCGTCATATGAGCCACGTTCTTTCTCATCATCGCCTTTTTTGTAAACACGATTCAAATCATGTTTTTGCCTTGTTCCGTCTATAGTAATGCCGATACTTATATGCTCTTTGTTCTTTTGTATGAAGTTCTGTACTTTTTCTGTGTGATAATTTAGGCCATTTGTAGAGAATGAGAAACGATAGGAATTGAACCAATGGTGATTTCTACGAAACATTTCTATTTTCAGATAGTCACAGATTTTATCTATTAGGTCTATTTCAAGGAATGGTTCTCCTCCAATAAAGTCCCATATAACACTTTCTTCCTTGAAGTCATCTTCATGACTGAGTATATAGTCTACTGCCAGTTTTGCTATCTCAAATGTCATCCGCTCTTTGGAATTCTTTCCTACGAGATAGCAATATTTACAAGCTAATTGACAATCCTTAGTAACGATGAATGTTATATTCTTCGCTATTCCACCTTTCCATTGATCACTATTTTCTTTCATTCCAATTAAAAAACGAATATTTGCATATCTATCCGACAATTGCTCTATCACTATGCTGAAGAATTGTTTAGAGCCCATCTAAAAGACTCATACTTGTACATGCATTTTTGCATGTTCTTGAACAAGTGTAATGGCAACCTGATTCACATCCAACAGCACACTCTTTATAACATGATAATTTGCAGGTATTATCACAACTGCTCTTACAATTGTTACCACAAGTACTATCACATCCATAGCTGCAAATTAAATCACACTTATTTTTACAATTTTGATAGCAATCATTAGCGCATAACTTATAACATGTACCTTTACAGCTTGTGCAGCCATCACGACATTGGGCAGTACATGTCCCTTGGCAATGTCCTCTACACCCAGAACTACATCCGCGTCCACAAGAATCAGAGCAAGAACCACTACATGCGTAACCACATCTGCCAGAGCAACCAGAATCACATGACCCAGAACAGTCTCCAGAACAACTGCCAGAGCAGCTACCTCCGCAATTCATAGGAGTGGATGGGGGCTTATTTGCATTAGTAGCATTCATAAATCTAGGAAGGCTCGAACCCGCAATCATACCTATCATGGGAAGAATCATGCCAGCAGCTTTCTTAAAAAAACTCCTGCGAGTCAATGCTTCTTCTTTTTCTTTTGTAGCTTTGAATTTGGAAATATCACTCTCCATAATTATTCAATTAACGATAAACAGAAAACATAGAACCACCAGAACAACCACCTGAGCAACCGAAGCCGCATGACCCACTACATGTGCCATAACATTCTCCGCGACAATTGCCAGAACAACTGCTACCACATCCACCGGTACAAGTTGATTGGCAACCACCTTGACATCCTGTAACACATCCAATACCACATGATAGATCACATTGCCCCGTACAACCTGTTATACATGTGTTCGCACAACCGTTTCCGCATCCTGTCGCACATGCTTTATCACATCCATTAGCACATGTTGTTGTGCATCCATTCTCACAACTGCCTTGACAACCTTTGCATGCACCTTTGCAACCACCAGAACAAGATGTGCACAATCCGGTACAATTACCATTGCAATACTGTGGTGTTTTCTCGGAAGCAGAGGAAACAAAAGGTATATTTGAAGCTACTACAGCACCAAACATAGGTAATACCATTCCTGCTGCTTTTTTGAAGAACCCACGTCGAGATATTACATTATCATCTTTTTTCATACAATTTCTCAATTTTTGAAATATAGTCCCTCATCTAAATCTATACCAACTCCGATATTATCAAAGTATATGTTATAACATTTTGGATGATCTTTATAAGGAGCTATTTTGATTGTTGCTCTTGCGGTTCTCTTAACACAAGGATTTCCATCACTACCAGAATCATAGTTAAAATAAGGGAAATCGAATGCTTTTAATATATCAAGAATAGTAGGATACTTTTCTGTAACATAATATTCAACTGTTCCTGAGTATTCATACCACATATTATTTTTGTAGTGTAATTTTATTGTTTTTTTGTCTGGAGTCACATATGAATTTATATTAAATTTGAAAATATATTTCGAAGGATGATCGGATTTGTTGTATATAATGAATCCTGAATAACCCCCAAATAGTCCATAATAGTAAGATGGAGATGAATACATATATCTTGTCGTATGACTTTTCCATTTTCCCCAATAGCCATTATAGTATGGGCAGGTACTAATTTGAGCTTTTGCAATAGTTATACAAAAAGCAAAAAACAAAAGAAATAACAGCCTGTTCCTAATCATGTTACTTTAGTTCAATAATTCCGCTTGGCTACCTTTGCAGAGGTTAATTGTATTTAGGTTCAGACACACATAAAAAGAACGTGGAGCCGATGCTTCGTCGCTCGCTCCACTCTGTAAGGCCTTCGCATTGCCCGAAATGTCGAAACGAGCAACGCAAACGCCCCACGCTGAATGATATATACCTTATTTAATATATTCATCCCACGGGGCATTTGCCGTTGCGTTTGATTCTGACATTTCTTTAGAGGTTGCGAAGTTCTACAGAGTCAAAGTCAAAGCGCTTAGCAAACGCCTTTTTTCAGTATGTCATCCCACCCATCCGACGACCTTGCAGCGCATCATCAGCGTGAGACAGGGGCAAAGTTAAGAATAATTTCTGAAATTTGCAAGAAATTGGGAAGAATTTTTCATTTCAGTTGTATGAAATCACCGTCTGAGTGTATGAAATGAAGCTCAAGATTCCTTCAGACTCCAAGAAAGGTTAGTCCAAAGTCCAAGAAAAGTGCCTAGCTTCTATGAGAAAGGTGGCACCTTCTGCCAAATGGTTTTAATGTTCTGTGGTTATTCGAGTCCGTTCTTCTTCATCAGTTTCCGCAACTCGCGGTTGGAGATGTTGGCTTGGTCGGACTTATCGTAGATGGTGACGAGTGTAATGTCGGCACCATCGCTCTCGACAAGCACGGTGTGGGTAATGACCCTCGCGCCACCGCTCTTGCCCTTGGCTTTCGAGGCAATGGGGAAACGCACCTTGCGAAGATGCTTGCCCAACGGTTCGCCCATGAGCGGTGACTTGCGTAAGGCATCGAGGAAGTCACGATAGTCGTCCTTCATCGAGGGATAGCGCTTCGCCAACTGTTTCAGGTCGTGGGCGAAGTCAGGCGTGGTGTCAATCTTACAGTTCATTGAGCAAATCCTCCGCATTGACACCTTGGAGCTGGCCGTCCTTCATCTGGCGTAACTGCCCAAAGGCATGATCAACCTTGGCAAGCGCCTGCTCCTTAGGCGTAGCAGCCGAGCGCACCACGTCGGCCTCGCTGTACGTCCAACCCATCTTTGCAATCATTTTCTTAAAGAAGCTGACCTCGTGATTGGGGATGTTGATTGTAATTGCCGTCATAACGTCATCGAATTTATAAACACGCCACAAAGATACAAAGTTTTCCCGAATAAAAACACAGATAATCAGTTTTTTTACTTGTATTACCTATTATATAATACAAATTTCGGCAAAAAACATGCAAAATCATGTCTTCACCATGAAATTTTGGAAGCCGTGGTGACAGTAGCCGTGGGGACAGATTCTGAGTCATAGGAGCCGTCATACCCAAGTAGAATCTGTCCCAGCGACTAGTAATGGAAGATAACGGAATAATTCGTATCTTTGAGACATATCTCGAAGATACTTTCGCTCGAAACTCAAAATAAATCTTAATTTATTTGGAAGTTTGCTCGCTTATTCGTATCTTTGCAGCGTCAAATATAGTTTTGACTATCCGGGTAGAATCCCGCGAGGGGTAAGGCTTTATCGATACTGCCCATTTTAAAGAGCCGCCATTTTATGCTGGCTCTTTATTTTTGTCTGTATTTCATCATGAAGTTTCTAACGAATGACTTACCTAACGTGTCCTCCCTAATAACGGAAATTGTGCGTGTTCCTTTCATAATCAGTACTTCTATGGCATTACCATTCCGTTCGAAATAGCGCTTGATATCTTTTGCAAGAGCACGTGGATTATAATCTGATGTCATATTAAGAAGAATGCGGTTCGTCTGCCCAATGGAATCAAGCAATTGGGTCCCTACAGAACCTTTTCCATAGACGGTCTTCAAATCATAGAGTCCGAGGATGCCTTTCTTTTCAAATATGAAATCGGCAGTTCGACAACTCCTCGGATTAGGCAGTATATAGACGCGATAGCCATGCTCTACAGCCTTGCGCGCTGCGTTGATCAGGTTGTCGAAGTCGTCACTTTGTTCGCTAATGGCACTGTAAATGTTGGTTTCGCCTTCTACAAGATGGAACTCACCATAGTAAATTATTAGTTTCAGTTGGTTAATAAACTTGGCACCTTTCAGATAGTGTAGCTCCTGCAACTCATCAGCCATACCTCTCCATGGGGTCTCCGCTACCATCAACACAGAGCCGTCTTCTTCAAACGGTTCAAATTCAAATATTTTATCTTCAATGATAGCCGGTTTCATATTATAACTTTGAACTTATAATCGGTGCAAAGTTAATAATATTTTTCCAATTATCGGCCCATTTTGAGCTGAAAAACGATTCTACGACACTAAATTTTGAGCCGATACTTGCATTACTCGCATTTATTCCTGTATTTGTCCCACATGGCCTTGACCTTATCAGCCGTATCCTTTCTGAACCAATCAGGAGCCAGCACCTCCACATCGCTACCCATCGAAAGAATCTCCTGCTGGAAATCGAAGGTGGGACGCAGACGGACGGTAAAGATGCTGTATTCGTCAGTACGCTTGATCTCCCTCTGGGTCTGATGCAGGGTGAGGCTGCGCAGATAGTTGGACTGTGCTGCAGTCACTTTGAGCTTGACGGTCTCGACTTTGACATCCTGATCGGCGATGATGCCAAAACAATCCTCGAAATAGTCTTCGCCGTTGAAATCCTTGGGATATGTGAAGGTGTGAATAATCAAGGCACAGGTTGCAAAATATCACAAAAGTGACATCCCTTCTGAGCGAAAACTAAGGAAGATTTTTGAGAAAAAAGATGAAATAACAGGGTGTCTGGGGTTTCGACTTTCACTTTCAAACTTTCAAATGGAAAAGTAAAATGTGCTTCGTGTTCCTTTCAATAATTATATATATTATATATTATATTATAATATAATATATAATATATATAATTTAATAGTGAAATATTGGTAGGAAAGAAAATGACAATTGAAAGTTTGAAAGTGAAAGTGTGGGAATGGGATAGGGCAAACAGAAGGTTTGGGCTAAGGAAAATGGGAGTTTGAAGGCGGTAAAGTCGGAGTTTGGTCTATGTAAAGTCAAACGGGCGAAAACGGCCTAAAAAAGGCAGCTCATGGCTGCCCGAGGTGTTGGTAAATAATGTTTACTTCGGCTGGAAGGAAAGTGCGACGTTTCAACTTCGTAAGGTGTTCAAGGGCAGGATCTTCAAGGAGAAGCGCCCTTAGTTTCTCCCAGGCAGACTTGGGTTGAATGAAGGGGAAATACATTTGGGCCAACTGCGTTCGCCCCATAGTTAAACACTGGTTTTGTTGCATAATGGTTTTGTTTAGGAAATAAATATGAATAATTAGAATAATTTTGTTCACTAATAGTTGTTTGTTAGTGCAAAGGTACAAAAAACCTGCGATATATGCAAGTAAAAAGAGCAAATAATTTGGTATAATGCGGAATAATTCTGAATAAGGCAATAAAAGGCGTTTACAAAGAAAGAAATGCTTGCGTATTTCAAAAAAAATAGCTAACTTTGCAGTAGCAAAGAAGGGGCGAGGGCTGCAGTCGAAGGCGCCAACGACAGGGCACGAGCACCGCATTTGCAAAAGAGAATTTCAAAGCTTATGTTTAACTAAAAAAGAGAAAGGAACAAAAAATGGCAAGATCAAACATTCCTATGGTGATTAACCTGCGTCAGAACACGAACGACGACAGCACCGCATTCGGCAAGTGGTTCGCCGAGGTAGATTCAAAAGAACCCCTTAACCTGAAGGGATTCGCCAAGCACATGACCGGTCACGGCAAGATCGCCGACTATCAGATGTGTGTGCTGGTACTGGGTCAGGTGGTTGAGTGCATGAGCGAGCTGCTCGCACAGGGACAGCCCGTGAAGC
>ONCZ01000030.1 GCA_900316445.1 uncultured Prevotellaceae bacterium | reverse complement strand
GCAGATTGCAAAACCGCATCTAACGGCTATGTGCAATCTGCTTTTAATGAATAATCAAGGTCGCCTCTTCAAATGGAGGACTTTTTCAGTGCCCTCCCGATCGGCTCCCCCTTATTTATTTCTTAACCTTGTAGATGCGGAAGGTCTTGGGGCCGAGCTCGTCGATGAGGGTAGAGGATTTCTTGCCCGGGGTGACGGCGATGGAGCCAGAGACGGGGATGATGAGGTCGGGGCGGTCGAGGGTGTTCTCACCGTCCATGTTGTTGCTGTGGAGGGTGATGGTCTGTGCCTCGGTGGCGCCGTTGACTCCCTGGAGATTCAGCGTGATGGGCTGGGGGGCGTTGGAGGTGTTGACCACCTTGATGATGACCTCGCCCGTCTGGCTGTCATAGACGCTGGAGGCGAAGAGACCGTCCTGTCCGGGCTGTCCGGCGACGGGCTGCTTCTGCATGGTGAGCGAGAGCACGTTGGTGCCCTTGTTCATGGCGAAGAGCTGCTGGACGTAGTAGCTGACGGAACGGAACGAGCGAAGATTGTCGAACCAGATGGCATCGGGACGCCACTGCCAGCCCTCGACGTGGGCGAAGAGGGGAGCGTAAGTAGCCATGTGGACGATGTCGGCATTGCGCTCGATGCCCGTCATGTGGGCAGCCTCATAGAGCGAGGTCTCAAAGTGGTTCCACTTCTTGCCGTTGGCTCCGTGGCAGGCATATTCGCCGGCAAAGACACGGGGACCCTTGCGGTCGTAGGTGTCGTAGCGCAGTCCGTGGCTGCGGAACCACTCCTCGTTGCGGTAATAGTGCTCGTCGTAGAGATCCACCTTGAGCTGCTTCATGCGAGGTTGCAGCAGGTCGAAGTCCCAGCCTTCGGAGTTGGGGCCTGTGGTGCCGATGAGCTTGAGGGTAGGATATTTGGCGCGGATGGCGTCGGAGAATTTCTTCAGGCGTTCGGTGAACACAGGACCGTAGTTGCCGTGGGCCTCGTCGTAGTCCCACTGCTCGTTACCCACACCGAGGTATTTCAGGTTGAAGGGTTCGGGATGGCCCATGTCGGCACGCACCTTGCCCCACTTGCTGCTGACTGGACCGTTGGCGAACTCCACGAGGTCGAGGGCATCCTGGATATAGTCGTCGAGGTCATCGACAGCTACGTGTACGCCTTTCTTCGTGGGATCGGGGTTCTGGAACTGGCAGGCGAGTCCGCAGGAGATGACGGGCAGGGGCTCGGAACCGAAGTCCTCACAGAGCTGGAAGAACTCGAAGAAGCCGAGACCGTAGGACTGGAAGTAGTCGGGATAGAAGCGGTGGCCGAAGGTGTAGTGCCAGCGGTTCTCGTTCAGGGGACGGTTCTCCACGGGTCCCACGCTGTTCTTCCACTGGTAGCGCGACTCGAGGTCGGTACCCTCGACGATACAACCGCCAGGGAAACGGAACACGCCAGGGTGCATGTCGCAGAGGGCCTGAGCCAGGTCGCGACGCATGCCGTTCTCACGGCCTTTCCACGTGTCGGTGGGGAAGAGGGAGATATGCTCCACGTCGGTCGTGGCCTTGTCGCCCATAAGGAAGAGGCGGAGGGCAGCCTTCGGGTCGGTGCGTGGCGAGGTCAGGGTGGCAGTATACTTCTTCCACTCCTTGCCGCTGATCTCGACGTTGATGGTGGCGAAGCGCTGGTCTTCACCCATCGTGGCGTTGTCGACGAAGCTTACCTCGAGGGTGCTCTTGCCGCCCTCAGGACAACGGGCCCAGAGGGAGAAGCGGTAGGTCTTGTCCTTCATAACGCCGATGCCGAAGAAACCTTCGTTCTCCAGGCCAGTGAACTTGTCGCTGTGGCCGGAGTACTTCAGACGGACGTAGTGGGGATTGCGGTCGAAGGGACCACCCTCGTCCTCCACGTCGAAGTTGCCGAAGGCGCGCCAGCCCATGAGGTGCTGGGGGAACTCGAACGAGCGATTCTTCACCATCTCGGCATAGAGGCCGCCGTCGGCAGCGTAGTTGATATCCTCGAAGAAGATACCGTACATCGTGGGCTGCACGGGTGCCCCAAGTTTGTTGGTGTTCACGTCCATGACGTGCGTCTGTGCCGTCGCCACGAGGCTGACTGCGAACAGGAAGAGTGTTGTCAGTTTTCTCATCTTTTTTATTATATAGTAGTATGTGATTTGTCTTATTGGGCACAAAATTACAAAAAATATGCGACATTTTGCAACATTCTTTATTTTTTTAACGTATTCAGTCGAAAAAGTTTGGTGGTTTCAAGGAAAATGCCTATTTTTGCAGCAGTTTCCTAAAACCGGAAGAAATGAAGATCAACCATAGGATAAGAACGTTGCTCTCCGTCATCGTTATGGCGATGGTGTTGCCGTTGTCGGCACAGACCCCTCAGTGTAAGGACACGGCCGAACATCACCGGTTGCAGGCTGAGATGTGGGCTGCCGCGACTGGCAACGACCCGGAAAAAGTGTATCTGGCTGCGGTGAAATTCCAGAACCATGCTGATGACGAGGGCGACTACGAAGGCCACTACAATGCGTGGATGTGCGGCGTGGCGTTCAACCTGGACAGGATGAATATCTCTGATGCGTACCACATCGCCGCGGTGTTGAAAGAGGACCTGGAGACCGGAAAGGGTGGTCAGGAGGAACAGTATATGGGGCCGATGATGATGGGACAGGTGTATAATGTCTGTGGCAATGTGTCTGGCGCCATCAATGAACTGAAGGAGGCCATCAGGCTTGTCAAGGGTACGCGCTATGAGGAGTCGACGCTGATCTCCCTCTATATGGCATTGGCACACCTGACGCTGACTACTGACCCGGATCAGTCGTTGCAGTGGGTGGATGAGGGTATTCAGGTGTTGAATGAACATCAGCAGTGGTCGGTCTATCAGAAAAGACTGGGAGGCGCCTACGCCATGAAGTCGATTATCTGTTTCAAGAAGGGGGATTACGATAACTGCCGTTTCTGGTACGACAAGGCCATGGAGGCTCATGGAGGTGAACCGGAAGGCTATACTGGTATCTTCATGACGTATGCCGAGATCTATCATCATGCTATCGACGGCCACTTGCAGGAAGCCCTGAAAATCACCGACAGCATCAAGAGCCTGAAGGAGCGCTATCTCATCAAGTGCGATCTCTATCAATATGGTGGAGAGATGGATAAGGCTTTCGACACGCAGCACCAGTTACTGCTGCTGAACGACTCGATCAGGGGTACGATGATGGCAGAGAACATCAGTCAGATGGAGCACGAGAAACAGTTGATGACTTACCAGCAGAAGATGTCGAGACTGATGAATATCATCCTGGCCATTACCATCGGTCTGGCCATCCTGGCCATCATCCTTATGACCCGTAATATCCTGATACGCCGCCGCTCCAGGAAAAGACTACTGGCGAAGAACGAAGAGCTGAGGGAGGCTAACCGTAAGGTGACGAGGGCAGACGAGATGAAGACACAGTTCATCCGTAACGTGAGCCATGAGATAAGGACGCCGCTGAACATCATCAACGGTTTCACGCAGGTGCTCACCGACGAGGAGAACACTTTCGAGCCTGAGGAGCGTCACGAGATAGCCGAGACCATCGGTACGAGCACGAGGCAGATCACCTCGCTGGTGAACAAGATGCTTGCCCTGGCCAACCAGAACACGAAGGACCTGTTGAAGGAGGTGGAGGATACCGATGCCCTCGACATCTGCCATAAGGCGTTGCAGGAGATGCCGCCTGTGGATGCGGATAGGGTCAAGGTGGAACTGGAAGACCTGACACATGACAAAGGCACCACCCTCTGTACCAACAGCGACAGTCTGTTGCAGATGTTGGGCAATATCCTGGAGAACTCAGTGAAGTTCACGGAGAAGGGAACGATCAAGTTGACGCTGAGGAACGACGGACTGATGATGTGGTTCACTATTGAAGACACGGGCTGTGGCATCCCAGAAGACAAGATCAGCACTATCTTCGAGAGGTTCGTGAAGGTCGATGAGTTCAAGGAAGGCTTAGGCCTCGGTCTGGCCTATTGTCATGAAACGGCAGAAAGGCTGGGCGGTGTCCTGCGACTGGACAGCACGTCGGAGGCCGGCACGAGCTTTACCCTCGGACTGCCATTAAAAGTAAAAAATTAAAAGATTAAAAAATTAAAAAGGTAAAAAAGTGAAAAGTGAAATAAAACGTAAATAAAAAAACTAAACATTATGGTAAATCAAACAGAACAAGGTAGCAAAGCCTACCTCATTTCAATTGTGATGGTCGCCGTGTTGGGCGGTCTGCTGTTCGGTTACGACACCGCTGTCATCTCTGGTGCAGAGAAAGGTCTGCAAGCATTCTTCATGGAAGCTAAGGACTTCGCCTATACCGACGGCTGGCACGGCTTCACGTCGGCATCGGCGCTCATCGGATGTATCATCGGTTCGGCCATCTCCGGCCTGCTCGCCACGAACCTTGGCCGTAAGAAGTCGCTGATCATTGCCGGCCTGCTGTTCTTTATCTCAGCACTTGGCTCGATGGAGCCCGAGTTCCTGTTCTTCGAGCACGGCACACCGACCTACTCACTGCTCATTATGTTTAACATCTACCGTGTGATTGGTGGTATCGGCGTGGGTCTGGCTTCTGCCATCTGCCCGATGTATATCGGTGAGGTGGCTCCCTCGAACATCCGTGGTATGCTCGTGTCGTGGAACCAGTTCGCCATTATCTTCGGTCAGCTGGTGGTGTACTTCGTGAACTTCTTCATCCTGGGCGACCACATTCAGCCGCTCGTGGAGGAGATGGGCAGGGGTCTGGCAGCCATCAACCCCGCTGCCCAGTGGACGGTGACCACGGGCTGGCGTTATATGTTCGGTAGTGAGGCTGTTCCCGCAGGACTCTTTGCCCTGCTCATCTGCTTCGTGCCTGAAACACCGCGTTACCTCGTGAGCATCGGTCAAGACAAGAAGGCCGAGGGTATCCTCGCCAAGATCAACGGCTCGCTGAAGGCCCAGCAGATTCTGCAGGATATCAAGGACACGATGGTGGTGAAGACGGAGAAACTGATGACCTATGGTGCGATGTGTATCTTCATCGGCATCATGCTCTCAGTGTTCCAGCAGGCAGTGGGTATCAACGCCGTGCTCTACTATGCTCCGCGTATCTTCGGCGACATGGGTATGGACGACCCGATGATGCTGACGGTCTTCATGGGTATCATTAATATCTCGTTCACGCTTGTGGCTGTGTTCACGGTCGAGAAGTGGGGCCGCAAGCCGTTGCTCATTAGTGGTTCGTTAGGTATGGCCCTCGGTGCCTTCGGTGTGGCAGTGACCTTCGGAAACGACAGTCTTGCATTGGTTACAGCCGCCTCGTTGTTGATTTATTCGGCTTCGTTCATGTTCTCATGGGGTCCCATCACTTGGGTGCTCATCGCCGAGGTGTTCCCCAACACCATCCGTGGTGCTGCCGTTGCCATCGCCGTCGCCTTCCAGTGGATTTCTAACTTCATCGTCAGCTCGTCGTTTGTGCCGATGTTCAACATGCACCTGACAGAGGGTGATGACTTCGGACACTGGTTCACATACGGTCTCTATGGCATCATCTGCGTGGTAGCAGCCCTGTTCGTCTGGCGCCTCGTGCCTGAGACCAAGGGTAAGACGCTCGAGGATATGAGCAAGATGTGGAAAGACAGACTGGGGAAAAAGTGAAAAGGTAAAAAAGTAGAAAATTAAAAGAATTGAAATATGAAAAAGATTTTGATTGCAGAAGACAATGACAGTAACTTCATCCTGATGACGTACATCCTGAAGAAGTACTATCAGTTTGAACGTGCCAAGAACGGCCAGGAGGCTGTTGAGATGGCCGAGAAGAATACCTATGATATCGTGCTGATGGACATTAAGATGCCTATTATGGACGGATTGGAGGCCACGAAGGCCATTAAGGAGAAATTCCCTGATCTGCCTATCATCGCCCTGACGGCCAACGCTTTCGACAGCGACCGTCAGCTGGCACTGGAGGCAGGATGTAATGACTTCCTCTCCAAGCCCGTGAGCAGCGATCTCTGTCTGCAGACGATCAAGAAGTTTGTGGGAGAGTAAGGGAAAGGTAAAAAGGTAAAAAGGTAAAAAAAAGGCGTTAGGCCAGTTCAAGATCAAAGTCCTGCCGTAGTTTTTCTACGGCGGGATTTTCTTTGCTAAGAGCTTCGAACTGTTCGCGACGGGTGAGGAGTTTCTTTTGCCCTGTCTGTTCGGCGACGATGATATCGATGGTGATGCCTACGTTGTGCAGGCTGTTGATGAGTGTCTTCACGATACGTCCCTTGAAGTCTTCCATCTGTTGCTGGATGAGGGTGTTGTCGACCGTCACCAGCAACTTGGGGAACTCCGTAATGACAGGGTTCATGTTCTTCATACGGGTGGCGATGCCACTGTATTCCTGTGGCATACGGTTGCACATCGACATCCATTGCAGTTCGAGCTCTTCCTGGGTGAACTCCGCATTGGTCTGCTGTTCCATCGATCCAGAGACGGTGCCTGGGATGATATTCATCTTCCCTTTGGGATTCTTGTTTTTCTGGAGGAGCGTGCCCCAGGAGAAGCCGATGTTGTCGAGCTTCATCTTGGGGGCGGCAGCTTTTTCAGATTTCTCAGAGTAATCAGATTTCTCAGAGTACTCGGATACTTTGGCCTTAGGGGCCACGGTTGATGCAGCGGTCTTAGCCGGGGCTACCTGCGGGGCCACTTTCTTGGGCTGAGACTGCTGTATCAGTTGCTTAAACAGGGATTTTAATCTTCTGGGGCGACGCCCCGCGCTGGCTGCATCGTCGGACTGGGTGATCTGGGCCACCTCTATCAGTGTCAGTTCCACCAGTAGGCGTTTGTTCGATGACTGGCGGTAGTTGATGTCGCACTGGTTCATCAGTTTCAGGGCCTGATAGAGGAAACGGGTATCGCACTTCTTCGCCTGTTCGGCATAGCGCTGGCGCTGCTGGTCGCTCACTTCGAGCAGGGGAAGCGTCTGCGGGTCTTTCGCCATCATCACGTTACGAACGTGCTTGGCCAGACCCTGAATGAGCAGTCCGCCGTCGAAGCCCTTGTTGATGATATTGTTCAACAGCACCATTATGTCGCTCACCTTATTTACTATGGAGAGATCGACGATTTGGAAGTAGTTCTCGGAGTCGAGCACGTTCAGGTCTTCGATTACTTTCTCGTAGGTGATGTTGCCCTGACAGAACGAGGCGGCCTGGTCGAAGATGGAGAGGGCGTCGCGCATACCACCGTCAGCCTTCTCGGCGATGACGGCGAGGGCCTGTTCGTCATAGGTGATGCCCTCCTGCTCGGCCACGTGTTTCAGATGATTGACGGTGTTGCGGATGGTCATCCGCTCAAAGTCGTAGATCTGACAACGGCTGAGGATGGTGGGCAGGATCTTGTGCTTCTCCGTCGTAGCGAGGATGAAGATGACGTGTGCGGGCGGCTCCTCGAGTGTCTTGAGGAAGGCGTTGAAGGCGGCCGTCGAGAGCATATGTACCTCGTCGATGATGAACACCTTATACTTGCCCAACTGTGGTGGGATGCGCGTCTGCTCCATCAGCGTCTTGATATGCTCCACGGAGTTGTTCGAGGCGGCGTCGAGCTCGAAGATGTTGAGTGATCGCTGCTCGTTGAACGACTGGCACGACTCACACTCATTACAAGCCTCACCGTCGGCAGTGGGATGCTGACAGTTGATGGCCTTGGCGAAGATACGGGCACAGGTGGTCTTTCCGACGCCACGGGGTCCGCAGAAGAGATAGGCGTGGGCAAGCTTGCCGCTCTTCACGGCGTTCTTCAGCGTCGTGGTCAGCGCCTCCTGTCCCACGACGGTGTCGAAGGTCATCGGACGGTATTTCCTGGCTGATACGATGTATTCCATATATGTGTTACTGATAAATTGTGGTGCAAAGGTACATAAAAAAGTGAAAAGGTGGATAGGTGAAAAGGTGAAAAGTGAGAGCAATATGCGTTAATAATATTAAAAATGTGATAGTGGTCGTATTTTTTTCACCTTTTCACTTTTTCACCTTTTCACTTTTTATTAATTTTGCAGGCAAATAAGAGAAATATGAAGGTTATCGACAATATCAAGAAATATACGCTCATCGTCTGGAAGTCTCAGGCCCTGAAATATGCGGTGGTCTGTGTGGCGGCGGTGCTCATCGTGGGATTCCTCGACGAGAACAGTATGTGGAATCATCTGAAGAACCGTCAGCGCATCGAGGAACTGACGGAGGAGAAGGCCCGTTATAATGCAGACTACGAGCGAGACAAGGCCCAGATCCGTGAACTCGACCGTAATCCGAAGGCGATGGAGAAGATTGCCCGTGAGCGTTATTTTATGAAGGCTGACGATGAGGACATCTTCGTGATGAAGGAAGAAAACCAAGAACCGGAACAGACCGTGAACGATGAGACAGCTCAATAAGATACAGAACCTCATCTTCCTCGTAGGTGCCACGCTGATGGTTGTGGGTGCCGGTGCCAGTGTGCTGGCGTGGAAGTTCGCACCATACGTCTTTGCCGTCGGAGCCCTCGCCTTCACATCGATGCAGTTGCTGCAACGTTATGAGGGCACGAACTTCGTCATCCGCCGTCTGCGTCGTATGATGATTCTCAGCGATTTCCTCTTCCTGCTCTCTGCATTATTGATGTTCGCGAGTATGGGGAACGTGTTCGGCCTGAGTCAAATCGACTATATTACCTATATATATAATAAATGGGTGTTGACGCTGCTCATCGCAGCCATCCTCCAACTCTATTCTATACACAGAATTGACCGAGAGCTGGCCAAAGAGACAAATTCTTCTTCAAAAAAACTATAAAAGTTTGCGCATTTGCCTTAAAATGCGCAAATTTATTTTTCTACCTCCATATATCTTTGTATTTTTGCGCCACGAAATGAAAGAAGTTATGAATAAGATCATATATCTATTTCTCATTATTGCCGTGCTGACGTCCTGCGCCGAGTCATATTCGATACAGGGCTCCTCGTCTGTCTCGTCGCTCGACGGTAGCAAACTCTACCTGAAGACGGTGAAGGATCAGGAACTGAAGAATATGGACTCCTGCGACGTGGTGCATGGCAAGTTCCGCTTTGCGGGTCTTCTTGACACCGTCCGTCTGGCTACGTTGTATATGGATGAACAGTCGCTGGCGATGCCCGTCGTGGTGGAGAGCGGCGAGATTGAGATCCATATCGACAACACAGGCCGTAGCGTCACAGGCTCGCCCCTGAACGACAAGCTTTATCAGTTCATCAACCGTCACGACCAGATTGGCAACGAGTTGAACGAACTCTCCCACAAGCAGAGTCAGATGCTGCTCGAAGGCATCGACGAGGATGTCATCAACCGTCAGCTCTCCGTGGAGGCTGCCCGTCTGGCACAGCAGGAAGATTCGCTGGTGACTAACTTCATCGTCGAGAACTTCGACAATGTGCTGGGTCCTGGCGTCTTCATGATGATGACCAGTGGCTATCCTTATCCTGTGCTCACTCCGCAGATCGAGGACATCATGAGCAAGGCCACGAAGAAGTTCAAGGAAGATCCCTATGTGAAGGAGTACTATCGTACGGCTAATGAGATTCAGGCCCGTCAGAACGGTCTCATGGATGATGATGCGCCTCAGACCGCCCAGCAGCCGCCTGTCTCGAAGCCGGATACGATGCCTGACTCCCTGCAGATGCCGTCACTCAGCCTTCCGCAGAAATGACGACGCTGGTAAAAGGGGGAACGCTTGTCAATGAAGGCAGGACATTCAATGGCTCGCTGGTCATTGAAGATGAAAAAATCAATCAGATTATAGAGGGAAACCATACGCCCGAAGCGTCTTATGACGAGGTCATCGACGCTTCGGGCTGTTTCGTGCTCCCAGGTATCATCGACGACCACGTACACTTCCGTGAGCCAGGTCTGACGGAGAAGGCCGATATCGACACAGAGAGCCGTGCCGCTGCCGCTGGAGGTGTCACCACCTATTTCGATATGCCTAATACGGTACCGCAGACTACGACGCTGGAGGCTTTGGAAGAGAAGTTTGCCCTCGCAGCACAGAAGAGCCACGTGAACTACAGTTTCTTCTTTGGTGCCACCAACGACAATGCCGGTCTCTTCCCCCAGCTCGATCCACATCGCATTCCTGGCATCAAGCTCTTTATGGGTTCCTCTACTGGCAATATGCTCGTTGATCGTCGTGAGGCTTTGGATCGTATCTTTGCCACAGCGCCCATGATCATTATGACCCACTGCGAGGATACGGACATCATCAATCGCAACATGGCAGCGGCAAAAGCAAAATACGGCGACGATCCTAAGGTCACACACCATCCAGAGATCCGTAGCGAGGAAGCCTGCTACGAGAGCTCTCGCCTCGCCGTCGAACTCGCCACCAAGCACCACGCCCGCCTCCACATCGCCCATCTGACCACTTCTCGCGAATTATCATTTCTTACTCCTCACTCCTCACTCCTCACTCCTCGAATCACCGCCGAGGCCACCGTCTCCCACCTCTATTTCTGCGACCGCGACTACACCGCCTTGGGCACCCGCATCAAGTGCAACCCCGCCATCAAGACGGAGCGTGACCGTGATGCCCTGCGCGAGGCCATCAACGACGGACGTATCGCCGTCATTGGCACAGACCACGCCCCACACTTGCTGTCTCAGAAGGAAGGTGGTTGTGCCCGTGCGGCCAGTGGTATGCCGATGATTCAGTTCTCACTCGTCACGATGCTCGAACTCGTAGATCAGGGTGTACTGTCCTTGGAACGTCTCGTCAAACTGATGTGTCATAATCCAGCCCGTCTCTTCGAAGTGCGCCAACGTGGCTTCCTCCGTGAGGGATATCAGGCAGACATTGTCCTCGTCCGTCCCAACACAGGCTGGACGGTGACGCACGACATCATCCAGAGCCGTTGTGGTTGGAGTCCGATGGAGGGTCATATGTATCTTTGGCGTGTCGAACGAACCCTCTGCAATGGTCATACCGTTTACCATCAGGGTAGGGTAGATACCTCCTACATCGGCCAACCAGTCGCCTTCCGATAATTATCCATTGTCCATTATCCATTATGATAATATCCTACGATATCTCTGAGTTGATACCCTATATCAACTGGCCCTACTTCTTCTTCGCCTGGCAGGTGAAGGAGCAGTCGGAGAAAGACCGTCTGCGCCAGGAGGCCGAGGCTTTTCTGCAACAGTTGGAAGGGAAATACCACGCTTATGGGTTATTTGAGCTCTTCGATGCACATAGTGATGGGGATGATATCGTGGTTTGTAAAGGAGACAGGAGTCAGGAGTCAGGAGTCAGTAGGATACCTTGTCTGCGTCAGCAACAAGGCAATCCCCCATACCTCTGCCTCTCCGACTTTCTCCCGCCTCATATCATATCTACTGACTCCTGTCTCCTGACTCCTGACTCCTCAAAACTCGGCGTTTTCGCCACTTCCGTCTCCCTTGGCCTCGAAACGGACTTCGACTCAGACCCCTACCAGAAAATGATGGCCCAGCTCCTTGCAGACCGTCTCGCTGAGGCAGCGGCTGAACGTATGCACGAACAAGTTCGGAAGGAATACTGGGGTTATGCGAAGGATGAAAAACTCTCCATCCCTGATATGCTTGTGGAGAAGTTTCAGGGCATCCGTCCTGCCGTAGGTTATCCCTCATTGCCTGACACCAGCCTGAACTTCGTCCTCGACGATCTCATAGATATGAAACAGATCGGCATCCGTCTTACGGAGAGTGGTGCCATGAAACCCCACGCCAGCGTCTCCGGCCTGATGCTTGCGCATCCCGAGGCCCGTTATTTCTCCATCGGCAAAATCGGCGAAGACCAACTCCGTGACTATGCCCACCGTCGCGGTCTTCCCCTTGAACTCTGTCGTAAATTCTTAGCAGGAAATCTCTAACCCTTTCTCAGCGTTAGAACCACAATCTCACCTGTGGCACCAAAGCGGAAGGGGATGAGGCCGCCAAGGCCTGCGGTGACGAAGAGGGATTGGTTGCCTTCAGTATACCAGTCGTTGAACTCATTGCCCAACAGCGCCATCGGACTCCAACCGAAGAGTGCAAACTGCATCTTATGGGTATGGCCGCTGAGGGTGAGTTGGGCTCGGCCGTCAGGGATGATCTTACGTCGCCAAGAAGAAGGATCATGTTCGAGCATGATGACGAACGCATCCTTGTTCACGCCCTTCAGCGTCTTCTTGACATCCCCTTTCTGTGGGAATTTGATGCCGTCGCCGTCGTTCTCCATACCTGCGATGACGATGCTCGACTTCTCACGATCGATGTAACGATGCTCGTTCATCAGCAACGTCCAGCCCATCTGCCGCTCCAGACTCATAGTCTCACGACAGTTCGCCACCTTCCTGGCCGTGTTGCCGCAGATGTAGTCGCCATAGTCGTGATTGCCGAGCACGGTGTAGATGCCGTCCTTCGCCTTCAGACTGCTCAGCACGTCCATGTGGCGATAGAGATCCTTGGGTTCGGTATTCTGGATGTCACCCAAAAACACGATGAGGTCTGGCCGCTGGGCGTTCATGCTGTCGATGGCCTCTTTCAGGACGTACTCATTATGCTCGTTATAAGAACCCACATGGGCGTCGGAGAGGATCACGACCTTGTAGCCGTCGAAGGCCTGTGGCAGGTCTTTCGAGACGAAGGTCTGGCGATTCACCTCCATTTTGTTGAAGCCGATGAACGACCCATAGAGCAGGATATACCAGATGACGGGCACACAGATCAGTCCTATGAGGTTACCATAATTCTTGCGCCTATGGAACAACTTACAGACTCCGAGTCCCAAGATGGAACACAACATAAACACTGCCTTGGGCACGGCTATCAGTCCGAGCAATATCAGGTAAACCCATAAGATGGCGGGATTATCGGGAATGAAGTTCTTCTCGTAGGTCAGTTTCAGGGTATAGGCCACCAGAATGATCGACGGGAGCCAGCGCAATAGCCTCTGACTGGCACTATATTTATGACGCCAGTAGTGCAGATCGAAATACAGATCTGGGATCAGTATCAGCAATAGAAATAGGTATGGAGCCCTTGCAATCATATCAATCGTAAATCGTCAATCTGTAAATCGTAAATCCTATTGGTCCGGATTCTCAACGTATCCTTGGTATTTCTCTTCGAGGCCGCTCATAATTGCGTCGTAAGCCTTCTGACGGCTGTTCTCCACGTTCTCAGGCCCTTTGCCGATGGGATGGATGGGCTCGTGGATGGTCAGACGGAGCGGATGCCAGTCGATGAGGTTGATGAATCCACGGGTGCGCGGCAGAATGTCGAACGAGCCGTTGATGGTCATCGGCACCACAGACAACTGCAACTCGTCTGCCAGTGCGAACGCCCCTTTGCGGAAGATTCCCATATGGCCTGTAAACGAACGGGCACCCTCAGGGAACACCGTCACACTGTAACCCTCCTGCAGGATATCCCTGGCCGTGTCGTATGTCTTCTTGATCTTCTTGGGGCCGCTCTTGTCGACGAAGATCTGGTGCGATTTCCTGCAGGCATAGCCGATAAACGGGATGCGGCCCAGCTGGTGCTTCATCATCCACTTGAAGTTTCGTCCCAGATGACCATAGATCAGGAAAATATCAAAAATGCCCTGATGGTTCGCCACGAACACGTAGCTGCGGTCTTTCTCCAGTTTCTCGCGACCTTCTACCTTCACGGGTATCAACAGCGCCCAGAGGATGATCTTCGCCCACCACCGTCCAGGATAATATCCCCAGAAGTGTCCGTTGCCGATAGTCGTGCCGATGCCTACTTCCAAGGCCGTGATGATCGTCATAATCACCACCACCGGCAGTCCCACAAATATCTGATAGATTCTGTATAGCAGAGTAATCATAATTCTCAATTCTCAACTCTCAATTCTCAATTGTCAATTGTCAATTGGTTTCGGATATTGCCGCTTCCAGCCGTCCCACCGGAGCTTCATCACGCCGAAGAACGCCTCGCCGAAGATGCCACCCGACATCTTGCTCACGCCCTCCTTGCGGTTCACGAAGATCACGCTCACCTCCTTGATCTTAAAACCGATCTTGTGGGCCGTATATTTCATCTCTATCTGGAAGGCATAGCCCTTGAAACGGATCTTGTCCAGTTCGATGGTCTTGAGCACACGGCGCTTGTAGCAGACGAAGCCCGCCGTCGTGTCGTGAACCTTGAAACCCGTGACGATCCTGACGTACTTCGAGGCGAAATAGCTCATCAGCACACGGCCAACGGGCCAGTTCACCACATTCACACCACTCACGTAACGACTGCCGACAGACACATCGTAACCCTCGTCGTGACAAGCGGCATACAGTCTGGGCAGATCCTTCGGGTCGTGACTGAAGTCCGCATCCATCTCAAAGATGTACGCATAGTCGCGTTCCAGTGCCCACTTGAAGCCGGTGATGTAGGCTGTGCCCAGTCCCAGTTTCCCGCTGCGCTCAATGATGAACAGACGGTCGCCGAACTCCATCGCCATCAGTCCCCTGACGATGGCTGCCGTTCCGTCAGGCGAGCCGTCGTCGATCACGAGAATATGGAAACACTTGTCCAGGGCGAATACCGCACGGATGATCTTCTCGATATTCTCCTTCTCGTTATACGTCGGAATGATGACAATACTGTCGCTCTGGTGCATCTTGCTCATTTTTGATGGTGCAAAGGTAGATAAATAATTTCACTTTATGGCTGTTTTTCTTCCACAAAGGACACAAAGGACACGAATTTTTTAGATTTTTTAGTGTACTTTGTGTCCTTTGTGAATAAAAATAACTACCTTTGCAGGCAATTCGCGATGAATATACAGGAGTTAGCGCATCAATATGCCCGTTTGCCGCAGTTGAAGGCACTCGCCAGCGAACTGGGAAAATCGTCACAAACCACGGTTTTCCTCGAAGGTCTGTTGGCCTCTTCCGCGCCGATGCTCTTTGCCTGCCTCGCCGAGAAGTGTCCCCGTCGTATGCTCTTCGTCCTGCAGGATGCCGAGGAGGCAGGCTATTTCTACCACGACCTCACCCAGCTTATGGGCACCTCCGATGTGCTCTTCTTCCCCTCCAGCTACCGTCGTGCCGTGAAGTACGCCCAGCGCGATCCCGCCTCTGAGATCCTCCGCACGGAGGTGTTGACCGCTTTGTCCCCTAAGTTAGGGGACGATAGGGGTCTGAACAAGGGAATGTCAAAGGCTTCTTCAGACCCCCAACCCCCTAACTTAGGGGGCTTGTACATCGTGACCTATCCCGAGGCCATCACAGAACTCGTCGTTTCCAAGAAAAACCTCGACTCCCGCACCCTCGTCCTCACCAAAGACCAGACGATTGCAGTCTCGGATATCGAGAAAACCCTTCGCGAGTTCGGCTTCCACGAAGTGGACTACGTCTATGAACCAGGACAGTTTGCCCTCCGTGGCTCCATCCTCGACGTCTACTCCTTCAGCTGCGAATTTCCTTATCGTATCGACTTCTTTGGCGACGATATCGACTCCATCCGCACGTTTGAGGTGGAGAACCAGCTTTCTCGTGAACAGCGCGACCAGATTGAAATTGTGCCGGAACTCACGGTGACGGCCGACGAGAAGGTGTCGTTCCTCTCGTTCGTGCCCAACGACGTGCTCCTCGTGACGAAAGACTTCCTCTACGTCCACGATGCCATCGAACGCACTTATCAGGAGGGCTTCTCTGCCCAGGCCAAACGCGAACAGCTCGAGACCGCCACGGAGATGGAACAGCGAGAGATTGAGCGCCAGTTTCGTCGTGAACTCCAGCTCACCACTGGCTCCAGCTTCCTTTCCGACGCCCTCAACTTCCGCCGCATCGAGTTCGGCCATCGCCCTTCTAATACGACATCTTCCATCGTCCGTCTGACTTATTCCATCTCTGCGCAGCCGCTGTTCCACAAGAACTTCGACCTGCTTCAGCAGACCTTTGCCGACTATCTGTCGAAGGGTTACAAGATATACATCTGCGCCGACAGTCAGAAACAGAATGAGCGCTTGAAGGACATTTTAGCCGATTCTGCTAATATCTCCTTCAATCCTGTCGATAAGACGCTCCATGAGGGTTTCATCGACCACGATCTCCGTATCTGCGTCTTCACTGACCACCAGATCTTCGACCGTTTCCACAAATACAACCTCCGCAGCGACAAAGCCCGCAGTGGTAAGATGGCCCTCACGCTCAAGGAGATCCAGCAGTTCGAAATCGGCGACTTCGTGGTTCACGTCGATCACGGCGTGGGCAAGTTCGGCGGCCTCGTCCGTATGCCCATCTCTCCGAGTACTCCGAACACTCCGAGTACTCCGAACACTCAGAGTTACCAGGAGATGATCAAGATCATCTACCAAAATGGCGACAGCATCTACGTCTCGATCCATTCCCTTTATAAAGTCTCGAAATACAAGTCTCAGGACAACGGCGAGCCGCCCCGTCTCTCCACCCTCGGCACAGGCCAGTGGGAGCGTCTCAAGGAGCGCACGAAGAAACACATCAAGGACATCGCCCGCGACCTGATCAAGCTCTACGCCAAGCGCCGTCGTGAGAAGGGCTTTGCCTTCAGTGCCGACACCTATATGCAGCACGAGCTCGAGGCCAGTTTCCTCTACGAAGACACCCCCGACCAACTTAAGGCCACGCAGGACGTGAAGGCCGATATGGAGCGCGCTCGTCCGATGGATCGTCTCGTCTGTGGCGACGTGGGCTTCGGCAAGACCGAGGTGGCTGTGCGTGCCGCTTTCAAGGCCGCTACCGACGGCAAGCAGGTGGCCGTCCTCGTGCCCACCACCGTCCTCGCTTATCAGCACTTCCGCACCTTCTCAGGTCGTCTGAAGGATATGCCTGTCCGCGTCGATTACCTCACCCGTGCCCGTAGCGCCAAGCAGACCACCGCCCTGTTGAAAGACCTCGCCGACGGTAAGATAGATATAATAATAGGTACGCATAAGCTCATCGGCAAGTCGGTGAAGTTCAAGGATCTCGGACTCCTCATCATCGACGAGGAGCAGAAGTTCGGCGTCTCCACCAAGGAGAAACTGCGCCAGCTGAAGTCCAACGTCGATACCCTCACGATGTCCGCCACGCCCATCCCGCGCACCCTCCAGTTCTCGCTCGTCGGTGCCCGCGACCTCAGCGTTATCCAGACACCGCCGCCCAACCGCTATCCCATCCAGACGGAGATACACACCTTCGGCGCGGAGATCATCACCGATGCTATCAACTTCGAGATGTCGCGCAACGGACAGGTCTATTTCGTCAACAACCGCATCTCCGACCTCACCCATATCGCGGAGATGATCCACAAGTACATCCCTGATGCCCGCGTCGCCATCGGCCACGGACAGATGAAGCCCGAACAGCTCGAACAGATCGTGCTCGACTTCTCCAACTACGACTACGACGTGCTGCTCTCCACCACCATCGTCGAGAATGGCATCGACATCCCCAACGCCAACACCATCATCATCAACGGTGCCCACAACTTCGGCCTCTCCGACCTCCACCAGATGCGTGGACGCGTAGGCCGAGGCAACCGCAAGGCGTTCTGCTATCTGCTCGCACCACCACTTGCCGCCCTCAATCCTGAGTCGCGCCGTCGCCTCGAAGCCCTCGAGAACTTCTCCGACCTCGGCTCCGGCATCAACATCGCTATGCAGGATCTCGACATCCGTGGTGCCGGCAATCTCCTTGGCGCCGAGCAGTCCGGCTTCATCTCCGACCTCGGCTACGAGACCTATCAGAAAATCCTCAACCAGGCCATGGCCGAGCTGCGGAATGAACAACCCACCCCCAACCCCTCCCCAAGGGAGGGGAGCTTGAATTCCTCTTCTGCAGCTCATTCTGTTAGCAAAGCAAATCAGTCCCCCCTCCCTTGGGGAGGGGAAGGGGGTGGGTTTGTCTCCGACTGCACCCTCGAGTCCGACCTCGAGATGTACTTCCCCGACCTCTACGTCCCCAGCGACTCCGAGCGTATGCTGCTCTACCGCGAACTCGACAACCTCGCCGCCAGCCAGCACCTCGACGACGACCTCGCCGCCTACCGCAGCCGCCTCACAGACCGTTTCGGTGCCATCCCCGATGTTGCTGAAGAACTTATCCGCGTCGTTCCCCTGCGCGTCTGCGGCAAACAACTCGGCATCGAGAAGATACTCCTCAAGCAGTCGAAGATGCACCTCTACTTTGTGACCAACCCTGATAGCCCCTACTTCCAGAGCGAGGCTTTTGGGCGTATCCTCGATTACGTGGGTCACAACCCCCGTCGCTGCAACTTCCACGAGACCGCCGGCAAGCGTTCCGTCATCATCGCCGACGTCCCCTCCGTAGATGTCGCTCTGACAATTTGTCGCGCAATTCTGTCATCCTGACACATATTTCCGCCTCCAAGCATTTTATTTCCCCTCCTGAGTAGGAGGGGTGCCCGAAGGGTGGGGTGGTCTGATCCGCCTCTCGTCTTTGGCACGCTTCTTGCCTCTTACTCAGTGACCGCCGCAAGACGATCACCAAAATAGTCAACATGTGTAACTTTTAAAAATATAATTAGGAGGTAAAAATTATGATGCCAATGATGAGAACAAACAACTGGATTCCCGCAGTGTTCAACGATCTGTTTGATACAGACTATCTGCCGAAGGTCAACTGCACTGCACCTGCAATCAATGTGAAAGAAAGCGACAAAGCCTACATCGTAGAGCTCGCCGCACCGGGCATGAAAAAGGAGGATTTCAATGTGCACATCAACGACGAAGGCAACCTCGTCGTCAAGATGGAGAGCAAGGCCGAGAAGAAGGATGAGGACAAGAACACCCGCTACCTGCGTCGTGAGTTCTCTTACTCAAAGTACGAGCAGACGCTCATCCTGCCTGACGATGTGAAACGCGACGCCATCTCCGCCAAGGTCGAACACGGTGTCCTCACCGTCGAACTCCCCAAGATCGTCGAAGAGAAGGTCAAGGTCTCCCGCCAGATCGACATCGCATAAACGCACAAAAAGCAAGTGGCTCGCAAATCTGCGAGCCACTTTTTTTGAGAAAAACGATGTTCCTGTAGAATTACTGCCCGTTTTCTTTTGCACTTTGCTCATTTTTTCTTAATTTTGCAGCAAAGAAATTTAAAACGGTTACTGCGATGAAAATATTGGCTATTAATCCGGGAATGATTTCGACGAAAGTGGGAATCTTCCAAGACGAGGAGTTGCTGATGCACGCCACGCTGAACCATCCGTTCGAGGAGCTGTGTCGCTACCCTTTCATCATGGACGAGTTTGACTATCGCAGGGAGAAGATCATGGAGGAGATTCGGCGTCAGGGCTACACGATGGACTTCGACGTGGTAGTGGGTCGTGGCGGTCTGGTGAAGCCCATCGAAAGCGGTGTGTATGAACTGAACGACAAGGTGATTGAGGACACACGCCATCCGAGGCTGCACCACGCCTGTAACCTGGGTTCGCTGATAGCGCTGAGCATCGCCCGTGAGATTGAGGGCTGCCGAGCCTTCACTGTCGATCCGGGAGTGGTGGACGAACTCGACGACGTGGCGCGCATCACCGGTCTGCCCGAACTGCCCCATCAGACCATCTGGCACGCCCTGAACCAGCGCGAGATAGCCAAACGCTACTGCCGCGAGCACGGCGTGAAGTATGAGAAGCAGGATCTGATTGTCTGCCACATGGGCAGCGGCATCTCCTTCGCCATGCACCACCACGGACGTGCCATAGAGTGCAGCGACGCGCTGAGTGGCGACGGACCTTTCTCTCCGTCACGGGCAGGCATGCTGCCGACGGCCGCTTTGGTAAAACTGTGCTACAGCGGACAGTACACCGAGGCGGAGATGCTACGCAAGATCAACGGACACAGCGGACTGACAGCTCACTTAGGCACCAACGACGTGAGGGAGGTGGAGCGGCGCATCGCTGAGGGCGACGAGAAGGCCAAACTGGTGCTCGACGCCATGATTTACAGCACGGCGCGCTGGATGGCTTCGTTGGCACCGACGACCAATGGGCACGTGGATGCGGTCATCCTCACCGGTGCCATCGCCCACAGCCAGTACGTCACCGAGGGTCTGCGACGCAGACTGAGCTATTTGGCCCCCGTATTTGTCTATCCAGGTGAGGACGAACTGACGGCACTGGCCATGAATGTGCTCAGGGCTATGCGAGGTGAACAGGAAATCAAACGTTATCAATAATTAATCGAATTTATGAAAAGACTATTCACAACAATTCTGATGGCAGTAGCCATGGGAGGGCTGACGGTGTCGGCACAGGCGACACTGGCGAAGGGAGAAATGGGCGCAGAGGGCAGGTATCTCCTGTCGTGCGGCCATGTGGAGATGGAGATCGACGCCGCCAAGGGCGGAAAGATCCTGTCGTTGAAGTATGACGACCGCGAGATGCTCTCGCAGCTGAGATGGCCAGAGGCTTTCGGCAGCACGTTTTGGACCAGTCCGCAGAAGGAATGGAACTGGCCGCCGGTGAAGGAGTTCGACAAGATGCCTTACATGGTGGAGCAGGAAGTCGGAACGCTGAGCATGACCAGCGAGGTGTCGGAGAGGCTGAAGTGCAGGGTAGGGAAGACGTTCACCGCCGACGAGAAGGACGGGGCGATTGTCGTGACCTATACCATCACCAACGAGGGCAGCGAGCCAAGGAAAGTGGCGCCCTGGGAGATTACACGCGTGGAGAACGAGGGAGGCGTGATCTTCTTCGACGCTCCCGTGGAAGGCATCTGGCCTGCTGGTCTGATGGATTTCAAGGCAGAGTACGGGCTGGCGTGGTATCAGACGGACCAGACGAACGAGAACCGCAAGGTGAATGCCGACGGCAAGGGCTGGTTGGCATATTGTTCGCGCGGATTGCTGCTGGTGAAGCGGTTCGACGACCTGACACCTGAGCAGCCTGCTCCCGACGAGGCAGAGGTACAGGTGTACGTGAACCGTGGCAAGGCGCATATCGAGCTGGAGAGCCAGGGCGCGTATCAGCTGTTGCAGCCGAAGGAGAAGCTGAGCTGGACGGTGCGCTGGTATCTGATGCCATACGAGGGGGAGGCGGTGCCGTCGGAGGCACTGGCCAAAAAGGTGAGGGACATTGTGGGCCCTAAGCTGTGCCTGGCACCAGTGGTCAGCACGGTGTCAGGTGACGTGAGCGGTATTATGCAGGAGGGGTCGATGGCGTATCTCGGCATCCCCTATGCGAAGGTGGAACGGTGTATGCCGCCGCTGCCCGTGGACAAGTGGGAGGGTGTGAGAGCCTGTGACCACTGGGGCCCGCAGGTGATGCAGCAGACATGGGGCCGTGAGCTGAGCGAGGACGAGATGTCGGAGAAGAACTCGTGCGTGCTGAACGTGTGGACCACCGACCTGAAGGCGAAGAAGCCCGTGATGCTGTGGCTGCACGGCGGCGGCTTCGACTCGGGCACGTCGGCCTGGAACCCTGGCATGCGACTCGCCCATAAGGACGTGGTCGTGGTGAGCATCAACCACCGCCTGAACATCCTCGGATTCCTGGATCTCTCGGCGGTGTCGGAGAAGTATAAGTATTCCGGCAACGTGGGTATGCTCGACGTGGTGCAGGCCTTGGAGTGGATCCGTGACAATATCACAAGGTTTGGCGGCGATCCGACGAACGTGACTGTCTTCGGCGAGTCTGGTGGCGGCGGCAAGGTGGGTACGCTGATGTGTATGCCCAAGGCGAAAGGGCTCTTCCACAAGGCGATCATCATGAGCGGCACCATCCTGAACGTGAACAACCACGAGATGACACAGCAGCTGGGCAAGGCCGTGCTGAAGGAATTGGGCATCAGCGAGAAGGACGTGGACAAAATCAAGGATATCCCCTATCAGCAGCTGTACGACGCAGGGCAGAAGGCGATGGCGGCCAGTATCGGCACACGAAAGCCTGGCACGCCGATGATGTGGGGCTTTGGACCTACACCTGACGGCGAGGTGCTGCTGCAACAGCCGTTCCAGCCTGCGTTTGCGAAGCTGTCGGACGGGATGCCCGTGCTGATGGGTACAACATTCAACGAGCTGCAACGGCTACAGTATGACAAAGAGATGACGCTGGAGCAGGCGAAGGAACAGTTGCAGAAGACCTTCGGCGACGAGACGGAGGCGTATGTGAAGGCGTTTGCCAAGGCGTATCCGCAGTTTGTGCCGCAGGATTTGGTGAGCATCGACTGGCTGTTCCGTCCGAAGACGATCATCACTGCCGACGAGAGGACTTCAACCCTGAAGACACCCCTCTATATGTATATGTTCACGTGGCGCTCGCCTGTGAACAAGGGATCGGTGCATGGACATGAGTTGAAATTCTGCTTCAATACGCTGCACCACTCGCCCAATGAATTGCCACAGCCTACGGCAGAGGATCTGAAACTGGCAGATACGATGAGCAGCGTGTGGGCACAGTTCGCCCATAACGGCAATCCGAACATTGAGGGCTTGCCTGCGTGGAAACCGTATACTGCCAAGAACGGTGAGATGATGGTGTTGGACTACAAATGCGGCATCCGCAACAATCCTGACCGTGAACTGGAGGCGATCATCGACCGCCACTGTTTCAAACAGTTAGACGAATTCCGCAAGACACATTAAGAACAACGGATTTGAAATTTTAAAAACCACTGATTACACTAATTTCACTAATTTATTCCAAGCCGATAATCAAAGACTTAGAGAATTCGTGAAATTAGTGTAATTCGTGGTCATATAGTCTTATTGCTTGTCGAGTTCTGCGAGGTTAGCGGCGATCATCTCGTCGGTGACCGTGTAGTTTTGCAGGTCGCCCTTGATGTAAGCCTCGTAAGACGGCATGTCGATGAGTCCGTGACCAGAGAGGTTGAAGAGGATGACCTTCTCCTCGCCTGTCTCCTTGCACTTCAGGGCCTCGCGAATGGTGGCGGCGATGGCGTGGGTGCTCTCAGGAGCAGGGATGATGCCCTCTGTACGGGCGAAGAGCATACCGGCCTCGAAGGTCTCGAGCTGCGGGATGTCGACACCGTGCATCAGACCGTCCTTGATGAGCTGAGAGATGATCATACCGGCACCGTGGTAGCGCAGACCGCCAGCGTGGATGTTGGAGGGCTTGAAGTTGTGGCCCAGCGTGTACATCGGCAGCAGCGGGGTATAGCCGGCCTCGTCGCCAAAGTCGTAGCGGAACTGGCCACGTGTGAGCTTCGGACAGCTGTCGGGCTCGGCAGCGATGAACTCAGTGGTCTTACCGTCGAGCAGGTTATGACGCATGAAGGGGAAGGAGATACCGCCGAAGTTGGAACCGCCGCCGAAGCAGCCAATCACGATATCGGGATATTCGCCTGCCATGGCCATCTGCTTCTCTGCCTCGAGGCCGATGATGGTCTGGTGGAGGCCTACGTGGTTGAGCACGGAGCCTAGGGTGTATTTACAGTTCGGCGTGGTAGTGGCGAGTTCAACAGCCTCAGAGATAGCGGTGCCGAGAGAGCCGGAGTGGGTGGGATCCTTCGTCAGGATGTCCTTACCGGCACGTGTGGACATCGAGGGAGAGCCTTCGACGACGGCACCAAAGGTACGCATAATGCTGGAGCGGTAGGGCTTCTGCTGCATGGTGATCTTCACCTGATAGACGGCGCAGTCGAGGCCGTAGATCTTGGCTGCATAAGAGAGGGCTGCACCCCACTGTCCGGCACCCGTCTCGGTGGTGACGTTGGTCGTACCTTCCTGCTTGGCATAGTAGCACTGGGGCAGAGCAGAGTTGATCTTATGAGAACCCAGAGGATTGGTGGACTCGTTCTTGAAATAGATGTGGGCAGGTGTGCCGAGGGCCTCTTCGAGGGCGTAGGCGCGCACCAGCGGGGTAGAACGGTAGTACTTGTACTTGTCGAGCACATCCTCAGGGATGTCGATCCAGCGATGCTCTGTATCGAGTTCCTGCACGCAGCACTCGCGTGGGAAGATGTGGGCGAGGTCGTCGACGCCCAAAGGCTGCTTCGTTGCGGGATGGATGGGCGGCATGGGTTTGTTGGGCATGTCGGCCTGAATGTTGTACCACTGTGTTGGGATCTCACTCTCTTGGAGGATGAATTTCTTTTGTTTAGCCATAATTCTTTGTGTTAAATTTGTTATATATCTCTTAATTCTTCACTTTTCACTCTTCACTTTTCACCTGATAAAGGCTCTCCATGAACTCCTTGGGCTGTACGCCGAACTGTTTTTTGAAACAGGTGGAGAAGTAGCGTGGATCACGGAATCCTACCTTATAGGCAAGGTCGCTGACGCGCAGGGTGGGGTCGGTCTGTGCGAGGCGATGGGCTTCTTTCAGACGGACGTCGCGGATGAGGCCAGAGACGTTCAGACCCGTGATGGAGCGCAGTTTATTGTAGATGGTCGACGGACTAGCACCCATATCGGCTGCGAGGGCCTCGCGGTCGTAGGTGTCGTCGTCGAGGTGGGAGTAGATACATTCGAGGACGCGGCTGAGGAACTCCTCGTCCAGCGTATTTGGAGCGGTGACGATACGACGGGCATCGTCAGCGGTCTCCTGATGGTATTCGGCCTGGATGCGCTTGCGGTTCTCGATGATGTTGTCGATGCGCAATTTGAGGTCTTTGAGGCGGAAGGGCTTCGTGAGATACTCGTCGGCACCGAGGAGCAGAGCCTCCTGTTCGTCTTCCTCCTGCGTCTTAGCGGTGAGGAGGATGATGGGCAGATGGCTGTAGTTGGGATCGCTTTTGACGGCCTTCGTGAGCTCGTAACCGTCCATCTCGGGCATCATCACGTCGGAGATGATGAGGTCGAGCTCTTTCTGATGGATGATGTCGAGGGCCTCGCGACCGTTCTTGGCGGCATAGACGCAGTATGACGACTTCAACAACTGTCGCATGAGCATAAGGAGTTCAGCATTGTCTTCGACGATGAGCAGACGGTAGATATCCTCGTCGGGATGGTCCTGCGGGTCGTTTTCTTCGATATAGACATCGGGCGTGAGTGCCTGGACGTCGATGATGGCGTTTTTGGGGATATTGAAGTCGATGGTGCGCGTCTCGTCAATCTGGTCAGGGGCGAAAGACTCCTTGTTGATGGGCAGTTCGACGGTGAAGGTGGTGCCCTTTCCCACCTCGCTTTCGCAGCGGATGGTGCCGTGGTGCAGGTAGACGAGGTCGTGGGTGAGGTAGAGTCCGAGGCCCGTGCCGATGGTACGGTGTTTACGGTATTCACCGTCGTGGAATCGGTGGAAGAGGTTCTTCATCTTCTCTGGCGGGATGCCGTCGCCAGTGTCGCTCACCTCGATGCGGATGTGGTCGAAGGTCGTGTTTGTCTGTACCTTCAGCGTCACCTCACCGTCTTCGTGGGAGTATTTGGCGGCATTGGAGAGGAGATTGTAGATGATCTTGTCGAGTTTGTCGGTATCAATCCAGCCCATCATGCTCTCTGGATAGCAGGAGATGGTGAAATGCTGTTTTTTTTGCGCCAGAAGGGGCTCGAGACACTCGGCGGTTTCGCGGATATAGCGCATGACGTCACCCTGTGCGACCACCAGCTTGAGCTGTCCTGCCTCCGACTTGCTTGTCTCGAGAATCTGCTGGAGCAGGCGCACCATACGCTGGATGTTGAGCTGCATGAGGTCGTAGTCGTGGCTGTGTTTGGGCGCTTCGTCGCGGAGTTTGTCGACGGAGGCAGAGATCACGGTGAGCGGCGTGAGCAGTTCGTGGGTGATATTGGTGAAAATGTTACTCATCTGCAGACGACGGCGCAGGCGCAGACTACGCAGGTAGAGGTTTCTGCCTACGAGACTGATGACGATGACGATTGCCAGGACGGCAAAAACTAACAATATGCGCGCAGTCATGAGTTAGAGTGGTTGAAAAACTACCGTGCAAAAATAGTCATTTTTATCGAGAAACTGCAGATTTCTCAAAAAAAGTTGTTGTTTAGGGCTGGAAAATGTTTAAAATGCGTGATTTTATGTCGAAAATGCGTTAATTCACGCATTTTAAACATAAAATAACGCAAAGTCAACATCACGTATTGATATTTGTAGTATCTTTGCACCAGAATAAAGATTTTAATGGTTAAGGTTTATGGTTGATTAATTTAGTTTTTTAAGTAATTTAAAGAAAAGGCTCGTTGTGAAACGAGCCTTTTCATATTTTATATACTTATTATAATAAGGTACGCGCGAAACCACTAATCTTTATTTCAACAGTTCTTCAATCTGCTTTTCGATGTTGGCGATCTTCTCCGTGGGTTCGAAGCGGGCGATGACCTGACCTTTCTTGCTGATGAGGAATTTGGTGAAGTTCCACTTGATGTCAGCCTTCTCCTTGTAGTCGGGGTCAGCCTTCGAGAGCATGTCGTCGAGGATGTGGGCGATGGGGTGCTCCATATCCCAGCCGGCAAAACCCTTCTCCCCTTGCAGGAACTTGTAGAGGGGGTCGGCATCGTCGCCGTTCACCTTGATCTTCTTGAAACGCGGGAACTCCGTGCCGAAGTTGAGCTTACAGAACTCATGGATGCTCTCGTCTGTGCCAGGGGCCTGCTGGCCAAACTGGTTGCAGGGGAAGTCGAGGATCTCGAAGCCCTGGGCGTGGTACTTCTCGTAGAGCTTCTCCAGCTCATCGTATTGCGGCGTGAATCCGCACTTTGTTGCCGTATTGACAATCAGCAACACTTCGTTGGCGTACTCCTTCAGGGAGACGTCCTTGCCTTTTCTGTCTTTGACAGTGAAGTCATAAACTGTTCTCATGTTTTGTCTAAAATATGTGATATGTTAAGTTCTGGCTACAAATTTACGACTTTTCTGCGTTTCCACCAAATATTTGGGCAAAAAAAGTGCGCTTGGGCATATGCAACTACCCAAGCGCAAGCTTTTTACGATGTCGTGTATGTTATTTCTTGGCAGCCTTACCGTAGCGGCTCATGAACTTATCAACACGTCCAGCGGTGTCGACGAGCTTGCTCTTACCAGTATAGGAACATATCGCCGTTGGACATGTCCTTAAACACGACGGGGCGATAGTTTTCGGGATGAATACCTTTTTTCATTTTGAGTTTAATATTAATAATGTAAATGTTCAAATTTTCACTTTGGGCTGCAAAGGTACTGCTTTTTTTTGAACTTTGGTCTTTGAACTTTGTACTTTGTGGTCGCAATTAAGGATTATTAACTAATCGACAACAAAAAGTTCTGTCTTCCATGTTCCATATTCAATGTTTTTTGTAACTTTGTACCCACTAAAAGTACAATAACTATGATCATCATCGGAATCGCTGGCGGTTCGGGTTCTGGCAAGACCACCGTCGTGAAGCGTATTGCCAAGGCGCTGCCGCCACACTGTGCGGCCGTCATCCCGTTGGACTCCTATTACAACGACACTACCGACCTGACCGCAGAAGAGCGCAAGGACATCAACTTCGACCATCCTGACGCTTTCGACTGGAAGTTGCTCACGGAACAGATCAAAAAGCTGAAGAACGGTGAGGCCATCGAACAGCCTACCTATTCGTATGTGCTCTCGAACCGTCTGCCAGAGACCATCCATGTGGATCCGAAGCCCGTGATCATCCTCGAAGGCATCATGACGCTGCACCATAAGAAACTGCGCGACATGATGGACTTGAAGATCTATGTGGATACCGACAGCGACGTGCGTCTGATTCGTAATATACGTCGTGATGTGGTGGAAAGGGGCAGGACCGTCGAGATGGTGCTGAGCCACTACGAGAACGATGTGAAACCCATGCACGAGCAATTCATCGAACCCACGAAGAAATTTGCCGACCTCATCATCCCATGGGGACGTGAGAACAAACGGGGTATCGACATCCTGCGTACCTATATTCAGGGATTCTCCGAAGAAGTACGAGAGGAAATGAAGGGTATAGAGGATTAGTCCTCAGTAGTAGATTTGGGGAGGTAGGCCTCATGATCCTTAGGGATGGCGTCGCCAGCCTCCTCATCATTTTGTACCTCTTCAACCACTTGCACCTCCTCTGTTTCCTTAACTTCCTCAGCCTGCTGGATTTCCTGTGCCTTGGCAAACTTACGCCTGTCAGAGTGGAACTTGATGGAGTTGATCATCTCCGTCACACCATACAGCAATGTACACCAGCCGAGGATGAGCATGGCGACGCTTGCAGGATCCATCGGACGGATGATGACATAAAGGCCTGTAAGCAGGATGACAGAGGGGAATATCCAGTAGCCGAAGCTGATTTTACCGAACTTTCGGGCATTCACCAGGTTCATATACTGGTTGATGGCACCCAGGATGAGCATACCGCCGATGATATACATCAGAGCGGTAATGAAGATGTTGGGTGTCAGCGCGAGGATGGCGCCGAGGATGATGCTTCCCACACCGACGATGGGGAAGGTGGGGGGCTCGCCTGTCAGGACATTGCCCTCGGCATCGGTGATCTTGTATTCAGACATATGCTTCCTGGCGTTGATATACACCACCAGCGAGATGATGCCCGAGAGGAAAAAGAGGACACCGATGGCGACGGTAATCCACGTGACGGTATTGTCGGGATACTTGATGAGCAGGATACCTACTGCGATGGCGCAGATGGCGCGGAAGAATGAACTTTGTAATATCTTCATAATGGGTCTAAATTCTATTTTACGCTGCAAAAATACAAAATTATTGTGGAAATCCCAAATATTTCAGTAATTTTGCACCAAAATCATGTGTATGGATACGATATTATATCTCGCAAGGCACGGAGAGACGGTGGATAATGCCAACCAGATCATGCAAGGACAGACGCAGGGCGAACTGAATGAGAACGGTCTGCGCCAGGCCCGTGAACTCAGCGAACAGTGGAAGGACCGTGAGATCGACGTCGTTGTGGCCAGCGACCTGAAACGCTCTGTGGATACGGCTGCTATCCTTGCTGCGCCCCATGGACTGGAGGTTGTCACGACGCCATTGTTGAGGGAACGTGACTGGGGCGGTTTTACGGGAAGATACATCCCCAGTCTGAAAAACGAGGTGTGGCCAGACGATATAGAGTCATTAGAAAACCTTCTTTCCCGGGCTGGCGAATTCATCACCTACGTCAAGAAGACTTATCCGGGAAAGAAGGTGCTGGCCGTAGGACATGGCATTATCAATAAAGCTGTCCAGGCTGTCTATTATAAGAAGTCAATGAGCGAGATTTCGAGGATGTCGAATGCGGAAGTCAGAGAGTTGGTGCTCTGACTTATCGGTGTCCGCCCATTCTGCCGCCACCGCTATGTCCACCACCGTGAGAACCACCTCCGTGTGAGCCTCCGCTGAAGGAACCACCGCCGCGAGAGCCGCCACCGCTGAATCCGCCGCTGCGTGAACCACCGCTATGAGAACCTCCACTGAATCCACCGCGAGAGCCGCCGCTGAATCCACCACTACGTGAACCGCCACTGTAAGAGCCGTTGCGTGAATCTCCGCTGAATGAGCCACTGCCGCGAGAGCTGCCACTGTAAGTGCTGCTTCTGTGCGAACTCATGCCGCTACGGCTGGGGCTGCTGAAGGTGCTATTGCCACGAGAACCTCTGTCGATAGATCTGGAGGGACTCCTACGTTCCAGACTTCCGGCAGAACCGTTCCGGCGCTCCATGGAGCTACCTCTGCGCTCGATACCCCTGTTGTTACCAGGATTTCTCCTTTCGATAGAGCCTCTTCCGATGCGGCCTCTGTCACCTGCTGTGATGCGGGTTGAGCTGTGACGGTTGCTGCGGAAGTCTCCGCGGTTCCAACGGTCGTGCATGCCGACGTGCTCTCTGTGTGGGGCACGGAAGTGCTCGCGATGGCCGTGATAGTAGCCGTATCCGCCTACTCTGTGCCAGGCGTGTGCACCATGATAGGAGTGATAGAAGTGAGGACGTCCGAAGTAGAAGTAGTCACGATGCGGGTAACGGGCATAGATGCCGAAGTGCCAATAACCGGCGTCCCAGTACAGCGGACGGTAGAAATAAGAAGCTGCGAGGAAGGCATTCCACTGCCAGTCAAGCAGGATATAGCTCAAATCGAGATTACGGCGCTCCCAATAGGTTCCGTACACATCGTAACGGCTGGTGACACCCATCAGGTAGTCGAGATTGATCTCATAGGCTGCCTCGTACTGTTCGTCAGTAAGATTCAGCTCATAAGCCATCTTGTCGGTCAGGAACAGGGCCTCGTTGCGGGCCTGCTCATAGCTCATTGCGTTTGCAGAGACGGTTGCTGTCAGCATCATCATCAGTGCGCAAATCATCTTCTTCATACTCGTATTGTTTTAAAGGGTTTTACTTCATTTTATCTCTTTCACGATGCAAAGTAACAACAAAAACGGGGCATACGCAAAGGATTTTCCCTAATCGGGTAGGGGAAAATCCCTAAACTGTATGGTTATTCGGAATAATTGTTGTAATTTTGCACCGTCAAAGAGCTATATAGCATATGAGAATAGTTTTTTCTACCTTATTAATAATAGGATCGTTACTGAAGGCGCAGGCACAGGAACGTTCTTTGTTCGACAGTCTCACCTATCGAGCAGAGCTTCAGGGTACCGTCTCAGGTGGCGACCATAACCCGCTGTGGCTCCATTCCAACAAATACGGTCTCAGTTCGTTGAAGAATACGAATGGTTATCTGCGTGGTGCCATCGAACGTCCTTTGTCGCTCGACAATGGCAGGAAATGGGGCATCGGCTATGGTCTCGACGTGGCAGTGGCCGCAGGATTCACCAGTAAACTTATTGTGCAGCAGGCTTTTGTGGAGGCACGCTGGCTCAAGGGAACGCTGACTGTCGGTGCCAAGGAATATCCCATGGAACTGAAGAATCAGGAACTGAGCTCTGGCGCGCAGACCTTCGGCATCAACGCCCGTCCTATTCCTCAGGTAAGGCTTGCCCTGCCTGACTATTGGATTGTCCCGCATACAAAGAAATGGCTCGCTTTCAAAGGCCATATCACCTACGGAAAGACTACCGATGATAAATGGCAGAAGGATTTTACCAATCAACAGCATAAATATACCGAAGACATGCTCTATCACTCCAAGGCGGGTTATCTGAAGATTGGCAATCCTGAAGATGTCTTGTTCTCAGTAGAGCTGGGAGCAGAGTTTGCCACCCAGTTTGGAGGCACATGTTATCGTTTCCATTCAGATGGCACCCCTGATGATGTCGTTCATCAGGAGGGAGGTATCAAAGGTATGCTGCGGGCATTGATACCTGGTGGAAAAGATACTGTGGATGATGATTATACGGGTGGTGCAGGAAACAGCTTAGGCAGTTGGTTGGCACGTTTTAATTTTGACACAGATGAATGGGGCTTTAGCTTCTATGCTGACCATTTCTTTGAAGACCATTCTTCCATGTTCTTCATGGACTATGATGGATATGGTGAAGGCCCTGAATGGAATGTCAAGAAGAAACGTCGTTATTTCCTGTATGCCTTGAAAGATATACAATTGGGCGTTGAGATCCGTTTTGTGGATGCCCCATGGCTGAATAACATTCTGTTTGAGTATTTCTATTCCAAATACCAGAGTGGCCCTGTGTACCATGACCATGATGAGGTCGTTTCTGACCACATAGGCGGACAGGATAATTTCTATAACCACAGTCTTTATACCGGCTGGCAGCATTGGGGACAGGTAATCGGTAATCCGCTCTTCCTGTCACCTCTTTATAATTCCGATCAGACGATAGAGGTTAAAAACAATCGTAGTAATGCATTCCATATCGGATTCAGTGGCGATCCTATCCCTGGGTTGCATTATCGTTTCCTTGGAACCTATCTGAAAGGTTTTGGCACCTATGACACTCCTTACTCAGACCCACGTAAGACATTTTCCATGCTTGCTGAAGCCTCATACTCTTTTGCCAATACTTCTAAGTATAAGGGTTGGAGCCTGAGAGGTGCTTTAGGTATGGACTTTGGAAAACTTTTGGGTAATAACTATGGTGTTCAATTGACAATTGCCAAAAATGGCATCTTAATAAAGAATATGAAATGAGAAAACTGATATCTATATTGGCACTTGGCATATTACTTGTATCCTGTGAATTGGAAACATCAGGAAACAAGGAACTGGATGGCTATTGGCAGATGAGCCAGGTTGACACTTTGGCTACAGGAGGTGTTACAGATACACGTGAGGATCTTATATACTGGGGAATTCAAGGTAAGCTGCTACAGATCCGCTTCTCTGTGAACGGGAAGTATCTGGGAGAAGGCTTGCTGTTCAGGTTTGAGAGAGGAGCCTATACTCTGAACTTGTCGTCTCCCATCCGTCATCATCTGTATGAGACGGATGAACCTATCGATGATGTAGAGGTTCTCAAGCCCTATGGCATTTATGACTTAGAGGAAGTCTTCTCCATCGAAACATTGAATGATGATGAGATGGTGCTATTCAACGATGAACTGCGCCTGCATTTCCGAAGGTATTAGAAGCGTCTGCCGCTAATGATGCTGAAGAACGTTTCCATTAGGATCTTCGCGTCGAGCCATAACGACTGGTGCTCAAGGTAGTAGAGATCCATCTCCAGGCGTATGAGCATCTTCTCCATCGTGTCGGTATAGCCGTTATGCAGCGTGGCATAACTCGTAACCCCTGGACGGAGGGCATAGAGTCTCTCATAACGGGGGTCGTGTTGCGTGATCAGATCGATATAGTATTTTCGTTCCGGACGCGGTCCGATGAACGCCATGTCACCTTTCACCACATTCCACAACTGTGGCAGTTCGTCCAGATGATGGTCACGCAAGAATCGCCCGATCTTGGTCATGTTCTTGTTCTTTTCATGTCCGAAGAGGGCGTTCTCGTCACGTTCCTTGTCAATGGTCATACTACGGAACTTATAGATGTTGAAGGGCTTGCCGCCCAGTCCGATGCGCTCTTGCTTGAAGATGGCAGGTCCGCCGTCTTCCAGCTTCACTGCCAGATAACAGATGAGCAGGAGCGGGGAGAATATGATCAGGCAGAGCACGGCCACCAGCAGGTCTATAAGTCTCTTCATAGGGCTTTGTCCAGTTTTTCGTAGATGGAGTTATTGCTCTTGAATTCCGGTACGATCTGCTTCATCTTCTTCACCGTCGCCATCTTGTCGTAATCCTCGCAGATGGTTGCCAACTCGTCAATTTCACGGCAGATGATGTCATAGTCGTATTCCCTGACGTTGGCGATGCGAATCTTCTTATGGAACGAGGGCTTGGTGGTTTCAGCCACGTTCAGCAGTTCCTCAAAGAGCTTCTCGCCCTGTCGCAGACCAGTGTATTCAATCTTGACATCCTTTGCACCGCTGAGCTGTATCATGCGCTTAGCAAGGTCGTCGATCTTCACGGGTTTGCCCATGTCGAAGACGAATATCTCGCCGCCGTTACCTTTCGTACCTGCCTCGAGTACCAGTTTACAGGCCTCAGGTATCAGCATGAAGTATCGGATGATGTCCGGATGGGTGACCGTCACAGGACCACCGTTCTTGATCTGTTCCTTAAACAACGGGATGACCGAGCCGTTTGAACCCAGTACATTACCGAAGCGGGTGGTGACAAACTGTGTGGTTCCTTTTATCTTACCGTTCTTAATGGCTTTGTCGAGGCTTTGCACGTATATCTCGCAGATACGCTTCGAACAGCCCATCACGTTCGAGGGGTTCACGGCCTTGTCGGTAGAGATCATCACAAACTTCTTCACACCGTACTTCACAGAGAGGTCTGCTATCACGCGCGTACCATATATATTATTATAGATACTCTCCTCAGGATTGTCTTCCAGCATGGGCACATGCTTATAGGCTGCCGCATGGAACACATAGTCGGGTTTGTACTCACGGAACAGCGACTCCATGTGCTTCTGGTGACAGATGCTGGCCACCAGCACCTCCGATTTGATGTCTGGCCACTGTGTCATCATCAGCTGTATCTCGTGCTGGGGTGTCTCGGCTTGGTCTACCAGTACCAGATGACCAGGTTTGAACTGGCAGATCTGCTGCACGATCTCCTGTCCGATACTGCCGGCGGAGCCTGTGATCATGATGCACTTGCCTTTCAGCTGTTCACCGACGGACTTCATGTCTACGTTGATCTCTTCTCTCGGCAGCAGGTCTTCAATGCTGATCTCCTTCAGTTCCGGAGAAGCACCGCCGATCACTTTCTCCCATTCCTGGGCCTCCTGCGTGAAATAGATGTGGATGCCGGCCTTGATGAGTTCGTCTATCAGCGCTTCATTCTTCAAGAAAGTCTCTTTGCGGTAGGGCGAGACGATCAGCGCCTCAATACCCTCATCCGTCATGGTCTTCACCAGCTCGGCGTCGAGTTTGTACACTCTGACACCCATCAATATCTTGTTCTCCACCTTACGGTCGTCGGAGATGAAGCCCTTCAGGTCGAACCTTGCAGGATTCTCGTTTCTGATATGCTTGGCGATGGCGATGCCACCGTTCTTGACGCCATAGATATAAGCGTATTTTGAATGGATGCTCTTGATGGTCACGTCGTAGATGGTCTTCACGCCGATGCGCACCAGCCACAATAGGAAGGTGGCTAGAACCGTTGCCAGCAGAATGTGGACGGCTGTCAGGTATGAGAACAACTCATGACAACAGAGCAGCAATCGTGTCGCTTCCGACAACACCAATCCCAAGAATGTAGCGTAGCCTACCTTCTTCAGGTCAACGAACGACGAGTAGCGCAGGATACCGCTATATGTGCGGAAGATGCGGAAGCCGATGATGAAGAAAAACAGGTAGACGAGGATGCAGAGCGACAAACGCTCGATGAAGTAGAGGGCATCCTTGCCGCTGTTGAACTGCTGGTAGACAAACAGGAAAGAGAAGAACACAATGGCGCAGTCCATGAGGAAGATGCCCCAGAAGGGCAGCGACTTCCTGTTGAAATACCAGTTGATGAGTTTATTGAAGCTGCCGATGCTAGCGATGCTCTTCAGTGTCAGGAAGATGATCTTGAAGTATTCGCCCAGACTCTTGTTCTGGATGTACTTCATATTCAACTTCAGCTTGTTGGGCATCACCTGCTCCACATATACACGGTCAGGATCCTCGGCATTACCCAGAAGCTCGTTCTCGTTCACATACTCTATAGAAGCATAGTCGGTGATACCGGGTTTGACGTCGAGCACCTTCCGCTGCTCAGGGGTATACATCTCCACATATTTCCTCACCTCAGGCCTGGGCCCCACGAGACTCATATCCCCTCTCAACACATTCCACAGCTGGGGCAGTTCGTCGAGCTTGTATTTGCGGATGAAGTGCCCGATGCGTGTGATGCGGTGGTCGTCCTCGCCGATGGTGATGAGGCTCTCACTCTCAGAGTTAGTGCGCATAGAACGGAACTTGTAGAGTCCGAAGGGCTTGCCGCCCAGTCCGATGCGTTCCTGTACGAAGAACCCTGGTCCCTTGCTACTCAACTTGATCATCAGCCAAAGAATCAGAAACAAAGGTGATAGGACCAGCAGTCCTATCGCGGAGAAGAGTATGTCGAAGAATCTGATCAATGTACGATGTCTTTAAAGTTCGTGAGGATATAGTCTGCCTCCTCGTCTGTCAGACGTGTATGCAGGGGCAGTGTGACCTCGTTCTTGAACTGGTTATAGGCATTGGGGTAATCGTTGATGTCGAAGCCCAGCTGTTTATAGGCAGTCATCATCGGCAGGGGCTTGAAGTGTACGTTGCAGGCAATGTCGCGACGGGCCATCTCCGTGATGACCTCATTGCGGTAGTCACCGTCCTTGCCTAACAGTCTCACCTGATAGAGGTGTCCCGACGAAGTGTGCTCAGCCGTATAGTGGTCGCGCACCTGGATATTGAGGTCTTTCAGTGCCTCGTCATACCGTCCTATCAGTTCCCGTCTGCGGGCCAGCATCTGCGGATAACGCTTCATCTGCACCAGTCCGATGGCGGCGGTGAGGTCTGTCATATTACTTTTGTAGGCTGGCGTCAGCACGTCGTATTCCCAGGCACCAAGTTGTGTCTTCGCCAGCGCATCTTTGCTTTGTCCGTGCAGCGAGTTCAGCTGGAACTGCTTGTAGAGCCACTCGTCGTCGATGCCCTTGATGGGGCGCCATGTCAGCGCACCACCCTCTGCCGTCGTGAAATTCTTCACGGCGTGGAAGGAGAACGAGGTGAAGTCGCTCACGCTTCCGATCATTTTGTCGTGCCACTTGGCACCGAAGGCATGGGCGGCATCATCCACCACAATCACGTGGCCGATGGCTTCCTGCAGTTCGTTGGCAGGCTGGAACAGACTTTTCTTGCTTTCCACGACAGCCTCAATCCTGGCATAGTCGCAGGGCACGCCTCCCAAGTCCACAGGGACAATTACCTTCGTCTGCTCGTTGATGGCGTCGGCCAGTTTCTCATAATCCATCTCATACGAGTCCGGCTTAGTATCTACCAGCACCAGCTTGGCACCCACGTGACAGACGGGGCTGGCCGATGCCGTATAGGTATAGGCCGATGTGATTACCTCGTCGCCGGGACCGATGTCTAATATGCGGAGTATCGACTCCAGACAGGCGGTGGCAGAACTCTGACACACGGCCTTCTGTGTCTGGCAGTAGTCGGCAATCTGCCTTTCAAATTCTTTCGTCCGCGGTCCGGTTGTGATCCATCCTGAGAGCAGCGCACGGCTGACCTCCTGAGCTTCTTGTTCCGTAATATCTGGGGGAGAGAAAGATATTTTCATAAGCTATCTGTTTGATTTGACATTGAATGACTTGCCTCCTAGCACCTTGAAGATTCCCCTCAGATAACCGAAACCATAGCTCATGTGGATGTTCAGGAAGATGTAGGGCATGATCAGCATCACCGCAAAACGGCGGGTGCGGATAGCTCCCATCATACCTACCACGAGGCTGATGAACAGGTAAAGCAGCAGGACGGCTGCATACACTTTCAGTACCAAGGGTGAGAAGATGCTGGCGATTCCGCCGAAGAAGAGCCAGAGCAGGAAGAACAGAGGGAAGAACTGCCTGATGGTGGCAGGTGCTCCCAGCTTCTTGTTCACCAGCGGCTTATAGAGACCGTACTGATAGTACATGTGGCGCATCTTACGGATGCTGTCGCGGGCTGTATAGTTGATAATGACTTGTGGAATCAGGAATATCTTACCGCCGAGGTTTTGCAGACGTCCGTTGAACTCGTCGTCTTGGTTACGCACGAGGTCTGTGTCGAAGAGTCCCGTCTTCTCAAACACCTCTCTTTTATAACACCCAAAAGGCACGGTGTCGGTCTCCATGATCTTCGAGGCGCCGATCTTATGCATCGAGCCGCCTACGCCGAAGGGATGGCTGGAAGCCAAGGCGATGGCGTGGCAGACGGCCGTGTCGTTGGCAGGCTGCGTGTTCCACACGCCTCCCACGTTGTCGGCATCAAGCTCGTAGAGGTATCTTACCAGCTCGGAAATATAGTTGGTGGGATAAGTACAGTGCCCGTCAATACGCATAATCACCTCTCCTGTGGCAGCCTCCAGACCCTTGTTCAGGGCGTGTGGCACCACGCGTTCCGGGTTGTCGAGTAGTTTGATGAAGGGGTATTTTTCGGTATAGCGTCTTACGATATCTGCGGTATGGTCAGTACTCCTGCCGTCGATGAGGAGCACTTCAAGCTTATCCTGGGGATAGTCCTGCTCCAGAATCGACAGAATGCACCGTTCAATGAACTTCTCTTCATTGAAAAGCGGGCAGATGATTGATACAGTTCGAACGTTCATTTATCCTTAAAACGAAGTTTTTTCGCAATTAGTGTGCAAAGGTACAACTTTTTTTGCACTTAAATGAAAGTTTTTCAAAGAAAGATGCGTATAGCACTTATTTATTGCTCTTGCTGACAATTCTTCGTGTCAGGATTTTTTATAGCTCTCCAAATAATCCACGATAACAGTCCTTGTAGGATGGATACGCCGAGGTAGGCCCATGCAAACTGTGTAAGGGTGGTAGAGAGTGAAAAACTGACGATCATCGTCAGAATACAGATTCCTAATATAATGGCGTTATAAGGTATGACACTGACAGCATCGATGGTGTTGCGATAGAGCATATAGACGGCCTGTGGCAAGATGGAAAGTATCATAATGCGTGTTAGATCAGTTGCCACCAAATAGTCGCTGGTAAAGAGTAGAATTGTAAGAAATTTGGTAAATAAAAAGAAAAATCCCATGAATAACAATGATGCTCCGACATAAGTCAGTGCCAAACGACTGACAAGTCGATTGGCTGCCGCCATCTCGTGACGTACGATGGACTGTGAAACATAAGGCAGCAAGATGATACCCATGAATGAGAAGATGGGGGTGACCATCGTGACGAAGAAAATGCCTACAGAGAAATAGGCAGTCATCTGTAAACCCTGAGTGTTGCTGATATAGATGAGCGGGAAGGCAGATAGAGAGAACTGGAAGAAATCCGCAACTAGACGGCCAGAGGAGTAGCGGATGATAGTCTTTAGGTGAGAGGTGAGTGGTGAGAGATGAGCGGTGAGAGATTTGTTTTGCGGTTGAATATATTCTCTTACCTCTTTCCACTTACTTTTTACCTCTTTTATAAAAAAGAACACCACGAGCAGAATGGTGATGATAAGCCATGAGATGAAGACATTGCTGACGGTGAGTACGGGCAGCAATACGAGAGGCAGGATGATGGCCAACTGCATCGCCAACTGTGACCCGTTAAACCACTTGAAATGTCCGATGCCGCGATAATAGGCAAACACATATTGTGCCAGTGCGAGAATGAAGGCGTAGGCCAGTGCGACGAGTAGCAGGTTCATATTGCCGCCCTGTCCGATAACGACGTCCTGCATCTGCGTCGAGAATAGTATGCAAACGAGGAACACTACGAGCGACACGCCTATTATGTATATCATGGAGGCAGTGAGCAGGGGGGCTATCCTGCGGGGTGGAGTGCTATTGCGGTAGAGGGGAATATATCTCGGCAAGGCGATACCCACTCCTGCGAGCATCACAAACGATAGTACCTGCACAGAGCGTTTAATCACGTTGTACTGTCCGAAATCATCGATGCTCAACCGGTTGGCAAGTAGCTTGTTGATGGCAAAGGAGCAGAGCATGATGAGTATCTGGATGGAGAATGTCCATACGACGTCTCGACCCATGCCTGAATTGAACTTTTCCTTGATGACCTTCAACATGACGATGCTTTTGTTTGAATCAGATTAAGCAGGATGTATGCCACGACAAACATGGCCAGATAAGTGGTGTAGGCATAGAATGAGGCAGAGAACGACCACATGAGGTAGGCGAACAGTGCTACGAGTACTACCTGGTTGAAGATGGTTGCACGGTGGGCAATGACTGCCTTGAGTGCCATGTTGCCAATGACTCCCATGATGAACATGGCAACCATGGCACCGACTTCACCAAAGTCTTCTACTAGCGGACGGAAGATGGTATATGTGTTGGAAATTCCGAAGAATCCGTTCTTGCCGACATTCAGGAACTCTGGGTAGATACCCTGCACACGCTCTTCAATACCTAAGATGTTGGAGATGCCGAGGAAGGTTCTGCTGCCCCAGGTCAGATCCGTAGGCTGATACGAAGTGTACCACATGTCGATATTGTGCATGTGGCCGACGGCGTAGGATACGAATTTCTCGCTGATTTCGAGGATGGTCTTCTCTGTCACTTCACCTGTACGGAACACCATTGAGATGAAGAGCGTACCAAGGAAACCAGCGATGACCAGTACGAAGCGCAGGATAATTTTCCCTTTCATGCGGATGGGCAGCCCATAAGTGTATGAGCACACGATATAGGCGGCAAAAAAGAGTATGAACGATGCGATCATACCCATTTTAAGCGACTGCGTCAGGGCGATGAAGGTGCAGGGAATGAGGGTGAGAATGCAAAGCACTTTGTTCCACTTACCTACGAGCCTGAAGCAGAGTCCGCCGATGACGGGTGCCGCATAGGAGAAAATGAGGAAGAACTGGTTGACGACGTCGTGAGCCTCAGCTCCTGCATAACGGTCTTCTGAGATGCCTTTGTTCATTTCGAGCACCTCACGCATGTCGAGCAATGCCCGCAGGCTGAAACCATGCAGGATGATGGAGTAAAGAGGATTCACCATCGCTCCGACCAACAGGATAATCAACAGAGGAGTCACCCATTTCTTCCTGAGCTCCCACTTCGTTTCTGAGGGCGTCGGGCGGAAGAAGTAGTCGCTGAAAATGGTTCCAGCCACAAAGAAGATGACGCCGGCGAGGATGAATGTACATCCGTCGAAACGCAGGTCGATGTAATTCTGCAGCAGCAAGGCCGACACGGCAAAGAATATCCATAGCGCAGCAAAGATGCCCGCAGGTTCAAGCCTAAGGATATACTTCCACGAAATCAGAAGGGCGATGACGATCAGTGCGCAGAACAGATAGACCATGCAAAGACTCTAAAAAGATATTTATTGGCCGCTTTACCGTTTTTTCCGTTCACGGACAAAGATGGCACAGGCTGGCACGAAGAGTCCAAAGAGGAAAGCGCCAAACAGAACAGTCGCCTTGTCAGGCGAGGTCTGTTTCTTGACACCCAGCGGTGGCGTGAGCACGCGGATGTCATTCTTCAGGGCTTTTGACATCTGGGCCTCCTCACGTTTCTGCAACAGGAACACATATACCTCGTTGAGCACTTTCCAGTCGCGCTCGTCGGTCAGGCCACCAATGAACTTCGCAGGTGCTGAGGCCAGTAACTGCTTGCCCTCTTTCTCTTTGACGGCGACACCCTTCAACTGGCTTTTCAGCTGCTTGATGGCGTTTTCAGCCGAGATGAGAACAGCATCGTGCATATCAGCAAGCTGCTTGTCGAGGTCTTTCACCAGTGGGCTCTCCTTGCTTGAACTGGCTATGATTTTCTTGCGCTGCAGTTGCAGGCTGTTGTAAGAGCTCAGTTGGTCTGCCAGTCCTTTGTTGTCTGCTACCAGTAGGGCTGGGAGCAACTCATCCTTTTTCGACTCGTCGCGCAGATAGTCGCGGACGGCCTGAGCCATATATAGTTGGCTGTTCAGTTCGAGCTGAGCCTGCGAGATGTCCTTCATACCCTCGCCATACACTTTTGCCATTACCTCGAGGTCGGGCATCATCGTGCGGCTCTTGTATTCGGCCACGCGCTTGTCGAGTGTCTTCAGTTCTGAATCCAGAGAGGCGAGACGCTCAATGACGTAGCGCTCTGAGACGGCTGTCTGGGCGTTTCTGTCCTCGTCGGCCTCTTTGCGATATTCGGCGATGATAGCGTTGATGACATCGGTGGCGCGCTCTTTCGATACGTCCTTGTATTTCAGGTCGATGAGGTTAGCATCGCGGCTGCTCACGACGATGTTCATGTGCTTTTTCTTGATCTGCTCCACCATGGCCATCGGTTCCGTACGCGTCACGGTGATGGTTACCTCGTCTTCCTTCATCTTCGGTAGGTTGGGGGTGCCTTTGATCTCGATGTCGCCGATGGGACTCTTGACGGTGCTGTTCACCTTTCCGCTTAGCTCGTCGCTGTATTTGTCGTCGTTTTTCTTAATCTTGTAGATCTTGAAGTTGCCGTTCTTGTTCAGGTCGAGTTTCATGCGTACATCGTCCTCGTCGGTGATGTTCTTGAAGGTGACGGTGACAGGCAGTTGTTCGCCGTAGAGATCCTTGTTGCGGATGCCCTTGATGGTATAGTTCATGTCGAGGTGGAGCTGGTTGACCACATTGAGCAGCAACCAGGGTGACTGCATGGCGTAGAACTCGTTGTATACGTTAGATGCGCCGAGGCTCACGCCCATGATTCCACCGATATCTGCAAGTCCGCCAAGCTGTCCCATCAGTCCGCCCATGCCGCTTTCGTCCCTGACGAGCAACTGGGCTTTCTTTGTGTACTTTGGTGGTGTGACAACGAGATATGCCACAGCCAGAAGCAGGAAGCCTGCGACAGAAATGACAAACCAAAGTTTTTTCTTGAGACACAGACGGATGAACTCACTGAATGTAAATGATTCTTTCATACGTTGGTTGATATTAATTTAAAGTTTGATGTCATAGTGCTTTAACAGCGCCTTCATTTGCGTGTCGTTCTCGCCGCCGAAGCGGTTGGTGGCTGTCAGACGGTCTTTGGTGACCAGCTGGCGCAGCAGGTCCGTGTGGTAATAGGCGATGTTAGAGTCGGTAAGCATGCGTTTCTCTGATTGAGAGCGAAGCCCCATCACGTACAGCCAGATATCGTCGGCCTTGGGGCAGAGGGTCGTGAAGACTGCCTCATTTTTGACCTCGTCGTCGAACACATGGCAGGGATAGAGTACACCACCAAAGCCTAAAGGGATGATTCTGGCAGTGTCATATTGGAAGTTGGAACCGACGTGGTGATACTCAGGCCAGGCATCATAGGTTGCAAGCTGGTGATCGTCGTCTGTCACAGGCACTCTTGCAAAACCAGTGATGATGGCCTTGGGGTACTGGCGGTGGGCATCTACAAACTCCTCGACGAAAGACTTGGTGTAGTACAGGTCGTCATCGGCCGTGATGATATGCTTGTCTGGGAATGTCGAGAGTGAATGGATAATCTTGGTATAAGAGCCGATATCCTTGCCGAAGCGCACTTCCAGCCCATAATCGCATAGGAAGCGGAGGTCGCCGGGAAGGTTCTGGTCATTGTATTCCCTCTCGTCAAGCCATAGTACGACTCGCTCAGGACGGACCGTTTGCCTCAGCAGCGAGTAGACTGTAAAAACGGCACTCCCCTTGACGCGCTTTCCATAACTGGTGAGCGACACCACGACCGAGGTGTCCTGTTTCTTCGAGAGTCTGATTGCCTTGCGCAGGCGGATGTCATATATGACTCTCAGCTTCATGAGATTTCCCATGAAGGCATCTTTCAGAATATTTATCTTATTACCGAGATATTTCACTTTCCCACCTTTATTATTTAAAGATGAGCACTGCGACGGTTGTCAGCACCGAGAGGGCCGACAGCCAGAACGAGGCTCTAGTGATCTCGCTCGCATTGGCCGTAGACTGACGCTTCTTGTAATCGTTGGGGTCTACGTAGACGATATCGTTCTGTTGGAGGTAATAGCCGGGCGAGGATGTCAGTGCCTTATGGTCTTGCAGGTTTAGCACATACACATTCTGCTTGTCACCTTCGGTGCGTATAACTTTCACCTCCTGACGGTTACCCGTGATGTTCATGTCGCCAGCCATACTTAGTGCCTGGAGCACACTCACGCGGTCGCTGTTGAACTCGAAGAAGCCGGGCTTTAACACGTCGCCCATCACGGAGTAACCCAAATTCATGTATTCGATGGTTACCACGGCGTCGGTGGCAACATTCGCCTCCTCCATCGTCCGTTTTAGGTGGGCAGCCAGCTCAGAGCGTGTCATGCCTGCGGCCTTCACCTTGCCCACAAGCGGGAAGTCGATATAGCCTTCCGGGTCGATGGTATAACCTGATGCGCCACGGCTTTGGGAAATAGACTGGATCTCCGTGTAACCTATGATCTGTGCGGTCACGGGGAGGTTCAGCACATTATTCAGTTCTGCCGACTTAGTGTTCACGATGATTGACAGCTTGTCCGCCGGCTTAAGCACGATGCCTCTCGTGTCGGTTAATGGCAGCGTTTCGCTATCAGCCCAGTTGGGAAAGTATGATACGTTTTTCGGCGTCGTGCACGAGGCCAGCAGTAAGGCCATGCAGCCTGTTCTGAGTAGTGCTTTAATGTTCATTTCTACCTTAATAATATATAAATCGGCTGCAAAGGTACTTATTTTACCGCAGATTCAGCAGAAAAAAATGAAAAAAAACTGAATAATATGCGTAATCTGTGGAATTTTTTGTAAATTTGCACCCGGTTTTACGAAATCGACACCTGGGGTTGACTGGATTTGACAGCGGGTTGAGATGGTACGTAAGCACGCGGAGGCTTCTTGGTTCCCTCCATAATCTGAGTCAGGGAAAAATTAATTGGCGAAAGAAATTACGCTCTCGCTGCCTAATCGAAGCATAGTAGATTGAGGCTCAATTCGGCTACCAGGTAGCTGAACGAGACGTCGCTCCAAGGATGTGGTTCCGAATCTGAGGATCCAACGGCGCAGGTTAAATCGGAAATAGTCTCTCGAGGCTCCGATCGAGGGATGAGATTTAGGAGCTAAGGTGTCGATTGGTGGTCCAGGTCTTGTCGGCGCTCGAAAAACGAAGACTGGAATAAGCGTGTAGAAAGCGTATGGTTTCCCTGTTTGGACGAGGGTTCGACTCCCTCCAGCTCCACCACCCTCCAAAACATAGGCCGCTAATCCTCAACGGGTTAGCGGCTTTTTTATGCAAACATTTCATTTTCTGACGATAACACTGCCGCTGGCCTGATGGGTGGCCAGTATGAGCACTTCGGCAATCTGCACGTGCTCTGGGGCGTTGGCGGCAAAGACGGCGACGTCGGCAATATCATCTCCCGTCAGGGGCTTGATGCCTTTATAGACCGTGGCGGCCCGGTCGTTGTCGCCGTGGAAACGGACGTTGCTGAAGTTGGTCTCCACAAGTCCGGGCTTCAGGTTCGTCACGCGGACGGCGGTATTGGCGACATCGATGCGCAAGCCGTCTGAGAGTGCTTTCACGGCGGCTTTTGTGGCGCAATAGACATTGCCGCCGGCGTAGGCAGCATCGCCAGCTACGGAGCCGACGTTGATGATGTGTCCACGATTGCGCTCCACCATGCCGGGCACCACGAGACGCGTCATCGTGAGCAGGCCCTTGATGTTCGTGTCGATCATCGTTTCCCAGTCGTCGGGATTGCCCTCATATTCGGGTTCCAGTCCCAGCGCCAGTCCGGCATTGTTCACCAGCACGTCAATCTCTTGCCATTCAGTCGGCAACTCCTGGATGCACTTCGTCGCCTTCTCGCGGTCTCTCACATCGAAAGCCAGCGTCAACACGTCCGTACCTTTTTCCGTCAGTTCCTTTCTGATTTCATTCAGACGGTGTTCGTTTCTTCCCGTCAGAATCAGTCTGTCGCCATTCTCGGCAAACTTCCTTGCACAGGCGAGACCTATCCCGCTTGTGGCTCCTGTAATCAATACAATTTTGTTCATAATATTGTTCTGTTTAGTTACTAAATCAAACCTCTTTTTTATAGTTGTTGTCCTAACTCGACTGCCTCGTTCAAAGCATCGGTATTTCTGATGTCGCCCTTATCTTTAACGCAACGAACTAACACGCGACCGGCATCCTCCAACTTGAAGAAGTTCAGGCAGAGCTGGTATTGAGTGAGGATGCTGTCGAATAGTTCAGGAAGTGTGGCGGCACCTACAAGCAGGAGGGCCGTCTTCTTGATGGGGAACGTATCCCTGATGGGATTGTGGCAGCGGTCGATGACGGCTTTCAGCTGTGCACTCAGTTCGTAGAAATACACAGGCGAAGCAATTACCAGCATATTGGCTACGGCCATCTTCTCGTAGATAATCGTCATATCGTCCTTCTGAGCACAAGTATTGTCTTTGCTCATAAAACAGGCGTTGCAGCCCATGCAGGGACTGACCTTGTAATCGCGTACAGATACGACTTCCACATGGTGTTTCTGCGAGGCTCCTTTGACGAATGCCTCCACGAGCATATCCGTATTGCCGCCCTTCCGAGGACTTCCTGAGAGAATCAGTATATTCATTTTGCTCACAATAAATAATCTCCTTCAATTCTGACTGTGGCCTTGCCGCCGAAGAGTTTCCGCCCTGCTCGATGGTGACGGGATACCTGTATCTTTTCATCATTTTCAATGTTTTCGACCGCAAAATTACGAATTGTTTCCGAGATAACCAAATATTTGGGATATTCTGCATGGAAATGTGATGAATGTCACTTTTATTTCGTACCTTTGCACCCTGTATGAAGCAAGGACGTTTAGAAACGATAACGACAAGAATCATCAGCACCACGTTTATGGTGGTGGCGTTAGCTGTGTTTAAACCCTTTGAATTGGATGCGTGGCAGTGGCAGGCCTATGTACATCTGGTTGCTTTGGGCGTGATCGGTTTTTCGATCTGCATGATAACGGACATTATCCTGAAGTACGTCATCAAGATGCCGAGGTCGTTCAAGAAGGGTGCCGAATACATCATCCGTCGCAACCTCTGGTTCCAGCTTATCAACACGCCGCTTGTGGCACTGGGCATCTGTCTCTATCGCCACTTCGTGCTGAGCGACCTCATAGAGGGTAATCAGTTGTCTCTTGTTAATTTCCTTGAAACACTCGCCATCATAGCCTTCTGCTCCTTCGCCATCGGACTCTATTGGCGCTTCAAGTACCGCAGCAAGTATCTGGCGATGGAATTGGAAGAGACGCGGCTGCTGAACGAGGAGTTGAAGAAGATGCAAGAAGAACGTGTTGAAGAATTGACCCTCACTGGCACGACCAACGAATCCGTGACACTCCAGATTTCCCACCTATTATTTATGGAAGCCGTGGGCAATTACGTCAAGGTGAGCCATCTGCGCGACGATCAGGTGCATACCGACATGCTTCGCGCCACGATGAAACAAATGGAGGAAACGCTGCAAGGCTATCCGATGATTGTCCGCTGTCATCGTGCCTTCTTAGTCAACCTTGGCCAGGTAGAACAGATTGTCTCACATTCCGGCTCTACCCTGCTGCTCATCAAGCACTGCCACGAATCGCTCCCCGTCTCGCGCAGCAACATGTCACAGGTTCGCGCAGCAATCAAGCGAGCATAAAAGAAAACACCCGTCATCGTGACGGGTGCTCAAACTCGCGGAGTTCTTCGAGTCCGCGCTCTATCTCCTGCAGCTGCTGGGCGTGACGGCGAATCTGCCAGAGACCGATGCCAAAGGCTACGGCAAAGGTAATCAGCGTGAGACCTATGACGAGCAGCACTCTGCTGACTTCAAACTGATAGCAGGGATTGAAACCAAGTTCAGAGATGTAGAAAGAGATGAAGCCTGTGGCGACTATGACAATCGTCCCAAGCGTCTCGTTGTGACAAATCTTCTTGTAATTCAATACCAGTCTGCTGAGTTCATAGCTCTTCTTCCCGGCAAGGTCGAACTTCGACAGTAACAAGAGTTTCCGTATCATTGGTATCAGTCCGATGACCATCAGCCCCTCAACAATCGCAAACGATACGGTTCGGATGGGGGTATTCATATAGACATAGGGGAATACCACACAGATGATCAGAATATTTACCACGAGGGTATAGAGGTTCTGCCCAATGATACCTTCATAGGCCGACTTGGTCTTCTGCTGAATCACTTCCTTCACCACGCGAAGGTTCACTATTTCCGTTTCTGCCAGACGCTCATCGAGCTTGTTCCAGCTGGCTTTGGCGATTTCCTCATAACTCCGTTCTTCCAGCCAGAGGAGAATCAGCGCGCGTTCCAGTTTCCCCAGCTGGTTGATGAGTCGGTAGAGTTCCCTGAGCTGTCCTGTTGTGTCCTCGTCTGCTGCCATACTTGCCACATTGGCCGTCATCGGTACGGTCTGTGGACGGGCATTGGAGCGTCTGAGAAACGTGATGCAGGTGTTCATGGCGATGCGGTAGACCCAGGTTGTGAGCTTGCTATCCCCCCGATAGCGCGGGAAGCTCTTCCACAGGTTGAGCACCGTCTCCTGATACAGGTCGTTCAGGTCGTCCTGGTCGTTGGCATAGATATAGCACACCTTGTAGATCGTACGTTTCTGCGCCTCGACCATCGTCAGGAAATCTTTCTCTAATTCTTTCGTCTCCATCTTAATCGTCTTTGATGTTTCACATCGAGTTCGTTCACGCTCGGCATAACAAACAAGTTTGTTTCTGCTCTCGCTTAATCACGAACTTGCCCCATTAGTCGCAGGAAAAGTGAATTTATTACATTCGACAGCGAAAAAAATGTGAGCATTACACTACATACGGGCCAAAGTTACTAATAATGACGGAATTAGTGCTAAATATGCGGCGATATTTAACGAAAGTTGATACAAAATGAGTTGTTAGAGAATATTATTCTGAAATGGTGGGTATTTGTGGACTGTTTTAGAATAATATAAAAGGAAAAGGCTTTTCTTTAGCTGAATTTTCCAAATATCAAAGAGTGTTTGGTGGAATCTTCTAATCTTCGTACCTTTGCACCAAAAATCATATCAGTATGGCTAAATATATTCTTGCAGATAATCAGGAACTGACGAGATTCGCGTTGGAGAGTCTTGTCAGTCAGAGGTCAGAACAGACGGTTTTCAAGGCCAGCGACAAGGCGGGACTTGTGGAGTTGTTGAAGGTGCACGAGAACGCCGTGGTGCTGCTCGACTATACATTGTTCGACTTCGCCGACGAAGAACAGCTGCTGATCGTCGCCGAACGGTTTGCGCTGTCGGAGTGGATCCTCATTAGCGACGAGCTGACCCCTCAGTTCCTGCGGCGTGTGGTTTATTCGTCACACCAGTTCAGCATCGTATTCAAGGACGGACCGTTGAGTGAGGTACGTGAGGCCCTGCAGGCCGTCGAGCGCCACCAGCGCTATATCAGTCAGCGTGCCTTGGAGGTCATCATCAACCATCAGCAGGTGGAGGAGGAGCGTCCCAGCATCCTGACAGAGACGGAAACGGAGATCGTACGTGCCATCGCCCAGGGCAAATCGACGAAAGAGATTGCTGCAGAACGCTTCTCCAGCGTCCACACTATCACCACCCACCGAAAGAACATCTTCCGCAAACTGGGTGTCAATACAGCCCATGAGGTCATTAAATATGCCCTCCGCGCCGGACTCATAGATTCTTCGGAATTCTACATCTGATTTTTTAGAACAACGGATTACACGGATTTCACGGATTATTTATGCGCAAAGACAGGCGATCTTGGTCGTTTGCAAAGCAATCCGTGAAATCCGTGTAATCCGTTGTTACAAACTATTTTTGATGTCCTCCAGTATATCCTCGCCGGCTTCGAGGCCGATACTCAGACGGACGGTCGTGTCAGGGACGGACATCTCAGCACACTGTTCGGCTGTGAAGAGGCCGAAGATGGTTGAGGCGGGATGGATGGCCAGCGACTTACGGTCGAAGAGGTTCGTGGCACGACGGATGATCTGCAACTTGTCGATGAACGCGAAGGCGGCTTCCTTCGATTCGAGGTCGATGGTGAAGACGGCACCGGGCAAGGGACCGAACTGCTCACGAGAGAGTTCATAGAAGGGGTTGTTCTCCAAACCAGTATAGTTGACGCGCTTGATCTCTGGCAGTTGCTGACATTGCTTGGCGAGCCAGAGCGTGGTCTCGGCCTGACGACGGAAACGGATGTCGAGCGTGTCGAGGCCAAGGGTTTCCATATAGGCGGCCTGTGGTGTCATCAGTGAGCCAAGGTTTGTTACCAGTTCTGTCTTTACACGAGCCGTAAACGCCAGCTTCTTGCCGACCTTCTTGGTGCGGACCTGCAGGACAGGGGAGGGTGACTGCGACCAATCGAACTTTCCGTAGTCAATAAGCAGGCCGCCGAGTCCTGTACCACCACCGGAGATATACTTCGTGCTCGACACCACCTCGATGTCCACGCCGAAATCTACGGCACGGAAAGTGGAGAACGGCACGATAGTCGTATCGGCAATCAGAGGCACACCTGCCTTGTGGGCAATATCTGCCAGTTTGCGGATGTCGGCCACGAACAACTGCGGATTGGTGATGATCTCAAAGAACAGCGCACAGGTCTTGTCATCAATCTGCGCCTCTACTTCTTCGGGTTTCGTGAAATCGACAAATCGCGGTTCCACGCCGAAGTTCCCGAGGGTGTCACGAAGCAGCGAGACACTATTGCCAAACAGATGCTTCGAGGCCACGATGTTGACTCCTGCCGCACTGACAGCCGTCAGGGCATAGTGGATAGCCGCCATACCCGTGTTGAGTGCTGTCACGCTCACTGCCCCCGTCTGTTGCCGTACGCGTTCCTCTAAATAGGTAACCGTGGGGTTGGCGATGCGGGCATACGACGGGGCCATGGAACGACCGCAAAACGCGTCGCCCATGGCCTTGGCAGACTCAAACTCAAACGCCGCCGTATAATAGACGGGCATTGACAGTGCCCCGTATGCATCAGGTTTCTGATACTTTGTCGTCAATATTTTCGTTTCGTACTGCATATTTTTCCTACAACGGATTATACGGATTTCACGGATAAATTCTGCGCTTGATAATCCGTTTAATCCGTTCAATCCGTTGTTTTTAATTTATTTTTGTCCTACAATCTTTCGTATAGCAATCACGAGTTTGTCCACGTCTTCGCGGGTATTGTAGAGCGCAAAGGTGGGACGGACACTCATTTCGTAACCCAGGGCACGAAGGGCGGGCTGGGCACAGTGGTGACCTGCACGCACGGCGATGCCCTCCTTATCTAATAACGTACCTGTTTCGGGAACGGGAATGCCGTCGAGAACGAACGACACGACAGAGACGCGGTTCTTGGGATTGCCAATGAGCGTCAGACCTGGAATCTGGGCGAGTTGCTCACGGGCATACTCCGTCAACTGGTGCTCGTGATGCTCGATGTTACGGATGCCGAGATGGCTCACGTAGTCGAGGGCAGCACCCAATCCGATGGCGTCGGCCACGTTGGGCGTACCTGCCTCGAAGCGGGCAGGAGGTACGTTGTACTCCGTACGCTCGATGGACACATCCTTGATCATGTTGCCACCACCCTGCCAGGGTTGCATCTTATCCAAGAGTTCCTTGCGACCATAGACCACGCCGATGCCATTGGGACCGTAAATCTTATGACCGCTGAACACGAAGAAGTCTGCACCCAAAGCCTGCACATCGACGGGCGTGTGAGCGATGGACTGTGCACCGTCTATCAGCACAGGAATATTGTGCGAATGAGCAATCTCGATGATGCGCTGTACGTCGTTGATAGTACCGAAGGTGTTGTTCACATGGCCCACTGAGACGAATCGTGTACGAGGCGTGATGATGCGCTCGAACTCAGACAGTATCAGGTCGCCGTTTTGATCCGTGGGAATGGCCCGCAGTGTGGCGCCTTTCTCTTGAGCAACGCGCTGCCAGGGAACTATGTTTGCGTGGTGGTCGAGTTCGCTGACGATGACATCATCGCCCGGCGTCAGGAACTGTCGTCCGTAGGTTTGCGCCACGAGGTTGATGCCCTCTGTGGTGCCGCGCACGAAGATGATCTCCTCGCTGGTGGCGGCGTTGATGAACCGCTGCACTTTTTCGCGAGCCTCCTCGTAGGCATCCGTCGCACGGGCGGCAAGGGTATGCGCCCCGCGATGGATGTTACTATTATAAGTACGGTAATACTCTGAAATCTTGTCGATGACTTGGTTCGGCTTCTGCGTCGTTGCGCCGTTGTCGAGCCACACGAGGTCGTGGCCATTCACCTTCTGATTGAGCACGGGGAAGTCGCGCTTGATCTGCTCCGAGTTCAGCGTGTCCGCTTCCTCATAGTGCAGGTCGCGCAGCTTCTGTGTCTCAGGGATGCCGATGCCGAAGCCGTCGTCCTTGGGAAGCGAAGAGGTATGGGCGTCAGTGTCGCCGATATAGGGCAGCTCACTATAGCCGCTACCGCCCGCCAACAGCGCATTGAAGGCTGTCTCCAACTCCGTGAGGTTCAGCGCCTCGTCAGGAATAACCTCCTTCCGCTCTGCCTGAAGCTCCTCGGGACAGTATTTCTGCGCCACCTGCCTCAGCAGTTCGAACCCAGGATCCTGTATACCGTATCCGTTAATATTCTGAATATCAATCATTATTTCTCTACTTTATTCCTGTGCTGATAATCGTGATAATAGCCCACCTCGACGTTCTCGAGCACGGCGATGGCATCGTCGGTGAGGGCGGCCAGCGAGAAGTACTTCGTGAGCAGATATGAGGCCACGCCGAACTTGTCGAGACCCATCAGGCGGGCACTTAGCGATGGGGCTATCTCGCCTGGGATGCCGCTCTGGTGAAGACCGATCACACCCTGGTTCTTCTCACCGACGCGAACGAGGATAATCTTCGTCGTACCAACGCCGCGGCCAGTCAGGTACTGTCCTTCTACCTCCACCTTGTCGCTCGGAATCAGGGGCACACCGCGCCACAGAACCACGCGAGTTCCGAAAAGATCGGTGGTCACAGGGGGCACACCACGCCACGTACATTCGCGTTCGAAGGCTGCGATGGCTCTCGGATGGGCAATGAAGAAGGCGGGCTCCTTCCAGACTAACGACAGCAGTTCGTCGAGGTCGTCGGGTGTGGGCGAGCCGTAACGTGTGGTGATACGGTAGGCGGGATTGGCGGCAGCCAGCAGACCGAACTTCTTGTTGTTGATGAGTTCCCACTCCTGACGTTCCTTGATGCTCTCGATTGAGAGGCGAAGCTGTTCCTCCAGCTGGTTGTAGGGATTATTATAAAGATCGCTCACACGGGTATGCACACGAACCACCGTCTGCAGTGTGTTCAGTGAGTATTCCGTCGGATTCTCCTCGTAGTCGATGTAGGTCTCAGGGATGATGTTGTCCTCCTCGTGACCGCTGACGAGGTCAATGTGCTTTTCACCGTTGTCGTTGACGGATGCCTTCAGACGCAATTGCTTGTCAACGGCTTTTTCGAACGTCTCGCGGAAGTCGGGCACCTCCTTGATGAACTTGATCAGCTCCTTCAGTTTCAGACCGAGGAATGTGGTCGGCGTGATGGCACGTACGCTAACGGTCGATTCCTGCTCATCCAGTAAATCTGCCTCGCCAAAATACTCACCGTCGCCTAATAGAGCAATCCGTAAGTCTTCGCCGTGAGGACCCTTGCTGATGACTTCTGCCTGTCCGCTGGCCACGATGAAGAAGCGTTGTTTGTCCTTGCCCTCCTCCACGAAGAGCTTATCGACATCCACCTCTTTGGTCTCGAACGAGCTGACCAGACGGTTCAGTATTTCGTCATCGAATTCAGAGAAGAGGGGAATGGCCTTGAGGTTCTTCGCTGTAAACGACGGTACGCCGTTCACATACTGGATGGGAAGGCGGTCGTTCTTACGAAGCTCGACCTTCGTGCGGTTCACGCGGAACGTGCCGCCGCTGACCTGCACCCAGGGCAGGAGTTTCAGGAGTAATCTCGGGGTGATGGAGCCCATCTGTGGGGCGGTCTTGGTGGTGGTTGCCAGTCTTCTGGCGGTAGCAGTGGTCACACTGCGCTGTAAATTTGAATCTGCCATAATTGTTTGAGTTTTAAATGTTTTACTTTTTTACCGTTTTATTTTTTTACTTTTTTATCGTTACTTTGTGCGTCGTACCTTCTACGTGCTCGACGGAGAGGACGTTATAGCCCTGCTCCTTGGCATTGCGGGGCACGTTGTCGAGGGGTTCGCCCTCGGCGAGAAGTACTTCCAGAATGTCGCCTGGCTTGAGCTTCGAGAGTTCGATCTTGGTTTTGACGAAGGTCATCGGGCAGTGCTCCTTCGTGATGTCTAATACCTTTGTTGCCATATCCTTAATCCGTTAAATCTGTGAAATCCGTTGTTTTAAATAAATAATGTCTGTCCGCCCTCGCTGAGGTTGAGGAACGATGCCACCCCGAGCACGTCCTTCACCTCAGGGATGAAATCCTCTTTTTTCAGGCCGAGCACGTGCATCGCCATCTCGCAGGCGTAGAGGTTGATGCCGAGAGCTTTGGCGGCCTCGACGAGTTCTTCGAGGGTCGCCACGTTGTTCTTACGCATCAGGTAGCGGAAGATTTTGGGTCCTGCTCCGAAGAAGTTAAAACGGCTCGTGGGAGTAGCATGGAGTCCGCCCATCATAAAACCGAAGATCTTCGTCAGCCAGTTGCCGCCGGTAAAGCTTCGGCCCTGTTTCTGCTTGATGGCGTCGAGGCCCCAGAAGGTGAAGAAGATGTTCACCTCATAACCTACTGCAGCCGCGCCCGTACCTAATGTAAATACTGCTGTCAGTTTGTCGAAATCGCCACTGAAGGCGATGATGCTTAGTTTCTTGTTTTCTGCCATAAAAATAACGTTCGAGTTCTGGGTGCAAAGGTACGGTGGTTTTGGCACTCCCACAATCGCACATTTGTGGCATTCTGCATACCCTTGATATGGTATGCGATTTACCATTCCTGTGGGATTGTGGTATCGAAGAAATCGCCGTACCTTTGCACCCAGATTCAAACTCAAATGATTATGGCAAAGATTTATGTAAATGGAGATGCGCAGGAAGTGAGCCTGCCGCTCAATGTGAGTGAACTGATTCAGCAGCAGAACGTGTTGCAGCCCGAGATGGTCAGCGTGCAGGTGAACGAGGAGTTTGCCGAGCGCGAGGACTGGGAGAGTATTCAACTGAAGGAAGGCGACAAGGTCGATTTCCTGTATTTTATGGGAGGAGGATCTATAGAGTGAAGAGTGAAAAGTGAAGAGTGAAGAATTTGCTACCGCATTAGTATTATGATAGATTTTACAGAAGAACAGATACAGCGCTATTCTCGGCACATCCTCTTGCAGGATGTCGGCGTAGAGGGACAAGAAAAGATAATGAACGCGCGTGTGCTCGTGGTGGGGGCTGGCGGACTGGGGGCTCCCGTATCGCTCTACCTCGCTGCGGCAGGCATTGGCACCATCGGTATCGTGGATGCTGATGTTGTCGATCTGAGCAACCTCCAGCGTCAGGTGATTCACTTCACCAAGGACGTGGGCGTGCCGAAAGTGAAAAGTGCAGAGGAGAAGATCAAGGCCATCAATCCCGATGTGAAGGTGGAGACTTATTACAAATTCCTTGACTCGTCGAACGCGCTCGATATTATTAAGGAGTACGACTTTATTGTCGACGGTACTGACAACTTCCCTGTGAAGTTCCTCATCAGCGATGCTTGTGTGATGGCGGGTAAACCTTTCTCACACGGTGGCATCCTGCGTTTCAACGGTCAGACGTTTACCCATCTGCCTGGCACGGCCTGCTATCGTTGTATGTTCAAAGAACCGCCTCCTGCAGGAGCCGTTCCTACCTGCTCGCAGGCTGGCGTACTCGGCGCCATCGCTGGTATGCTGGGCACCATTCAGGCCGCAGAGACCCTGAAGTATTTCACAGGCATTGGTGAATTGCTGACGAACCGTCTGCTCACCTTCGACGCCAAGACGATGCAGTTCCGCACAGTTCCCGTTCGTCATCGCGACTCGTGCGCCATCTGCGGCACGAATCCCACTATCGACCATCTCATCGACTACGAACTGGCCGCCTGCGACCTCAAAGACCACTGATAAAAGAAAAAGAAGTATGTTTATAAGTAATGAAATAATTGATGCATTGATCAGCCAGGCCCAGCAGGACGCACCCAACGAGACGTGCGGTTACCTGCTGGGCATCAGCGGTGAGGAGGGTGACGTCGTGACAGAGAATTATTGGATGGAGAATATCGACCACTCTCCGGAACATTTCTCTTTCGCGCCGAAGGACCAGTTTGCTGCCTTGAAATATGCACGAAGCAAAGGCCTGAAGATCCTCGCCAACTGGCACAGCCATCCAGCCTCACCCTCGCGCCCTTCTCAGGAGGACCTCCGTCTGGCCAAAGACCCCACCATCCGCTATGCCATCCTTTCACTCCACGAGGGCGTTCACCTCAACTCCTTCAAGATTCTGAACGGTGAAGTGGTGGATAAGGAGGTACATCTTTAAAATTGACAATTGATAGTTGATAATTGACAATTGGATATGGACACAAAAACTATAGAAATACTCGAGCGTAATGTCCGTCAGCTATCGCGCCAGACGGAACAGGAAATACGTATGATGCCACAGACGGAAGCTTCACTCCCCTCTGTGGAACAGGTGAAGAAAATCATCAATCTGGTAAAGAGCATCATCTTTCCTGATTACTTCAACAAGCGGCAGTGCCATGAGACCATCCGCTCTTACAATATTGGCGTCCATATGGAAGAGCTGCTTCAGACACTGGCAAGACAGATATCCTATGGCCTTCAGTTTGGCGAGAAAGGCGATACCATCACGTCGAGGCAGCAGGTACAGGATAAGGCCAGAGACCTGGCATTGCAACTTATCGATGCACTGCCTGAAATCAAACGGTTGCTCTATACTGACGTGCAGGCAATGTTTGACAACGACCCTGCTGCCATCAATTATGGCGAGATTATCTTCAGCTATCCTGTGACGAAAGCTATGATCCACTATCGTATCGCCCACAAACTACACGAACTGCAAGTGCCTGTCATTCCACGTATCATCACCGAGCTCGCACACTCAGAGACTGGTATCGACATCCATCCCGGTGCTCAGATTGGCGAATACTTTGCCATTGATCACGGTACAGGAGTTGTTATTGGTGAGACCTGTATCATCGGCAGTCATGTAACGCTCTATCAGGGTGTGACGCTGGGTTCCAAGAGCTTTAAAAAAGACAGCGATGGCAATATGCTTAACATACCCCGCCATCCCATCATCGAGGACAACGTCACCATCTATAGCAACGCCAGCATTCTGGGCCGTATCACCATCGGCCACGACTCCGTTATCGGCGGTAACATCTGGGTGATCCACGATGTGGCTCCCAACTCCCGCGTCCAGCAATCAAAGGCTGTAGAAAGGCATTTTGAAGGAGGTCTGGGTATTTAAACACAAAAGATTAGGAAAATGACAAACGAAAGACGTGATTTGAACCGCCAACTAGCCCAGATGCTGAAAGGCGGAGTGATTATGGACGTGACAACCCCTGAACAGGCATGTATTGCAGAAGAGGCAGGAGCCTGCGCTGTGATGGCCTTGGAAAGGATCCCTGCCGACATCCGTGCAGCAGGCGGTGTATCAAGAATGAGTGATCCCAAGATGATTCGTGGCATTCAGGAGGCTGTGAGCATTCCCGTGATGGCGAAATGCCGTATCGGCCACATTGCTGAGGCACAGATTCTGCAGGCTATCGAGATTGACTATATTGATGAAAGCGAGGTTCTTAGTCCTGCTGATAACATCTATCACATCGACAAGACGAAGTTCGACGTGCCCTTTGTTTGTGGTGCGAAGAATCTAGGTGAGGCTTTACGCCGTATTGCCGAGGGTGCCACGATGATCAGGACAAAGGGCGAGCCGGGCACGGGCGACGTGGTGCAGGCGGTGAGTCATATGCGACTGATGCAGAGTGAAATCCGTCGGCTGGTGTCGATGAGCGAAGACGAGCTCTACGAGGCTGCTAAACAGTTACAAGCGCCCTACGAACTTGTGCAATACGTTCATGAGAATGGCAAACTGCCCGTGGTGAACTTTGCTGCTGGTGGTGTGGCTACTCCTGCCGATGCGGCTCTGATGATGCAGTTGGGTGCTGAAGGTGTATTTGTTGGCAGTGGAATCTTCAAGAGCGGCAATCCTGCCAAGCGTGCTTCTGCTATTGTGCAGGCTGTGACCAATTATCAAGATGCCCAGTTGTTAGCCAAACTCAGTGAGGATCTTGGCGAAGCGATGGTAGGCATCAACGAACAGGAGATAGAGCTCTTAATGGCGGAAAGAGGTAAATGAGAATCGCAGTACTCGCCTTGCAAGGGGCATTCATCGAGCACGAGCAGATGTTGCAACGACTTGGTGCAGATACTATTGAAATACGCCAGATGAGGGATTGGCAACAACCTAAAGACGGTCTCATTCTGCCAGGTGGTGAAAGTACGGTACAGATGCGTCTGCTTAAAGAACTTTCTCTTTTCGATCCTGTTCGTCGGGCCATTCTTGACGGTCTGCCTGTCTTTGGCACCTGTGCAGGCATGATACTTTTGTCTGAGGGCTATTTGGGAACGATGGACATCCGTGTGCGTCGAAATGCATACGGCCGACAGTTGGGCAGCTTTTATACGACAAGTCGCGTTGAGGATATAGGTGATGATATCCCTATGACATTTATTCGTGCACCTTATATAGAAAATGTGCTGAGTGATCGATGTTCGGTTCTTTCAGAGATTGATGGCCACATTGTTGCTGCCAGTCAAGGTAGGCAGCTTGCCACTGCTTTCCACCCGGAATTGAATGATGATTTCCGAATCCATCAGTATTTTCTACAATGGATTATTTCGCAGCGTCCTGAATCACTAATCCAGCCAACATAAAACCGAAGATGGCGGTGATGTGGGCAAGGGTGCCGTTTGTCTGAGGTTTGTTGAAGGGGGATGGTTCCTCACCATCATCTGCAGGACAGCCGTGATTCTCCAGCAGTTCGTCGCTATAGACCACCTGGAACTTCTTCTCTGGGAATTGTCCGTAATGTTTAAACTTTTTACGGATGGCTCGAGCCAACGGATCGCCTTCCACTTTCCAAAACTCCGTCACCTTTATTCTTGTGGGGTCGAGTTTCAGGGCCGCACCCATCGATGAGAAGAGTTTCGCTTTTGTCTTGCAGGCCAATAATATGAGTGCAGCCTTGTCTTTCAGCGAGTCGATGGCATCAATGATATAGTCGTAGCTGTCTAGGTCGAAACTCTCTGCCGTATCCTGCGAGAAGATCTTTTGCAAGGCTGTGATTTCTGCCGATGGATTAATACTGAGCAGGCGCTCTTTCAATGCTTCCACCTTTACCTGTCCCACTGTCTTCGTTGTCGCCATCAGCTGGCGGTTGATATTGGTGATACACACACGGTCTGAATCGACAATCGTTAATTGCCGGATACCGCTGCGCACCAGACTCTCAGCGCACCACGACCCTACGCCGCCTACACCAAAAATTATCACCCGTTTCTGGGCTATCCGTTCCATCGCCTCATCGCCGAGCAGCAGTTCTGAGCGCCTAAATATTGCATCTTGCATAGCCTTTTACTTATTTGTTTTTCATACAACATTGATGGCTTTGCCGCTCAGGAATGAGCGGACATTGTCTGTGGCAACCTGTATCAGACGGCTGCGAGCCTCTTTCGTGGCCCAGGCGATGTGAGGGGTAATGAAGGCATTCGGCTGTTTCAACAGCGGATTGTCTGCCTTCGGCGGTTCCTCAGTAAGCACATCGGCACAGAAAGCAGCAAGTTTCTCATCCTCAAGGGTCTCGGCTACAGCCTGATCGTCCACCAACGGTCCACGTCCGGTATTGATGAGAATGGCCGTGGACTTCATCAGTCGCAGCGTCTCGCTGTTTATCATCTGACGGGTACTGTCCGTCAGCGGACAATGCAGCGACACGACATCCGAGGTCGAGAGCAGTTCTTCCAATGATGCCTTCTCGATGCCATCAGGTAAGGCATCTGAGGCCTTGCTCGTCAGCGCTTTCACCCTCATTCCGAAGGCGAGTGCTATCTGAGCCACACGCCGTCCGATGTTTCCCAGTCCTACGATGCCGAAGGTCTTACCCGCCAGCTCCGTCAGTTCCGTATCCCAATAGCAGAAATCGGGATTTGTGCTCCAGCGGCCTTTGCGATTAAGAATGGCGTAATGCTCCGTACGGTTTGTCACAGTCAGCAAATGCGCAAACACCATCTGCGCCACGCTCTCGGTGCTATAGGCAGGAACGTTGGTTACGATGATGTCCCGTTCGTGGGCTGCCTTGATGTCCACCACGTTATAACCCGTAGCCAGCACGCCGATATATCTTAGCTGAGGCAGTTGGGCGATGACCTCTCTGCTGATAATGACCTTGTTGGTCAACACAACTTCTGCATCAGCAGCCCTCGCCACCGTCTCATCGGCCTTCGTGCGGTCATACACCGTCAACTCGCCCAGTGCCTCCAGCCCTTTCCAAGCCAAATCGCCAGGATTAGCCGTATATCCGTCAAGTATTACTATCTTCATATTTACTCCTTCACAACCTTTCGTTTGCAAAATTACGCTTATTTTCCGAAATCACCAAGACTTTTGCTTCTTTTTGGACTGAAATCTGGCCAATAACAGCATCCAGTATCTGATGTCGATCTAAGATTGGATGCGAACGATTGCACATCATAAATATCAGAAAATAAGCTGCTTGGAATATAGTTAAGCAGCTTTTTTCTTATCTTTGCACACGAAAAGTGTATCCAAACAAAAACAATGATTTATGAAGAAACTATTTCTATCCATCAGCATTCTGGCAGCAGTCGTAGGCTGTAATCCGAAACAAGAGACTAAGCAAGTGGCATTCGAGATGCCAGCAGTAGAAGACATCGCTATGTATCAGGTGAATCCCCGAGTGTTCGCTCCTGAGAACTCCCTCAACGCCGTAGCGGCTCGTATCGACTCTATTCGTGACTTGGGCGTGAACGTGATGTGGGTGATGCCCATTTATCCTATAGGCATTGAGAAAGGCAAGAATTCGCCTTATTGCATCAGCGACTACAAGGCCATCGCCCCAGAGTTTGGCACTATCGACGATTTCAAGCATCTGGCGCAGGTGTGCCATGAGCACGGTATGGGCATTATTCTCGACTGGGTGGCCAACCACACGGCGTGGGATCATCCTTGGGTGAAGGAACATCCGGATTGGTACACCCGCGACGAAAAGGCCGACACCATCATCTGCCCGCAGCCATGGAATTGGGAAGATGTAGCCGACTTGAACTATGATAATAAGGACATGCGCGAGGCGATGATCGATGCCATGAAGTTCTGGATTGTTGAAGTGGGTATCGATGGCTTTCGTTGTGACGTAGCCGACGGTGTACCTGCCGACTTCTGGAAGGATGCCATCGAACAACTCCGTGCTGCCGCTGGCGACCGCAAGATTGTGATGCTGGCCGAGGGAAAGAACGAGGATAACTTCACTGTTGGTGGCTTCGACATGAACTATGGGTGGGATTATAAAGATGAGATAGTCAAGGTGTGGAAGGGTGCTCCTGCCTCCGACCTCATCAAGGCTGATAGTGCGGAGTATGCAAATCTGCCCGCTGGCAAAGTCAAGCTTCGCTTTACAACCAATCATGACCACTCTACTGAGGCCACGCCCTGCGTAGAGTTCACCAACGAGCGAGGTGCAATGGCAGCCTACGTGGCAAGCATCTTCCCTCATGGAGGTGCTCTTATCTACGGTTCGCAGGAGGTCAGCTATCCAGAACCTATCAACTTCTTTAAGTATGTAGCCGTAGATTGGACGGCCAATTCAGCCATCTATCAGGAGTACAAGGAACTAATAGAACTATATGACGAGCATCCTGCACTGCGCAAGGGCAAGATGAGAGCATGGTCCGATGATGATGTATTGATCTTTGAAAAGACGGACGCAGAGGAAAGTTTCCTGATTATCGTTAATGTGCGCAACGAGTCAAAGGCAGTTCGGATTCCGGAAAGCTGGGTAGGCCGCGAGACAAAGGATGAGGTCACAGACAATGACTTCAAACTCGAAAGCACACTCACGCTGGAGCCATTCCAATACCTGATTCTGAAATAGGGGCTATTTGCACCAGTTTAAGATTCAATGCATATAGGACTCGCATCCCTGCGAGTCCTATATAGCATTAATCATATTAATAACTAAAAACACGCTAAGATCTACCCGAATCCCATTTTCCCACTTTCCCACTTTGGCCGTTACAGTTACAGTTGTTACAGTTAAATTGCGGGCTATCTTGGGGCTGTGCTTGATGTGCCCAAACTGAAGAATTTGGAAAAATGACAATTATGACAAATGACAGTTCCAAATTTTGCGCTTGGGATTCAATTGCCCACACGGAATCCACATGTCCAAGTAGAACATTACATTACTTTGTAATCAAATCAATTTTGAGAGTGTACAACATCAATTGAAGAAGTTACATAAGAATTTATATATATTATAAATTATTATATATTATAATATATAATAATTCTTAAGTCACTATTTTCTCATGTTTTTAAAAAATCGGATCATTGCAATGTAATGTGTAATGACTGCTGGTTTGGGGTGCCAAAAACATAACTGTCATTTGTCATAATTGTCATCATTTTAACTGTAACAACTGTAACTGTAACGGGCACAAGTTTATTTATGTCAATATTTTTCATCATAAGTATATCGATTCTTGCAGCTTTTGTATGTGTCTGACAATCAGTAATTTATGAAGACTTGGATTTTGAACTAAGGAAAGTGATAGTTTAGACTAAGGAAACTGGAGGTTTACCCTAAGGAAAGTCCCAGTTTACAGCCTTGTTTCTCTGAGAAAAGAGAATGGATAAATATTTTGTAAACATATTTATTAATCATATATTTCATGGGTTGCACAGATGAATCTGCCTCCTGTTATGGTTTTCCCAAACAAATATCAAAGATATGTTGTCCGGGTGGCAAAGTTTTTGGACTTTCCATCCGGACTTTCAAATTAATTTTGTACTTTTGCAGCGGATATGAAGATTACGTTATTATGGATAGGTGCCCTTGTGGTGGGTGCGGTATTGGGATTGTTGGGACTTGGTTGGCTTAACGAGGTGATGAACTTTGTGGCGACGGTCTATACGAGGCTGTTCCAGCTGTTGGCTGTGCCGACGATTGTGCTGGCGGTGATTACTACCTTTGCGACGTTCGGTTCTAAGGGTTCAGGGCGTATTTTCGGCCGTACGCTGACCTACACGCTGCTGACTACCTTTGCCGCCGCAGCTGTGGGAGCCGTACTCTATGTGCTCATCGCCCCAGGTAACCTGCCCATTGACACGGTTGTTGAGGCGAATTCGAAGTTCGCATCTCAGGAGTCGGGGATTTTAAATCCCCTCCAGCACGAGACGACCTACGCTGACCACATCATCTCCGTTATTCCCAACAATATCGTCAAGCCTTTCCTTGAGGGAAATGTGCTCTCGCTGCTTCTGTTGGCCTTTGCCATCGGCTTCGGACTCTCGAAACTGCCGGAGTCGGAAAACAAGGCCGTTGTGGTGAAATTCCTGCTCGGCTTGCAGGAATTGCTCTTCCTGTTGATCCGCGGACTTATCTGGACACTGCCCCTTGGCATCGTGGCCTTCTCCGCTCAGTTATCGGCTCAGGTCTCTGCCGGTGTCGTGGCTGACAGTATCGGCAAGTATGTGTTGGTGGTCTTGGGTGGCAACGTCATTCAGTTCTTTGTCGTGTTGCCGTTGTTCCTTTTGTCACGAGGTCTGAACCCCATCCGTGTATTGAGCAAGATGATGCCTGCTGTGCTGATGGCACTCTTCACCAAGAGCAGTGCCGCCACGTTGCCTGTCACGATGAATACCGCTGAGGACCGTCTGGGCATCCGTTCGAAGATAGCCCGTTTCGTGCTCCCCATCTGCACCACCATCAATATGAACGGCTGTGCCGCCTTCATCCTTGTCACATCGCTTTTCGTGATGCAGCAGGGTGGTATGCCCATCACGTGGGACACCATTCTGATGTGGATTCTCATCTCCGTCATCTCCGCTGTGGGCAACGCCGGTGTGCCGATGGGCTGTTATTTCCTCACCCTCTCGCTGATGTCTGGCATCGGAGCCCCTGTGGCCGTCCTGGGTATCATTCTGCCCATCTACACGATTATAGATATGGTGGAGACGGCAGAGAACGTCTGGTCTGACTCGTGCGTGGCAGCTATGGTCGATAAAGATTCACTTAAACAACGATCTATATGAAACTAAAAAGACTCATTATGGGAGTGCTGGTGCTCCTGGCAGGACAGAACGTCCTGGCACAAAACCAGAAGAGCGCTCAGGCGCAAGACCAGAAAATGAATGCGTTTATCGACCAGCTGATGGCCAGGATGACCGTCGAGGAGAAACTCGGACAGATGAACCTCTTGCCAGGCACCTCGGCCACGACGGGGGAGTTGAAGGACAGTCCGCTGCTGACATTGATAGAGCAGGGGAAACTGGGAACGGTGCTGAACCAGAAGGGCGTAGAAGGTATCCGACAGCTGCAGGACGCAGCCAAGAGGAGCCGTCTGGGCATTCCCGTACTTGTAGGTATGGACGTGATTCACGGCTACGAGACCATCTTTCCCATCCCCTTGGGGATGTCGTGCAGCTGGGATCTGGAGGCCATTGAGCAGGCTGCGCGGATAGCCGCCAAGGAGGCTACGGCCGACGGTATCTGCTGGACCTACAGTCCGATGGTGGATATTGCGCTCGATGCCCGCTGGGGACGTATCGCCGAGGGCAGTGGCGAGGATCCGTTCCTGGGCAGTCGCATCGCTGAGGCGCTGGTGAAAGGCTATCAGGGCAATTACGGTCCTGAGAACTTGATGGCCTGCGTGAAGCACTATGCCCTCTACGGTGGGGCAGAGGCCGGACGCGATTATAACACGGTGGATATGAGTCACATCAGGATGTATAACCAGTTCTTCCCGCCCTACGAGGCAGCCGCCAAGGCAGGAGCAGGTTCGGTGATGACCTCATTCAACATCGTGGACTACATTCCCGCTACGGCCAACAAATGGCTCATCGACGACGTGCTGCGCAAGCAATGGGGATGGAACGGCTTCGTGGTGACTGACTATGGTTCCATCGGCGAGATTACCAAGCACGGGCTGGGCGACTTGCAGCAGGCATCGGTGATGGCCCTGAAAGCCGGCACAGACATGGATATGTGCGCTGAAGGCTTTATCAAGACGCTGGAGCAGTCGCTGAAAGAGGGCAAGGTGACGATGGCTGAGATCGATCAGGCCTGCCGTCGCGTGCTCGAGGCGAAGTATATCTTAGGTCTGTTCGACAATCCCTACCGCTTCCTCGATCCCAAGCGCCACGAGAAAGACATCTACACCTTAGAGCACAGACAGGCTGCGCGCCAGTTGGCTGCGGAATCGTTCGTACTGTTGAAAAATGAAAGAATTAAAAAATTAAATAATGAAAGGGTGCTGCCGTTGAAGAAACAGGGTAGGATTGCGCTCATCGGACCGATGGCCGACAACCGCATCAATATGGCCGGCACCTGGGCACCGACTGCCGCCAACGAGCGCTACGCCACGCTGAAAGAGACGATGGAGAAGGCATTAGCAGGCAAGGCGACGGTCAGCTATGCCCAGGGCTGTAATTTCACCAGCGACTCCACCCTGCAAAAGGACGGCGGATTCTATCGTCAGACACCCTTCAAGGATGCCGGACTGTTGAAGCGCGAGGCATTGGACATCGCCCGTGATGCCGACGTCATCGTCTGCGCTATGGGAGAGTCGGCAGAGATGAGCGGCGAGTGCAGCAGCCGTGCTACGTTGGAGATGTTCGACACACAACGGGAACTGCTGGAGGCTCTGCTCGCATTAGGCAAGCCGTTGGTGGTGCTGAACTTTGCAGGCCGTCCGACGGTGCTGACTTGGGAGAACGATAACGTGCCGGCCATCCTGCAGGTATGGTTTGGCGGCAGTGAGGCAGGCGATGCCATCTGCGATGTGCTCTTCGGCGACAAGGTGCCCTGCGGCAAGCTCACCACCTCGATGCCTCAGACCACAGGACAGGAACCGCTCTACTATAACTATCTGCCGACGGGAAGACCTGTGGGCGAAGACCTGAGCACATTCTCGAAATTCGGCAGCAACTACTTCGACGTGCGCAACGACCCGCTGTTCCCCTTCGGATTCGGTCTGAGCTATACCACTTTCGACTATAGCGACATCCGGCTCAATGGACGGAAGGCTTCCGTGACTGTCACCAATACGGGTGACTATGACGGGGTTGAGATTGTGCAGTTGTATATTCACGACGTCGTGGCCAGCATCACCCGTCCTGTGAAGGAACTGAAAGGTTTCCAGCGCATCCATCTGAAGAAGGGTGAGAGTAGGGAAGTGACGTTTGAGATTACTGACGACCTGCTGAAGTTCTATAACAGCAGCCTCAACTACGTGTTGGAACCTGGCGACTTTGAAATCATGATTGGCCCTGACAGCAGTCTGAAGCACTTGAAGAAGACTGTCCTGACCGTTGAGTAGGGTAGGGTATAGACAAGTCGTTAAATTGTCTTAATAATTGAAGCATTGTTCGTCGTATTCGGCGAATAATGCTTACTTTTGCGTCCGAATATTTGTTCACTTTAAAAATAGTATTTTATGAAAAAGCAATCCTTCAGCCTTTTTAAGGCATGTGTGTGTGGAGTGATGGTGCTCGCAGGGGCAGCGTCGTGTGAGAAAATGAATGTCGAGGATGCCGAAGAGGAATCCAAGGCAAATGTCGTGCTGCGCATTGGCAGCGTCGAGCAGGTGCCGTTTCAGATGGCACGGACGAGAGGACGTGATGTCAATGGTGTCTGTTCGAGGTTGAATTTCTTGGTGTATCAGGGTGGGGGAAAAATCAAACAGATTAATCAGACTTCAGACGATGAGGACTTCGGCGAGGTACATGTTCAACTATCAGAGGGTCGGTATTATTTGGTAGTGTTGGCGCATAGCAGCGATGACAATCCTTCATCGAATAAAGTTGATGAAATAAAGTTTACGAACGCTATGGGATTTACTGACACCTTTTTTTATGGTGATAGTCTGATAGTAGGAGAGGATAATATAATGCTTACGTTGGAACTGGATCGTATTACGGCGTTAATAAGGTTCATCTCAGAAGATGAACCTGCTATAAATAATAACCGTATTCGAATTAACTATACAGGAGGCTCAGGTGCGCTTAACGGCACTAATAATGGTTGGGGTAAAGTGAAATCTCAGCAATATAAGTGGTTTGATGTGGATAATGAAATAAACAAATATGATTTATATACCATTCCTCATGAAGGAGCTGATCAACATCTGAAAGCATCCATATACTATTATGAAATAAATGGTGATAATGTGAAACCACTATTTGATGATCCATTTGTTATTAATAACATCCCAATTAAGCGTAATCATGTTACCGTTTGTAAAGGAAAGCTGTTTGGTTCGTTTAAAGAGAATAAAATTAAAATCACAATAAATAACGATTGGTCGGCGGATTCCCTCTACTTCGACTTTTGAAGAAAATTTCCAATATATTTGGTGGTTTGCGCGAATTGCATTAATTTTGCAACCGATATGGATAAAAAAGGTACTAACGACGTGCTGCGCAGGAATGTGGCGCTGCTGTCGAAAATCGGTGAGAAGGAAGCTGGCATGATGCCCGCCATAGAGGCACCGCTGCCGTCGGTGGAGCAGGTGAAGCAGATTGTGACACTGGTGAAGAGCATCATCTTCCCCGACTATTTCAACAAACGACAGCCCGACGAGGCCATCCGCTCGTATTATATTGGTGTGCACATGGAGGAGCTGGTGGGGCTGCTTACCAAGCAAATTGCCCACGGACTGCAGTTCTGCGAGGACTGTGAGGAGATGCGTACGAAAGCTCAGGTGTATGATGAAGCTGCACGGCTGGCCAGCGAGTTCATCGATACGCTGCCGGAGATTAAACGGCTGTTGTATACTGACGTGGAGGCGATGTTTGATGCAGATCCTGCCGCCAGGAACTACGGTGAGGTAATCTTCTGCTATCCTGTGATGAATACGATGACGCACTACCGCATCGCCCATCGACTGCATGAGTTGAAGGTGCCCGTCATCCCGCGTATCATCACGGAGTTGGCCCATTCTAAGACAGGTATTGACATCCATCCGGGTGCACAGATTGGCGAGTATTTTGCCATCGACCACGGTACGGGTGTCGTCATCGGCGAGACATCGATCATCGGCAATCATGTGACGCTTTATCAGGGTGTGACACTGGGTGCGAAAAGCTTTAAGTACGACGAGCAGGGAAATATGCTGAATATCCCGCGTCACCCGATCATTGAGGATTATGTCACCGTTTATTCCAATGCCTCGATCTTAGGGCGCATCACCATCGGGCATCATTCTGTCATCGGTGGTAACATCTGGCTGACGCATTCCGTGCCGCCATATTCGCGCATCCAGCAGTCGAAGGCTATCGATGCCGGATTCCAAGACGGCGCAGGGATATAAGAAATGGCTTCCGGTTTGGAAGCCATTTCTTATTGGATTTTATTTTCCTCTGATGTAGCGGATGGGCTTTTCGACTGCTGTGGAGTCGGAAGCGCCTTCACCACGAGTGCGGGAATAGTAGGTGCCGAACCAGGAGTCGTAACCCCAATAGTTGTACCTGCCCCAGTTGGGCGATGAGGTATGAACGAGATCGAAATCGACATAATTGCCGTTGTCATAGAGCGTGCCTACGAAACGATCGTCGTTCAAACGGTAGTCGGAGATCCTGAATGATGTGCCATCTTCGTAGAAGTGGATATAGATGACGCGATTATCTACAGACCAGCTGATATGGTTGGCGACGTAGTCCCAAGGGGCGTTGCTATAGTAGTCAACCCAATATCCGGTGCCGCTCGAGAAAGAGTAGGGGTCTCCATCGAAAGTGATCTCTGTATAGGTGGCGTCGTAGGTACGGCCATCATAAGAGGTTGAGATATACATGTTCCCTTTCCATGTGCCTTCGAGGGTGGAAGCGATCTGAGCGTCTTCGCAGGAAGAGAACGAGACGGCTGCTATGGCTATGACGGCCATCGTCAGGATGTTGTAAAATAACTTCTTCATAATCGTAACGTTTTAAATGTTTGATGGTGCAAAGGTAGCATCATTTGAGCCATTACGCAAGTGAATTATCCTAATCGTGTGTAGGGATTTCCCTATTCCTATTTCTGCTTCTTGCCGAACTCAGGGTCAATCTTGAGGGTGGCGGTGACGATGTAGGTAAGTGAGCAGGCCGCTATGACGATGAGAAAGAACATGGGGTAGCCGACGGCTTCCTGCAGGGCTCCCGCAAAGAGACCTGGAATCATCATCGACAGGGCCATGAAAGCGGTACAGAGGGCATAGTGGGCCGTCTTGTGTTCACCCTGACTATAATATATAAGGTATAGCATGTAGGCAGAGAAGCCGAAGCCGTAGCCGAACTGCTCGATGAAGACGCAGACGTTGACGATGAAAAGACTCTCAGGCAGGGCATAGGAGAGGTAGACATAGACAAGGTCGGGCAGGGTGATAGCCATGACCATCGGCCAGAGCCAGTGTTTCAGTCCATCGCGACTGGCAACGATACCTCCGAGGATACCGCCTAAGGTCAGTCCGATGACACCGACGGTGCCCTGTACCAGTCCGTATTCAGCAGGTGAGAGGCCGAGTCCGCCTTTCGCAGTCGCATCGATGAGGAAGAGGGCGCTGACTTTGGCGAGCAGCCCCTCTGGCATGCGGTAGAAGAGCATGAAGCAGATGCCTGCCCACACCTGTGGCTTTTGGAAGAAGGTCTTCAGCGTGTGCCAGAACTCCTGCATGATCTGTCGGCCGTGCATCTTCTCGATGCCTTTGTCTTCTGTCGGGCGCGGCAGGATATAGTGGTGCCACAGCCAGAAGGCGATGAAGAGGCCCGCCATGCCGTAGAACATCAGGCTCCATGAGTATTTTATGTTGCGGGTGACGACTTCGAGGTTGCCTGCCAGCATCACTAACAAGCCTTGGCCGACGATGGTGGCGATGCGGTAGAATGTGCTGCGGATGCCCACGAAGTAAGCCTGGGCGTGCTGTTCAAGACCGAGCATATAGAAGCCGTCGGCAGCAATGTCGTGGGTGGCACTGGCAAAGGCCATCAGCCAGAAGAACGCCAGCGATCCTTGCAACCAGTAGGGCGCAGGGATGGTGAAGGCGACACCGCCGAGGGCAGCACCGATGAGCAGCTGCATGACGACAATCCACCAGCGTTTTGTCTTGATGATGTCGATGAACGGACTCCACAGGGGTTTGATGACCCACGGCAGATAGAGCCATGATGTATAGAGGGTGATGTCGGTGTTCGACAACCCGAGACGTTTATACATGATAAGCGAGATGGTCATCACGGCCACGTAGGGCAGGCCTTCTGCGAAGTAAAGGGTGGGCACCCAGGCCCAGGGAGACTTTTTATTCATTGAATTGATAGTTGTTAATTGACAATTGAAATTAATGATTATTCATAGAGTTTGCTGATTTCGGCATGGCGGTAGTAGAAGAGCAGGATATCATCGTAGGTCTTGCCTGCCTCGCCCATGACGGCAGCACCGATCTGGCAGAGACCGACACCATGGCCCCAGCCCTTGCCGTGAAGCACGAATGTCTTTTCCTGACTCCCGACTCCTGATTCCTGACTCCTGATCTCCACCTCGAAGGCAGAGGAAAGCAGATGGGTCTCGCTGAGGGCGCGACGGATCTCGAGTTCCTTGCCGATGGTGAGTGTCTTCTTCGAACCGACGATCTTCAGTTTCCAGATACGTCCGCTCTTGCCTCGCTCCAGTGGGATGAGATCCTCGATGGTGCCGAAGTCGTCTTTCAACTTGCGGTTGACGAGTTCGGAGAGTTGTTCCTGCGTGTATTCCACAGTCCAGCGGTAGAAGTCGGGTGTCTCCTGGTCGTACTCCTTCATGACCTGCGAGAGGATATGCTTATCGCTGGTGTTGCACCAGGGGTCGTGGATGCTCTTGAGGTAGGGCTTGGGCGTGTCTTCCCAACAATATTGGAATTCTTCCGTCTCGCCGCCACAACACTTTGAGAAACGCGCATCGCAGATTTCACCGTTGTAGGAGAGCACCTGTCCGCGAGTCTCGCTGACAGCCTGTTCTGCTTTCACACGATTACCGCCGCCGATGCCCTGATAGCGCTGGCAGTGGTCGTCGGCACAGACGTCGAATATAGTATGGTCTTCGCGGTCGTACCAACGGATAATCTCGTCGTCTTTCTTGATGAACGAGAAGAAGTTGTCTGCTCCGCTGTCGAGGCGGCGACGCTTCTCCATTTGTGCCAGGAGCCAAGAACGGGAGATGACTGCATGGGCCTTGAGGAACTCAATGGAGGCAGTAGGCGACATCTCACTGGCGATGACACTCGTCAAATAACGTTCTACAGGAAGTTCGTTGATAGCAACAATCTTGTCGGCCTCGACGACGATGCGCAGCGTACCCTCAAACTCTTGTGTCTCCTTGCGCTCCCAATGGAAGTCGACGCCGATGGTGACGTCGCTGAGTGAGAACGTGGCGTCTGGGGCCTGCGGCGTAAAGGTGAGTTCACGGTACTGCGTGCCTCGCCACAGGATACCACCCTCAGAGAACTCGACGGTCTGCGGACCTGTAATCACTTCACCCTTAGCGACGTAGGCCTGATTGAGTTGGAAGTCAATCTTCTCAGCCGTGACGATGCCGACGGTGACGGTAGGTTCTTTAGAACTTTGAACTTTGAGCTTTGAACTTTGAACTTTATCCTGTAGGCGGTTGATCACCTGTTGCAGCTGTTCCTTCGAGAGTGACACCTCATTGAGGATACTGAGGGCCAACTCTGGCGTGAGACGCTCGAAGTCCTCCTGTCGGGGGGTGATGATGAGCCCAGCCATATCGAGGGCTCCCGGCGAGATGATATACTGGTCTTTGCCTTGGGCATAGTAGCAGTCAGGACGGTGTTTACCGCGTGGGAAGACCACCGACAGATATTCGTCGTCGCGCCGCCAGCTGACGATGTTCATCATCGGCTCTGTGTCGTCTTCCTGCATCGGCAGGGCTTCGTAGAGGCGCAGGAACAATTGTTCGCCGCTGTATTGCGAATGGCTGCGGATAAGCAGGGCAGGGCAGGGGTATTCCTCGATAAGAGAAATATCCTCGCCTTCGTTGAGGCTGATGATGGTAGTGAGGTTGCGGCTCAGGCGCTGCCAGGAGAGCTGTAAGGGCAGCCGCCCGCTGGTGCCTGCCTGGAAATGGGCGTGGTCTGGGGCTGATGCGCCGCACTTGGGACCATTATAGAACACCATCATCTCAGGGTACTCTTCGAGCAGCTTGTGTATCTCGCCGTAGTTCTCACGGATGCGCTGAGGCTCGTGCTTGACGCTGGGGATGGTGAAGTGTATCGGCAGGATGGGGTAGGGGTTTACAAGCAGGTCAAAATGACTGTCGACGGATTTCTTCGTCTGCTCCTTGGGACGGTTTGCCTCGCAGAGGAAACACGGCCGGTCGGCAATCACTTTCTTGTCGATGCTGGCACCTGTGGACACCATTCGGGCGGGGTTCCACTGTACTTTGATGGATGAGGCCCCCACCGTCAGATCCCGCGTCTTCACATTGCGCAAATCCTGATAGCGGCGACTGGCATCCTCCCACTTCTCCAACTGACGGTTGAAGAACCGTTGCAAAGCCGAGTCGTTCATCAGTTCCTGTTTGCCTTGCAGCATCTGCTGACGGGCAAGGATTTCCAATGTGCGCAGGCGATCCTTATAAAGATTGTTCGCATTAATGCGGTCGATACTGAGGGCGGCATCGCTGTTGCCTCCCCATCGGCGACAGAGATAAAGTTCTGTGAAGATGCGCCCGATGCGGTAGTGGCGTGAAAAAATGAGCCCCAAAGCATAGTCCTCACCATAGGATGTGTTGGGGAAGCCTATCTGACGCAGCAGCGGTGTGAAGAAGGCACGAGGCGCACCTAAGCCGTTGATACGCAGGGCGTTGTTGGGACCGTTCTCGTCAGTCCACTCTGCGTGGTCTATCAATCCCGGCGGCAAGGTATTCAGTTCGAAGTCACACATACGATACGAGCCGATTACCATCGCTGCATTCTGCTTATAGAATGCTTCGACAACCTGTTGCAGCGTCTTCGGCGAGGAATATAGATCGTCTGAGTCAAGTTGTACGGCAAAGCGTCCGCAGCGGTCATCATTGATGGCCTGGTTCCAACAGCCGCCGATTCCGAGATCCGTACGCTCAGGGATGATATGCACGAGCCGTTCATCGTGGATGGCCTGCAATAACTCTGTTGTCTTATCCGTGGAGTGATTATCAACCACGATGACATTATACTTGAAGCTCGTCTTCTGCGAGAGGGCTGAGTTCACTGCATCGCAGATGGTCTTCTCGCGGTTGAAGACGGGGATGACCACCGATGCCTCGACATCAAACTCCTGTTCGTTGAAGTCCGGCCTCCGATAATAAGATGGGTCTATCTTCGCCCCGATTTCCGCCAGATGGGCGGTGGCAGCATGTTCCATCTCTATCTGCACCTCGCGGTTACGAGGGTTCACGTAGTCGAACTGCTTTACGCCAGAGGCCCGGGTGTCCAGTTCCTCTTCCGTATAGAGCTTCTCGTCGATATGGAACAGTTGCCCGTTTCGGCTCAGGAAGAGGCGCAGGGCGTAGAGGCCTGCATGATGGTAATCGGCTTCACCAGCCTGCATCGCGAAGGTATGCATCAGGGCGGTCTTCACCAGCAGCAGCGATCCGAAATCGAAATCGTCGCGGATGCTGCCCGTCTGATAGTCGATGACGGGGTGGGGGGTGCGCTTGCCGTCGATGAGGTCGTAGTGGTCTGCATAGACCATCGAGGCGTCAGAGTCGGATGCCACGCGGAGAATGCGTTCCAAGGCTCCCTCGCCCAGTTCCAGCCTTGTCGGCTTCGTCTGCAGCAGCACATAGTCGGCTTTCGCATTCTCTGCAATGGTCATCAGGGTGTTGCTGCCCGTGAGGTTGTCGACAGCCAACTGCTGACAGCCTTTCAGCGTTTCGTCGCCTTCGATGGGCTGTGGGTCGGAGGTGAGCAGGAAGATGTGTTGCACCGTCTTGCTGGCCTTGAGTTGTGCTACAGTCCTGGTGATGGCACTCACATCGTCGCAGGGCAGAAAACAGTCTATTTTTTCTCTCATGAGGGTCTTTTTGTGAATTATTGATGCGCAAATTTCGTAATATTTTTCGAGAATACCAAATATTTGAAGATTTTTTTCTAACTTTGCACACGAAAATGGAGATAAACGAGGAAAAGAAGGTGCTACTTGGACTCTCGCCAGACGAATTGAAGGCGATTGTCCGTGACTTGGGGATGCCTGCATTTACCGCAGGGCAGATTCTCAAGTGGCTCTATCAGCAGCATGTGTCGACCATCGATGAGATGACCAATCTCTCGAAGGTGAACCGCGAGCGGCTGAAGGAGCAGTATGTTGTGGGTGCGATGGCACCTATCGACTGCCAGCGCTCTAAAGACGGCACCGTCAAGTATCTCTTTCCCGTGAGGCGTTCGGAGTATTCAGGGTCTTCTGATGACTCCGAGAAATTCGTTGAGACCGTCTTCATTCCCGATGGCGAACGGGCCACACTCTGTGTCTCCTGCCAGGTGGGCTGCAAGATGAACTGCCTCTTCTGTCAGACGGGCAAGCAAGGCTTTGAGGGCAACCTCACGGCTGCCGACATCCTCAATCAGATCTATGCCTTGCCAGAACGCGAGCGTCTGACGAACATTGTCTTTATGGGGCAGGGGGAGCCGATGGACAACCTCGACGCTATATTAAGGGCTACGGAGATCCTGACAGCCGACTACGGCTATGCCTGGAGTCCACGTCGCATCACGGTGAGCAGCGTGGGCATCAAGACGAAACTCAAGCGTTTCCTCGATGAGAGTGAATGCCACGTGGCCATCTCGATGCACTCGCCCCTGCCTGAACAGCGCCGCAAGCTTATGCCTGCCGAGGGACAGATGTCCATCACTGAGGTTGTTGCCCTCCTGCGACAGTATGATTTCAGCCACCAGCGCCGATGTTCCTTCGAGTACATCTGCTTTGGCGGACTCAACGACACGCCTGTCTATGGCCGTGAAATCGTGCGACTGCTGCAGGGATTGGACTGTCGCGTGAACCTTATCCGTTTCCACGAGATACCTGGCGTCGACCTGCCCGGCTCTGACGAGAAGCGTATGGAGGCCCTGCGTGACTATCTGACGGCTCACGGCGTGTTTACCACCATCCGTGCCAGTCGTGGTCAGGACATCTTCGCTGCCTGCGGTCTCCTCTCCACAGCGAGGAAAGGTGAAAAGGTGAAAGAGTGAAAAGGTGAAAGTAATCATAAAGTTGAAAGTTCAAAGCTCAAAGTTCAAAGTTTACAATGGATAATAGAAAGATTCGCGTGGCAATCACGCACGGCGATACGAACGGTATTGGTTATGAAGTGATACTCAAGGCATTCGAGGATCCGACGATGTTCGACCTCTGCACGCCCATCATCTACGGCTCGCCCAAGGTGGCTGGCTACCACCGGAAGGCACTCGGTCTGGAGACGCAATTCTCAACCATCGAAAGGGCTGAGGATGCCCGCGACGGACGCCTGAACCTGCTTACCACCTTCGACGAGGAGGTGAAAGTGGAGCTTGGTACGCCTACAGAGGAGTCTGACTCCGCAGCCCGCAAAGCCGTAGCCCGGGCTAAGGAAGACCTGCAAAAGGGGCTCTACGACGTGCTGGTGCAGGCGCCGATGAAGTCGAACGCCAACCCCTCGAAGGAAGACCGCTCGCTGACGATGATGGTGAGCGACCTTGTGCGCATCGGCCTCGTTACCACTCATCTGCCTTTGAAGGACGTGCCCGCCGCTGTTACCACAGAGAAGATCGTCGACAAGGCCACTATCTTCCACAACAGTCTGCGTCGTGATTTCCGCATCTCCAATCCCCGCATCGCCCTGCTTGCCCTCAATCCGCAACTGGGCACGGAAGAGGAAAAAGTGATTTTGCCAGCCATCGAGCAACTGGAGACGAAAGGCATTCAGGCCTTCGGTCCCTTCATAGCCGATGACTACTTCGGACAGCAGATGTATTACCAGTTCGACGGTGTGCTCGCCATGTTCGACGATCAGGGGCTCGTTCCCTTTAAGACACTCGCCATCGATGGTGGTGTGAAGCTCAAGGCGGGTATCAACGCCATCTGTACCACGCCCGACCACGGTCCTGAATTTGAGATTGCCGGCAGGGGACAAGCAGACCCCTCTTCGCTGCGTCATGCCGTCTACACCGCTGTCGACATGTATCGTTACCGCAAGGACTACGACGCCCCTCTGGCTCACCCCCTGCCGAAGCTCTATCACGAGAAGCGCGAGGATGGCGACAAGGCTCGTTTTGCCGTGCGCATTCCGCAGAAGAAGGGAGACGATGCAGTGCCTGCAGAGATGGAAGGCTGAGAAATTTTCGTTAAATTCTGCCAAAATTGCAGTTGTTTCAGAAATAATGTGTAATTTTGTCAGCTCAAAAACGAAATGAACGATAGAAATGGATCTGCAAGCCATTAAACAACGGTATGGAATCGTAGGCAACTGCGAGGCGTTGAACCACGTGCTCGACGTAGCCCTGCAGGTGGCGCCCACTAAGCTCAGTGTGCTCATCGCAGGCGAGAGTGGCGTGGGTAAGGAGATTATCCCCCGTGTCATCCACGACAACTCGCCGAGGAGGCGCGAGAAATATTTCGCCATCAACTGCGGCTCCATCCCCGAAGGCACCATCGACTCAGAGCTCTTCGGACACGTCAAGGGCTCCTATACGGGTGCCATCAACGACTCGCCGGGTTACTTCGGTGCTGCCAACAAAGGCACGTTGTTCCTCGATGAGGTGGGCGAACTGCCGCTGGCCACGCAAGCCAGATTGCTTCGTGTGCTGGAGAACGGCGAGTATATCCCCGTAGGCGCCACAGAGGTGAAGAAGACCGACGTGCGCATCGTGGCAGCCACGAATGTCAATATCCAGAAAGCCATCAGCGAAGGCCGTTTCCGCGAAGACCTCTATTATCGTCTGAACGAGGTTCCTATGCAGATGCCGCCTCTTCGTGAGCGTGGTGAGGACATCGTGCTGCTGTTCCGGCTCTTTGCCATGCAGATGGCTGAGGAATACCGGATGGACAAGGTGGTGCTGACCGACGAGGCCAAGCAGGTGCTGATGCGCTACAAGTGGCCGGGCAACATCCGCCAGCTGAAGAACATCACGCGCCAGATCTCCGTGCTCAGCCCCGAGCGTACCATCACCGCCGACATGCTGCGTTCCTTCATCCCGCAGGACCACGAGACCACCGAACTTGCCACCATCCATCGCACGGACAGCGGCGATCACAGCTTCGAGAACGAACGCGAGATACTCTACAAGATACTCTTCGAGCTGCGCGGCAACGTCAACGAGATGCGCCATGAGATGAGCCAGCTGAAGAAACGTCTCGACGAGGCTCAGAGCCAACCGCTCTCTGCCCCAGCCGCCACCTCTACCCAGCTCACTCCCATCACTCCCATATCGCCCATCACTCCCATTACTTCCCCCGCCGTCGACGCTATGGCCGAGGAATACATCGAGCCCGAGAAGGAACCCGAAAACCTCAATCTCAACGATCTGGGAAAGGCGATGCTTGAAAAGGCCCTCGAGCGCAACCACGGCAACCGCCGCAAAGCCGCGCAGGAACTGGGCATCAGCGATCGCACCCTCTACCGACGGCTGAAACAGTTCGGTCTGGCCACCATCCTGCTGTTGTGCCTGCTGATACCCACGTCGTGCTCCGTCAGCTACAAGTTCAACGGCGCCAGCATCGACTACTCCAAGACGAAGACCATCCAGATTGCCGACTTCCCCCTCCGTGCCTCATACAACTGGGCACCCATGGGACCGATGTTCAACAACGAACTCCGCAGCCAGTTCTCAGACCACACCCGTCTGGAACTCGTGAGGCGTAATGGCGACCTGAAACTCGAAGGCGAGATAACGCGTTACGACCAGCGCAACAAGGGTGTCAGCAGCGAGGGACACTCGGCGATGGTTGAGCTGTCGATGACCGTCAACTGCCGCTTCACCAACAACGCCAACCACAATGAAGACTTTGAACAGCAGTTTACCGCCACCGCCAGCTACGAATCGACGCTGTCGCTCTCTGCCGTGCAGGACGAACTCGTGGCAGAGATGGTGAAGAACATCTGCGAACAAATATTCAATGCTGCCGTAGCCAATTGGTAAAAGCCGGATAACAAAAGAGAATGGATCTGATAGAACTGACAAAGCACCCTGAGCGGATGGATCGCGACACACTTTACGAGTTGCGCTCCCAGGTGGCGCTGTATCCCTACCACCAGACGCTCCGCCTGCTGATGCTCCAGAATCTCTATCTGCTCCACGACCCGGGCTTCGATGAGGAACTGCGGCGCGCCGCCATCTACATCACCGACCGCCGTGTGCTCTTCAACATGGTTGAGGCTGCCCACTACCAGCATCCGAGTCATCAGAATACTCCGAATACTCCGAGTACTCAGAATACTCCGACACCCTCCTCCCGCACCACCGAGCTCATCAACTCCTTCCTCGACACCATCCCTCAGGAAGAGACCGCTCCCCGCAAGCGCCGCCCGACGCCTGCCGATGCTGCCATCGACTACGTGGCCTATCTGCTCGATACTGAGGGCGATACGCCTCAGGAGGAGACCGAATCCGTGCCTGAAATGCGTGGTCAGGATCTCATAGATACATTCATAAATGCTGACAAAGGGCGTTTTGCCCTCAGCGATGTGCCCCTGCCTGCCGATGATACCCCAAAAGAGCCCGAAGAGCCCGAAGAAGAGGTGGGAGAGGAGTATTTTACTGAAACTTTGGCCAGAATTTACATCAAACAGGGCAGATATTCGAAGGCACTTGAAATTATTCGGCGATTAAGTTTGCAAGTTCCGAAAAAAAATGCTTACTTTGCAGACCAAATACGCTTCTTAGAGAAAGTGATCATAAATAATAGTAAAAAATAATTAGTAAAAAAATGTACACTTTATTTGTAGTTTTAATCGTTATTGCAGCACTGCTCATGATTGGCATTGTGCTCATTCAGGAGTCTAAGGGCGGCGGTCTAGCCAGCCAGTTCTCCGGTTACAATCAGATCGGCGGTGTGCGCAAGACCACCGACTTCATCGAGAAGACCACTTGGGGCCTCGCTGCCGCTATGGTCGTTCTCAGCGTCCTCTGCGCCTACGTTGCTCCCGGTGCCTCCACAGGCGGCTCCGTGATGGAGAACTATGAGGTGCCTGCCACCAACCCGAACAATCTGCCGGGCTTCGGTGCCAGCCAGTCACAAGACGCAGCAGCCCCCGCAGCTCCTGCTGCAGAGGCTCCCGCAGCAGAGGCTCCTGTAGCCCCTGCACAGCCTGCCAAGTAATCGTGCTTAGTAGAACCTGACAATCTCGTTCAACGGCCTCCTTTCAGGCCTATCGGGATCAGCAGCTCGATATCCCAGGGCAATGACGGCCATAATGGTCTCATTCTCTGGGATATTGAATGCTTTTCTCAATCCCTCGGCATCACGCATGCCCATGATGAGCGTGTCGGAGTTCATCGCACGCGCCTGCAGCAGACATTTGGATTATATGGCGAAAAGTTGTAAATTTGCATCCGAAAAGGTGGCAAAAAGTTGTCAAACAGCCTCCAAAAACATTGCGAAGAATTGTAATGTGTCCGATAGCCTAGGTCATATTTCTTTGGATTTTTTCGATTATGACCGAATTATTTCTTTGGATTTTTTTAATTCTTATCAAATTATTTGTTTGGATTATTTCTTTTTT
>ONCZ01000029.1 GCA_900316445.1 uncultured Prevotellaceae bacterium | reverse complement strand
CGGTTGATGCCAATCAATGTGGCGAGTTGTGAGAGGGAAATATCGTGTTGTAAATAGAGTTGCGTATCCTCACAATGCTGCTTCAGCAACGGCCCGATGTTCTTTGCAAGCAAAGAGTCCGAGGTCGAGCGGTCGTGGTTGGACTGTGAAAGAGTCAGGTCACTTAACGTTTCCACCCGCCACAGTAGATAACAGACAAGTACGATGATGATGACATCCAAGGCATATTCGTATATCAGTTCACCTACATCAAGCGAATAGATAGCATATACCATCAATATGATGGCCAGCACCACGAAGCTCTGCCATACCTCCTTATGTTCCAAGTCGGCATAATTGTCGCGCAGCCACCGCCCATAACGTCTGACCTCACGTACCATATATATAATTAAGCCAAGCCACATCAGCAGGAAATAGACAAATAGAACTGGCAGAAGGGCATAACTACAGGCGGCAATGCCCCACACATTTCCAGCAATGAGCGGTGCTACCATCAAGGCAACGGGCCATAGTGGTCGCCTGCGGTCTTGCAGCATAACGAGCAATATGACTATCGCCAAAGGGATAACCGTCATGCTGTCGAGCAATCCGGCTATAAGACTGCCCAGCATCATATCATCGGGAGAGGTGAGAAAATACGTCGGCAGATACCACAAGTGGCACAAGGCAATGGCGGCAAAGAAGGCAGCAGTCCATCTGCGCAGACGCACCGGCGGAGTAATGTCAGGGGCAATGCCATTGCTCCGACGGAACAGCAGATAGCAACAAGCGTTCAAACACAGCATTGCCACTGATGCATAAAACATTAGAAAAAACTCTTCCCGAATCTGATCATGCATGCTTGATTAGTCTTTGGCTGCAAAAGTACAACAATTTGGGGAATTAGTGGCATTATCGCCTCATCTTTTTATATTTATTGGCTAAATGATAGCGAATTAGTGCGCAGCATGCGCTCAAGGATCAAAAGCCGTGAGAGGTAAGATTCCTTTGAGAAATGAAGCGTTTTTGTACTAAAACGTGCAATGAGAAAGGTTGTCACGGGGACTGGTGCTTGGGTATACCCAAATGCCAGTCCCCGTGACTTCCTCATATTGTTATTTCTTGTTTATGAACTCTTCGAATCGTTTGACAGTGTCGTTGTAAACCTGAGGCTGTAAATACCAAAGATAGCCTGCGCTTGGGGCTGTCTCTAACTCACGCGAATTAGTATTGATCCAGAAGTTTGGGGTTTCAAGCAGCGCCTTCTGGCCCTCCTCCTTGCTGAGGCGGCGGAACTCTCCCTTGTCGTTCATTATAACGATATTCTCGCCCATGTGTGCCTCCCTCTCTTCCTGACTACGCAGCATATTAGGTGATAGCCAGTTCACGAGCGGCTGTCCGATATGCCAGTCACGGGTCTGTACTATGTAGTATTTCTCGCCGTCCATCATAAACACGGGGACAGCATAGCGATTTGCGTTGGTATAGGCCGTCAGCATCTGCTCCATAGCCAAGTTGTGTCTGATGTTGAACTGATCCATATTCTTAATGCGCTTGTTGACGGGAGCCTTGTCGTTGTCGTAGAACGCCTGCAAGACATGCAGGAAACCGCGTCGCGTGTCGGGGTATATCGAGATGAGGGTGAGACCGGTTTTAAGACGGCTGTAGATGGTCACGGCGTCGTAGCGGCCCAACTGCTCCTGGGCGGCATCGACCGACAGTTCCATAAAGTCGCAGGCATTGTCCACGCTGCCCTGCATCAGGTAGATGTTACTGAGCAAGGAATACGTGTTGGCAAGGAGTGTGTCCTTCTGCTCTTTTTGCGCCTTGGCAATCTCAAGTGCCTTGTGGGCGTAACTGATGGCGCGGTCATACTGGCCGTCGGTGTTGGCGGCGATGCTAGTCAGCGCCGTGGCTGCGGCGTACTGCTTCTGGCCATCCGTTGGATTCTCATCCGCCAGCTTCACCGTCTGCTCGGCCATCTGAAGATTGGTACTCACCATCTTCTTGTTTTCTTCTACTGTGTTCTGTGCATTCACTACTGTTGTTGCGCAGCAAAGGACGGCTGCAAGCGTCATGATAATCTTTTTCATAAACATATAATTTTAAAATTAATATCTTCTCATCACTGGTGTCGGGGGCGGCAGCGGCTGACCTTCATTGATTCTCCTCTTTCTGACGATATGGTCGCGAATGCCTATCATAGGGTCACCGGTTGTATGTAATCTGGGTCTTGAGTTCAGCTGAAAGTGGGATGTCGCTTTTTTCCCCATGTGACGGAACATGATCGACTGTTCATTGATGGAGTCCCTGTGCTGTTCGCTTGCTGGAGATGCCTGTAGCAGTGTCGGCTGAGAATGAGCAGACAAGGCTACATCAAAATCGGCCTTCAAAGGCGGTAACTCTGTAAATTTGGCTGAATCTCCCCATGAGGTGGCTGGGTTTGTCTGTGCCATTGTCGTCACCGTAATGCAAAGGACGGCAAGCGTCATCATAATCTTTCTCATAATGCTTAATTTTTTAATTGTTATACCTTATTAATATATACCGTTCTCGTTCAATTTCTCGTGCAACCGGAAATTCTCGCGGATGAAGCGAACCAGCATATGCTGGCTGTCGGAGAGTCGCCAGCGGTAATAGAGAAGCCCCAGAATGAGCAGTACGACCAAAAGAAGGAAGGCCGTTGCCAGGGCGCCGATGATGATAAATGTGATGTCCGTCATTTTCTTCAATGTTTGAATCTGGGTGCAAAGGTAGTGGGAAAAACCGAAAGGCTTTCCCCACTGCTTGAAATGTTTTCCACAAATCTTGAAAAACTACTGTTTATGCGCTATTTTGCGGTATTCAGACGGTGTCATTGAATAGTAGGCGGCAAAGAGACGGGCAAAAGTGGTGCGGTTGGTAAAACCGCTCTGCTCAATGATGAGTCCTATCGGGTCGTCGGACTTTTCCAGCAACTGGGCTGCGTATTGTATGCGCAGGCGGTTGAGGTAATCGGCTGGCGTGGTGTCGGCACACTCGCGCAAGGCGGCATACACATACTGATAGTTGGTGCCGAGCAGCCGGGCCAGCGTCTCGTGGTTGGTGTCAGCGTCGGTATATACGTCCGGGTTCTTCACCAATTCGCACAGGCGGCGATAGAGCTGTTGGTTTTGCGTCAGTTTCTCTTCGGGCTGCGCCTGTAACTGTCGCTGCTCCTCGGCCTCGGCCTGCTGGCGTTGCTGAATCTGCTCGTAGAGGCTGCGGTTCTTCTCGGCTAACCGACGATTGTAGCGGTGGACGCGCCAGATGATGTAGATGGCCATCAACAGCAGCAATACGATGGCAATGAGGACGATGCGATGGATGGTCAGCGACTGGTGCTTACGGATAATCTCCTCTTCCTGTTGCCTGATTTCCTGCAACTGCTCCACGTCGGCCTGCCGTTCCTGCTGGCGGATGGAGTCGGTCAACTGACGTATGCGGTCACCCAGCGCCAGTGCCTCCGCCGTACGTCCCGCCTTTTGCAGGGCATCATATTTGTAATTAAACAAGGTCTTGACATAGAGGTCGCTGACGGGTTCGCCATTTGAGCGCATCATAGAGCCGGTTTCGTCGAACAAGCGGACAGCATCGTCGTACCGGCCCGTCATCGACAGATACAGACCTTCGGCAGCCTTGTCTAACGCACCAAGACCTTGGAACTGTTGATATTCACGGTGAAGGGTCTCCGCCTGCTCTCGCTGTCCATTGGCAGCATAGACCATCGCCTTACTGATGGTCACGTTGTTGCGGCGCTTTTGCATCGCCCAGTCGGGAGTGTTGGGACAGCGTATCAGACGCGCCATCGCTGTGTCCATCTTCTCTATTAGAGGTAGTGCCTTCTCTGGCATCTTATTGTCGATATACAGGTCGTTGAGTGAAAGCAACGTATGGATGAGCGGATCAATCTCCCCATAATCGGTGGCATATTGTGTACTCGCCATCAAATCATCGATGCATTGCAGGAACAACTGCTCGGATTCTGCGATATGCCCCAGTTTGCTTTCACAATCTGCCATCTGCATCAATGCCCTGCACTTCATCTCCACATCATTTGGCGTTGTGCCGTCACCAACAAATGCGAGGATTTCCTTGGCCATTGTGAGCGACTTCCCGTACTCGCCGTTGATGTATGCACCATTGGCAAGTATATAGCGGACTTTACAATAAAGGTTGCTGTCAGCAGAGGTGGTAACAGCTTGTCCCGCCTCTGCGGCAATTGCTTTCTCAGCGTAATAGGCCGCCATCCGCCGCCGGTCGGCATTCGTATAGATAATGGCTTTGATGCTATTGGCACGTACCGCAGTGAACACGCCGACCTGTTCCGCACTATCCACGCGCTCCAAGGCATAATTAGCGTCGGATAATCCTTCACTGACAATTTTGGTGCTCAACGCTACAGCCTCATCGTCACGGTCAGGCTTCGAGCAGCCCATCGTCAGGGCCAGTCCGATATATATAAGAAGGTATAATACCTGTTTCATCTGTCCTCTTATGAAATACTTATTGCTGGGATACCTGCCGATATGGATAGTCATTTAAAACACGCCTACCCAGCCGAATCTGCGAACTAACTCACGTAGCAGATTGCGATCGCTAATAGGAATGGTGATAGCTATAGTCTCTTTCTCATTATTGTCACTTGCAGGATTTGCAGATTCCAGCTCATACTGCGTCTGTGCAGACAACAGAACTTTTGCAGGCAGACCAATGGCGGACTCAATCTTCACGGCCAAGTCTGTAGTAAGCGCACGCTTGCCATTCAGCACCTCACTCAGATGCGAAGCCTGAATACCAACCATCTTGGCGAAATCCTTCTGACTGATTCCGCGTTCCTCCAGTTCTGGTTTAATCATCATACCAGGATGCACTGCCATAAAGGGTGCAGGGTTCTCATTTTTTGTTGCCATAATGCGTATCGTCTAAACTTAATACCGTTATACTTATTCCACCGTCAAATTCTCTAAAAAGGATGCGCTCCACCATTCCGTTTATCACTCGGATGGAACTCATACCATTGGTTCCGGCCAATTGTTCGTAATGAAGGAACGAGATGGCTCGCAGGTCGCTTGCCACATCAACCAGACGCATATAGTTGTATGCTGTGGCGAGTGCCTTCATAAACTTCGCATTACGGGTGTATTTCTTATATTTGCTATTACGACCCGTCGTGATCAGTTCTTCCAAGTCCGTGTCTTCAAAGACAATTTTCATCTTCTACGTTGTAATTTTGCCTGCAAATATAAAGTAATATTCCCGAAAATGGGAATATTTTGTAGAATTATTATCACTTTTTAACTTATGGCTTCTCTACAGCGTCACGCTCGGGAGCTGCCATATGCCCCTAAGTGCGGTTTAGCCAGTTACGAGATAGTCGCTTCTCTGGTAGTCAGACTTGGCCCGTGAGGAGCTTATTAAGTCATAAGAGCCAGTTTGTGAGTTTGTCAGTTTGTTAGTTCTGGTATTCAGCGCAATCGACTGAGATTCAGGCAAATATATTAAAATATGATTATAATGTATATTATTATTATAATATACATTATAATCATATTTTATACTTTTGTCCGCTTTTTCAAATCCATAGGAACTAACAAACTGACAAACTCACAAACTTATAAACTTAGAAACTAACTGTCAGAACACCTTTGTCAGATATTGGAATTCAGAGATGTTCAGGTACGGGCTCTTGGATGTGAAGACCCTGCGGAGACAGGGATCGTCGCCCACGGCATCCTTGATCTTCTGCCATCCGCTGCGATAGGTCATGTGGGGCAGAAGCTGACTGACAACATATCGTTTTGTCAGATAATATCGAGTATCCTTTTTATTGAGTCTCATTCTTAACATATTTGATTACTGCCATAAAGTTACTGATTTTCAATAAAATATGCAAAATTATCGCGTTAACAAGTCTAAAAGTAACATATTGACTTTCAAGAAAATTGGCACAAACCAAATAATCGTCGTAACTTTGCACCGAGTTAAGGAAATGCCGTTTGTCCGACACTCAGCGGTCTCACTTTTGCTTAGGTCAGTCCCGGGTCTGAGTTTAGACAGTCCGGAATCTGAGTTTAGACAGTCCCCCCTCGGAGGGAGGACTAACTAAAGTGGAAGGGAGAACTAACTAAAGTGGAGGTTACAAGGCATTAAACTTACCGAAAGTGTAACAAATAAACAAAGGTTATTATGACAGTTAACAACATTGCATTTCCAGTTGTGGCGGTACAGAATCAGAACGATGACTCTACCGCATTCGGCAAGTGGTTTCTGCGAGCCCTATATCCCGACACGCTCAGCCTGAAAGGCCTGATCGAGCGCGTGGCATGGGACCAGTCTGTCTATAGCCGCGACATCATCGAGGGCGTGATCAAGCGCGTGACGCTCGTGATGGTGGAGCAGCTGCAGGCGGGCCAGCCCGTGAAATGGGAGGGGCTGGGAACCTTCAACCCCCAGCTTGACTGTGGCAAGATGGGCAAGAACGACCGCGAGACGCTGGTGAAGGCCGGCGACCAGGCCATCAACGGCGTACACATCCGTTTCACGCCGGAGAACTCTAAGGGTGAGGAGCTGACGTCGAAGAAGTTCGGCCAGCTGTGCTCGTTTGAGATTAAGGGAAAGTGAATCTACAAGAACATCTCTCCGGACCCGGAGCACGGCGAGACCTTCGACCCCTACCGCGAGAAGACGCTCTATCCGCTGGACTACAACATCCAGAACGATCCCCCGATGTAGGAAATTAAAAAATTAAAAGATTAAAAAATTAAAAACGAAGATTATGGCAGTACGAAAAATTGCATTTCCGATTGTGGCCTACCAGAATACGAATGACGACTCGACGGCGTTCGGCAAGTGGTTCTGGAGGGCTTGGCAGCCCAAGACGCTCAGTCTGAAGGGACTGCTGGGGATGATCGCCTTCGACCAAAGCGTCTATTCGGACGATATCGTGGAGGGTGTGCTCCAGAAGTTGACCACCACGATGGTGGAGCAGCTGAAGAGCGGTCAGCCCGTGAAGTGGGACGGTCTCGGCACCTTTATGCCCGCCCTCGACTGTAAGAAGCAGGGTGTGAACGATGTCGCCGACGTGTCGGTGAACCAGATCAACGGTGTCCGCATCAACTTCATCCCTGAGAACGCTCAGGGTGAGGAACTGACCTCGAAGAAGTTCAAGGATACGATCACGTTCAACCGCGTGGGCTGGATCCAGATCCAGAAGGTGACGCCTCAGGGCAAAAAGCCTTACTATCAGCAGATACTACACCCATTCAACAATGTGGTGCAAGTAGCGGAGTAGCTTGTTCAGACCACCCCTAACCCCTCCTCGCTCGGCTTTGCCGCTTGCTACCGAAGGGACGCAAGAACTTAGGAGGGGAAAAAACCTCACAGAGGGTCTGACCCTTTGTGAGGTTGTTAGTTTGTAAGGTTGTAAGTTTGTTAATTTCGGATGGCGTAGAGATAGCCGAGGAGGGCCATCTTGCCGCGCATAGTCTCACGGGGCGTGAACTCGCCGTTGACCCAGAAGTAACGCTGGTTGAAATAGGACTCCTGACGGGGCCAGGTGGTGGTCTGGACGCCGTTCTCGACCGTCCATTCGGGATAGCAGTACTTCAGGATGACGCGGGCGTCGCCGCCGTTGTGTCCGGGCGACCAGGTCTCGGTGCCGTTGAAGGGCGTCTGTCCGGGATGGCACTCGGGATCGCCGTCGTTGCGGCCGGTGGTGTAGCAGTCGGTGATATGACGCTGTCCGAGACCGGTCATCTCGACGATGTTGCCGGGGTTACGGCCGAGGCTCCAGCTAGCCTCCGTGAGCATAACGTGCTCCAGCTGGCGCTTGCGGGACTTGTCGGCGATGTAATGGGCGAGCATAACGAGCTGGAGGTTCTGAGACACCTGCCAGCGGCTGTCGTTGGCGCTGCGGCGCGAGGGGCGCTGGGCCATATGGGAGATGTTATAGTCTTCGGCCTGGCTATAGACGCCCGACTTGAGGTTGTTATAGAGCTCGGCATAATGGCGCGGCTGGGGACAGGTGAGATAGGCTGCTGCGGACCAGATCTGGCAGTAGGGCACGATGTCCTGGTTCTCGGCATGCATGACGCCGACACCGAAGAAGCCGTGGTCGCGCTTGCTGAAGACGGGCGACTCGGGACCCTTGATCTCCGACTCCTGAGCAAAGATGTTCTCCCACTCAGTGTCGCCGGTGACGTTGTAGAGGAAGGCGGCGGCCATCTGACGGAAGTCGCGGCCGCGCATCTGCATCGAGCCAATGTCCTGCAGGTCGTCGAGCTGCGTCCATCCCTGTTTGTCGGCATAGCGGAAGGCCTTGATGGCCTCGGCGGTGTAGTAGCGCTTGAGCGAATCGGCCGTGTTGTCGATCTTCCACTTGCCGTTTTGCATCAGACGGAAGGCCTCGGCGGTGATGGCGCAGTTGGCGGCATTGGCCCAGGCGGCCATCGTGGTGCAACCGGCCTGATACATAACAGTCCAGTTGAGGTCGGGGTTGGTGACACCCTGGGAGTAGCCCTCACCGTCGCGGATGGAGAGGAAGAAGTCCACCTCGTTGCGGGCCTCGTCGATGATGTCGGGGATGCCGTTGCCGCTCTCACGGATGCCGAGGTTGTCGTCGGAGAGTCGGCCGCCGGAAAGGATGTAGGGCAGCAGCATGTCGTAGATGTTGCTGACGTGGGCGATATGACGGTCCCAGTCGAAGGCATCGGAGTGACCGCCGCGCACGTCAACATTGACGGGGTTGCCGGGCAGCCGGTACTGCCAGAAGCGGGAAGCCATAGCGGGCTTGAAGTGGGGCTCGTCCCACACGTCGGTATGCAGGTCGGTCCATTCCTTCATGAAGGGGTGGAAGTCGGTCTTATAGACGGTGAGGCCCTTGGGATCGGTCTCGGGGATGAACTGTGGCTGACGGGGCACGGGCCACACGTGGTCGGGATCCTTGGGCTCGCCAAGGCGCATATAGTAGTAGCCGCGCACGGCATAGCGGAAGGGCTGGTAATAGACATCAGAGGCGATGTCAAAGTCCATCGAACAGCCTACATCCTCGACGACGAGACGGTAGCGGCCGGGGACAGCGCCACTGAAGTCGGCATTCCACACATCGGTGCCGACGAGGTTTTTCTTGCCTGCCTCCTGATCGGCATCGGCAGCTTTCTTCCAGAACTTCACCACACCGGCACTCTGCTTCTTCTTCGTGTTGACATTATAGAGCCAGACCTTACGACCGACCCACGAGGAGTAGTCGCGCTGACCACCGTCGCCGAGCCACTGGTAGAGGTCGGCGGCATGCAGTTCCTCGGAGGGCATATAGCCGATGATGTTGACGTGGACGGCCTCGGAGGGGGTGTTCCAGACGTCGTAGCAGACGCTGGCGGTGTCACAGTCGTCGGCACCGATGCCGTCGGGGATGTTGACGGTGTAGGTGCAGCCCTGCCGCATAGACTGTGGCAACTGGAAGAAGAGCCAGTGGTCACATTCGCTGGTGAGGGTATGGTCGGTGTTCATCGGCTTCGACTTGCGCCAGACGTTGAGGGGCTTGACGGAGAAGTTCCTGTCGTCTTTGGAGGTGATGCGCCAGATGTCGGCCTTCTGTGCCTCAGCGGTCTTGAGCCGTTCGCCAAAGACGAGCAGCGTGTCGTCGCCCTCAGAGAAGGAGTGGCCGAGATAGGCGCTGGGGCCTGTTCCGTTGTCACGGTAGTGTACCTCACCGTCGCGGAAGTGCAGCATAAGGTAGTCTTTGTCGATGACACGGAGGCCGATGACCTTGGTGGCCATAACGGGGAGTGAGGCGAACAGGAGCAGCGCCGCCAGCACAAGGGTTAGTCTGTTTTTGTTCATAATTGCTGTTGATTAGGTAATTTCGGCACAAAGTTACAAAAAATAACCATAGATTACGCAGATTACGGTCGAAAAATCTTAAATAATCCACATATTTCACAAATAAGACTGAAAAAATCTGTATAATCTGCGAAATCTGCGGTTTATTTATTATATTTGCAGCAGTTTGTAACTAAAAGCTAGAAAAAATGAGAAAGAATCTGTTCACTCTCGCCGTGATGATTGCGGCAGTGTTTGCATTCACGTCTTGTCAGAACAAGGGCCAAAACGAGGCTCAGGATCAGTCAGGACAAGTCAATAACTTCCGCATCAAGCGCGGTACGAACATCAGCCACTGGCTGTCGCAGTCGGAACAGCGCGGCGAGGCCCGCAGGCTGCACATCCAGGAGGATGACTTCGCCCGTCTGGAGGAGCTGGGCTTCGACTTCGTGCGCATCCCCATCGACGAGGTGCAGTTCTGGGATGAGCAGGGACAGAAGCTGCCCGAGGCGTGGGATCTGCTGAACAACGCCCTCGACTGGTCGAAGAAGCACAACCTGCGCGCCATCGTCGATCTGCACATCATCCGCGCCCACTATTTCAATGCTGTGAACGAGGCTGACCAAGCCGCCAATACGCTGTTCACCTCCGAGGAGGCTCAGGAGGGACTGCTGAACCTGTGGCGCCAGCTCTCCGAGTTCCTGAAGGACCGCAGCAACGACTGGGTAGCCTACGAATTTATGAACGAGCCCGTAGCCCCTGAGCACGAGATGTGGAACCAGTTGGTAGCCAAGGTACACAAGGCCCTGCGCGAACTGGAGCCTCAGCGTACACTCGTCGTCGGCTCGAATATGTGGCAAGGCCACGAGACGATGAAGTACCTGAAGGTGCCCGAGGGCGACAAGAACATCATCCTCTCGTTCCACTACTACAACCCGATGCTCCTGACGCACTACGGTGCCTGGTGGTCGCCGCTGTGTGCTGCCTACAAGGGTAAGGTACACTATCCCGGTGTGCTCGTTTCGAAGGAGGACTACGATGCTGCGCCTGAAGCCATCAAAGCTGATCTGAAGCCGTACACCGAGGAGGTTTGGAACATCGACAAGATCCGTGAGCAGTTCAAGGATGCCATCGAGGCCGCCAAAAAGTACGACCTGCAGCTGTTCTGTGGCGAGTGGGGTGTGTATGAGCCTGTGGACCGCGAGCTGGCCTACAACTGGTATCGTGACGTGCTGACGGTGTTCGACGAGTTCAACATCGCCTGGACCACCTGGTGCTACGATGCCGACTTCGGTTTCTGGGACCAGCAGCGCCACTGCTACAAGGACTATCCGCTGGTGGAGCTCCTGATGTCGGGAAAGAAACTGGGAGAGTAAAGTTTTTAGGCACGGATTACACGGCCTTATATAATATGGACACGGCTTTCTACAGGGATAGGAAGCCGTGTCTTTGTTAAAAGCCGTGTTAATCCGTGCCTAAATATTCTTAAACGCTCTCGTGATGCGGTAGCCGTAAATCGTGACGACGAGAAAGCAGACGAAGGGCAGGATGAACGAGAAGTTGGTCATACCGGCATCGATGAACATCGCCTGCAACGGAGGCAATACCGAACCGCCGAGGATAGCCATAATCAGACCGGCTGCACCGAACTTCGCATCGTCGCCCAAGCCGTCGAGGGCAATGCCGTAGATGGTGGGGAACATCAGCGACATACAGCCACTGACACACACGAGACAATAGACACCCGTACGGTCGTGAGACAGGATGACGCCCGTGGTGAACACCATCGCCAGGATGCCGAAGATCGTCAGCAGACGGGCAGGTGAGATCCACCGCATCAAGAAGGTGGCGATGAAGCGGGAACAGATGAAGAAAATCATCGCATAGATGTTGAAACGCTGAGACAACACCTCTGCCGCCTGTTCCTCCATGCCCTCAGCCATGAACACACGCGTACCATATTGGATAATGAACGTCCAGCACATAATCTGGGCACCCACATAGAAGAACTGTGCAATGACACCCTCACGATAGCGCTTCAGGGTGACAAGACGGCGCAGGGTGGTCATGATGTGGATGTCGTGGCTCTGGTCTGCGTTCTTCGGCATCTTCGTGAAGAGGATGATGAGGAACATCACCACGATGACTGCTCCGATGGCGAGATAGGGGGAGATGAGCACGTCGAGGTCGGCATTCTTCACCGCTTCGAAGTCGGCATCGCTCAACAGGGCCCGTTCGTCGCTGCTCAGGGGATTGAGCTTCGCCTGGATGAAGTTCATCGCCACGAACATACCGATGATCGAACCGCAGGGGTTGAAGCACTGGGCAAGGTTCAGGCGGCGTGTGGCAGTCTCCGGCTCACCCATCGAGAGGATATAGGGGTTGCAGGAGGTCTCGAGAAACGACAGACCACAGGTCATAATGAAGTAGGCGATGAGGAAACAACCGTAGATGCCGATGGCCTTCGAGGGGAAGAACAGCAGGGCACCCGTGGCATAGAGTCCGAGGCCCATAAGCACACCAGCCTTGTAGCTGTACTTACGGATGAACAGGGCAGCAGGGAAGGCCATAGCGAAATAGCCGCCATAGAAGGCCACCTGTACGAGTGCGCCCTCGGTGACGCTCATGCGGAAGATCTTCGAGAAGGCCTTCACCATCGGATTCGTGACATCGTTGGCAAAACCCCACAGGGCAAAGCAGAACGTCACAAGAATGAAAGGGACAAGATACTTTTTCATTTACTTACATTCTTTTTTGACCACGAATTACACGAATTTCACGAATTATGAATTAGTTTAATTAGTGTAATTCGTGGTCGTTATCTTAAATTCAAGTATTCTTCCAGCGGACGAACATCTGGTCGCCGATGATATGCTGGACCTCGGTGACGAGGGATTCGTCGAGGGGGTCATTGACGTAGGCGATGTTCTTGAGGACATTCGCAGGATTGGCGCTGCTGAAGAGCGTCGTGGCGATGCGGGGATTCATACTCGTAGAGAACTGCATAGCCAACTTCTCGATCTCATACCCCCGAGTCTGACAGTAGGCGGCCGCCTTGGCACAAGCCATCTTCAGGTCACGGGAGGCCGGATGCCAGTCTGGGGCGCCACGCTGCGAGAGCAGTCCCATCGACAGCGGCGAGGCATTGATCACCCCCACCCTATGCTGTTCGAAGAAACCAAGATAGTCCACCAGCAGCGTGTCGTTCAGACAGTAGTGGCAGAAGCAGAGCACACTCTCCACCGTGCCCTCGTCGCAGTGTTCGATCACCCACTTCAGGTTCTCGGGCTGCAGGTCCGTGATACCCACGTGACGGACGACGCCCTCCTTCTTCAACTGCACCAACACGGGCAGCGTCTCGTCGACAATCTTCTGCAGGCCACCCTCCATCCGCGACTGGAACTCGATGTCGTGGACGTTGATCAGGTCGATGTAGTCCACGTTCAGACGTTCCATACTCTCATAGACGCTCTCCAGGGTGCGCTTGGCACTGTAGTCCCAGATGTTCACGCCGTCCTTGCCGTAGCGTCCCACCTTCGTGGAGAGATAATACTTGTCGCGCGGAATCTCCTTGAGGGCCTTGCCCAGGACGGTCTCGGCCTTCATATGGCCGTAGTAAGGCGACACGTCGATGAAGTTGATGCCGTTGTCCACGGCCGTATGCACGGCACGGATGCCTTCTTCCTCACGGATGCCGTGGAACACACCGCCCAGCGACGATGCGCCGAAACTCAGGTTCGACACCCGCATCCCTGTCTTTCCAATCTCGTTATAAACCATATTGATAAATTCGTGTAATTCGTGAAATTCGTTGTCTTAAAACTCTATTGTCTGTATTTTCTCGTCACCGGGTTTGAAGAGCAGGCCTGTACACTTCGGGGCATCAGCCTTGTAAGCCTTCATTTCCACGGCGTTCCAGTCGATCTGATCCGTACGCTGTGCGAGGGGTGCATGGGCGATCAGTGAGCCGTCACGGACGAGGATAATCGCCGGGATCTTGTCGGCCTCAATGGTCTGATAGCCACCCTCATAGACCTTCCCGTTTTGATAGTCAATCCATTTACCCCTCGGCAGATACACCGTGCGGCTGTTGCCCGACTCCATCAACGGTGCCACAAGCATCTGCGAGCCGAACATATATTCATCCTCCACCAGCCAAGCACCTGGATCTTCAGGGAACTCCACAAGCAAGGCACGCACCATCGGCAGACCACGCTCCGAACAGTCCTTCGCCTGGGCATAGACATAAGGCATCAGCTTGTATTTCATCTCTGCACAGGCACGGAAGGCATCGGTGAACGACTCCGAGATGAGCCACGGTTCCGTGGGAGGTGCACCGTGTGCTCTGGTGTGACTGCTCAGGAATCCGAAGGGCAGCCAACGACGGTAGATATCCTCCGGCGAGGCCGTCACGAAACCACCCATATCGTGACTCCAGAACGAGAAGCCGCTCAGTCCGAAACTCAGACCGCCACGCAGGTCACCCAACATACCTATATTGTTCGTCGCTGCATCGCCGCCCCAGTGCAGGGCATAGCGCTGGGAACCAGCCCAGGCAGAACGTGCCCAGATGATACCCTCGCCGGGATACTGCTTCTCGACAGCCTCCCAGAGGGCCTTGTTATAGCGCAGGGGATAGAGGTTGTGCTCATAGAGACCACCCTTGCCGCTGTGGTAGAAGCCGTTGTAGGGTGCTGCCTCGCCAAAGTCGCACTTGATGGTCGAGACGCCCTGCTTCAACAGGCCCGTGATCTTCTCCAGATACCAGCTGACGGTTTCGGGGTTCGAGAAGTCGAGCACGGCATCCTCATAAGGCATACCACCCGTGGCGTTCGTCACGTGCAGACCCTTCTCGATGATCTCGGGGAAGAAACGGTTTTTCGGGGTGAAATAAGGCAACTGCCACAGACAGGTGTGGAAGCCGTCCTTCGCCAACTGCTTCAGCATCTTCACGGGATCCTCGAAACGGTCCTTCGCAAACTGGTAGTCGCACTGCCAGTCGACACCGAACCAGCCCGTATCAAAGTGGATCACGTCCGAGGGGATCTTATGAGCCCGCAGTTGACGGGCAATCTCCAGTCCCTCCTGCTGCGAGAAGTAGGTGATACGGCTCATCCACGTGCCGAAGCTCCAAAGGGGCATCATCGGACTCTTGCCCGTGATGTTGGTATATTCGTCGAGGATATCCTTCGGCTCTCCGAAGAACACGAAGAAGTCCATCTGCTCGTCGGCCATAAACAGGCGCTGGGCACCGATGTAAGAGACGCCGAAGTCGCAGGTCACGGGAGCCGAGGTGTGCATAAAGATGCCATAGCCACGATTGGAGAAGTAGAAAGGCACAGGCTTATACTGGCCGTCGCTCTCCGGGCCCTGGGGGTCGGTGACACTCAGATGCACCTTCTGCCCTACTTTATTTAAAGAGGTGAACGACTCGCCACAGCCGTAGATTCTCTCACCCGGCGCTAATGAGAACACGGGGTTGATGCTCCGCGAATTATCTGAGCCTCGCTTGATAAACGAGAACGGCAACAGTTTGATCTGCGTCGAGTCATTGTCGATGATATGCCTCGTCTGCGTCAGGATCTTCCCCTTCGCATCCTTGATGACAATGCGGAACGGATACTTCTGGATCTCAATACTCCCATACTTCGTCTTAAACACGACAGCTGCGCCATAGGTATTTATTTCCCCTCCTAAGTTAGGAGGGGTGCCCGTATGGGTGGGGTGGTCTGAAGAAGAGCCAGATATTCCCTTGTTCAGACCACCCCTAACCCCTCCTAACTTAGGAGGGGAAAGCTGCGCCTTGAATCTATCACAAAACATCGGATCGTCCAGATCGTCGCATTTCGGCTCTACGGGTGTGGTAATCATCCTGATTCTCGCCGTCCTGGGCGAAATCCATTCAATCTTGATCTTCAGATTCGGATCATTCTCATACGCTGCATCCGGAAAGTCCAGCATCTGCATCCTCACAGGCCAGTACCCATTCAGATTAAACGCCTGCCTCGGACTCATCCTGTACCGTTTCCACTGCACCAGTCCCTCGCCTTTCTTGTCATCGAAACTCACCACGGAGTCGGCCAGGAAATACGTGTTCGACAGATCACTGAAGTCCGTCGACATATCCTTCGGCATACACTGCAGGTACTGCACCCCCGCATTCGTCTGAATCTGCGCCTCTGCAGCCAAAGAGCCACAGATGACACAGATTCCACAGATAATTCTCTTGATCATATTCTTTGGTTTCTATGGTTGTTAAAATTGAATGACGGCGGGCTGGAGCGTCGGCGACTTGGCGGTGATGGAACCCTCACCTGTCACTACTACCATACACTTGCCGAAGAAGGCCTTGCGCTGGGGCGACTTGAAGTTCTCCATCGAAGTCTGACAACCGTTGTCCGTGCCGATGATACGCCCAGTACCCTCACCGATGAAGACGATCTGATCTTCTGCCCAAGGACAGAGATTTCCGTCCTTATCGACCACCTCGGCAGTGATGAACGTGGTGTTCTTGCCCTTGTAGTCGATGGAGAGGCGGATCTTCTCAGGGGCTCCGGCAGTCTTGATGGTCTGCGAACCGACTTCCTTGCCGTCCTTGCGGGCGACGACCTTCACCTCACCGGGATCGAAGATGACACGCCAACCGACGTGATACTCTGAGTTCAACTTCGCCTTAGTGTTGTGCGCATCATAGCGGCCTTCAGGATTCTCGCCCGTTTTACGACGCACACCCTGACTCTTGCCGTTAATGAAAAGCTCCACCTCGTCGGCATTGTTATAATAGCACCACATATCGATCTCGTCGCCAGCCACCCAGTTCCAATGGGGGAAGAGGTGCAGCACGGGCTTCTGCGTCCACTCACTCTGATACATATAATAGCAGTCCTTGGGGAAGCCTGCGAGGTCGATGATGCCGAAGTAACTGCTTCGGGCGGGGAAGCCGTAGGGCGTAGGCTCGCCAATGTAGTCCCAGCCCGTCCAGATATACTGTCCGCCGACGAAAGGATTATGCTTCACCACGTCCCAGGTCTCTTCGTGGGTCGAACTCCACGAGGCATGCATATTGTCGTACGACGAACACATATACGAGGGGTCAGTATAAGGCAGCCACCACTCCTGCGGGGCCCAGGTGATCTCATCGGAAGGCATCTTGTAATAGCCACGCGTCTGCAGGGCCGACACACTCTCCGAGAAGATGAACGGCTTGCCGGGGAAATTCTGCGGCACATCCTTCACCCACTGGTGGTGATAGTTGAAGCCGATGATGTCGATGGCACCGCTCTTGAAGAGGTGGTTGTTGGGCGACGGTTCATTGCAACCGGCAAGGATAGGACGACCCGAGGGATCGTTACGCTTGATGAGGTCTGCCAGATGGCGTGTCAACAGGGAGTTGGGACTCATTTCACCGTCCTTAGCAAGTGTCGAGGCGTCACGGCTGGCATTGAGGATGAGGTTCGCCTGTTCAAGTGTCAGTTCGTCTGTATCATTACCCGACCACTGCTCGAGCACCTCGTTGCCGATCGACCACATAAGGATACAGGGATGATTACGGTCACGCACCACAAGGTCGGTGAGGTCGCGCTCGTGCCACTCGTCGAAGAAACGGGCATAGTCATTCTGCGTCTTCTTACGGCGCCACATATCGAACGACTCGTCCATAACGATCAGACCCATCGTGTCACACATATTTAATAATTCGGGCGCGGGAGGATTGTGCGAACTTCTGATGGAATTCACACCCATCTCTTTCAACTTGAGGAGTTTGCGGTGCAAGGCATCTTCGTTCAGTGCAGCACCGAGGCATCCGAAGTCGTGATGCTCGCAAACACCGTTGAGTTTGAAGTTCTTGCCGTTAAGCCAGAATCCCGTCGCTGCATCGAACTTAAAACTACGGAAACCCGTGGTGGTCTCATAGGTGTCCACCACCCTGCCGCCCAGGATCACTTCCGTGCGCACGGTATATATATAAGGTGTCTCACACGACCAGAGCATCGGCTTCGAAACGTTGATGACAGACTTCAGGCCCTTCGACGTACCGACCACTTTACCATTGGGAGCTATCAGGGAGTTCTTGATGGTAACCTTTTCCCCTCCTAAGTTAGGAGGGGTTGGGGTGGTCTGAACCGCCTCCAGTTCCACCCCGATGTCTACGCGCCATTTTCCTTTGTTCAGACCACCCCTGGCCCCTCCTAACTTAGGAGGGGAAGTAATTACCTGAACACCCCAGTGCTTGATGTGGGTCTTGGCAGTCTTCGTGAGCCAGACGTGGCGGTAGATGCCGCAGCCTGAATACCAACGGGAATTGGGCTGGTCTGAGTTGTCCACACGCACAGCCACCACGTTCTTACCCTCACGGACATACGGCGTGATGTCGTATTCAAAGCTGGAATAACCGTAAGGACGAGTACCCACCTTCTCACCATTCACATAGACGGTGGAATTCATATACACGCCGTCGAACTCGATGAAGAAATTCGTGTCCTTCATCGGCGTCTCACAGTCACCCAGTGTGAAGGTCTTACGATACCACCCGATGCCGCCGGGCAGGGCTCCCCCACTCGCTCCACTGGGATTGCCGACAAAGAAGTCACCCTCGATGGCCCAGTCGTGGGGCACGTCGAGCTGTCGCCAACTGCTGTCGTCAAAGTCTGCCTTCGCCATAATGGCCGAATCACCCAGCAGGAAACGCCAGTCCTTGTCAAAACACTGTCTCTCTCTTGCCTGTGCTGTCAGTCCCATCAGGACTGCCACAGCCGTCATCATTAGTTTCTTTATCATTGTTTTTTGTTATTTAGTATTCTTCCGTTTCTTCTTCCTTGATGAACTGACCGGCGAGGGTGTAGGTCTTTGCCACGGAGTAGCGACCACCCTCCTCGTGATAGCGATAGGCACCGAGGATCAGGGTGTCGCCAGAGGCAGAGAACCGAAGGATGCCTTCCGTAGAGGGGAACTGACGGGCAGTCTTCTTCTCCAGATCGACGATATAGGTCCAAATGTTCCTGGCGTCAGGACAACCTTCGACAAGAAGCAACTGTGGGTGGCCTGGTACGAAACACACCTTGTCAGCAGCGGCAATCTGAGTGAGAGCAACCTCCACAGGGCCGTCGCTCATTTCTGCCCAACGCTGCTCGGCAAAGGGATTCGTGGTGAGGAGGGAATCTACACGACCTGTCTTCCGCTCGTAGAGCCACAAGGATCTGATATCTGCAGGATCATCCTCTGAGCTTTTCTGTACGAGTTTCGTAAAGACGAAAAGACCATTGATCTCATCGGCTTTGACAGCACCGTCAGGGAGCGTCTGAGAGGGTTCCTGTGAGAGCGTCTGTACGGTGTCGGGAACGTCTTCGGCGAGAATGGTATCTGTCTGGGCAGCATCCTGTGTGGAGGCTGTGCGATTGCCACAGCCTCCAACCAGAAGTGCTACACCCATCAGTGTCAAAAATGCCTTGTTCATAGTTGCACGCTGACTGCCTTGCCGTTATACTGCACCATCTTTCCCTCGGGATTATCGAGGTTGAGGGTTTTGGGTGCATCCTTCGAGATAAGCACGACGTTGAAACGACGATCCTTCAGCATACCTTCGAAGCGACCCTTGCGGGCACCGAAGGATACGGTACGGGAAGCATCGTCGTAGGTGATGTCGATGGTGGCGTACTTGCCCATCTCATAGTTATAGTTCGTGCCTTCGTCCTCATAGAGACGGAAACGGCCGTTCTGTCCTGCATAGACGAAGAGGTTAATGAGTTCTGCGGGTTTCTCGTCGCTCCACTCCATCTCAGGACCGAAGGGGATGATGGCTCCCTCACGCACGAAGACGGGAATCTGCTCGTAAGGTGCATCGACGATGAGACGCTGACCACCAGCGATGTACTCACCTGTATAGAGGTTGTACCAGCCGCACTGCTCCGGGAAATAGACGCTGCGGTTGCGGGCCTTGTAGTAACCTACGGGACAGGCCATCAGCGCAGGACCGAACATCCACTGGTTGCCGATGTTCTCCACGTTCTTGTCGCCGTTGAAGTCCATCACCAGGGCACGCATCAGGGTATAGTCGTTGAAGTGTGCCCAGCCTGCCATCGAGTAGAGATAAGGCATCAGACGGTAACGCAGCTTATCGTAATAAACAAACGACTGATAGGCGGGATGATTGTCCGGGGCGATGTTCCATATCTCACGCAGCGGCCACTGACCATGACTGCGGAAGAGGGGGATGAAGGCACCGAACTGGTTCCAACGGCACTGCAACTCACGCCACTCCTTCAGATCCTCGTTCTCCACACCCGTGCGGTCGAAGATCTGCTGGGCGGCCACATAACGGTTCTCCACACAGAATCCGCCCTGATCCATGCCCCAGAAGGGGATGCCTGACATCGAATAGTTCAGACCTGCCGTCATCTGGGCACGCATATCCTCCCAACGGGTGCCGATGTCACCACTCCACGTAGCCGTAGAGAAACGCTGTTCACCGGCAAAACCACTACGCGTCAACAGGAACACACGGGGCTCGTTGGACTTGCCCTGATACACCGAGCGCTGACCATTGTAGATGGCATCAGCATTAACAGTAGAGTAAGCATTGAAGTATTCCGTAGAGGTGCCGAGGGCCGTGGGACCACTCAACGCCTTGCGATACCACATCGGCGTACAGTCGCGGACGTTGGGCTCAGAGGCATCCATCCACCAGGCATCGACACCTGCGATGCCGTCGTGGTTGTATTTCGAATAGAGGTTCTCGTCCATCTGACGCCAGAACATCTTACGGGCGCCTTCGTCGTAGGCATCGTAGAACGAGCCACGGAAGCCGAGCCAGTCGTGAATATCGTCCTTGATGGCCTGATGGTACATCCAACCCTTGGCATCGAGTTCCTTATAGTTATCTACGGTGTCGTAGAACTTCGGCCAGACAGAGATCATGAAACGACCATGCATGGCATGGACGCTGTCGAGCATCGCCTGCGGATTGGGATAACGGTTGTTCTCGAAAACATGACTGCCCCAGGAGTCGAGCTTCCAATAGTTCCAGTCCTGTACGATATTATCGATGGGGATATGACGCTTACGGAACTCAGCGAGGTTGTCCTCAATCTCCTTAGCACTCTGATAGCGTTCACGGCTCTGCCAGAAGCCCAACACCCATTTCGGATAGAGCGAGGCCTTACCCGTCAGCGTGCGATAGCCGGAAATCACCTCATCGAAGTTCTGACCGGCGATGAAGTAGTAGTCCATATCCTTTGCCATCTCACTCCAGATGGTGAGCTGTTCACGTTCCTCCTTGCTGCGGGGTTCTGCCACACGGAGACCACAGTAGGCCTCGCCACCGTCGGGCTGCCACTCAATACGTACCTGGGCCCGCTTGCCCTTCTGCAACTCGGTCGCAAACTTATAGGAATTCGGGTTCCACGCCGTGCGCCAACGCTCAGGCACCACTTCCTTACCATCTATATAGACTTTCACATAGCCGGAATAGTAAAGAATGAACTGATAGAGTTGTTTCTTTCCCTTGCACTTGCCACAGCACTCAGGTTCGATGAAGCCTTCATAGGTGACATTCGCACCCTGCAGTTGGAAATCCTTCGGGAAGTTCTTGATGCCGCCATTGTCCGTCTTAACAGCAATCTCCGAGGTGGTGGGGAAAGCATACTCATAATAGATAGAGTCTTCGTCGCGCACGAGTTTCTTGCCCTTTACATCGATATAGGTGCCCGTGAGGTGGCCTTCCCTACCCTGCTTGTCGTAGAGTTTGAAGGCACGGTTCAGCTGCAGATAGTCCTCCGGATTGCCAAAACGGCAATATGAATAAGAATCCCACAACAGACCGTAGTTCTTGTTCGACAGCACGAAGGGGATGGATACCTTGGTGTTATACTGGAACAGGTCTTCGTTCTTGCCCTTCATATTGAACTCCTCCGACTGGTGCTGACCGAGGCCGTAGAAAGCCTCATCTTCCGGTGAGTCGAAAGTCATCTGCCAGGTGAGGCCGTGCTTCATCTCCTCGGTGATGGGTGCACCACCCTTGATGCCGTATTCACGCTCAGGCACGGTGAAGTCCTTGAACTGCTTGCCGTTCTCCACCTCCTTGAGCAACTCCTTACCCTCAGCATCGTAGAACTTGATGCGTCCGTCTTCCTTCTTCACGACAGCCTTCACGTTTGCGGCCTTTACAATGACCTCGTCATCATTCTCCGTGATGCTGTAGGAGCCTCTGGGAGGCGTCGTCTGCGGCACGATCATCAACGAGGCAGGCTTCTGCGGCAGGGCATCCTTCGAGGTGGCACGCACACGGATGATGTTGCCGTTCATCACTTCCAGACGAATCACCTTCGCCTGTCCTCCGTCGGGACGGATGGTCACTTGGTTCTCACTGGTCTGCACGTCTGCTGCCAGCGACGTCATCGCCGTGAGCAGAACAGACCCTAACAAAAAGATTCTTTTCATAAAAATGTTCTAGTTTATAATTTTCTTTTTCACAACAAATTTCTCGAATTACACGAATTTTTATTCTTCATCCATCAGGACGGCCTCTTCCACTTCCTCCGGCTGTTCCAGCGGCAGGGTGATGGTGAACACAGAACCACCACCGGCATTGTTGTCGCCAGTAACGGTGCCGCCATGGGCCGTCACGATATCCTTCACGATGGAGAGGCATACACCGGGATCCTCATCGCTCACCACCGGGTCGAACATATGTTCCTTCGCACCCTCAGGCAGTCCGATGCCGTTGTCGGAGATACGGATAGTGCCTGCAGAAGGTGTCTTATCGACGAACACCTTGATGACACAGTTGCTGGGTGAGAACATCACCGAATTGTTCAGCAGAATCTGGATGGCCTGACCCATCATATCACGGTCGAAAGGCATCACAAGATCGTTGGCGAGGGGGAAGAACGAGAACTTCAACTTCTTGCCCTCCGGTGCCTTAAATTGTGCGCACTGCTCCTTCATAAACTCTTGGAGGTCGGCAGGCTGACGGTTCAGACCAGTAACCTCCCACTCTGGCGCCTGTCTCTTTACTTCTTCACTCCTTTTCTCCTTTTCTCCTTCTCCAGAGGTCATCATCTGCGTTTTCATCTCGTTCATCCACTGCTTCTTCTCCACCTCACGACGCAGATTCTCAAGCTCGGCCTTCTCCATCTGCTTCCTGATGAAGAGTCTGCGCCAGAACCAAACACCTGTTGCGACACAGGCGAGGAAGAACAGCATCAGCCAGCGGTTTCGCAACAATGGAGGGGTAATAGTCAGTTTGAGGGTGGCCTCTTCCTGCCCCATCGTACCGTCGTCATTGAGCATACGCACATGGAGGATATAACTGCCATGATGCAGAGACATATAGGTGATGTTAGGATTGTTCTCTTCCGTTTTCATCCACTTGTCGCTGAAGCCCTCCAGCTGATAGATGAAGCGCGAGGGATTGTGCATCTCACCCTTGTTCGTGGCAAGTTGGATGGTGAACTGGTTCTCATCATGTCTAAGCACAAGCTCCTCACACTCGTCGAGAGCCTTTTCAAGGATCACCCTACCTTCATATTCCTGTCCGACGCCCATCTGCTGTCCGAAGAGTTTCAGACCACTGAACATCGGGCGTTCGTCGTTGTTGACATTCGTGATGAGTTTGGGGTTGATGATATCGACACCGCCAATACCTCCCACCAGGATCATACCGTCGTGGGTACGAGAGATGGAGCGCTGATTATAAGGTCCCTGCTGCAGACCGTCCTTACTGCTGAAACTGCGCACTAGGAACGACCACTCGCCATTGTTCTCCTTCTTCGGCACAACGTTCGAGATACCATGTTCCGTCACCACCCACATCGTGTGGAGCTGATCCTCAGCGATACCCACGACACTCGATCCGAGGAGTCCGGAGTTCATATCAAGTAACTTCTGGCGGCCCGTCTTCGGGTCGAAGATACAACATCCCGCCGTAGAGCCCTGCCAGATCAGTTCCCGGCTGTCTTCCATCACACAGACGGTGTTGGCCACAGCCACCGGCTGCCCGGGAATGGCGGGGATGGTGAAGTTCATCACCTTGCCGCTCACAGGGTTGATGAGCGAATAGTAGTTCGAGTGTCCCACCAACAGCCAGCCTTTCCGGGTCCACGAAGCTGAGGTCATGAAGTTCTCGGGCATCTTCCCATTGTAGGAGTTCCAGGTCAGGAACTTCCCGGTCTTCATCTGCAGCTTCTGCACACCGCTGCCAAGGGTTCCGACCCAAATGTCACCCCACTTGTCCTCTGTCACCGACCACACATTATTATTCAACAAGGCGCCGTCGGCGTTCGAGGCGAGGTAGTTCTTCACCCGTCCATTGTCAATCTGTACGACACCGCCGTTATAGGTACCGAACCACACGGAACCGTCCTTGGCTCCATAACTGGCCACCATCACGTCAGAGGCGAAGCCACAGCGGGCCTTGTCGTAAACCTCCGTCTCTCCCGTCTTGGGTGAGTATTTGATGATACCCCGGTTGTCGGTACCGAACCAGTAGTTACCCTGTGTATCCTCGGTGGTGGTGTTGATATCACCCAACTCCAATGTCCGGAAGCCGGAGAGTGTCTCGATATATTGGTTCAGGCCGTTACGATAACCAGAGATCCACACGTTACCGCTATGGTCGGTCATCATATGCCTGATGGTATTGTCGCTCAGCGAGGTCTCATCGAACTTATTATTCAGCAACTGCTTCACCTCCTTGCTCTTCGGGTCGATCACGAAGACGCCCTCATGGTCGGTACCTATCCATATCCATCCGCGCTTGTCAGCCATCACGTCCCAGATCTGCAGCGGGTCGGGCAATGGAGCGATGCCATGTGCCTCTAAGAAACTGTTCACCGAGGGGTGCCACTGCTTGGCCTTCTGGTCATAGACGAAGGTTTTCAGGTTCGAGAGTACCCAGTAGTTGCCGTCAGGATCCACGACGATGTTATAGGCCTCACTGGTCTTACCACCGTGCTCGATCATGTATCTGTCCTTCCATTTCACCTTGCCCGTCTCCGGATCCACGCCAATGAGTTCACCGTCGCTGGAAGCCACCAGCAACATACCGTCCCAGTCGGCCATCGACGAGAAGTAGAATTCCTTGGGCAGCAGACCTTCCTCGTAGCCGTACTTGGTCAGTGTGTGTTTCTTTCTGCCATAGACATTGCAGTAGAGCCCCTCGTCGTAGGTCTTCACCCAGAGATTCTTCTTGGAGTCGATGTAGAAGCGGTCGATACCGCCGACGACACCGTATTCTGCCAACTGTTTGGAGGGATTCCTCACGGTACGCTCGGTCACAGGGTCGAACAGTGAGTAGTTCATGCCCTGCCTCAGCCAGAGCCGTCCGGCACCGTCCTCGAAGATCTGGTCCACGTAGTTGTTACGCAGCGTGGTCGTGTCATTCGGGTCGGAATAGTAGGTACGGAAACGGTAGCCGTCATAACGGTTCAAACCATACGACGTGCCGATCCACACGAATCCCTTCGAGTCCTGATAGATACAGTTGATAGTCGAGTTCGACAGTCCGTCACGAGTATCCAACCGCTTGAACTTCATGTCGGGGATGGTGTTCTCAGCACCAGCCCACAGACTCATCAACAGCACTGTTAAGCCTAATAATCGTTTCATAAATTGTTGTCTTATTTTACTTTTTTACCTTTTCACCTTTTTACTTTTTCATTTTTCATCCTCTTCCATCATCACAGCCTCTTCAATTTCTTCCTCCTCAGGAGTCTCTTCCTCGACTTCGGCTGCTTTCTCCTCCTGACGGTGGAGACGGTTCATCTTCCTTCTGCGCCTCCAGCGACGGAAGGGCTTGCGGAGGAACAAGACGGCTATGATCAACAGCATGTAACAGGCGATGGCCCACCACGAACGGTACCACGGAGCGTCGATAGTGATGTCAAGCCGGCTCTCCACCTCACCCATCGTACCGTCGTCGCGCAGCATCCTCACGCAGAGGGTATAGCTGCCCGGGGGCAGTGACATATAGGTGATGTCGGGGTTGTTGGCCGACGATTTGATCCACTTGTCATTGAAACCCTCCAACTGGTACACGAAACGCGTGGCGTTGTTGATGCCGCCGTTGTCGGAAGCCATGTGGATGGTGAACTGGTTCTGTTCGTACTTCAGGCGGATGCTGCGCTGCATGTCGAGTGCCTGTTCCAGGATGACACGTCCATCGTATTCCTGACCTACCTCAACTTCCTGGTCGAAGAGCACAAGTCCGCTGAACACGGGCCGTTCCTTCGAATCACCATTGCCCAGTTTCAGAGTACTGATGATGTCGAGGCCGTCCTGTCCGCCGATGAGCAGTTCACCCGTCTTTGAACAGAAAATCGCACGCTGGTTGAACGGGCCGGGCTGCAAGCCGTCGCGGCTGTTGAAGTTGCGGATGGTGAAGGTCCACGTACCGTCCTCCTGTTTCAAGGGCGTGATGTTCGACACACCGTGGTCTGTCGCCACCCACATCGTGTGCCGCGTGTCCTCTGTCACGGAGACGGCATTCGAGCCGAAGAGTCCCGACTTCATGTCGAGCAACGTCTTCTGCTGCGTCTTCAGGTCGTAGATTACCAAGCCTGAGGGTGAGCACTGCCACAGCAGTCCGCGACTGTCGATGACAGCCTGAGTCGTGGCAGTCGATATGGTGATGGCCTTGCGGTCATTAGCCACAGGGAACGTGCCGTTGATAATCTTGAAGTTGCCAGGGTTGATCAAGGCGTAATATTCCGAGTTTCCTAATACGATCCAGCCGTTGCTGCCTGTCGAGATACTGTTTGTCCAAACGGTCTTCAGGACAGAGTTATCAGCTGTGAAGGCCCGCTGCTGACCGGTCTTCTTATCGATACGCACGGCGCCACCGCCGAGAACACCCACCCAGATGTTACCCCACTTGTCTTCCGTGATGCCCCAGATATTGTTTGTCACCAGCGCACTGCCGGGATCCGTCGTACGATAGTTCTTCCACTGACCATTCTGATAGCGCAGGATACCACCCTCATAGGTACCGAACCACAGACCACCGTCCTTTGCCGTATAACTGCCCACGATGATGTCGCTGGGCACGCCCAGACTCTGCTTCGTGAACTGCTCCACAGGTTCCAGCGTCTTCGGGTCCATCTTGATGATACCGCCGTCGTTACGGCCGATCCAGTAGTAGCCTTCCTTGTCTTCCGTGATGGTGTTGATATCACCGATGGGCATGCTCTTGAAGTTCGTCATCGACTCCAGACACATGGCGATGCCGTTCTTATAGCTGGCGAGCCACATACGGCCCAATTGGTCGAGATAGAGGTGTTTGATGGTGTTGTCGGGCAACGACGTCTCATCACCCTTCACGTTCAGGAACTGGCGCCACTGACGGCTCTCCTCGTCGAGCACGAACACGCCCTGGTGGTCGGTAGCCACCCAAAGGAGCCCCTTCGCATCGTAGCGCACCTCCCACACCTGCACATCGTCAGGCACGTTCTCGTAACCCTGCGTCCGCATCCACTCCGTCAGAGACGAATACCAGAGCTTCTCATTCTTCACATAAATATAGGTACCCACGGAGTGCGTAATTACCCAAAGGTTCTGGTGTTTGTCAGTGGTCACCCAATAATCGTTATAGGCATTCAGGGCGTTCTTCACGTAGGGATCCTTCCACAGCACCTTACCCTTCTCGCCATCGATGCACATCAGTTCGCCGAAGGTCGATACGAGCACCATACCCTCCTCCGTCTCGGTATAAGCAGATATACCAAAGTCCTTCGAGAACTCATACGGGCCGTAGCCGAAAGCGAAGTGCTTGAGGTTCTTGGTCACGGGGTTGAAATAGTAGAAGCCGTCCTCATAGCTCTTCACCCAATAGTTCTTCTTCGAGTCGAGGTGGATGCTCTCCATACTGCCGAGCATACCCCGCTCGTTCAGCCAGTGCGTCGGGTTTCGGTCCACCTTCTCCGTCACCGGGTCGTACATCGAATAGTTCATACCCTGTTTCAGCCACAACCTGCCGCCGTAACCTTCTTGGATCTCGTCGATGCGGTTGTTACGCAGCGAGGTTGTGTCCTTGTCATAACTGAAATAGGTACGGATTCGGTAACCATCATAGCGATTCAGACCATAGTTGGTACCGAACCACACGTAACCTTGAGAGTCACGGAGAATACTGAAAACCTCCGAGTTCGACAGACCCTCACGGGTGTCGACACGACGGAATCTCATGTCAGGAATGACTGCGGCTTCTGCCACAATCGCGATGCAAAGCATCGTCAGGATAATCGAAAGACGTTTCACTATAATTTGCTTCATTATCGGGTGTTCGTAATTTTTATCGTACAAAGGTACACATTATATTTCATATACGCAAATTTTTCATGGAAAATTTTTCGCCCCACCCTATTTTTATCTGTGCTTAAGTTATTCAGTTATTCACTTATTCAATTATGACATTTAGGTTTTTAAACGTTAGAAATTGTCATTTATAAATTATATTATTATATATATTATTATAATAATATATATAATAATATAATTTTAATAATACAAAACGAAAAGGAAAACGATTCCGAAAATATAAATGTCATAATTGAATAAGTGAATAACTGAATAACTCAGATTATGTCTGATCTTTATAAATGTTAGTTGAATTTATTTTACATTTGAAGCGCAGAAAAGTACTCTAAAACAAAGCCTTATGCAAACTGAGAGTTTCCTTACTGGAAAGTCGGAGTTTGGGTTAAGGAAAACCAGACTTTGGTCTATGGAAACTCAAAAGCACGGAAAATGGCCTAAAACGGCTACTTTTGCACATTATAAAAAATATGAATATTTATTACATTCTTCACATTGCCTAAAGATATGAAGCCTTTAAAATCCCCATAAATAGGGATTGTAAGATTGAAATAATCATTGTACCTTTGCACCCGAAAATTAAGGTAACAAGGTATGAATATATTAAATAAGGTGACGGTAAAGGCTACATGGGTGATTGTTTTACCCTTTTACCTTTTCACCTTTTCACTTTTAAATGCCCAAAAGCAGGGCGACATGCGGCAGACGGTGGAATACCTGGCATCGCAGGAACTTGGCGGCAGATACCCAGGCACTGCCGGTGACACCCTCGCCTCTGAATTCATCGTCAGTAAACTTCGCAGTCTGAAGCTTAAGCCTGTTGTCAAGGGGAAAAAGAAAAAGGCTTACTATCACGACTTCACCTATGGAAAGGAGAAGCAGATAACCACCCATAACATCATCGCCGTCGTTCCCGGAAAAGATAAGCATCTCAGAAACGAATACATCGTCGTAGGTTCGCATTACGACCATCTAGGCATGGGAGGCCAGGGTTCTGGCTCCCGCCGTCCTGATACGTTGGGTGTTCACCCCGGTGCCGATGACAACGCCAGCGGTGATGCCGTGGTACTCGAACTGGCCAGACATTTTAAGAAGGCACGTTCGCCACGGAGCCTCATCTTCATGTTCTTCGGTGCTGAGGAACAGGGCCTTGTCGGTTCCAAGAAGTTCCTGGAATGGATGAAACAAGAAGACAACCAACGCAAAAATCTTCCAGATAGTATGAAGGGCATCGTCGCCATGGTCAACTTGGACATGGTGGGACGTATGCGCGACAGTGCCATGAGTGTGTCGGGTACGGGAACGAGTTCACAATTCAAGGCGATGGCAGAGCAGGCGGCAGCACAGACCGGCCTGCAAATCTCCTGCGTTCCCGATGGCTACGGACCGAGTGACCAGGCATCGTTTGTGGCAATGGACATCCCCGTGCTCTTCCTCACGACAGGCGGGCACATGGAGTATCACACGCCAGATGATGTGCCTTCGACCCTGAATTACGACGGCATGCAACAGACGCTGGATTTCTCCAAAGAACTGATTACCCGACTGGTCAGCATGTCTGAGACACCGGATTATATTAGTGTACCGAGCAGTCAGACGATGAAGCATGCGAAGTTCAAGGTCACCTTGGGTCTCATGCCCGATGTGATGGGAGCCAGCAGCAAACCCGGTCTTCGTGCCGACATCGTAGTGGCAGGGAAACCAGCGCATAACGCGGGTATCAGGAGCGGTGACATCATTCAGGAGATAGACGGCAAGCCCGTGAAGGACATCAACGAATACATGGAGCGTCTGTCGGAACTCCAGCCTGACACCACCATCCCTGTGAAAGTGCTCCGGGGCGAGGAGTTGTTAACGTTTCAAGTTCACCTAATGCCTGCTAAGAAATGAAGAAATCCGTCTATTGGCTGTTAGCCGTTGTCATCACACTGGTATTGAGTATTTACCAGCGCATGACAGGCCCTACGTACCCCAAGAAAGTCACTGTGGAACTCAATGGGGAGCAATACAAACTGAAACTGCCACGCAGTGGTGTACAGCAGGATGAGATTGTGACACTGAAAGGCATTCCGTCAGACACCGAGGCACAACTGCACTACCGTCGCTATCCGTCGGGAGATGACTACACCACGGTGGATTTCACATGGAAAGACAGTACATGCCAGGCTATGCTGCCCGTTCAGCCCGTCGCAGGGAAACTGCAGTATTACATCACCGTCGATGGAAAGAACTATCCCACAGATGAGCCGCTTGTGATTCGTTTCCGCAATGATGTGCCTGCCGGCATCCTCGTACCACATATCCTGCTGATGTTCGCGTCCATGCTGTTTGCCGTCTATACGTTCCTGCTGGTCATCACGCGTAAGGCATACAAGAAGTGGCTTTGGATCACAGTAGGGACCTTATTTGTCGGCGGGTTCATCCTCGGCCCTCTGGTACAGCATGTGGCTTTCGGACCCTGGTGGGCAGGATTCCCTTACGGCACGGATCTGACGGACAACAAGACACTCCTGTCGTTCCTCTTCTTCATGGCTGCCTTGGCGACGTTGAAATGGAAGTACAACAAATGGGTGGTCTGTCTGGCGGTGCTGTTCATGATAGCCATTTTCAGCATTCCCCACAGCGCCTACGGATCAGAGTATGACTATACAACACAACAGTTGAAAAATTAAAAAATTAAAAGATTAAATAATTAAAAAAGTAAAAGATGAAAATCAGAAGATTTATGACAATGATGGTTGCTATGGCAGCCTTAGTAATTGGAGTGAGTTCATGTGGTGATGATGACAAAGATGTGCCGGAGGCAGCCCTTGCCACACAAGTGGCAGGTTCCTATACAGGCAATGAAATTCTCATTGTGATGGAAGAGCCTGAAGAAAGTACCGAGACAATTGAGTTTACCAAAGCTACAGACGTATCTGTTGACGTGACTCTTCCCGCATACGGTGAGGGTATGATGACTATCCCCGCACTTCCCGTGAAAGGTATTACTCTAACCAAGAGCGGCAACACGATTACAGGCAAGCTCGAAGAATACAAAGGTAGTGTAAAAAATGCCAAAGGGGAAGAGAAGATATATACAATAAGTAAGTTAACTGTTATCTTTAGTGACAAGACAGTAGTTATGACGTTTACGATGAATTACGGCAATATGCCATTTGCCTTTGAAGGACAGTTCACAGGCACCAAGAAGTAAGTTGTGACAGAAAAGTTGTTGAGAAAGTTTATAAATTCCCTTTTAGCTGGCATGGTATCGACTATGCCAGCTATTGGACTCTCTGCCCAGGGCATACGCAACTCTATAGAACTGGAGCCGGTTGTGGTGACAGCTACCCATTCGCCTAAGTCCCTCAAAGATGCACCCGTCGTGACGCGATTGATCACCCTCCATGACATCAAGATCACCGATGCCACCAATATCCAGGAGATGCTCACGCAGGAGATTCCCGGACTGGAGTTCGGCTTTGCCATGGCTCAGGAGACATCACTCAACATGAGCGGTTTTGGCGGCAATGCCGTGCTCTTCCTTGTCGATGGTGAACGCCTGGCAGGAGAAACTATGGACAACACGGACTACAACCGTCTGAATCTCGACAACGTAGGGCGCATAGAGATTGTGAAAGGAGCCTCGTCGGCTCTCTATGGCTCCAATGCCGTAGGAGGGGTGATCAACATCATCAGCCGCGAGAATCTGGAGCCCTGGACAGCGAATGTAAACTCCCGCTTCAGCACCTTCGGGAATGAATGGCGTAACGGTGCCAGTTTCTCTTTCAACACGGAGAAATGGAACTCCCAGACGAGTTTCCAACACACGACGATTGATCCTATCGACCTGCCCAAGGCACACACCTCTGAGGAGATCGCCATCGAACTGATGAAGAAGGCACAAGGACTGCCTTATGACGAGTCAGTACTCAATGACGATTCCAACCTGAGCCGCCTCTACGGTCAGAAGACCTATAACATCAAGGAACGGCTGATATGGCGCGCCACAGACCATCTGACACTCACTGGCCGGGGCGGCTATTTCTTCCGCACCAGCGAACGCGACACGTACAATTATCATTTCAACGGTTACAGTGCCGGACTGAAGGGCAGATATGCCTGGGACTATGGTCGACATCTCGAGCTCTCATACGCCTTCGACGAATACGACAAGGCGAACTTCCTGCCTGACGGTACACGTACCCATGACCACGACTACAGCAACCAACAGCATGTCGTGCATGCGCTGTATAATCATCCGTTCGGAAAGAACAGCCTCATCCTCGGAGCGGACTATATGCACGACTATCTCACGACCTATCAGTTCATCGACAACACCAGCCACTCTCAGAACAATATCGACGGCTATGCACAGTTCGACTGGAACATCACCGATCAACTGAACGTCGTCGGAAGCGTCCGCTATGATTATTTCTCTGCCTCGGCCCAGAAAGCATTTACCGGGCGTCTCGCCGTCGTCTATAAGTTTCCTTGGATGACCTTCCGTGCCAACTATGCCAGCGGTTTCCGGGCTCCCACGCTCAAGGAGATGTATATGCACTTCGACATGGGTAATATGGGTTATATGATCATCGGCAATCCTGATCTGGAACCTGAGAAGAGCCATAACTTCAACCTCGCCGTCGAACGGACGAACCGCATCCGCAACAGCGGCTTCCTGGACGGACGCTACAATTTCACCCTCATGGGCTACTGTAACATCTTCGACAAACGTATCACCACCATTGCAGGTCCTGAATACAATGGTATGGAGAGTGCGCTCTACTGGAACGAAGACGGCGTGACGGTCTGGGGCATCGATGCCAGTCTGGGACATATCTGGGACTGTGGATTGTCGCTCAAACTGAACTACTCTTGGATGAAAGAGACGGGCAACGTCTATTACTCGGACTTCTATCAGCCCCGTTCACACTCCCTGACGTGGCGAATCGGCTATGAGCATCGTTTCTCACGCCACTACGCCCTCGATGCAGCCCTCTCAGGACGCAGTCAGGGCAAGCCACAGTCTGGTCGCACCGATGTCGATCAGGGTTACACCATCTGGAAACTGATGCTGCAGCACCATCTCTGGCGTGGCATCCGTATCAACACAGCCATTGATAACCTCTTCAATTATAAACCGAAGTCATATTATTATTGTTCTCCCCTGACCACAGGTACCTCCTTCTCCATTGGCCTGTCTGTTGATCTGGACAAGATGCTCTGATTCCGACAATAAGGCAGAATCTAACGCCATTTTGTCAGCATTTATTCCCTCGGCATATTTTTGGCAACGGACTACACGACTAAAGGACTAAGAAAAGTCGTAAAGTCCTGAAGTCCGTTGCTAAACAGATGAACGGCCAGCAGGTCATCGAACCTGTACATATACTCAAAGGAGTATTGGAGAAGGCGAAGGACGTCACGACCTTCATCTTCCAGAAACTCGGTGTGAACGCCCAGCAGATCGAACTGCTCACAGAGCAGGAGATCAAGCACCTGCCCAAGGTGCAGGGCGGACAGCCTTATCTCTCTAATGATTCTAATAATGTACTCGTACGTGCACAAGAGACCGCCCAGAAATGGGGTGACGAATTCGTGGCGTGTGAACCTCTATTGCTGGCACTTCTCACCGTCAGTTCCACCGCTTCCCGCATCATGAAGGACGCCGGCTGTACGGAAAAAGAGATGCAACAGGCCATCCAGGCCCTCCGCCAAGGCCAGAAGGTGCAGAACCAGAGTGCCGACGACAACTACCAGTCGCTGTCGAAGTACGCCAAGAACCTCGTAGACCTCGCCCGTCAGGGCAAACTCGACCCGGTGATAGGCCGTGACGATGAGATCCGCCGTCTGTTGCAGATTCTCTCGCGTCGTACGAAGAACAACCCTATCCTGATCGGTGAACCCGGTACGGGTAAGACCGCCATCGTCGAAGGTCTCGCAGGACGTATCGTGCGTGGCGACGTGCCTGAGAACCTAAAGGACAAGCAGCTCTACTCCCTCGACATGGGTGCGCTGGTGGCTGGTGCGAAGTATAAGGGTGAGTTTGAGGAACGTCTGAAGAGCGTCATCAACGAGGTGACGAAAGCTGAAGGCCGCATCATCCTCTTCATCGACGAGATCCACACGCTGGTAGGTGCCGGTGGTGGTGAGGGAGCGATGGATGCCGCCAACATCCTGAAACCTGCCCTCGCCCGTGGTGAACTGCGTGCCATCGGTGCCACGACACTCAATGAGTATCAGAAGTATTTCGAGAAGGACAAGGCTCTCGAACGCCGATTCCAGACAGTGATGGTGGATGAACCCGATGAACTCTCAGCCATCTCGATCCTGCGAGGTCTGAAGGAGCGCTACGAGAACCACCACAAGGTACGTATCCAGGATGATGCCTGTATCGCAGCCGTACAACTCTCTGAACGCTACATCTCTGAGAGATTCCTGCCAGACAAGGCCATCGACCTGATGGACGAGGCAGCTGCCAAACTCCGTATGGAGCGTGACTCAGTGCCTGAGGAACTGGATGAGATCACCCGTCGTCTGGCTCAGCTCGAGATTGAGCGTGAGGCCATCAAGCGCGAGGGCGATGAACCCAAGATAGCCCAGTTGGATAAGGACATCGCAGAACTCCGCGAACAAGAAACCCAGTTCCGTGCCAAATGGGAGGGTGAGCGCCAACTCATCAACAAGATCCAGCAGGACAAGCAGGAGATGGAGAACCTGAAGCTCGAAGCCGAACGTGCCGAACGTGAGGGCGACTATGGCAAGGTGGCAGAGATCCGTTACTCGAAACTGAAGGTCCTTGAAGACGACATCAAGGCCATCCAACAGCAGTTGGCATCAGCACAAGACGGGAACTCGCTGGTGCGTGAGGAAGTCACTGCCGACGATATCGCAGAGGTGGTTTCCCGTTGGACAGGCATCCCCGTGACGAAGATGATGCAGAGCGAACGTGAGAAACTGTTGCATCTGGAGGATGAACTGCACAAGCGTGTGATCGGACAGGACGAAGCCATCACGGCTGTCTCTGATGCCGTGCGTCGTTCACGTGCCGGTCTCCAGGATCCCAAGCGACCTATCGCCTCGTTTATCTTCCTCGGCACCACAGGTGTCGGTAAGACGGAACTCGCCAAGACACTCGCCGACTACCTCTTCAACGACGAGACAATGATGACACGTATCGATATGTCGGAGTATCAGGAGAAGTACAGTGTCTCCCGTCTGATCGGTGCGCCTCCGGGCTACGTAGGCTACGATGAGGGTGGACAGCTCACGGAGGCCGTGCGACGCAAACCTTACTCCGTCGTGCTCTTCGATGAGATCGAGAAGGCCCATCCCGACGTGTTCAACATCCTCTTGCAGGTATTGGACGACGGACGTCTGACGGACAACAAAGGCCGTACGGCGAACTTTAAGAACACCATCATCATCATGACCTCGAATGCGACGAGGGAACAACTGCGAAGTACGATGCGCCCGGAGTTCCTGAACCGTATCGATGAGATCATCACCTTCACCCCGCTCACCAAGGAACAGATTGCCGACGTGGTGCGCCTGCAGATGAAGAAGGTGACAGAGATGCTGGAGCCGCAGGGCATCCGCCTCGAATGTACGCCTCAGGCTATTGCCTTCCTCGCAGAAGAGGGTTACGATCCTGACTTCGGTGCCCGTCCTGTGAAACGAGCCATCCAGCAGTTCGTACTCAACGACCTGTCGAAGAAGCTCCTCGCCGATGAGGTGGATCGCGACAAGCCCATCATCATCGATGACTTCGGCGACGGACTGGTGTTCAGAAATTAAAACAGAAATTAAAAGAAAAGCATCCGCAAATCAGCGGATGCTTTCTTTTTGACCGTTATGGATGTAAAGACCTTTCCTTTGTGGTCTGTCTGGCAAACGCCGGCCTTGGAGATCATACCACTGTTCACTTTTCACTTCTACACTTTTCACTCCCCTGATAGCTGTCCCACCACCCATGAAATCAAAAGAGATGGTGCCGTTGTCAGCCACCCGAATATTGGTGATGGACTTCGACATCAGCTTGATACCATCTGCATTAGCTGTATAGACCATGGCTTTCGGATCTGAATTATCCGTCAGGCTCTCGTTCACCGCGGTAGAATCGGCATAGGGATAGACGGAGGTGCTGAGATATCGGTTGCGCATCCAGTGATCCATTGTATATTTGCTCATATCGCTGCCTCTTTTTGTCGGATCCCAGGTTTTGTAATCCTTACCGTCAGCATGGAACATGTCATAGCGGTAGTGGTTTGAAGAAGAGTTCACACTATTGCTGCTCCAGATTTCCATGTCGTAGTCCACATGGAAAATGGCCAGTCCCTGCCCGGGGATGCCGTAGTCCCAATTGGTCTGGCAGCGGTTTTCGAGGATATAATACTCATTCTCGTTGCCTGAATTCCGGATCATATAGGTCTCCCCTCCCTCACTCACGGGCTTCATGCCAGTGATGGTGACGGCATCAGTCAGTTCTATGGGATCGCCCCAGCCCATGGCCATCTTCTCCATAGCTGAGTAGTTCGGCGGGCACCAGCCTTTGTCGGTGTAATTGCCGCCATCCATCAGATCCCATTCATCGACCGCAGAGAAATCACTGCTATAGGTAGGATAGATGTCTGGCAATCCTAAGCAGTGGGAAAATTCATGACAGATGGTGCCGATGCCACAGGAGGTGGAGTCTGCCCACAGCTCACAACAGATGGAGGACATATCGAAATGGACTTTACTGACTGTGCCGAAATAGCCTGTATTGGGCCAGATATAGCCTTCGACATGATTACCACAGAGACCTGCGGCGATGAATAAGATCTGGTTTGGGTTACCGTCTCCATCCCAGTCATAGAGAGAGTAGTCGATATCAACAGTGGCAGCCAGATACTTGAAGGCATCCTCCATAACACTTTCACCATAATACCTACCATCATCGAATTTTGCTTTCTGATTCACCTTGACAGGGCCATAGACGTCGAACTGGAGGTTGAAGAGTCCCCCGGACTGTTCGCGGAAATAGTCGGCCACACAGCCTAATCCATAGCCCTCGTTATAGCCTGGTTCATTCAGCAGACGATGGTAATAAGCCTGAGGATCATCCACACTGAAATCGAAGTCGCTGAAGGAAATCAGTACCACGAGCTGCCGATAGATTTTCTCGGGATCCCAGTCCTGATTAGGATAGCCAAGCATGCCACGGGTCTTCGCCCCTCCCAAAGGGATGTCTCGCATACAAGAGATACGCTCCTGAGCACCGACTGTCAGGACAGCCAGAGCCAGCAACACCGTACATAATAATCTCTGTGTTCTCATCTTTATCTTACGACTTTTCGAGTGGTGCCGTCGGCATAACGCACAATGTAGATGCCCGGACACGAGGGAACAGACGGGAGGCAACGCCCGCTATAGTCGAAATAAGCCACAGGGACGTCCCCGCCATTGGCAGAATAGCGTATGGGGGTGACGGATACAGGATCCTTCATGAAGTCGAAGGAGATGGTGCCGTCGCTGGCCATCTGAATGTTGGTGATAGGCTTCGACATCAGCTTCAGATCATCGGTATTAGCATTAAAGAGCGTCGCTGCCGGTTTGGAGTCGTTGGTAAGGCTCGCGTTAACCACCAGCGTCTCAGGATTGGTGTAAGGATATGTCGAGGTGCTCAGATACTGACTGTGCAAATGCCCCTCATCGACCCACTTGCCATCGTCTTTACCATCGTTATTTTTATCCCAGGCCATATAGTCCTTAACATCAGCATGGAAGAGGCTATAACGATAGTGGTTGTCATTAACGTTGACATTGTTATTCATCCATTCAGCATAGTCGTAATCCACATGATAGATCAGCAGACCATTGTTAGGACAGCCGAAATCCCAATCCTTCTGTTGGCGGTTCTCTAAGAGATAGTACTCATCGCGATTCGCAGGATTGCGGATGATATAAGTATCTCCGCCATCGCTCACCGACTTCATGGCAGTAACAGTAGTGGCAGTCGTTAGTTCGACTGGCTGCCCCCACCCCAACATCATCTTCTCCATCGTAGAGAGGTTGGGCGGACACCAGCCGTAATTCGTATAGTTGCCGCCATCCATCAGGTCCCACTCATCAACAGCAGAAAAGGCTTCTGCATTACCCAATGGATAAAAATCAGGGAGCCCCAGACAATGGAAGAATTCATGGAGGATGGTACCGATACCGCACGACTTGTCGTACTTCCACAACTCACAGGAAACAGACGTCATGTCCGCTTTGACACCTCCAGGCAAATCCGGTCCAATGTACCAATCCGTATTAGGCCAGATATAGCCACGCTTCTGATTACCAGTATAGCCCGCAGCGACGAAAAGCACCTGATCGACGTTGCCATTATCATCCCAATCGTAAATAGAGAAATCGGTCTTCTATGCCCTCCAGCCTTCAGATCGACCTTCACAGGTCCGTAGATATCAAACTTGACATTGAGGCGCCCTCCAGACTGGTCGCGCACATAGTCGGCCACACAGCCCATGCCAACACCTTCGTTATAGCCAGGCTCATTAAAGATGCGGTTGTAAAAGTCGGCAGGATCGGCCATCGTGAAGCTGGCATCGCTACACGTGACGAGTATAATAGGCTGGCGATAGGTCTTCTGAGGGTCGAACGTCTTCACTTCAGGGAGCGCATATTGTTGACGAGTTCCTGCACGTTCGGAAGGACGGATGCACGAATAACGCTGAGCGCTGGCTGTTGTTACAGCCAGCGTCAGCATCAAACCTATCGTAAATAGTTTTCTCACCTTTTACTTTTTTACCTTTTTACTTTTTTGCAGGGCACCAGGGCTTCAGGGTCTTGAAGAAATCGTTACCCTTGTCATCCACAAGGATGAAGGCGGGGAAGTCCTCCACATCAATCTTCCAGATGGCCTCCATGCCGAGTTCGGGATACTCCACGCACTCGATGCTCTTGATGCTGCTCTGAGAGAGCACGGCTGCCACACCACCGATACTGCCCAGATAGAAGCCACCATACTTCTTACAAGCCTCTGTGACAACATCAGAACGGTTACCCTTGGCAATCATCACGAGTGAGGCACCCAACGACTGGAACTCATCCACGTAGGGATCCATACGGTTGGCCGTCGTCGGACCCATCGAACCACAGGGATAGCCCTCCGGTGTCTTGGCAGGTCCTGCATAAAGCACAGGATATTTCTTGAAGTAGTCGGGCATCGGCTCACCGGCATCGATACGGGCCTTCAGTTTGGCGTGGGCGATGTCACGGGCCACGATGATGGTACCCTTCAGGTTCACACGGGTAGAGACGGGATACTTCGACAGTTCCTTACGCACAGCATCGATACCCTCGTTGAGGTCGATCTCGATGGTGTTCTGTCCCTCACCGGCCTTGGCATACTCTGCCGGGATAAGCTCAGACGGGTTCGAGTCCATCTTCTCCAGCCAAATACCATCGGCATTGATCTTAGCCTTGATATTACGGTCGGCCGAGCAGCTGACACCCATACCAATCGGACAAGAGGCACCATGACGCGGCAGACGGATGACCCGGATGTCGTGAGCCAGATACTTTCCACCGAACTGGGCACCCAGACCGATCTTCTGAGCCTCCTTGAGGAGTTTCTCCTCGAGATCGACATCACGGAAGGCACGACCTGTCTCATCACCTGTCGTAGGCAGACCATCGTAGAACTTGATGGAAGCCAGTTTGACGGTGAGGAGGTTCTTCTCAGCAGACGTACCACCGATCACGAAGGCAATGTGATACGGCGGACAGGCAGCTGTACCCAGACTCTTCATCTTCTCAACAAGGAACGGGATGAGCGTACCCTCATTCTGGATCGTAGCCTTCGTCATCGGATAGAAGTAGGTCTTGTTAGCAGAACCACCACCCTTGGCGACAAACACGAACTTATACTCTGCACCCTCCGTAGCCTCGATGTCAATCTGGGCAGGGAGGTTACAACGGGTGTTCACCTCGTCGTACATATTCAGCGGGGCATTCTGCGAATAGCGCAGGTTGTCCTGGGTGAAAGTGTTGAAGACACCCAGACTCAGGGCCTCCTCGTCCTCAAAACCGGTCCACACCTGCTGACCCTTCTCACCGTGGATGATTGCCGTACCTGTATCCTGACAGAAAGGCAGGATGCCACGGGCAGCCACCTCGGCATTGCGCAGGAACTGCAAAGCCACATACTTGTCATTCTCTGAGGCCTCGGGATCATTGAGGATCTTGGCCACCTGAAGGTTGTGCTCACGGCGCAGCATGAACTCCACATCGTGGAAGGCCTGTTGGGCCAGCAGCGTCAGGGCCTCCTTGGAGACCTTCACGATCTGCTTTCCTTCAAACTCACCGGTGCTCACACCTTCCTTACTCAACAGACGGTACTCCGTCTTGTCCTCGCCCACCTGAAACATCGGGGCGTACTTGAATTCAACGTTTTTAGCCATAAAGAATGTTTTTTAGGAGACAAGGAGACAAGGAGTTCAAGGAGTTCAAGACAATACTTTTTATCCCGTCAGAACAGCTTTTCTTCCCGTCAGATGTCTCAAGTTAATCTTTTATACCATTATTATTTATTATTCCATTACAATACAAATACAACATTTTACTTGCATCCTCAAGCGCATCACGAAGATCGGAGAAATCCGTATCGGAGATATAGTACAAATCCCTTGCCAGCAGAATATAATCACGACATTCTTCCATACTACCTTGAGAGATGTTCATAAAACGCAATTTATCTGCTTTACTGATTTTCTTATAACCTTCAGCGATATTCGCTTCAATAGAGACAGCAGCCCTTCTAAATTGAGACGTTAGTCCATAGAGTTCTTCTGAAGGAAAACTTTTTGTAATCCTATAGACCAGAAGCACAAACACGTGTGCCTTCTGCCACGCAACCACATTCTCAAACGTATAAGTCATATGTCTTGAACTCCTTGAACTCCCTGTCTCCTTAATATCCGAAAATTTCTTCTGTCGTCAGACGCTTGATGGGACCGATCTTGGAGAGGGCCTCCATATCGAGTTCCTTCTCATCACCGAGGATGATATAACGATAAGCCTTGTTGGCCATCTGTGCCTTCTCGAAGTCGACGATATCCTGCAGACCAAGACCGGGGAGGGCGTTATACACCTTCTCATTGATATCGTAGTCGATACCACGGCGCTTGGCAGAGATGTAGGCATTGATGACACCCGACTTCGTGACACGCATACTGGCAAGTTGCTTCGTCACGGCATCCTTGGCAATCTGGAAAGCCGTCTCACTGGCAGGCATCTCGTTCAGGATGATATGGAACTGATTCACGGCATCCATCATCTTATCGTTCTGGGTGATGATATAGGTCTGACAGAATTCCTTATCGTCCTTCTTACTCGGCGTCATGTAATAGGCCGAGGCACTGTAGGCCAGACCACGCGCCTCACGCATCTCCTGGAACACGATACCGTTCATACCACCACCATAATACTCGTTGAAGAGATCAACCACAGCCTCCTGCTCGGGATGCCAGTCACGACCCTCGTTGTGATACATCATCAGATAGATGTTCTTGGCATCGTAAGGCGCTATCCAGACCTCATTCGTAGTGGCCTCCTGACGCTGGTAGGGTTTCCCCTTGGGGACATCGGCCAGTGTCGCAGACGTCTTATGGATAGCGCCCAGAGTCTCTGAAAGTTCCTCGGGTGAAAGCTTGCCATAGTAGAGCACAGCGTGCTTCAGGTTGGGCAGGCCGGCTATCAGCGAAAGCAACTGCTGAGGATCTGCCTCACGAAGCTGCTGCTCACTCATCAGATCGCGATACGAGTTGTGCTCACCGAATATGGCATAGTTCGTAAGACGCGAGAAGTTGGTGCGCTGGTCGGTCTTGTCGTCCTCACGCGACTTCAGTACCAACCCTACATACTGATCCCACGACGCCTGGTCAGCCTTGGCGTTTCTGATCACGTCCTCGAGCAGCGCCAATGCCTCAGGCATCTGCGACTGAAGTCCGCTCAGCGAGATATTCAGGTTGTCGGCATGCACGTTGACAGAGTAGTTACAAGCCAACTGATAGAACTTCTGCTTTACCTCTGCTGCGGAGAGTTTGTCGGTACCCACATAGTCGAGATAGCCTGCAGCAACGTCATAGCGTTTGTCATCCTGCTGTCCGAACTCATAGCGGAAGACGAGGTTGAAGAGATCGTCCTGGGTGTTTTGCTTATAGTAAAGCGGCAACTTGTTCTTGGTCTCGCCAATCACCAGGTCCTTATTGAAATCTACGAACTTCGGATGGATGGGCTCCACCTGCGACTCCTGGATCTCCTTCACGAAGGCACTCATCTGGTCACGATTAGCCTGAATCGGGGTGATGGCAGGCTTGTCAATCTTCTTCTGGGTGGAATCCACGCCCATCTTCTTAAAGATGGTGGCATAGCCGTCGGAGAAGAAACGATTGGCAAAGGCCACAATCTGTTCCTTCGTCATCTTCGACACACGATCCAGCTTGCCGACCTTCTGTTCCCAACTGGTGCCACTGATGAAAGCATTCATCTGCTGACTGGTACGCCAGCGGTTATTGTCAAGGGCTTTCTGATAGTCGAGTTTCATATTATTGACCACACTGGGCAACAGGTTGTCTGAGAAGTTTCCCTTCTTCAGGTTGTCAATCTCGCCCAGCATCAGCGATCTCACCTCCTCAAGCGACTGCTCGGGCTTGGGCATTCCCACGAGTATGAACGCAGAATAATCCTGTTGCTCATACACGCCAGCCTGAGCACCCAACACCTTCATCTGCTGATTCAGGTTGATGTCGAAGATACCGGCCTTGCCGTTACTCAGCATATAGCCGATCACGTCGAGCGTATCAGCCTGGAGGTCTGCAGCCTTCTTGGCGAGCCATCCTACCCACACCTGTTCTGCCTGCTGACCAATGACACTCGTATCTGCAGGGGCTGTCAGGGGTTTCTGTTCGGGGAATACTGGCTGGGAGACATCTGCGGCAGGCTTCCACCCACCGAAATACTGGTCGATGATGGCGATCGTCTTATCCATATCGAAGTCACCAGCCATACAGATGGCCACGTTATTGGGCACGTACCACTTCTTGAAGTAGTTCTTGATGTTCGTGATCGAGGGGTTCTTCAGGTGCTCCTGCGTACCGATGGTGGTCTGCGTACCGTAGGGATGGGTGGGCGTGAGTTTCTCGCCTAACGCCTTCCACACCTTGTCGCCATCGTCCGTCAGATAGATGTTATACTCCTCATAGACGGCTTCCAGTTCCGTATGGAAACCACGGATCACCATGTGCTGAAAACGGTCGCTCTGGATCTTCGCCCAGTTCTCAATCTCATTGCTGGGGATGTCCTCCGTGTAACAGGTCACATCGTTCGAGGTGAAGGCATTCGTACCTTCGGCTCCGATGGCCGCCATGAGTTTGTCGTACTCGTTGGGGATGAAGTACTGGGCAGCCAACTGACTGACGGAGTCAATCTCATGATAGGCCTGCTTACGTGCTTCAGGGTCCGTCAGTTTACGATAGGCCTCGTAGCGCTGTTCGATGTCAGCCAACAGCGGAGCCTCAGCCTCGGGATTGTTCGTTCCGAACTGGATGGTGCCCTTGAACATCAGGTGCTCCAAATAATGAGCCAGACCAGTGGTCTCTGCCGGGTCGTTCTTCGAACCGGTCCTCACGGCGATATACGTCTGAATCCTCGGTCTTTCCTTATTCACCGACAGATACACCTTCAGTCCGTTATCCAGCGTATAGATCCGCGTCTTCATCAGATCGCCCTCAACAGTCTGATACTCATAATCCTTCGCCTGCGCGCTCATCCCGAGCATCACCAGTCCCAAGAACAATAACCGCTTTATCATATCATCTATAAACTATAAACTTTAAACTATAAACAATCAATTAGTTTTCATAATCTATCTCATGGTCGAGTTTCTCGAGGAAGTCATCGAAGACATCCTTCTCCACGTCACCCATGGAGTATTCCTTCTCCGCATCCTTACGGATCTCGGCAATCCACGCACGACGGGCCTTGATATAGTCCTCATGGATTCGGGCCACATCCTCCTCCGTGATCTCCTCAAGCCCATAGTAGTCCAGGATCATCTGGTACGACCACGACCAGCGGTACTCACTGTAGTTGTTGTTGATCTCCACGAAACGGTCGAGCAGCTGCTGGATATTATCGATGTCACCGCTCTTGATGTCCCGTACGATACGCAACTCCTCACTCTCTGGCAGGAGCAGTCCACTGAGGTCTGTCCAACGCCCCTTGCCCACAATGCTCTTCGGACGTCCGAAGAAGCCCTCCTTCTGGGCACGCTTCAGCACGGCACCCATATAGATCCTCAGGGCGATGTCGTAATACTTCAGACCCTTCCGCAACGATGAGGCATTGATCACATACTCATGGAAGTTATAGGTCGACACATTGTCACCCGATGCCTCACGCAGGGCCGTCAGGATCTTGATGCCCTCCATAATCTCACCTACAGTGAAGGGCGAGAGCCAGTCGAAGTTGATGATACTCTTCCTCGACAGCTTCGAGCGCTTGTCACGCTTCGGCCATTTCTTGATATCACGATAGAGACCCACGGTGGTGATGTTACGACCCGGCACGAGCGTCATCGTCTCACCATAATTAATAAGGTACGAGAAAGGCAGGTTACGGGTGTCGGGATGGTGCATCAGCTTACCGAAACAGACGCTGAACGCACCGATGGTGGCAGGCATCAGGATATAGGCACCAGAAGCCGTCTTCGTACCACGCTCCAAGGTTCCCCAGTGCAACGGGCCCATCTTATAGGCGTGGTTAGAGAAGTTCGTGTTCGAACCGGCATTATAGAACGAGAACTCACCGCCGATGAGCAGCGAGCTCTTATGATGCGAGGCACAGAAAGGTCCGCAGAAGGCAGCGCAGGCCTCACCGTTGGCCATGAACGAGTTGGCGAAGAACAGACTGGCCTCAGCCGTGAAACCGTTGGTAATCTGACAGGCCTCACCCACGAAGCAGTCCTGCATCTTCACACTGTTATTGATCGAACAACCGTCGCAGATGATGGAGTTCTCACAGATGACACCCGTACCGATGAATACCGGCGCATCCATCGAACTCATCACCGTACACTCTGACAGACGGGCAGCCCCCGAGATTTCACAGTCACCCTTGATGATGGTGTTCATGATATCCTTGGCGTTGATGATCTTCACGTTGTTGCCGATATAGCCACGGTCCGGACGATTCACACGGAGCTCGTCCTCAATCATCTGCTGGAGTGTCTGACGCAGACCTTTGTCGTTGTAATGCTTCACCATGAAGGAGGCCAGCTGAGAGTTCAGTTCGCGGAAGATGGTCACGTTGCCGTCACCCATCTCATTGAGCACCGAGATCACTGATCCCTCGCCGAAGGTGGCGTCGTCAGTGGTCTCCAGCGTACAGATGTTAGCGATATAACAGTCGTTGCCGATGGTGTAGTTATTGATATAGTTTCCCACCTTCTCAATCAGACAGTCATTGCCGACGGTCACATTCCGCAGCGTCGTGTCGTTGATGCCCGAGTGCTTGAAGAAGCCCTTGGTCACCTCCACCTGTTTATTAAACTCTCCCAGGCGGATGTCACCATAGAAGATCACGCGGTGGAAGTTATAGGGCTTAAAACCCTCTGCCACCTGGACGCGATCCCAATCCTCCGCCCAGCAGACATTGTTCTCTAATACTTCAATCTCAGTCTGTGTTAGTTGTCTGTACTCCATAGTTCTCTAATTCTCAAATTCTTGATAGTCGTTATATAAAAAATCGTTATACGGATATTTCTGAACGTGCAGCTCGCGCACTCTCTTATAGAGCACCTCTCGCAACTCGTCAATGTTCTCTTTCTTTTTTGCACTTATAAACAAGCACTCTAGGCATCTCCCTTCCCCTCCTGAGTAGGAGGGGTGCCCGGAGGGCGGGGTGGTCTGATCCGCCCCAATCTTCCCCATCCAGGTCTTTTTGAGGTCTTCTAAGGTATAGTTCTCTCTCGTCATCGGCGTCAGATCATCCTCCTCCTTCTCTACCCACTTATACGCATCAATCTTATTAAATACCAGCAGCTGCGGTTTCTCCGCACAGCCCAGTTCCATCAACGTCTCATCCACCACACGGATCTGTTCCTCAAAGTCAGGATGGGAGATATCCACCACATGCACCAGCAGATCCGCCTCTCTCACCTCGTCCAGTGTCGACTTAAACGATTCCACGAGGTCTGAGGGCAACTTACGGATAAATCCTACGGTATCCGCCAAGAGGAAAGGCAAGTTGTCGATGGTCATCTTTCGGACGGTGGTGTCGAGGGTAGCAAAGAGCTTGTTCTCTGCGAACACCTCACTCTTCGCCAACAGGTTCATCATCGTCGACTTGCCTACGTTGGTATAGCCCACGAGGGCCACACGGATCAGTCTGCCTCGGTTCTTCCGCTGGGTAGTCTTCTGCTTGTCTATCTCTGCCAGGCGCTGTTTCAACAGGGTGATGCGCTGGAGGATGATACGACGGTCCATCTCCAACTGCGTCTCACCAGGGCCACGCAGACCTACGCTTCCCTTTCCGCCTCCAGAACCGGAACCACCGCCCTGACGTTCCAGGTGAGTCCAAAGCCTTTGCAGTCTCGGCAACATATAACGGTGCTGTGCCAGTTCCACCTGTGCCTTGGCCTCTGCCGTCTGTGCCCGCATCGCGAAGATATCCAATATCAACGATGTCCTGTCGAGGATCTTCACCTGCAGCTCCTGCTCGATATTCCTGATCTGCTTCGCACTCAGTTCATCATCGAAAATCACCATACCCACCGGTTGCGGAATTTCCCCTCCTGAGTAGGAGGGGTGCCCGGAGGGCGGGGTGGTCTGATCCCCAAACAAGGATGCATCCTGCGCATCGAGCCAGTCGTCATAGGCGTCTTGACATTTCTTAATATACGCCTTGATCTCCTGCAGCTTACCTGAGCCCACATACGTCATCTGGCTCGGGCCACCCACCTTCTGCGTAAACCGCTTCACGGTGACAGCCCCAGCCGTATCGGCCAGGAACTCCAGTTCGTCGAGATATTCCTTGGTCTTGGCCTCATCCTGCTCCTTGGTGACAAGTCCCACCAATACCGCCGTCTCGGCCTTCGCCTCTGATATTACAAATTCTTTCATTCAGGGCACAAAGTTAGTCAATTTCTGCCACCATTATAAAAAATCCGTGTTAATCCGTGTTAATCCGTGCCTAAAAAAAAATTTTCCTTGTATTTTTGCACTCAGATTTTACGAACCAAACAAAACAATAGCATTATGAGAGTAATTATTCAGTCAGACTATCAGAAACTGTCTCAGTGGGCAGCCGATCATGTCATTGAGCGTATCAACAAGTTCAACCCGACGCCCGATCACAAGTTCGTTCTGGGCCTTCCCACAGGTTCCTCTCCCGTAGGCATGTACAATGCCCTCGTCGAGGCCAACCGTGCCGGTAAGGTGTCGTTCCAGAATGTCATCACCTTCAATATGGACGAGTATGTCGGTCTGCCAGAGACGCATCCCGAGAGCTACCATGCCTTCATGGCCCGTAACCTCTTCGACCACATTGACTGTCCGAAGGAGAACATCCACATCCTGAACGGTAACGCCCCCGACCTGAACGAGGAGTGCGCCAAGTATGAGGCCATGATCGAAGAGGCTGGCGGCATCGACCTGTTCATCGGCGGTATCGGCCCCGATGGTCACATTGCCTTCAACGAGCCAGGCAGTTCGCTCCAGAGCCGTACCCGTATGAAGACCCTCACCACAGACACCCGCATCGCCAACAGCCGTTTCTTCGGTGGCAAGCCCGAGAACGTGCCCGCCCATGCCCTGACGGTAGGTGTCGGCACTGTGATGGATGCCCGTGAGGTGATGATCCTGGCCAACGGTCACCTGAAGGCCCGTGCCCTGCAGGCTGCCATCGAGGGAAGCATCAACCACATGTGGACCATCAGTGCCCTGCAGATGCATGCCCACGGCATCATCGTCTGCGACGAGGAGGCTGCCGACGAACTGAAGGTCAGCACCTATAAGTACTTCAAGGACATCGAGCAGGACCAGCTGCTGTAATTACATAAATTATTAACGACAACGGATTTCACGGATTAAACGGATTTCATTTCCCCTCCTGAGTAGGAGGGGTGAGGGGTGGTCTGATCAGCCTTTAAATCCGTGCAATCCGTGAAATCCGTTGTTTAAATATATCCATCTATGAGTAATAATATTTTAGGTAAGTGTTTCACCCTTTTACTTTTTTACCTTTTAACCTTTTTACCCTTATCTGCTGAGGACGTGAAGGTGTCATCGCCCGACGGGCGGTTGGTAGTCAACGTGAGTTGTGAGGGCGGCAGGCTGTACTACGACGCCACGCTCAACGATCAGCGAATGCTGAAGAAATCAGCCCTCGGCCTGAAAACCAGCATCGGCGACTTCTCCCGCAATCTCTCCATTCTTAACTCTTCACTCTTAACTCTTAATTATGACTATCAGATGCGTGGCACCAAGGCCTCTTCTCACGCCTACAAAGCCACGAAGGCCGTCATCGACATCGAGAACAAAGACCACCAGCGCTTCAGCATCATCTTCCAGGTCTCTGACAACGACATCGCCTTCCGCTACGCCATCCCCCGTCAGAAGTGGCAGGGCAAGGAACCCAAGCGCCTGCGCATCAAGAGCGAGCTCAGCAGCTTCAACTTCCCCGACGGCACCACCACCTTCATCTCTCCGCAGATTGGTCCTGAGTCTGGCTGGGAACAGACCAAGCCCAGCTACGAGGAAGGTTACTCTGCCGATGCCCCGATGGACACGCCCTCACAATACAATCACGGCTACATCTTCCCCGCCCTCTTCCACCTCACAATGGGGACTGACCCCACTGTGAGTAGCAAAGCGAATTACAGGGGGTCTGTCCCCAGTGTAAGGTCCGACGCCTGGGCTTTAATCAGCGAAACCAGCGTTGGTTCAAATTACTGCGGCTCTCATCTCTCCGACTACCAACCCGGCGTCGGCTACACCATCGCCTACCCCGATGCCGGTGAGAACAACGGCTATGGCTCAGATTTCGCTGCCATTCCCCTGCCCGGCGAGACCCCCTGGCGCACCATCACCCTCGGCACCTCACTCAAGCCCATCGTCGAGACCACCATCAGCTACGATCTCGTCGAGCCTCTCTACAAGCCTTCAACAGACTACAAGCCAGGCCGTTACACCTGGAGCTGGCTCATCTGGCAAGACAAGAGCATCAACTACGACGACCAGGTGAAATTCATCGATCTCGCCTCGGCTATGGGCTTTGAATACTGCCTCGTGGATAACTGGTGGGACACGCAGATTGGCCGCGACCGCATCGAGGGACTCTCAAAGTATGCCCAGTCGAAGGGTGTGCACCTCCTTTTATGGTATAACAGCAACGGTTTTTGGAACGACGCTCCGCAGGGGCCGCGTGACTGCATGTCGACGGCCATCGCCCGCGATAGGGAGATGAAGTGGATGCAGTCCATCGGCATCAAGGGCATCAAGGTGGACTTCTTCGGAGGCGACAAGCAGGAGACGATGCGGCTCTATGAGGACATCCTCAGCGACGCCAACCGCCACGGGCTGCAGGTCGTATTCCATGGCTGCACGGTACCTCGCGGCTGGGAACGGATGTATCCCAACTTCGTAGCCTCAGAGGCAGTGCTGGCCTCAGAGAACGTGTTCTTCAACGAGGGTGCCGCCATCAAGCAGCCCTTCGACCTCACCCTCCATCCCTTCTGCCGCAATGCCACTGCCTCGATGGACTGGGGAGGCATCATCATGAACAAGCATCTCTCGCCAGACAACAAGAGCCGACACACCCGCAAAACGACCGACATCTTCGAACTTGCCTCAGGTCTCATCATGCAGACCTCCGTGCAATGTGTCGCCATGCAGCCGAACAACCTCGGCGAACTGCCTGAGTTTGAACTCGACTTCCTTCGCCGCCTTCCCACCACCTGGGAGGAGACACGCTTCATCGACGGCTATCCCGGCCGTTACGTTGTCCTCGCCCGTAAGGCTACTAACGGCCAATGGTACATCGCAGGCCTCAACGCCCTCAAAGAGCCCCTGAAGCTCACCCTCGACCTGCCGATGTTCACCCCAGGCGAATCCCTCCGTTACTACGTCGATGAGCCTTCCGGCGAGCCCACGGTCTTCCCCCTCAAGATCGACAAGAAGGGCCGCGCTAAGGTTACCATCCAACCCAACGGCGGCATCATCCTCAAAAGATTCTGAACAGATTTGTAACATTGTAACCCCTCGAGGAGAATTTGTATAACATTGTAAACAAAATTCGTTTTTACAGCTCTCATCACTTGCCGATTTTGTATCTATTTGATTGTCAAAGAGTTATAATCTATCGAATTTTGGACTAAGGAAAGTCGGAGTTTACTGCCTGTAAACTCCGACTTTAATCCGTTTAAACTCCCATTTTACAGGCACCTTTCTCCAAGTTTCCACGCATACTCAAACTCTTGTAAAGTATTTTCTTGACTTCGGCGATGCGTCACCCTGTTCGCACGTGCGCCTGTTAATTTAATTTTGCTTCTTGTCGAGAATGGCCTTGATGTCGAAGAGTGGCTTA
>ONCZ01000113.1 GCA_900316445.1 uncultured Prevotellaceae bacterium | reverse complement strand
CACAGTATCTTGGGCATATGGAGCCGATTTCTTGAGCACGCTCAGCGGCTGGCGGTCCTTTACCTCGGCCAGCAGGGCCTGATATTTCTTGTCCTTGCGTAGCGAAGCAAGGTCGTTGTCGTTGAGCATGTTGTCGTAGCGCTTATAGCCGCTATCCACCGATTTCCCGAGTGTGGCCAAAGCCAGTTTCTTTTGGCTCGTCAGGGCAAAGCAGCAGGCCTGGTCATAAAGATAATCGGCCTTTGCGGCTTTAATCATTTCGGGCGAAATCTCCGTGTCCTGACAGATTGTTGTGGTGTCGAGGATGTTGATGAGCTTGGTCAGCGGAGCGATGGCCTCTTTGTATTTCCCATCCTTGATCAGATTCTTGTAGGTGGTGTCGTGCATGGCCATCACCGTCTGAAACGCCATCACTCGCTTGTCTTGGGTCGACTTCTGTGCTTTGGCATTCATTGCAAGAGCCAACATCAAGGTAAGTGCCACCAGTAATTTCTTTGAAAAATCTTTTGTCTTCATAACTATTTTTTATTGTTTGACGTTACAACTCTGAATTTTGTTGCATCTGACATCAATTCTTAATATCTACACCACCAATAAAGTTGTCGGCAATGATGTGGAGGCAGTGGGCATCCTTTTCTGCTGTTCTTGAAGCATGGTTGCCGACACCGCCAATGAAACTGCGGCTCTTGACAAGGACGTTCACCGTCTGAGGTACAAAGAGTTCTATGCCGCCGAAGAAAGTGTGGATCTCTATCTCTTCATCCTCTGTAATGGCTGCATTCCGCAAATCCATTCGGATGCCTCCGAAGAAAGCATCGAGCCGGGCGCCGTGGAATGGCTCGCCACGATAGATATACTCATCACCGCCATAGCGCACGCTGCAGCAGATACGCTTGCCGTCTTCACCAATAGGCAGAGGACGTTGCAGCCACTGGTCGGGGTCACGGCGATAGCTGTCGATAATAAGGCTCACGCCTACATATATCAGCAGACAGATGGTGAAATAGGTAACCCACGGCTCCTCAGACACTCTTGAAAACCACTCCCATTTGATGAATCCCCAGATGGTTGCCAATTTTGTTAAACTGGCTACAATGAATACTAGTCCAATAAACGTTCTTGGTTTCATAACTTTGCATTTTTATTGTTCAACATTTCCGAGTGCAAAGGTAAAAGGTAAAAACGACCCCTCCAAATATCTGGGATATTCTGCTTATGTTTGTGATAAACGGGCATAAAAGTGGGATGAAATGAGTATAAAGTGACGAACGGAAGCAAATTTTTCACTATTCACTATTCACTATTCACTTAAAATATGTACCTTTGCTGGCTGTATGAACAATAGTCATAAAGAAACTATCAGCATCCGCATTATCAGTTGCGCTTTCATGGTGCTGGCGATTGCCATCTTCAAGCCCTTTGGCCTCGAAGTGTGGCAGTGGCAGACTTGTGTTCATCTGCTGGCGATATTTGCATTAGGCATGCTGAGTTGTTTCCTGACGGAAGTCATTCTGCGATACATTGTGCGCATGCCGCGCTCCTACGATCGTGGCGTCAGTTATATCATCAGCCGCAATCTCCGTTTCCAATGTATCAACACACCATTGGTGTCGTTGTTCATCTGTCTCTATCGCCACTTGGCGATGAGCAGTCTTGTAGAAGGTAACAAACTATCGTTAGGCAATTATCTGGAGACGTTGATGATAATCGCTTTCCTTTCCTTTGCCATTGGACTTTATTGGCGATTCAAGTTCCGTAGCCGTTATCTGGCTGTAGAACTCGAGGAAACCAGGCAATTGAACGAACAGTTGAAGAAATTGCAGACTTCAAACGCAGGTGTCTCCCGACAAACTGAGGATAACCCTCCAGTAGGTGGTACTGATCAGGATTCACAGATAACACTCGAGGGTACCACCAACGAACATGTAACCCTTGAGATTTCAGACCTGTTATATATAGAAGCAGTTGGTAACTATGTAAAGGTTTGCCAGCTACAAGGAAATGAAGTGCATACCAATATGCTCCGTGCTACGATGAAACAGATGGAGGATTCGCTACAGGCTTATCCCATGATAGTTCGTTGTCATCGTGCCTTCATGGTCAATCTCGGTCAAGTGGAACAAATCTCCTCTAATTCTCGTGCCATGCAACTCGTGATGCGCCATAGCCATGATGCCATCCCCGTTTCACGCAGCAATGTCAATAAACTGAAGGAACTTCTGGGATAGGTTTCATATTGATATGCCTAATTGATATGCATCCTCTAAAAAACTTGTTCCCTTGATGTAACCCTTGTCTTTGACACCTCTGACAAGTACCTTGCCAGCATCCTCCATATTGAAGAATTTCAAGCCAAGGTTATATTCCGTTAGAATAGCATCAAACAATTCTGGCAGCGTGGCGGCACCAACAAGTAACAATGCCATCTTCTTGATGTGGAACGAGTCGCGGATTGGATTGTGGAACCTGTCGATAACGGTTTTTAGCTGTGCGCTGATACCATAGAAATAGACTGGCGAGGCAATGACGAGCATATCTGCATGGTTCATCTTTTCATAGATGAGGGCCATGTCATCCTTCTAGGCACAAGAGTTGCCTTCGCTCACAAAGCAAGCGTTACAACCCAAACACGGATTCACCTTGACGTCGCGCACAGATACTATCTCCACATGATGGTGCGCTGATGTTCCTTTGGCGAAAGCTTCAGCCAACAGTTCTGTATTGCCACCCTTACGAGGGCTTCCGGATATAATCAGTATGTTCATCGTTATTCAGGCAACGGTAATACCTATCATTTTCGTTACTCCTTCGATGTTGTTCCAGCAAGAGTGCGGAATGCGGCCTTCAACAAGGAAGGCTTCATTCACACCTTATTGTTCTTTCAAATACTCCATGATACCTTTGCGATACAACGCAGCAGGGGCTGTGATACCTGTCTCAGAGAGACGATCAAAGATCTGGTAGAACGTCTTCACGTCGGCATTGCCAAAGTTGCGGTAATCCTCAGTTTCCATCCCAGCTATCTTGCAATTATACCAGCAGGCTAGACTCTCGAAGGCACTCCAAGGCACGTAGGTTAGATCCTTCTTAGAGCCAAGTGAACGAGTGTACTCCTTCATTTCCTCCACGATTGGGTCGATTCTATCCTGCATCAGAAAGATACCGAACTCATGGCTGAACATGGCCAGTTGATAGTCCAAATACTGATTGTAATAGACGGTATTGGTATTCTCATTCAGATTGTTGTACGATGGGCCTTTTGCGCCTGCACGATACAATAGCCAATGATAATCGCCTCTGTTCCAAGTATAACCTGTTACGCGCTCCCAATCCTTAACGAAAGAATGGATCTTCATGTGTTGGCTCAGCTGATTCATCCGTTCCTCCATATCCTTCTTCGCCTGAGGATAGACATTCTTGAGATAGTTGTCGTAGTTATCGACATACACTTTGGCAATGGTACTGGCTATATTCATGATCTCATCAGGCGAGTTATGGTTTTGGGCCATCTCCTGATATTTGTCCATCACTTTCTGAAGACTATCCGCATTGGCGAATGTCTCTGCTGAGACCATAAAGAAGAACGTACCTGACAACATGCCACCTTCACCTTGTCCGAACGTAAGGTTGTCCTTGTATTTCTGCAAGGTATCGACAGCTGCTTTGGGGAGCGTATGACCATATTTCGCAGTGTATTCTTCGTCAGAGAATCCTAGTCCAGCTAGTGTATAGAGATGGGTTACGTAGTTTACCTCAGGGCGGATCTCAAATAGAATCTTAACTTCGCCAGCCTGTTTGTTGTTCATCTGCGTAGCAATGAAGGCCTTCAGCTTGTCGTTGAACATCTCAGGCTGCTCCATGTGGATGAAGTGTCCGCAAGTGGTCAGTTCCGTATAGTCGAGGTTGGGGTACAGACGCAGCATCTTCTGCTTATTGTCAGGATCAAGACCGCTGTTCTGCGTACAGATGACCATTACTGGCTGAGTAATCTGGCGATTCGGCCACCATTTCTTTTCAATAAGGTGTTGCATTGTGCTCGAAGCCACATATTGGGGTGTTTCGGGCAGTAATCACCTCACGACAGTTATCGCCATCAAAGGCGTGACCAAACTGATTAACAGCCTCTACATATTCAGGAGTCTCAGTACCATCGTAGAAACAATATACACCGTCAACGTCCACCAAAGCGCCTTTGTGGCCTGTCGTCATCAGCGTCTGACGGCATACGGGCGTTCCAAGACTGTGACCTACAAAGACAGCATCTTTGATGCTGTTGATATTCAGCACTTCATCGATGGCATGGGCAAAGAAATCAAATGTGTATTCCACATGTGGCTTATCACTCAGCCCATAGCCAGGCAGGTCGATGAATACGAGTTGCAAGTCTTTGCCGTCTCGGAAAGCCTCGAACTGCTTCTCCCATGTATTCATGTCACAGCCGAAGCCGTGAACGAAACAGATAGTTTTTGCATCAGAGCCAACCGACTCATTCCATATTTTATAATGTACGCGGATACTATCGTCGATAGTAACGTATTCAGACTTCAATTCGCTAAGCGTCTGAGACTGTTTTCCACAGCCTACCAGCAACAATGCGAACAACAAATATAGTACTATTCTTTTCATACTACTTCTTTAATTTCATTACTCTTACTGGGCAGTCTGAGCCCACTTCCAGATTGGGACATAAAGTTTCCTCGCCAGTGTCCACGAATCCACACTTCTCCATCACGCGACCAGAAGCCGGGTTTGAAGGAAAGTAGTCACCCCAGAGTGTAGTGAATCCCTTTTCATTAAAACAATAGTCGATGACCATCAGCAGTGCTTCAGTACAGATGCCTTTGCCCCAATACGGACGGGCTATCCAATACCCCACCTCCGCATGATCTTCTGCAATCTTCAGGTTTGATGCGGATGCCGGAAGGTAGCCTACACAACCAATTGCCTCTCCTGACTCTTTCCATATCACTGCCCACATCTCTTCTGCGGTGAAGACAGTTCGAATAATCTCCAGACTATCCTCAACCGACTTATGTGGTGGCCATCCGGCGCGAGGCCCAACTTCAGGGTCACTGGCGTATTTAAACAAGGCCTCGGCATCGCTATCCTGCCAAGAGCGTAATAGAATCCTTTCTGTTTCCATCTTCTTTTTATCGTTTGACGATGCAAAGGTACGGATAGTTGCGAGATTTACAAAAAATCTGGGATAAACTGCACAAATATGTGATGAGTGGTAATGTTCATTAGTGATGGGACTCATTTCTACTACTGTCTAATGCTTTCACAATATGAACCCCAATAGTTCTTGTCTAACATCTGGGGTTCATTTCATTTTAAAAACTCTCTCCAAGAAAGAGTTGTTACATACTATAATCTATGAATAGCCTTGCGCAATTGTTCATCTGATAGTTGGGCATAAACCTGAGTACTAGTAACAGATCTATGTCCCATCAGTTTGGCAATGGTATAGATGTCCGTACCTTTGTTTAGCAAAGCCATTGCAAAGCTATGCCTGAAGCAGTGAAAGGTTATGTGCTTGTCAATCTTTGCCTTCTCCACCAGCAACGGAACCTCCTTGTTCAGCATGAATTCTGTAAGACCAGGAAATACGCGAGGACCATCCATGCTTATAGAACGAAGCAGTCTTGTTGCCGATGCTGACAATGGCAGACTGACAACCGTTTTCGTCTTACGGATAGTCAGACATATATTTGACTTGTTCTTGTATCGGAGGTTTATGTCCTTCCATTCAAGATTGATAATATCTGCCCTCCTAAGACCCGTGTAAACAGACAGGAGTGCAGCCTGTTTTACCATCGGATTTGCTGAATAGTCAACCTTCTCCAACCGCTGTATCTCGCTTTCTTCAAGATACTCCTTCTTGGTGTCATGGTTCCAGTGGATTCTCTTAACGTCAGCTGTAATGTCATTTTGGAGAATTCCGTCTTTATATGCAAGCGCAATTAAGTTTACCCGTTCTTTTCCAACATCTTTCCTTGAAGAGGAACTTGGAGAACTTCTCGCAAAGGCTTACGGACAGATCCTTGAAAGAGCATTCGTTGTTACAGAATCTTTTGAAGTGTTTGTAACTACAGATGTATTTGATACCATAGTATTGGCAGCAGTCGTGGAAATAATCCAAAAAACTACCGTTGAGCTGGTCTTTCAGTATGAAGGAATACTCCTTCTTCACCATTCTCATATACCTGTCGCAACGGATCGCTTCTGCAATCTCGCCGATCATTTCATTGTGCCGTTTCTCAATGTCGCTAATAGGATTCACGTATTTCTCCAGATTCAGGAATTCATACCTGACCTCCTCGCCCTTGGGATTAACAAAGGCAGGATTATACTCTAAGAACACGGACAACATGGTCCCTTTGCTCTTTTTCTTTGTTCTTATAGTGACCCTATTCATAGCAATCCTCCTTCCATCTTTTTAAATCATGAGCATTGAATAAGAGAACCCCTTTGTCGTGCCTGATATGCACAATGTTCTGCGCAACAGCCCGAAACAGTGCTTTCCTGTCTGTCTCGATAATCATCATTGCTTCATCGATACTAAGCCATGGCTTGACATAACATGATGCTTCCGCCCAGGCTGACATAACGTCTTCCTTGTTATAGCGTTTGAGCCAGCCGACATTGTATGACCTGACACCGTATCTCGTCACTAACTTTAACAGCCAGCATCTTCCCATGCCTGTTAGCTTTATCAAGCCAGCGATGGAGAACGATGCCTCGCCGATGGGGGAGGCGGGTGTCTCCGGTAGATGTGAATACCAATGGATGAAGTCAATCCATCTGACCTGTTTACCACTCTTTCCATTCATACATGGAATAATGCCGTCTTTTACCAGACGGTAAACGTAGCTTTTTGTGTAGCCGGAAAGTGACACGACCTCACTGATTGTGAGATGTCCCTTCGACACAACATTCTGCCACTCTACATCCAAACTATCGTAAGGATCGTAGTAATGTTTGAAATGCTTGTAATTACTCATAATAATTTTAGTCACCTTAGTGTGACTAATAATAATATAAGTCCACAAGAGTCATATTGAGTAGGAATAGAGTCGATGATTATTGTGAAAACTTGTGTTTTATGGCCGATTTTAATGCTATTGGATTCGTTTTTGGGTTGTTTTATGCAAATTA
>ONCZ01000031.1 GCA_900316445.1 uncultured Prevotellaceae bacterium | reverse complement strand
CGTGATGGTGCCTTTCTCGATGTCGGCGGCAGCGATGGTCAGCGGCATACGCTCACCTTTCTTGCCTACGCGCACGATGACGAAGTTGCCAGCCTTGCGGCTCTTGGCAATCAGCGGAGCCTCGATCTCAAAAAGGAATACCTTCTCAGAGAACTGCTCTTTTCTTACGATTTTGTTCATATTTGTTTAGTGTTGATTAATCGATGATGTCGCAGCCCATATAGGGAACGAGGGCGGCGGGAATCTTGATGCCGTTCTCCGTCTGGTTGTTCTCCAGCAGGGCAGCTACGATGCGCGGCAGAGCCAAAGCAGAGCCGTTGAGCGTGTGGCAGAGTTCGGGCTTCTTGCTGCCCTCAGGACGATAGCGGCACTTCAGACGGTTGGCCTGATAGGTATCGAAATTGGATACAGACGATACTTCGAGCCAGCGGCCCTGAGCCTCTGAATAGACCTCGAAGTCGTAGCAGATGGCGCTCGTAAACGACTGATCGCCACCGCATAACAGCAGAATCCTATAGGGAAGCTCTAACTTCTTCAGCAGGCCCTCTACGTGCTCCAGCATCTCCTTATGACTCTGCTGTCCTTGCCATACGAGCCAGCCTCACGACGGAAGCACTCTGTATAGGCGCAGTTCTTGATGGGCAGATCCTTCTCGTCGAGGATCACGTCGCGATAGATATTGGTGACGGGCACCTCGGCTGTAGGAATCAGATAGAAGTCGTCAACCTCGCAATGATACATCTGTCCTTCCTTATCCGGCAACTGACCAGTACCGTAGCCTGAAGCGGCATTCACCACCGTGGGCGGCATGATCTCTGTATAGCCAGCCTTGTTGGCTTCGGCGAGGAAGAAGTTGATGAGGGCTCTCTGCAACTGTGCGCCTTTGCCGATATAGACGGGGAAACCTGCGCCTGTGATCTTCACGCCGAGGTCGAAGTCGATGAGGTTGTACTTCTTGGCCAGTTCCCAGTGGGGCAGGGGATTCTGAATGCCCAGCGAGGGATTCACGTCCCAGTTGCCTACGGTGTCGCCTTCCTTGCATTCCCGAAGGTTGGATTTCACCACGTGGTTGTCCTCAGCAGCACGGCCCTCAGGCACTTCGTCGTAGGGGATGTTGGGGATCTGACAGAGCAGGGTGGTCATCTCTTCTTGAGCCTTGGCCATCTGCTCGTCCATCTCCTTCGATTTCTCTTTGAGCGCGGCCACCTGAGCCTTCACCTGCTCGGCCTCGTCCTTCTTGCCTTCCTTCATCAGACGGCCAATCTGACCTGAAAGCTGCTTCTGTTCGTTCAGCGATTTGTCAAGTTCCTGCTGGGCCTCACGGCGCTTCTTGTCGACGGCCAGCACGTTTTCGATAGCCTCCTTGGCATTGGGGAAATGTTTCTTCTCCAGGCCGCGGATTACGCGCTCGGTCTCTTCGTTGATAAGTTTGAGTGTTAACATGTTAAATACGTATTTATTTGTTTGATTTCAATTCTAGCCTGCAAAATTACAACTTTTTATGCGAAATGCAAAATAAATCAAGATTTATTTCATTCCCCTCCTAAGTTAGGAGGGGTTAGGGGTGGTCTGAACGAGCACCAATGGTTTCTTTTGCCTCAGAACAAGCCCGCGTTCAGACCCCCTCTTACTCCCCCTAACTTAGGGGGAGAACTGCGGATCCAACTTAGGGGAGAACTAAGGCAGAAACCGTGCGCTTATTCAGACCCCCTCTGGCTCCCCCTAACTTAGGGGGAGAACTGCGGATCCAACTTAGGGGGAGAACTGCGGATCCAAACTTAGGGGGAGAATAAAACGCAGAAATCCTGCGCTCCGAGAGGAACACAGGACTCTGTTGTTTGTTTGGAATAAGTGTTTTTTACTTTTAATTCTGGGCCTCAGCGTTTGGAATCACTGAAACAACGCTCTTGTTGCGGACGCCCTTGTGGAACTGAACAGTACCATCAACGAGTGCGAACAAGGTGTCATCCTTACCGATGGCCACGTTGTTGCCAGGATTGTGCTTCGTACCGCGCTGGCGAACGATGATGTTACCAGCCACGCACTTCTGACCGCCGAAAATCTTAATGCCGAGTCGCTGAGCTGCGCTCTCACGACCGTTCTTAGAACTACCTACACCTTTTTTATGTGCCATTTCTAAGTCCTCCTCTGATTTAAGCGATTACTGATTTGATTTCCAACTGGGTGAACTGCTCACGATGACCGTTGCGCTTACGAGAGTCCTTGCGGCGCTTCATTTTGAACACGATGACTTTGTCACCTTTCACCAGCGGGTTCACTACCTCACACACTACTTTGGCTCCCTTTACGGTCGGAGCACCTACCGTCACTCACTTTGTCAAATTCAACAGTCTTGCCTTCCTCGGCATCCTTGATGTGATGCACAAAGAGCTTCTTGCCCTCTTCGGCCTTGAACTGCTGACCCTGAATTTCTACAATTGCGTACATTCTTTTTATATTGTATTTTAAGGGTTTTTTCCGCGAGGCGGCGTACGTCCGTACACACTTCACTCTGCCCCAACGGACTCTAACGGGGTGCAAAGGTACAACTTTTAGTTGAGAGTTGAGAGTTGAGAATTGAGAATTATAATTAGATTTAGGAAAGTTTAACGATTGCGGCGATAAGGGCAAAAAATAAAGCGACGACTTTCGCAAGCGATCGCTCCATATCTTCAATAGGTATTAGCTTCTAAGGTAAAAAGATTGTTTTCAGGATAACGGCTGCAAAGGTAAGCTCTTTTTTCCAAACGTCCAAACTTTTCTTGAACTTTTTTTTACGAAAGTGGGGTGTGTTCCCGCACAATCGCAAAATTTATCAAATCTTAACATAAAAATGTATGCAATCGATTGATATTTGACATACATCATGAAAAGTAAATCGCACAACAGGGACAGTCCCCATTGTGCGATGCTGTGTGCGGAATATGACACTGTCATTTGTCATATTTGTCATCTTTTACGCCGCGTGCTTCTGATAATACACATCGGTCTTGTAGAAGATGCCCTGCGCCTTGTCTTCCTCGATCCATCCACGCTTCTTCCATTGCGAGAGCAGATTGCCCGAAGCCTTCCTGAAGTCGGCCACTGAACCGCACTGCGCCTTGTAAAGCACTTCGAACTCCTGACGGGTAAAGGAGTCGCCAAGCTGCTCCAGCAGGCAGGGCATACCTGGACGCATAATGCGATAGTCCTGTTCCAGCTTCGTGCTGATTTCCTGTCCGAGGATGCACATCTTCACCCACAGGTCATAATCGAACGTCCACGTAATGAAGTCCTCGATCTCCCTGGTCCACTTCATACCGTTCATAATGTAAAGGATGATGCTCTTTCGGAAGGCAATCTCTACGGCTCGGTACGACAGCTGCTGATAGCTCTCGTTGCCCATCATCAGCGCACGCTCCTCACCGCGGTCGAGCAGTGCCAATGCCAGTTTCTTGGCCTGCGGACAGACAATGGTACCCTTGGCATTGTCAAGACGTGCCTGATAGACGGCCAGCCGCTTGTCGAACATCTCGTCGTACGACTTAAACATCGGGCGATGATCCACATCCTCCCTCACGATGGTTGAGAGGCTGAAACGTGAGAGCGTGCCGTTGTCGATGTTGCCGCCAAGGAAATACTTGGCCGTTGCTGGCGTGGTGGAGATGACCATATTGTGACGCATCGTGGTGCGCGACTTGATGGATTGCGTGCCTACTCGCTCCTGTCCGTAGACGTCTGCATCGAAGTCTCTGCGGAGGATCTCAGTCACCTCTGCCATCGTGCCGCCAGCCAACTTCTTCAGCTGCTCCATTTCGTCCATACGGGTGAAGAGAGCCTTGTTGCCTGCACGTTCGGCATCCTCCATACGAAGGCAGTAGGCAGCGTTGGTCATATCCGAGTCCACCACTTGCACACAGATGTCCTTCGGGCGCTCGGGCTTCTCCTTGTTGGCACCTTTCGTGTTGGTCTCCTCAGCCCATTCCTTCTCACGCTGACGGGCCAGCTTGTCGCGCTCGATGATGGGCTGGAGGATGTGGTTGATGGGCTCCTTGATGCTCGACTTGCCGATCGACATAGGGGCGGCCAACATGTGCAGCTGATTCATCTCCGTGAGCGTGCCGTTCCAGAACTCAGCCTTCACGCCTCCGGTATAGGTGGCAAAGGCGGCGAAGGTGGTGTTGGCGATGGCGGGCCAGTAGCCGCGAGGGGCCTTGGAGGTGATGAGACGGATGGGAGCCGGCAGACGTTCGGGCATCTGAGGCTGGCGCATCAGCGAGGCCTCGTCCATACCGTTTTCGATGTTTGTGCGCTTGCGGGCGAGGGTGATGGCGTTCTTCACCTTCGTAGGAGTGGTCTGCGACTGCTGGCGGCGGCAGGCACTTTCGATGGTGGCGTTCACACGGTCCTGAGCCTCGCCGAAGTTGGGCAGGATCTGACGGATCCACTGAGGATCATCGTTGCAGATGTGGCGCAGATGACAGGCCATCGTGAAGATGAACGGATTGCGGTTGCCGTGCTCTGGCGCACCACCCAGCTGATCGGCCAGCTCCTCGACGATGTAAGAGTAGGGGACACCCATATAGTCCGCAGGGTAATCTCTTTCCCCTCCTGAGTTAGGAGGGGTAGGGGTGGTCTGAACAGCCGCTTTTCCTGCGGTCATTCCCTCGTTCAGACCCCTCCTGACCTCCCCTAACTTAGGGGAGGAAACAGATACCTTGTCACGCCCGTCAATCGTCAGTCCGCGATCGGTGTAGGCCTTGCGACGGGCTGCCAATTCCTCATCCGACAGCCTTGCATACCAGCCATCTGCAGTAAACAACTGCGACTCCTCATCAGAAATGTAGATCATACGCTCAGGAGAACAACAATCGCTATCGAAATCTACTCCCAGCGCCTTGGTATAGGCTCGCTGAGCCTCCTCGATGGTCATACCAATCGGCAGACGGATATCAAGATGCAGTTTGCCCGAAGCCGAACGCTCCGCGTGAAGCAGCATTCCCTGCCACTCACCCTCATTAGTATTAATAAGGTACGCGCGAGAGAGTGCCTGCTCCACCTGACTCATATCGTCGATGTCCACGCAGGTCTGAAATGTGAACTCCTCAGGGATGATGTTAGCCTGCGCACGACGGCCATCCTTGAAGCTGAAATAGTGGGGGCAGCGGAAGGGCAGCTGGCTCTTCAACTGACGGCGCTTATTGGTATCGTCAGTGCTGCGGATCTCTGCGATGAGGCTTTTGACTTCGGCACTCCTGGTAGTGTCGAAGTAAGTCTCGATCGTCTCGTTAAAAACTTGTGCCTTAGAGGCGCGAACCTTTTGGTTCATCAGAATCATTCTTGTACTCATACTATTACTTTTTTCTTCTGCTATTAATATTTTATTCTTAGTCTCAATGCGAGAATTCCGGACTTCTCACACTGCAAAGTTACTAAGAATAATAATGTATAGCAAGTCTTTCCCCCTCTAAACAGACGCGTTTAACTGTTCGGAAAGGAAATGGAAATAGATCGGAAAATGTCGGAAAGGTGTTGGCGTTTTTCGGAAAAGCTTCGGAACAATATTGGGATCAATGTAATTATTTCCCCTCCTAAGTTAGGAGGGGTTGGGGTGGTCTGAACAGTCGCTATTCCCTCAGTCACACCCTCAGTCTCAGCCTTGTTCAGACCCCCTCTGGCTCCCCCTGACTCAGGGGGAGAAACAATTACTTCTGCGGCTGGTCTTGGATGGGAGTGATTGTCGTTAGTAATCTATGATGATTTTTCGCTTCAGCACGGGCTCGAACTCCTTAGCGATCATATTGCAGATCGTTCTGTCCTGTGCCTCTTGCGGATCTATGTGACTCATCTTGATCCATTGCGTCCAAGGCTTCTCACGGTCGAGGATGCTGTAGTCCCCGTTCTTGCGCACATTATCCCGCCCCTTGCCTGGCACCATCGCACAGATTAGCTGGTCAAACTTGTTCGGCGTCGTGTTCGTCATAATGATGCCCTCGTCGATCATCACCCGCATCACGTGAGCCCAGTCCCAGTTGTCCTCCTTCGCAGCGATTCTCTCGTCGATCTTGCGGACGATGTCTATCAGCTTCGTGGCGATCGTCTCAGAACGGTAATAGGGCATAAACTCCCTTGGCATATTGCTGGCGCTGATCACCTGTCCGCCCTGTATCTCAAGGATGGCCTTGAGGGCAGCCTCCAAGTCGCCGCCGTTCTGGGTCCAGAAGTGGATCAGATTCACAAACGCCTGCCGCTTCGCCTGAGTCGGCTGCGCCTTCGCGTATTCCACGATATAGCCGAGGGGTATGCCTGTTCCGTTGTCGTTTGCCATCGCGCGCGTACCTTATTTTATTACCATATATCCTTGTAGTCGGTCTCGATGCCCTGCTTCTTGTTCAGGCGGTTGAACACGTCGGCCAGATAGCCGTCACTCGTGCAGAAATGGATGCTGCCGATGCCGTCGAGCAGGTATTGGCTGTAGACGGACAGCTGATAGCTCAGGTCGCTGAATATCTCGTCGGCAGTGCCCATCGACTCGAAGTAGAAGCCGTTGGAGTGGTTGCCCTTCACGATATACTCGCGCTCGCCCTCGAAGCGGCCCTTCTTCAGCGATACCCAGAGAGAGGCCGTGTAGTCCCACTTCGTGGTCATCACCTTCTTGCCGTTCTCGTCGAGCTCCGGCTTGCCGTTCTCGTCCTTCACTTCCTCCTCGGGCAGCTTGATCTGGCAGTCGAGCAGTTCCAAACGTTTCAGGATATACTCGGCCCCCGACGGCTCCAGCTGCTGGAAGTCGTACTCGATGATGCCTGCCAGCCAATAGAGGTTCGTGCCCGTGATGCCGTTCTTCGGGTTGTAGCCGCAGATCACGCGGCAGTCTTCAATCTCCGTCGTCACCAGCGTGCCTGCGGGGAATTCCTCACCCTGGTCGATGATCGGATACTCGTGCGACTCCAGTATCTCTGCCGAGCCATCCTCGTCTTCCTCCCACGTGAAGAGCGTCGCGATGTGCCGGCCTACCTTGCCGCCGGCGTAGATCACCTTGTACGGCTCGTTGAGTTTCAACAGTTTGCTGTTCATTCTTTCGTGATTGATTCGTTTGTTGCCTGCAAAGATACAGCATTTTTTCGATTCCACGAAGAGAATTAGGCAAAAAATGACAATTATGACAAATGACAATTGTCATTTCCGTGCCCACACCTCCGCAAAAAATCCTGATAAAAATCACTATATATATAAATATATATATTTATATATATAGTGAAATATTTCACACTTTTTTCTTCCAACCTCCCTGCTCCAAATATGACACTGTCATTTGTCATATTTGTCATCTTTTTCCCGCCGAGCCTCCCAGCCGTGTTTGCTCAAACGATTTATGATGTAAAATAATTTCAATTCTCGTTTTCTTGCAAAAGTACATTGATTCGGCCGAAAATCGCCCTTCTGACTTTCCCCTAAGGAAACTTGGACTTTCCCCTAACGAAACCTCCACTTTCCTTAGTCTAAACTCCCTGTTTCGTTACTGCTAAATTTTGCTCATTTTCGCGCATTTCTAATGTAAAATAATTTCATCTCCATCTTATCCATTTGATGTTTATCACTTCTCTTCTGACAAATTGTAACATTATGTGCCCAAGAATTGACATATCTCACATATTATACATTTTTAACTAAAAAACTAGCCGATTTCTACTAATATATCATCATTATTAGGTAATTTGTGCCGTCACTATGATGGCTGGTACAGTCGTTTTGTCTTCCTGCAGCAGCAAGGGAGAAGAGTATTCTTATAGTCCTGAAAAGGCTCATGAGTTCATTGAGAAGGACTATAAGTCTGCATTCATTCAGAAGTATGGGGAGATCTCTCCGTTTGAGACATGGGATTTGTCTCAGAGAGGCAGCACCTTGGCTGGTTTCGCCGGAACGCGTGGTAATAAAGGTCAAAGTTGCAACCTCGTGCAAGATATGGCCTCAACTGAATCTTATGGTTATTATTTGAATTATAGCAATAATGAAAGCAAGATTGCCAAACTTTTTAATAATAACTGGGGAGATATTGTTGCGGAGTTTGGTAAAGTACAGCCGACAACATGGGCACCTAGCGGAAAGATTATTTTCAGTGTGGTAGGCGTGTCAAGGGATGATGCTTCAAGTGCGAAATATTTCACCTGGGGTGTTGCCAATACACCAGAAGGAGACCTGTATTTAAGACAGAGCAGTCCGGATAATGGCAAAAATGCAAAGATTGGTAACTCGGCAGAGAAACACACCAGCAGTCTCGATTTCTCACAGATTCCAGACGGCGCCAGATGGTTTACCGCTTCCTCAGACAAAAAGAAAGTAGATTTGAGCAGTGCATATAACCAGACTATCACAGACTTCAAGATTGTTACAATGACCATTGATGGCGTGAGCTACACATTCTGGGGCTTCAAATGCGACAAGACCAACCCTGATTACACCAATCTGGTTCTGTGGGTAAAAGAGATTCCGACTGTGCCTGTCCCTGTTATTTCAAAGCGTTATATGGTTGAGGACCTCGGTGGTAGCTATGACTTCGACTTCAACGACGTCGTGTTTGATGTGATTAAGTATAGTGACGGCTCTCAAAAGTGCTATGTCCGTGCCCTCGGTGGTACGCTTGATGTCACCATTAAGGTAGCCAACAATTCTTGGACAAAGAGACAGGATTACACCATCACCGAGATGCTCAACACGAATCCCATCGACCCGAATCTCTGCCTCAAGGAGTTTGATGCTACAGGCTGGGATGGCGATAACAGCAAAGTGAGTGTCATCGTCGAAGGTAATGATAAAGCAGCAGGTGGTGAAACCACATACTACTGGGCTGTGCCATTCCCTGCTCAGGGTGAGGCTCCTCTGATTGTTGCTACTATGTATGGTAGCAAGACTTGGATGCTTGAGCGTCAGAGTGTTCCCAACGTGCAATGGTTCCAGTTCTCTGACACCGACCTGTCAGAAGATTAATCTCCCGACTTCTTCATACAACAATCCCCGATGCTCAGCGGCGTCGGGGATTATTTTGTATGACAAATATGACAAATGACAGTGTCATTTCCGAAGGGGAGGGCACTGTCACTTATCAGGTGTGGGGGCTTCAAGTGGTTCGCTGACCATCATGGGCTGGTAGTCGTAGGCATCGACGAATGCTTTTGTGTGTACGACTTGTAAGATGGGAGCGCCAAGGGCATGCTCGATGGATACGAGTGTGTCGATTGTGAAATTGTGTGTGCCACGCATCCACTTGCTGATTTCTGCCTCCTTTTTGCCCAGTAGCTGAGCGAGGTCTTTCTGTCTGAGGCCCTTAGCCTGGAGAATCTCATAGATGCGGTCGACTATCTGGAACGAAAGATCCACCCTCTGTCGCACCTCAGGATTAACCTGCATGCGCCTTGCCTCAATAATACTACTTCTCTTCATCTCGCGTAAAGTTTAAGTCACCAATGATTTCCTTATCAACCAAAACCAACGAGCCGTCGTTCATGCGCGATGAAATAAATCGGCTCGTATCGATCAAGAGTTTCACATAGGGAGCCAATTCCTCGCTTTCCTGCCATGTAGCCGTATCCTTGACTCCTCCATTTCCGAACACCAAAATCTTGTCAGACAATCGCAGACAGTACAGACGAACTTTGTTGCCAACATCAATTGGAATCACACCAACACCATCTCCGTATCTGCCTTCAGGGCGGAAATACCTCTCTAAGGCACCTATTTCTGCTATCTTGTCCATCCAAGTACAGTATTGTTGTTCTTAACTTTTAAGTTATCACGCTGCAAAGATAAGAACTATTTCTGAAATATGCAAGGAATTAACTTAAAAATTAATTCTGATTAAGCAAACTCCTTAATTCCGTAGGGTTTTAGGACTTTTTCTGGAGTTTTTTGAGGCGGCGGCGGGCGTCACCGGCATCGGGATAGAGCTCGAGGGCCTTCTCGTAGTTGCGGATGGCGGCGTCGGTCATGTGCTCATGCTCGCACTCGCGGCCCATGATGGTATATTCGGCGGCGAGGCGCTTGAGGAGTTCGTTTTGCGCGTCGAGTTTAGATTGCAGGGACTGGAGCTCTGAGGCGTGTTTTTCCTGGAGTTCGGAGATGGTGCGGCGCTGGCGGTTGATGATCTCCAGCTTGCGGCGGATAAGGCGGCGGGCGTGGGGCTTCTCGATGTCATAGCGGGAGTGGATGGCCAGGAAGAAATGGTTGAGGAAGGCATCGAAGTCACCTCGGTCGAAGGCCATCACGGCATCGTGATATTCGCGGTCGGCCTTGCCTTCCTGCATCGCCTGTGCGATGAGCGAGGCATCATTGTAGCGGCTGGCAAACTGCACTACTTCGGCACGCACGAAAACGTCACTCTGACGGATGGGCTCCTTGAGGGTGATGCCTTCGAGAGAAGTGCAACGGGAGAGGGCCACGTAGGTCTGTCCTCCGGCAAAGGCACCGCCTCCACCGAAATCGATTGCTACTTGCGAGAATGTCAGTCCCTGGCTCTTGTGGACGGTGATGGCCCACGCCAGACGAATAGGGAATTGCGTGTAGGTGCCTAATAAATCTTCTTCGATCTTCTGCTCCTTTTCGTTGAAGGTGTAGCGCATATTTTCCCATACTTCGCGCTCGACATCGAACTCCTGACCCTGTTCGTTGATGATGCCGATGATACCCTCTTCCTCGTCGATGTAGTCGATGGTGCCAAGGGTGCCGTTTACCCAACGTTTGTCCTTGTCGTTCTTGATGAAGATGACCTGCGCACCAGGCTTTAATTGGAGTTCCATCGGCGTGGGGAGAGAGGTTTCAGGGAAGTCGCCCTTGATGGCGCCGAAGAAGATGGATGGCGAGCCGTCGAGGGCCGAGAGGTGTTGCTCGTTGATGTAATCGACGGTGTCGCGGCGAGTAGCGAGGGTGATTAGGAACCCACCCCCAACCCCTCCCGAAGGGAGTGGGGCTTGATTAGTTTGGGGGCTTGATTGTGCGGATGGTGTGTTCAGACCACCCCGTCCTTCGGACACCCCTCCTAACTTAGGAGGGGAAGAGATTACTCTGGCGTTAAGTGCTTGTAAATCGGCAGTAGTGGCGGTGTTGTTGCGGATGCGGTCGAGGATGGCGATGAAGGCAGGGTCAGACTGACGATAGACCTTGCGGAGCTCGATGGAGACAACGGGCATCTGCTGCCACACTTTCGCATTGAAGAAGTAGGGCGAGGGGTAGAAGGGCTGCAGCAGCTGGCGCTCATCGTCTTTGAGCACGGGCTCGAGCTGGAAGATGTCACCCACAAGCAACAGCTGTTTGCCGCCGAAGGGCTCAGGGTTGCGGGTATAGATGCGCAGCACCTTGTCGATGAAGTCGATGATGTCTGCCCGCACCATTGATATCTCGTCGATGATGATGAGTTCGACTTCACGTATCAGCTTGCGCTGGGCACCTGTGTATTTCAGCGTTTCCTTGATATGCCGACGATCGTAGCGCGAATCGTTGGGCAGCAGGGGATGGAAGGGCAGACGGAAGAAACTGTGCAGCGTGGAGCCGCCTGCGTTGATGGCCGCGATGCCCGTAGGGGCGAGGATCACGTGCTTCTTCTTCGTGTGCTTCGAGACGTAGCGGAGAAAAGTGCTCTTGCCCGTGCCTGCCTTTCCCGTGAGGAAAAGCGAGCGGCGGGTGTAGTTCACAATCTGCAGGGCGTCTTGCCACTCCTTGTTTTCAAGGTCTAACGATTCTTCTTGGCTGCTCATTGCAAAAAGATGACAATTCTGACAAATGACAGTGTCAGATTCTGCGCTTAGTCTTCATCCCTGGTGGCCTCCGTGTTCTCTGATTCAGTAGGTTCAGGCTGTGCCTCAGAGTCTTCGTCGTGAGGCGGTGGCACAGGATTGCCCCATTCATCGACGGCGGTATATGGATCGAGCTCGTCGATGTCGAGTGAGTCAACGCTGATGGAGTCTGAGTCGGATGGTGCGCTGAAGTAGCCGCCGCAGTCATACTCTGTCGAATAGAGCGTCGTATCGTGGTGCGGGTCGCTGAACTTGCAGCGGTACTGTTTGAAGTCCTTGTCGTTGAGCACAGAGCCGAGGAAGTAGCCGCAGATGGGGAGAGCCGTGCGGTTACCCTGTCCGAGCATGCCTGTGCGGAAGTGGATGCTGCGGTATTCGCCGCCCACCCAGGCACCTACGACGAGCTTGGGCGTGGTGCCGATGAACCAGGCGTCGGAGTGATTATTAGATGTTCCTGTCTTGCCGCCGAAGTCGGTGTCGGCAGCCTTGTCGTAGCCCACGAAGCCCATCAGTCGAGAACTGGTGCCGCTCATACCGCCCTTCAACAGCTGCTGCACGAGGAAGGCAGAGCGATAGGGGATGACCTGCTTGGCTTCTGTCGGAGCCTGGTAGATCACGTTGCCGTCGCGGTCTTCAATCTTCGCCACAAGTACAGGATCGATGTGCTTGCCGTCGTTCACAGGCGTACAATAGGCGTTCACCATCTCCAGAAGGTTCACGTCGCTGGAGCCGAGGGTGAGCGAGGGCGTGGGGTCGAGTTTCGACTTGATGCCCATGTTGTGGGCGGTGTTCACGATGTTCTCAATGCCGCATTCCTGTCCCAGACGGACGGCTACGGAGTTGATACTCATCGCGAAGGCCTGCTTCAGGGTGATGTTGGCTCCAGAGAAGTGTCCGTCGGCATTGGTGGGAGCCCAGGTGACCTCCTTGCCGTGATCCATCACCTTCATGGCAAAATACTCGTCCTTACGGGTGTCGCAGGGAGAGATGCCCTGATTCATCGCCTCCGTATAGACGAAGAGCTTGAAGGTGGAGCCAGGCTGGCGCATGGCAGTCACCTTGTCGTATTTCCATGAGCGGAAATCGATGTCGCCCACCCAGGCTTTCACGTGGCCCGTCTGGGGTTCCATCGCCACGAAGCCGCAGTGCATGAAGCGCACCATGTAACGGATGGAGTCCATCGTGGAGAGTTCCTTCACCACCTGTCCCTGCTCGTAGTCGAACACCTTGACGGGGTGGGGCAGGTTCAGGTAGTAGTTGATGGAGTCCTCGTTGCCGTCGTATTTCTTTGAGAGGTATTTGTAGACGGGCTGCCGCTTGGCGATGTCCTCGATGAAGTTCTTGATCTCTATGTGGCGCTCATCCTGCCAGGGATTGGTGGAGCCCCAGTGCTGGTTGAAGGTCTTCTGCACCTCCTTCATCTGCTTGTAGGCAGCCTCCTCGGCATACTGCTGCATGCGTGAGTCGAGGGTGGTGTAGATCTTCAAGCCTTCGGTATAGAGGGCGTTGCGGTTGTCGTAGAACTCCTTGCACCAGTCCTTCAGATAGTCTGAGACGGCCTCGCGGAAGTAGTTGGCATCGCCGTCGTAGGCACTCTCCACGCTGTAGTCGAGTTTGATTTCCAACTGCTTCAGTGAGTCACAGACTTCCTTCGACAGGTGTCCGTGCTGCTGCGTGAGGTCGAGCACGATGTTGCGGCGCTTGATGGCGTTGTCGGGATTGATGAGGGGATTGTAGTAGGTGGTGGCCTTGAGCATGCCTACGAGGATGGCGGCGTTCTCAGGCTTCAAGTCTTTGGGCGAACAGCCGAAGTAGGTCTTGCAGGCGGTCTTGATGCCGAAGGCGTTGGAGCCGAAGTCTACGGTGTTGGCATACTGCGTCAGGATTTCTTCCTTGGTGAAGAAGTATTCGAGTTTGTAGGCGGTGATCCATTCCTTGCTCTTCATGATGAGCATCTTCAGTCCGGGAATGTTTCCCAAGAGGCCTGTAGAGTATTCAGAGCGTGTGCGGAAGAGGTTCTTGGCCAGCTGCTGGGTGATGGTCGAGGCTCCACGGGCGTCGCGATGGAGGATATAGTCCTTGGCGACGGCTACGAAGGCGGTATAGTCGATGCCGTGGTGATGATAGAAATGTTCGTCCTCAGTAGAGATGAGTGCCTGCCAGAATACGGGATTCACCTCCTCGTAGGTTACAGGCGTACGGTTCTCACTGAAGAACTTGCCGATCTGCTTGCCGTCGGCACTGTAGATGATTGAGGCCTCCGCAGGGCGCTTGTTCTTGATGGTCGACATCGAGGGCGACTTGCCGAAGAGCCACAGGAAGTTGATGTCTACGGCTCCAAGGTAGAGAAAGAAGGCGAGGATGACAGATATGACAAATGACAGTACCTTAATATACCATGGGCGACCCTTGTAGAGATGCTTGTACCATTGCCAGGCTGCTGCCAGCTTCTGCTTGCACCACTGAAGGGTGCGGCTTATGATGTTTGATGATTCGTTACTCATAGTCTTTTAATATGTAGTTCATTAATGATTGTTTGTCGTCTGGATGAAACCATCTGATATGTTCGTCTTTCTTATACCATGTGAGCTGCTTGCGGGCATAGCGGCGGGTGTTGCCCTTGATGCGTTCCACAGCCTCCTCCAGTGGCCAGCGTCCGTCGAGATAGTCGAAGAGTTCTTTATAGCCGACGGTGTTCAGCGCGTTCAGCTCCTTCTTCGGATAGAGTGCCTTCACTTCGTCGAGCAGGCCGTCGCTCATCATCTGATCCACGCGGGCGTTGATGCGATTGTAAAGCTCTTCCCGTGGACGGTCGAGACCGATTTTTATAATACGGAATGGCCTCACATTTCTACTGCTCTCCTGACTCCTGACTCCTGACTCCTTTTTCCTAAACGAAGTGTAAGTCTTGCCTGTCATCACGCAGATTTCGAGGGCGTGCACCACGCGACGGGGATTCTGGCGGTCAACGATCTCGTAGTAGTCTGGGTCTAGCCTTCTCAACTCCTCAACGAGTGCCTCAAGGCCTTCTTCCTTCAGTCGCCTCTTCATGGTCTCACGGGTCTGGTCGTCGATGGTGGGGATATCGTCAATGCCGTCGCATACGGCGTCGATATACATCATGCTGCCACCAGAGAGCAGGGCGTAGTCGTGAGATTGAAACTCCTTATCCAACAGCTCCAGCACCTGTTGCTCATAGAGCGATGCGCTGTAATAGTCCTCGATGCCCAGTGTGCCCACAAAGTAGTGCTTCACTTCTTCCATCTCTGCCTCCGTGGGACGGGCTGTGCCGATGCGCAGTTCCTTGAATATCTGTCGCGAGTCTGCATTGATGACGGGGATGCCAAAATGCTTGGCAATGCCCAGACTGACGGCAGTCTTCCCGACGGCGGTGGGTCCTGTTATTACGATGAGCGTTTTATCCGTAAACCGTAAACTACTGTAAACCGTAAACTACTGCAAACCGCAAACTATCTGATGACGCCACGCTTGGAGTTCTCAATAAACGAGCAGATATATTCCACTTCCTTCGAGTCTGGGAACTGTTCGCGGGCCATCGCCACACCGTCTTTCAGGACGCCCTGGGAGTAGATGATACGATAGGCCTCGTGGATGGCTTCGATGGTCTCACGGGGAAAGCCTCTGCGACGCAAGCCTACGAGGTTCACACCAGCATAGCGCACAGGCTCCTTGCCTGCGATGACGTAGGGCGGAATATCCTGACTTGTGCGTGAGCCGCCTTGGAACATGATGTAGCTGCCTACCTTACAGAACTGGTGGAACAGACAGGTGGCGGAGATAATCGCATAATCATCAACCTCGACCTCACCGGCAAACTTCGTCGAGTTGCCGATGATGCAGCCGTTGCCGATCACACAGTCGTGGGCCACGTGCATATTCTCCATCAGCAGATTGCCGTTGCCTATGACGGTCTTGCCCTTTGAGGCCGTACCGCGACTGATGGTCACATTCTCACGGATGCTGTTGTTGTCGCCGATCTCGCAGGTTGTATCCTCGCCTTGGAACTTCAAGTCCTGAGGTTTCGTGGAGATAGAGGCTCCTGGGAATAACTCGTTGCCATTGCCGATGCGGGCTCCGTAGTGAATGGTCACGTTGTTGAGTAACCTGTTGTTGTCGCCGATGACGACATTCTTGTCTATCACACAGAAAGGACCAATGATGTTACCGTCACCAATCTTGGCTTCTGGGTCAACGACTGCCAATGGATGTATCTGATTTGCCATATTATTTGTTCTTTACGATTTGTGCGGTGAATGTGGCTTCGGCCACTACATGGTCGCCTACGAAGATGTATCCTTTCATCGAAGAGATGCCGTGACGGACGGGTGCCAGCAGGTCAACCTTGAAGATAAGTGTGTCGCCAGGCACCACCTTCTGACGGAACTTCACGTCGTCGATCTTCATGAAATAGGTGCTCCATTCGCTGGGATTCTCAAGAGTGTTCAGCACCAGCAGTCCGCCGCATTGTGCCATCGCCTCAATCTGCAGCACGCCTGGCATCACGGGCTCCTGTGGGAAGTGTCCCTGGAAGAAGGGCTCGTTGGCAGTAACGTTCTTGACGCCGACGATGGTGTTGGCACCCAGCGAGATCACTTTGTCTACCAACTGCATCGGATAACGGTGGGGCAGCAGTTCACGGATGCGGTTCACGTCCATCACGGGCTCCTCATTGGGGTCGTAGATGGGGGCCTGCACTTCGTGCTTGCGGATATCCTTACGCATCAGACGGGCAAACTTGTTGTTGATGGTATGACCTGGACGGGTGGCGATGATACGGCCCTTGATGGGCTTGCCGATGAGGGCCATGTCGCCAACGATGTCAAGCAGTTTATGGCGCGTACACTCATTCTCCCATACCAAGGGCTTGTGCTGGATATAACCTAAGTCTGTGGCGTCGCGATGCTCCACATGTAGCATGTCTGCCAGCATGTCAAGGCGCTCCTGGGTGGTCTGGCGCTCGTAAATAACGATAGCATTGTCGAGGTCGCCGCCCTTGATGAGGTTGGCCTGTAGCAGAGGTTCTATATCGCGTACAAAAACGAATGTCCGGGCAGGTGCAATCTCTGTCGGGAAGTCTTCCACTCTATTGACGGTAGCAAACTGTGAGTTGATGAATTTCGACTCGAATGAACACATCACAGTGAGTGAGAACTCGTCGTCGGGCAGAAGGGTGATGCATGAGCCAGTCTGTTCGTCTTTCACCTCGATTTTTTTGCGGATGATGTACCAGTCTTTGGGTGCGTTCTGCTCCTCAATACCGATTTCATTGATCTTCTCCACATACTTGATGGCAGAGCCGTCAAGGATGGGGAACTCTGGGCCATTCACCTGAATCAGACAGTTGTCGATGCCTAAGGCGTAAAGTGCTGCCAGTCCGTGTTCGACTGTAGATACACGGGCATCGCCTTTGCCAAGCACGGTGCCGCGCTGTGTGTCTACCACATTCTCAGCAATAGCGTCGATGATGGGTTCGCCTGCCAGGTCGATACGCTGGATTTTATAACCAGTGTTCTCTGGTGCCGGGTTGAATGTCACCGTCAGGTTCAATCCTGTATGCAGTCCTTTTCCGAAAAGGGAGAAACTGCCTTTGAGTGTCTTTTGCTTCATCTGATAATTTACGATTTACGGATTTACGATTTACGGATTTACGATTTACTATTTTTCAGTTCCTCTATCTCACGCTGCAACTGGGCTATCTGGCGATACATGTCTGGCAGCTTGGCATAGAGGGCCTTTGCCTTGAAGAACACCTTCGTGTCCATAGCGGGAGAGCCGATCAACTGCTGACCGTCACCCTTTGTATTGCTGATCACACCGCATTGGGCACCCACGAAAGTCTTGTCGGCTACTTGGATATGTCCGGCAAAGCCAGCCTGTCCGCCTACCATACACCAGCTGCCGATCTTCGTTGAGCCAGCCAGACCTACCTGAGCAGACATCACGGTGTTCTCGCCGATCTCACAGTTGTGGGCCACCTGGATCAGATTGTCAAGTTTCACGCCCTTGCGAATAACGGTCTGCCCCATCGTCGAACGGTCTACACACGTGTTGGCGCCGATCTCCACATCATCTTCGATGATCACGATGCCGATCTGTGGAATCTTCATATATCCCTCCGTGTTGGGGGCGAAGCCAAAGCCGTCGGCACCGATGACGCTGCCAGCGTGGATTGTCACGTTATTTCCTAATTTGCATCCCTGATATACTGTCACGTTCGGATAGAGCACACATTTCGCACCGATAGTCACCCCGTCGCCGATGACGGTGTGGGGATAAATCTGCGTGCCATCACCGATGACGGCTCCGTCGCCGACGACGGCAAAGGCGCCGATGAAGACATCCTGGCCGATCTTCGCGCTGGGAGAGATGCTGGCCTGGGCATCGATACCTTTCTTGGCTGGCTTCATCGATTCGTAGAGCTGCAACAAGCGTGCAACACTCTCATAGGCATTCTTCACGCGCACGAGAGCTGCATCCACGGGCTTCTCCAGTTCGACGTCTTCGTTGATTAACACGACGCTCGATTTCGTCTCATAAAGATAATGGGTATATTTAGGGTTCGAGAGGAAAGAGAGCGCACCAGGCGTTCCTTCTTCGATTTTCGAAAACGTGTTGACGGTGGCATTTTCGTTTCCTTCTACGCGGCCACCTACAAATTCTGCAATCTGCTTGGCTGTAAATTCCATATTCAGGGTTTGATTTATTTTGCAAAGATAGCAAAAATTATTCGAAACGTTGATAACAAAGGTAATATTTTCTTATTTTTTTAGAAAGTAATTGAACATTTAGCAATTCGGAAGCCTCGGAAATGTCCTTGATTTCTCCATTTTTGTAAAGAATTGCGATGCTGTCATCTTCCACATTATACATATCCTTTGATATCGTCGACAGGTTCATCAGATAGTGGGCATCCTTCACGTCGATGCCAAGCTGTTTGGCAATGTTTTCCTGTATCTGCCTGATGCGTACCTCCTCGATGGGCTCCTCATGCACCTCCACCTTGAAGATCCTACGGTCGAGCATGTCCGTAGCCAGCGTGGAGAGGATCTTGTCGTCGTGATGCTTCCACACCTTCATCGCACTCCAGATGTCTGAGTCGTCGAGCTCCTCATAGTTCCTCAAGGCCTCCGGATGGCTGATGAACCAGTCTCTGTCTATATCGTTGCTGAGGAAATAGTGCAGGGCAGGGGTGGCGAATACATCTTTCCCCTGATGGATAAGGTCTTTGGCACGGATGAGCATGTTCACCAGCACCTTCTCATACGCCACACAGGTACGATGCAGATATACTTGCCAGTACATCAGTCGGCGGGTGGTGAGGTAGTTCTCCAACGAGTAGATACCCTTCTGGTCTACCACCAGCGAGTCGTTCACCACATTCAGCATCTTGATGATTCGGGCCGAGCCGATGTTGCCTTCCGTCACACCTGTGTAGAAGGAGTCCCTGCGCAGATAGTCCAGGCGGTCCATATCCAGTTGCGAAGAGATAAGTTGGTGGAGGAAGTTCTTGGGATAGTCGCCCTTGAATATCGAGATGGCCAGGTTCAGTTCCCCGTTGAAGTAGTCGTTCATCTCCTCCATCATCATCAACGAAATATCCTCATGCGAGATGCCGTGAATAAGTGAGTCTTCCAGTACGTGCGAGAACGGACCATGCCCGATGTCGTGCATGAGGATGGCGGCCTGTACGGCCTCTGCCTCTGCATCAAAGATGAAGATGCCTTTCTGCTGAAGGGAGATGATGGCCTCACTCATCAGGTGGAACGCCCCCAGCGAGTGCTGGAAACGGGTATGTCTGGCACCAGGGTAGACCACAGAGGCCAATCCTAACTGGTTGATGCGGTTCAGGCGTTGGAACAACGGATGCTCCACAATACTGTAAAGCAGCCCGCGTGGTATCTTGATGAATCCGAAAACCGGATCATTGATGATTTTTGCTTCTATCATATAATCAAAGAAGGCAGGACTTACAATCCCACCTTTTTCAGTTCTTCAGCCATCTGCTGTTGTAGTTCCTGGGCTTTCTGTGCAGCCACCTCAGCGAAGTCCTCGCCGTTGGAGGCATAGATGATGCCACGGGAGGAGTTTACGAGTAGTCCGCAGTCCTTGGTCATGCCGTATTTGCACACCTCCTCCAGACTGCCACCCTGGGCACCTACGCCAGGCACGAGCAGGAAGTGGTTGGGAGCCACCTTACGGATATCCTCAAACATCTTGCCCTGTGTGGCACCGACAACATACATCATATTCTCGTCGTTACCCCATTGCTGGGAGATCTTCAGTACTTTCTCAAAAAGGCGCTCGCCCTGGGCATCCTCTGTCAGCTGGAAATCGTATGAGCCCTTATTGCTGGTGAGAGCAAGCAGGATGACCCACTTGCCGTCATAACCCAAGAACGGCGTGACGGAGTCTTCGCCCATATAGGGGGCGACGGTCAGGGCATCGACGTCATACTGCTCAAAGAATGTCTTGGCATACATCTTCGACGTGTTGCCGATATCCCCGCGCTTGGCGTCAGCAATGATGAAGTGGTCGGGATATTCCTCCTTCAGGTAGTCGACTGTGGCTTCAAAGGCGAGGATGCCGTCCACACCGTATGCCTCATAGAAAGCAAGGTTGGGCTTATAGGCTACGCAGTAGGGGGCTGTCGCATCAATAATGAGGGCATTAAACTCACAAAGCGCCCGGAAGAGATAGTCTTCGCCATCCTTCTCCTTTGCCTCATCGATGATGCACTGGGGTATCTTGTTGATGTCTGTATCGAGTCCTACGCAGAGGAAACTCTGCTTTTCGCGGATCTGCTTAATCAATTCTTCTCTGGTCATATCTACTTACTCCTTTTCTCCTTTACTCCTTCTCTCCTTCTATAACTCCGTTTCTTTCATTCTCTCTGCATTCTCTGCCACTGTCAGGGCATCGATCATCGCCTGGATGTCGCCAGCGAGGAATCCCTGAAGGTCGTGGGTGGTATAGCCGATGCGGTGATCCGTCACACGTCCCTGGGGGAAGTTGTAGGTACGGATCTTCGCCGAACGGTCACCCGTAGAGACCAGGCTCTTACGACGGCTGGCGATATCGTCCATATATTTCTGATGCTCCTTATCATAAATAAAGGTATACAGGCGCGAGAGGGCACGCTCCTTATTCTTGGGCTGGTCGCGCGTCTCCGTACATTCGATGAGAATCTCCTCTGTCTCACCCGTGTTGGGATTTTTCCACATATAACGCAGACGGACACCAGACTCCACCTTATTCACGTTCTGACCACCGGCACCTGAACTGCGGAAGGTATCCCATTTGATCTCTCCCTCGTTCACATGTACCTCGAACTTATCGGCCTCAGGCAGCACGGCCACCGTCGCCGCCGAGGTATGCATACGTCCCTGTGTCTCTGTAGCAGGCACGCGCTGCACACGATGCACGCCCGATTCATATTTCAGCGTACCATAGACATCTGCCCCCGAGACGGCAAAGTCGATTTCCTTATAGCCACCGACGGCTCCTTCAGAGACACTGGTGATTGACAGCTGCCAACCTTTCGAGTCGCAGTAGCTCTTATACATTTTAAACAGGTCTCCGGCAAAGAGGCAGGCCTCGTCGCCACCCGTACCTGCACGGATCTCCATCTGCACGTTTTTGGCGTCCTCTGGGTCCTTCGGGATAAGGGCAATCTTGATTTCCTCTTCCAGCTTGGGCTGCAGGGCCTCGTTGGTGGCCAGTTCCTCGCGGGCCATCTCCTTCATCTCCGGATCGTCCTCGTTGGCAAGGATATCCTTGGCCTCCTTGATGCCGTTCAGACAGGCAATATAACGTTTGCGGGCATCCATGATGTCGCCCAGATCCTTGTATTCCTTGGTCAGTTTCACAAAACGGTTCTGATCGGCTATCACGTCCGGGTCGGTGATCAATGTCGACACCTCCTCAAATCGCGCCTCCAAACCGTCTAATTTCTGTAATATGCTGTTATTCTCCATAAACAATTAATAATCGAAAGTGCCGAATTCGCTCTTTATCGTGAGGCTCTTCTTACCTTCTTCGATATGGCCGATCACCTGGGCATCGATGTTGAAACTCTTCGAGAGGGCAATCACCTGATCGGCGATTTCCGGACGTACGTAGATCTCCATACGATGGCCCATGTTGAACACCTGATACATCTCCTTCCAGTCTGTGCCAGAGCACTCGTGGATGGCCTTGAACAGCGGCGGCACAGGGAACATATTGTCCTTGATGACACGGCAGTTATCACTCACGAAGTGCAGCACCTTGGTCTGGGCACCGCCTGTGCAATGCACCATACCGTGGATCTCTGGCCGCAGCTCGTCGAGCAGTTTCTTGATCACGGGGGCATAGGTGCGGGTGGGGGAGAGCACCAGCTGTCCTGCATCCACAGGCGATCCCTCGACTGTATCCGTCAGTTTGTATTGACCGCTATACACCAGCTCATTGGGCACAGCGTGATCATAGCTCTCTGGATATTTCTCTGCCAGATACTTGGCGAAGACATCATGACGGGCGGAGGTAAGGCCATTCGAGCCCATACCGCCGTTATAACGCTTCTCATACGTGGCCTGACCAGTAGAAGAAAGGCCCACGATGACATCGCCCGGACAGATATTCGCATTGTCGATGACGTCAGAACGCTTCATGCGACAAGTCACCGTCGAGTCAACGATGATCGTTCTCACAAGGTCGCCTACATCGGCCGTCTCACCACCTGTGGGATAAATGCCGATGCCCATCTCGCGCAATTCTGCCAGCAGTTCGTCCGTACCGTTGATGATGGCAGAGATTACCTCTCCAGGCACGAGCATCTTATTTCGTCCGATGGTGCTCGAAACAAGAATGTTATCCACAGCACCCACACAGAGCAAGTCGTCGGTATTCATCACGATGGCATCCTGGGCGATGCCCTTCCATACGGAGAGGTCGCCCGTCTCCTTCCAGTACATATAGGCGAGGCTCGACTTAGTGCCGGCCCCGTCTGCATGCATGATGTTACAATACTCAGGGTCTCCGCCCAGTATGTCAGGGATGATCTTGCAGAAAGCCTGCGGGAAGATGCCCTTGTCGATGTTCTTGATGGCGTTATGCACGTCTTCTTTCGCTGCCGAGACGCCCCTTAACATATATCTGTTGTCAGTCATAACATCTATAAACTATAAACTCTCAACTATAAACTATAAACTCTCAACTATAATCAATAAAACTATTTATCCTTTCCGTGCCAGAATTCCCATGAAGCGAAAGCCTGCAATAAAAGCATCTCGAGGCCATTCTTCACATCGGCACCGTGCTCGGCACCCTTGCGCATAAAGAGTGTCTGGTCGGGGTTGTAGATCAGGTCGTAGAGGATAGTATGGTTGTCCATCGCCTCATAAGGCAGCTGCGGACACTCTTCCGTATGGGGATACATACCTAAGGGCGTACAGTTCACGATGACGTTGTACTCCTTCACTACCTCCGGCGTGATCTTGTCGTATTGGATGGTGTCGGGCCGCTCGTAACGGCTGACGAAGACGGTTTCGATGCCCAACGACTTCAGCCCGTAGTTGATGGCCTTCGATGCGCCGCCCGTTCCCAGGATGAGCGCTTTCTTGTGCCATTTCTTGTCGAGCATGGGTTCGATGCTCTGCGTGAAGCCGATCACGTCGCTGTTATATCCCTTCAGGATGGTGTTGTTACCCTCGTGCTTGACGCGGATGACGTTCACGGCTCCGATGGCCCTGGCCTCAGGCGAGAGAGAGTCGAGAAACGGAATCACCTTCTCCTTATAAGGGATGGTAACGTTCAGCCCGCGCAGGTCTGGAAACTTGTCAAGAATCTCTGGCAACTGATCGATGTCTGAGATTTCATAGTTCTCATACTTGGCATTGATCTTCTCGTCAGCAAACTTCTGGTTGAAGTAGCTGATGGAGAATGAGTGCCCCAAAGGGTAACCGATTAAACCATACCTGTCCATCTTCTGATTTACGATTTAGTGATTTACTATGTTTATTTCCTCGCGAAATACATTGTACAGATGCCAAAGGTGAGGCGCTTGAAGCTGGCCTCGCTGAATCCGGCCTTGTGAAGGATCTCCACCATCTGCTCTCCCTGCGGGAATGCCTCGATGGTCTTCGTCAGATAGCTGTAGGCGCTGGTGTCCTTCGAGATGAGCCGTCCGTAGACAGGCAGCACCGTGTGGCTGTACACATGGAAGAGCTGTTTCATCGGGAAACTGACGGGTGAGGTCAGTTCGACGATGCTCAGGTGTCCGCCTTTTCTCAGCACGCGCTGCATCTCACGCAGGCCGCTGTCTAGGTCGGCGAAGTTGCGGATGCCGAAGGCGGCAGTGACGGCGTCGAAGGTCTCGTCCTGATAACTCAAGTGCAGACAGTCCTCCTTGTCGAAGGAGATGATGTCCTGCAGTCCCTTCTCCCGCACTTTCTTCCGGCCTATCTCCATCATCCCCTCGCTGATATCAGCTCCCACAAGTTTCTGCGGGTGTAGCATCTCTGCGGCCAAGATGGCGAAGTCGCCGGTTCCCGTGGCGATGTCGAGCAGCGTCTGTGGCTTGAAGGGTGCCAGCTGTCGGATGGCCTTCCGTCGCCAACCCTTGTCGATGTTCCACGACAGACGGTGGTTCAGCTTGTCGTAGGACGGCGCGATGTTGTCGAACATCTCCTCCACCTGCTTCGCCTTCTCGCCCTCACCATAGGGCTTGATCACCTCCTGCCTATACATCCTCCAGTGTAATCAGCTATAAACTATAAACTGTAAACTATAAACAAAATCACCTTTTCTCAAACGCTTTCAGCCACGAGCTGACGTTCTTCTCGATACGTGTGGCGATATCCTCATCGCTGTTCTCACGCTCGAAGCGCTCACCCACGATATGCTCGTAGAGTTCGATATAGCGTTCGCTGACACTCTCAGCGTATTCGTCCGTGATCTCTGGCATCACCTGACCGGGCTCGTTCATGAAGTTGTGCTCAATGAGCCACTGGCGCACGAACTCCTTCGAGAGCTGCCGCTGAGGCTCACCCTTGGCCAGCTTCTCCTCGTAGCCCTCGGCATAGAAATAGCGGCTGGAGTCGGGCGTGTGGATCTCGTCGATGAGATACACCTTGCCGTCGCGCTTTCCGAACTCATACTTCGTGTCCACGAGGATCAGTCCGCGCTTGGCGGCGATCTCTTGTCCGCGCTGAAAGATCTTGCGCGTGTAGTCCTCCATCAGGGCATAGTCCTCTGCCGACACCAGTCCCTGGGCGATAATCTCTTCCTTCGAGATGTTCATGTCGTGACCCTCGTCGGCCTTGGTCGTCGGCGTGATGATGGGCTGGGGGAAGCGCTCGTTCTCCTTCATGCCGTCAGGCAGCTTCACGCCGCACAACTCACGACAGCCGTTCTTGTACTCCCTCCAGGCTGATCCCGTGAGGATTGAGCGGATGATCATTTCAACGCGGAAACCCTCACACTTCAGACCGACGGTCACCATCGGGTCGGGAGTGGCCAGCTTCCAGTTCGGGCAAATGTCCGTCGTGGCATCGAGGAACTTGGCGGCAATCTGGTTCAGCACCTGGCCTTTGAAGGGTATGCCCTTCGGCAGCACGACGTCGAACGCCGAGATGCGGTCGGTGGCCACCATCACCATCAGCTTGTCGTTGATGTTGTACACGTCACGGACCTTACCGTGATAAACACTCTTTTGTCCTTCAAAATTGAAGTCTGTTCTTGTTAATGCTTTGTTCATATGTCTTTATCTTCCTTAACTTCCTTAACTTCCTTATCGTACTCCTCGTAGGCATTGACAATCTTTGTGACGAGCTTGTGTCGCACGATGTCCGAGCGGTCGAGATTCACGATGCCGATGCCCTCTACCTTATTTAATATATGTAGGGCCTCGATGAGTCCGCTCTTCGCCTTCGCGGGCAGGTCGATCTGGGTCATGTCGCCCGTGATGATCATCTTCGTGTTCCATCCCATGCGTGTCAGGAACATCCTGATCTGGGCGGGCGTCGTGTTCTGTGCCTCGTCGAGGATCACCACCGCGTCAGACAGCGTCCGTCCGCGCATGAAGGCCAGCGGCGCTATCTGTATCACGTGCTTCTCCATCATGTCCTGCAGCTTCACCTGCGGCAGCATGTCCTCCAGCGCGTCGTAGAGCGGCTGTAGGTAGGGATCGATCTTGTCCTTCATGTCGCCCGGCAGGAATCCCAGCTTCTCGCCGGCCTCCACGGCAGGGCGGGAGAGGATGATCTTCTTCGCCGACTTCTCTTTCAGCGCCTTCACGGCGAGGGCTATCGAGAGATAGGTCTTGCCCGTGCCCGCGGGGCCGACGGCAAACACCATGTCGTTCTCCTTATACGCCTCGATCAGCCGCTGCTGGTTTTTCGTGCGCGCCTTGATGGCACGTCCCGACATCGAGTAGCACACCACGTCGTCGGGCACCTCGTTGCGCTGCTTCCCCTTCACGATGTCGAGGATGTCCTCGTCCTTCAGGGCGTTGAACTGCAGCACGTGCTGGCGGATTTTCTCGGCCGTCTCTTCGAAGGCGGCCATCTGCTCCTCGTCGCCCAGCACACGTATGACATTATCGCGGGCCACTACCCGCAACTTCGGATACAGAGAGCGCAACATCTGCAGATGTACGTTACCAACTCCGTAGAACGTTACGGGGTCTATATCCTCTAATACGATATGTTTCTCGGTCAATCTTAAAACAAAATTATAATTTGGTTGCAAAATTACAAAAAAGTTTGTAACTTTGTGCCCGAAATGAGAAAATTATTCATGAGATTAACAAAAAAGACATATTTATTAGGATTTCTGACCGTCGTTTTGCTCCTTGCGTGCATCCGGTGGGCCTTCCCCCAGGTCGCTGCGGCGAGGACTGTGGAAGGCAGCGTGAGGAGTGGTAACACTCTGGCGCAGCCCAAAATCGGAAATCGTCAATCCGAAAATCGTAAATATCATAAGATTCGTTCCGTGCCCAACTACGCTGTGGCCTTTCCCGACACTAACGGCCTACAACTGACGGCAGCCAACCGCTGGGGAGTCACACCCGTGGCGAACCGCGAGGATGCAGAGTCGCGCAAGCGTGAACTCGTCTACGTCGGGGCGAACCCCTATTACCACGTCGATCCGCTCTATTCGAGCATCCCCTATCTCGTGCCCCGTGCCGCCGTCCTGCTGCAGGACATCGGCCAGGCTTTCTTCGACAGCCTCTACGTCAAGGGCGTGCCCCTGCATAAGATCATTGTCACCAGCGTGCTCCGTTCCCAGGAGGACGTGGCAAAGCTCCGTCGGCGCAACGGCAATGCGACAGAGAACTCCTGCCATCTCTACGGCACCACCTTCGACATCTGCTACAACCGCTACAAAACGGTCGAGAATCCTGACGGCCCCCGTCGCCGTGAGGTGCGCAACGACACGCTGAAATGGGTGCTCTCTGAGGTGCTACGCGATCTGCGCGAACAAGATCGCTGCTACATCAAGTACGAGGTCAAGCAGGGCTGTTTCCACATGACGGTGAGATGAGGAAAATTAAAAGATTAAAAAATTAAAAGATTAAAAAATTAAAAGATTAGAAAATTAAATAATTCAAAAATTATATTCACTTAAACTTAAAGCATTATGAAATTAGACGGAAGAAGAGAAAGTTCCAACGTGGAAGACCGCCGCGGAATTAGTGGAAAGGCAGTCGCTGGTGGTGGTATCGGCGCAGTAATCATCGCAGCCCTGTTTGCATGGATGAGCGGAGGCGACCCCCTCTCGGCAGGCCTGCAGGCAGCCCAGGAGCAGATGGCCCAGCGCACGGAGACCGTCGACGAGCAGAACTTTACCGAGGAGGAGCAGGAGCTCGCCTCAGACTGCAAGAAGATCCTCGCCTCGACGGAAGACGTCTGGGGACCCGTGTTCGAACAGATGGGTGCCACCTACACCTCGCCCACACTCGTGCTTTTCACCAATCAGGTGAACTCCGCCTGCGGTAACGCCACGGCTGCCGTAGGTCCCTTCTATTGCTCGGGCGACCAGAAACTCTACATCGACCTGTCGTTCTTCACCCAGATGAAGCGCCAGCTCGGCGTCGAGGGCAACACCTTCGCCTATGCCTACGTCATCGCCCACGAGATCGGCCACCACGTCGAATACCTCACGGGAACCCTCTCGAAGGCCCACGCCCAGATGAACCAGACCGACAAGGTGAATGCCAACAAGATCAGCGTCCGCCTCGAGCTGCTCGCCGACTACTACGCCGGTGTCTGGGCCCACTATGAGGACAAGATGAACCACTCGATGGAGTACGGCGACCTGGAGAAAGGTCTCGAACTCGCCAAGGCCATCGGCGACGACTGGCTGCAGAAGAAGGCCCAGGGCCGTGCCACGCCCGAGTCGTTCACCCACGGCACCTCCGACCAGCGCAAACGCTGGCTGAAGCGCGGCTACGAGACAGGTGACATGCGCACCTCGACCTTCAACGTGCAGAATTACAACGATCTCTAATCGTAGATTGATTAAGTGATTCCCGAGGCGCATAACCGCTTCGGGAATATTTTAATGCCTGTTGACAGACAGTCCTCACGGATGAAACTGACGGGAATATCGGATGAAACCGATGTCTTAGGCCGTTTAAACCGTTCGTCGACTAAAGTCAACGCATTCGTCGACTGGAGTCAACGAACCATTTGACTGGAGTCAACGAATACGTTGACATAGTGTCACCAATCACTTCCTGTGAGGTGCATGATCTTACTTCTTAACTGTCATAGTGTAAAAAATAGTAGTGGACAAGAAAAAAAGTTTTGTATTTATTGGTGGTAGTTGATAGTTTTTTCGTAATTTTGCAGCCAAATTTCAATTATGTAGAGACAAAAACTGAGAGACAAGTATGTGTGGAATCGTAGGATATATTGGTAAGAAGGATGCATATCCCATCCTCATCAAGGGTCTGAGACGACTGGAGTATCGTGGCTACGACAGTGCCGGCGTGGCGCTGATCAACGCCAACGGTGACCTGAACGTGTATAAGACGAAGGGTAAGGTGGACAACCTGACGGAGTACTGCAACGACAAGGACGTGAGCGGCTGCGTGGGCATCGCCCATACGCGCTGGGCAACTCACGGCGAACCGTCGTCACGCAACGCCCACCCGCACTATTCAGAGTCGAAGAACCTCGCCATCATTCACAACGGTATCATCGAGAACTATGCCGACCTGAAGACGAAGCTGGAGGCGAAGGGCGTACACTTCATCAGCGACACGGATACAGAGGTGCTGGTGCAGCTGATAGAGTATATCAAGAACCACAAGCAGCTCGACCTGCTGACGGCCGTGCAGGTGGCACTCTACCAGGTGATAGGTGCCTACGCCATCGCCGTGCTCGACAAGAATGATCCGACGCAGATCATCGCCGCCCGCAAGCAGAGTCCGCTGGTGGTGGGCATCGGCGAGGATGAGTTCTTCTTAGGTTCCGACGCCAGCCCCATCGTGGAATATACGGACAAGGTGGTGTATCTGGAGGACGGCAATATAGCCGTGATCCGTCTGGGACAGGACCTGCACGTGGTGAATATCCTCGGCGAGGATCAGGAGCTGAAGGTGAAGACTGTGGACATCGACCTCGGCCAGATCGAGAAGGGCGGCTATCCGCACTTCATGTTGAAGGAGATCTTCGAACAGCCGGAGTGCCTGACGAACTGCATGCGAGGCCGCGTGAACGTGGAGGCCGACCATGTGACGCTCTCGGCGCTGATTGACTACCGCCGCCAGTTGCTGGAAGCGAAGCGCGTGGTGATTGTTGCCTGCGGCACTTCGTGGCACGCCGGACTCATCGGCAAGCAGATCATCGAGACGCTTTGCCGCATTCCTGTGGAGGTGGAGTACGCCTCGGAGTTCCGTTATCGTAATCCCGTGGTGGGCAAGGGCGACGTGGTGATCGCCATCTCTCAGAGCGGTGAGACGGCCGACACGCTGGCCGCCGTGCAGTTGGCCAAGGAGAAGGGTGCCTTCATCTACGGCATCTGCAACGCCATCGGCTCGAGCATCCCCAGAGCCACGGACACGGGTACGTATATCCACGTAGGACCGGAGATCGGTGTGGCCTCGACGAAGGCGTTCACAGGTCAGGTGACGGTGCTCACGATGATTGCCCTGGCGATGGGCGAGGCGAAGGGCACGGTGGACCGTCAGGAGTATCTGAAGATCGTGAAGGGACTCAGCGAGATTCCCGTGAAGATCCGCGAGGTGCTGCAGACGAACGACAAGGTGGCCGACCTCGCAAGGACGTTTACCTACGCCCATAATTTCCTCTACCTGGGTCGCGGATTCTCTTATCCCGTAGCCCTGGAGGGTGCGCTGAAGCTGAAGGAGATTTCGTATATCCACGCCGAGGGTTATCCTGCCGCCGAGATGAAGCACGGTCCGATCGCACTGATCGATTCGGATATGCCCGTGGTGGTGATCGCCACGCACAACGCGATGTATGAGAAGGTGCTGTCGAACATCCAGGAGATCAAGGCCCGACAGGGTAGGGTGATAGCCTTGGTGTCGAAGGGTGACGACGTGATTGCGAAGATTGCCGACGAGGTGATCGAACTGCCCGATGTGCTGGAATGCCTGGAGCCGTTGGTGGCTACGATACCGCTGCAACTGCTGGCGTATCACGTGGCTGTATGCAAGGGAAAGAACGTGGACCAACCCCGAAACCTTGCCAAATCGGTGACTGTTGAATAATTTTTTGCAAAAAGTGGCGTAATCATTTGGAGATTTCAAATAATAGTGCTATATTTGCAACCGAAATTATAAGCATTACTGACTCTGCGAATGGATACAGGTGAGACATTAGAGGGCAAAATAAATCGGAGCGATTATAAAATTTTGATTGTCGACGATGTGGTCAGCAACGTGTTGCTGCTCAAAATTCTGTTGACGAATGAGAAGTTCCAGGTGTGTACCGCCAACAACGGTACGACCTGCATCGAAATGGCCAGGAAGGAGCATCCCGACCTGATCTTACTTGACGTGATGATGCCTGATATGAACGGCTTCGACACAGCCACCGTGCTGAAGAAGGAGGAGGGAACGAAGGACATCCCCATCATCTTCTTGACCGCCCTGAATACGCCGCAGGACCTCGTGCACGGCTTCCAGGTGGGAGCCAGCGACTTCCTGACGAAGCCTTTCAACAAGGAGGAGCTTGTGATGCGTGTGACGCAGCAGATCTCGCTCGTCGCAGCCAAGCGCATCATCGAGAAGCAGAACCAGGAGCTGCGAGCCACGCTGACCAACCGCGACAAGATGTACTCTGTGATTGCCCACGACCTGCGCTCGCCGATGGCCAGCATCCGTATGGTGCTGAATCTCGTGGTGGCGTCGGCCTCGCCGGAGACCGTAGGACCGGAGCTGTATACGCTGCTCGACCAGGCCAATAGGGAGTCGGAGGAGGTGCACGACCTGCTGGACAACCTGCTGAAATGGACGAAGAGCCAGACGGGCCGGCTGACGGTGGTGAAGCAGGATCTGGACCTGAACGACATCATCCCGGGCGTGGTGGAGATCTTCGAGGCCATCGCCTATACGAAGCATATCAAACTGGATCTGAAGAAGACGGATGCACCGCTGGTGGTGAATGCCGACAACGACATGCTCAAGACCGTGGTGAGAAACTTCCTGTCGAACGCCATCAAGTTCTCGCCCGAGGATTCGTCGATCGAGATCATTATGGCTCCGGAGGGAGATATGGCGAAGGTGAGCGTCCGCGACCACGGTGTGGGTATCGCCGCCAACCGCATCGGCTCTATCTTCCATAAGGGAGAGACTACTTACGGTACGGGCGGTGAGGAAGGTTCCGGGCTGGGCCTGCAGCTCTGTCAGGACTTCGCCCGCAAGAACGGCGGCGACTGTACCGTGGAGTCCGTCGAGGGAGAGGGCAGTACGTTCAGCGTTCTCATTCCACTTAAACAATAATGCCTACACCTATTTATATTATAGAGGAGAAGAAACTTCGCCGCAACCTGGCGCTTATCGCCGGTGTTGCGGCGAAAGCAGATATAGAGGTGATTCTCGCCTTCAAGGCATTCGCCCTATGGAAGACTTTCCCGATTTTCAAGGAGTATATCCGTTCGACCACCGCCAGTTCGCTGTCTGAAGCTCGGCTGGCCTACGAGGCATTCGGGGCTCCGGCGCATACGTATTCGCCAGCCTATACCGATGAGGAGTTCGACGCGATTGCCGACTGTTCGTCGCACCTGACGTTCAATTCGCTGTCGCAATACGAGCGATTCCATAAGCGGGCTGCAGGCGTGTCGATTGGCTTGCGCGTGAATCCGGAGTATTCGGAGGTGGAGACGCTGCTGTATAATCCCTGTGCTCCAGGCACGCGCTTCGGCGTGACGGCTGACAAGCTGCCGGAACAGTTGCCGGAGGACATCCGCGGGTTCCATTGTCATTGTCATTGTGAGAGTGGGGCAGACGTGTTCGAACGGACGCTGAAGCATATCGAGGATAACTTCGCGAGGTGGTTCCCGCAGCTGGAGTGGATCAACTTCGGCGGTGGCCATCTGATGACGCGCAAGGATTATGATGTGGAGCTGCTCATCCGGCTGATGATGGGATTCCATGAGCGCTATCCGTGGTTGAAGGTAATCCTTGAACCGGGTAGTGCCTTTGCCTGGCAGACGGGACCGCTTGTGGCGCATGTGGTGGATATTGTGGAGGATAAGGGTATCCGTACGGCCATCCTCGATGTCAGCTTCACCTGTCATATGCCCGACTGTCTGGAAATGCCGTATATGCCCGAGGTATGGGTTCGAGGGCGCGGGGGTACGAAGGTACGGGGGCACGAGATTACTACGGGTACTGACATATCTCGCACCCCCGCACCCCCGCACCCCCGTACCTCCGATTTCGTCTATCGCCTGGGCGGGAACAGCTGCCTGAGTGGTGACTTTATGGAGTATTGGCAGTTTGACCATGAGTTGCAGGTTGGCGAGGAAGTCATCTTTGAGGATATGATCCACTACACGACGGTGAAGACGAACATGTTCAACGGTGTGCGCCACCCCTCCATCGGGATGCTGCATGAGGACGGAAAACTGGAAATCCTGCGCGAATTTGACTACACAGACTACAAAAATCGGATGGATTAGCAGTTTTTTTGAAAAAAAACGTCCAAAAAGTTTGTCAGTTCCAAAAAAAGCATTACCTTTGCACCGCATTTAGAGAAATGCTCCTTCCGAAAGGTAGATTTTTCACTAGATTTAGAAGGATTACATGCGGAAATAGCTCAGTTGGTAGAGCACAACCTTGCCAAGGTTGGGGTCGCGGGTCCGAGTCCCGTTTTCCGCTCACTTGTTGAACAAAAAAGAGTCGTCAGGGAAGGCCCTGGTGAATAATTGCCCAGGTGGCGGAATTGGTAGACGCGCACGTTTCAGGTGCGTGTGCCGCGAGGCGTGCAGGTTCGAGTCCTGTTCTGGGCACTCTTTTTTATTCA
>ONCZ01000070.1 GCA_900316445.1 uncultured Prevotellaceae bacterium | reverse complement strand
CGCCAAAGAAACCAATAGACATACAGAAATACAGGGAACTCCTGCCTGACAGATGGAAGGCACTATAGCCCGCAAGACGTCAGAACGGATACGCTTACCGATGAAGGGAATGATTTGGGAGAGATTTGGGAGGGATGGAAAGCATCTCTCCCATTCTCTTTCCCCTTTGTACAAAGGCGTTTCCAAAGATTATGGGAGAGATGAGGCCAAAACGTTACACACAATCTCCACTAGCGAGGTTTTTCACAAAACATATTAAAAACTTCGGCAAAGGTACGCAATAATCATTATTATTTCGTAATTTTGCACTCAGGATTACAAATGTATGAATGGCTGAACAGGCGAACAAGGAGATGGTGAGGCGGTACGTGCGGTATCTGAAGCTGCAACGTAATATGTCGGGTAATACGCTCGACGCCTATCAGCGTGACCTGCGGAAGCTGCTCGACTATCTGGAAGGGGAGGGGAAAGACCCTCGTGAGGTGCAGCTGGAAGACCTGGAACAGTTCTCTGCCGGGTTGCACGACATCGGCATTCATCCGCGAAGCCAATGCAGGATACTGAGCGGCGTGAGGAGTTTCTTCCGATTCCTGCAGCTCGACGGCTATCGCGACGACGACCCTACGGAACTTTTGGAGTCGCCCCAGATAGGACAGCATCTGCCCGAGGTGCTGACAACGGCCGAGGTAGATCGTTTGGAGACAAGCATCGACCTCTCGAAGTGGGAGGGACATCGCAATCGGGCCATCATCGAGGTGCTGTTCTCCTGCGGCCTGCGAGTGAGTGAACTCACGAACCTGAAGCTGTCGAATCTCTATCTCGACGAGCAGTTCATCCGTGTGATGGGCAAGGGCTCGAAGGAGCGGCTGGTGCCCATATCAAAGAAGGCCATACAGGAACTCGGGTTCTGGTTCGACGACCGTCAGCATATGGACATCAAGCCCGGCGAGGAAGACTACGTATTTCTGAACCGTCGTGGGGCACACCTGACGCGTGTGATGATCCTCATTATGATCAAGCGGCAGGCGGAGGCGGCAGGCATCCAGAAGACCATCTCGCCACACACGCTGCGACACTCGTTTGCCACCGCCCTGCTCGAAGGAGGTGCCGACCTCCGAGTGATTCAGGCGCTGCTGGGCCACGAGAGCATCGGCACGACGGAGATCTATACCCACATCGACACCTCGACGCTCCGCAGGGAGATACTGGAGCATCATCCGAGGAATATGAAAAGGTGAAAAGGTAAAAAGGTGGAAAGGTAAAAAAGTAAAAAGGTGAAAAGGTAAAAAAAGTCAATAACCTGTAGTTTTTATGGGATAACTGCGACAAATCCATAAAAAAGCAGTAATTTTGCAGCCAAATTTACAACAACCAAACTTATGAAGATGAAAAAACTATTCCTTAGCCTGCTGCTGACCATCGTTGGCACAGTGGCAATGATGGCTCAGATGGAGATGCCATCGCTTCCCGTTGACCCCGATGTACGCATCGGCAAACTCGACAACGGACTGACTTATTACATCCGTTACAACAACTGGCCCGAGAACCGTGCTGAGTTCTACATTGCCCAGCGCGTGGGTTCCATTCAGGAGAACGACGACCAGCGCGGACTGGCCCACTTCCTGGAGCACATGGCCTTCAACGGCTCGAAGCACTTCAAGGGCAACGAGCTGATCCGTTGGTGTGAGAGCGTGGGTATCCAGTTCGGTGGTGACCTGAATGCCTATACGAGCATCGACAAGACCGTCTATAATATAAGTAATGTACCCACAACGCGTGAGGGCATCATCGACTCGTGTCTGCTGATCCTCTACGACTGGGCTGACGGTCTGCTGCTGGAACAGGAGGAGATCGAGAAGGAGCGTGGCGTGATTCACGAGGAGTGGCGCCTGCGCACTTCAGCCCAGATGCGAATGCTGGAGCGTGACCTGCCGAAGCTCTATCCGGGTTCCAAGTACGGCTATCGTATGCCTATCGGACTGATGGAGATCATCGACAACTTCGAGCGTCCCTTCCTGCAGCAGTACTACGAGAAGTGGTACCGTCCTGACAACCAGGCTATCATTGTGGTGGGCGACGTGGATGTGGACAAGATCGAGCAGAAGATCAAAGACCTGTTCTCGCCCATCGTGCTGCCTGAGAACCGCGCTTTGGTGACGATGGAGCCAGTGCCCGACAATAACGAGGCCATCTACGTGATCGACCAGGACAAGGAGCAGCGCACCAACGACGTGCATTTGATGATGAAGCGTGAGGCCTTCCCCGACTCGCTGAAGAACACGATGGCCTATATGATCTTCGACTACGTGAAGAATGCTGCCGTCTCGATGCTCAACGACCGTCTGAAGGAGTATGCCGAGAAGCCCGAGAGCCCGTTCCTGCAGGCATCGGCATCTTACGACCAGTATCTCCTTTCCCGTCCGGTGGATGCCTTCGAGGTTGACGTGCTGCCGAAGGACGGACAGACGGATGCTTCTGTGACTGCCGCTTACACCGAGGCCCGTCGTGCAGCAGAATTCGGATTCACCGCTACTGAGTACAACCGTTACAAGCAGAACTATCTCAGCCAGCTCGACAAGCAGTATCTGAATAAAGACAAGCGTTATAACTCTCAGTTTGTGGACGCTTATGTGGATAACTTCCTGGACTGCAACCCCATCCCCAGCATCGACTACACGTATGAGACGATGAAGCAGATTGTGCCGATGCTGCCGTTGGAGGCTGTGAACAGTGTGATGAAGGAACTCGTACTGCCGACGGACACGAACCTCGTGGTGCTGAGCTTCAATACGGAGAAAGAGGGTGCCGTTTATCCGACGGAGGACGGTCTGAAGAAAGCCATCGCCGATGCCCGCACCGCACAGATTGAGGCGTATGTGGATAACGTGAAGGATGAGCCGCTGATGACGGAGTTGCCCCAGAAGGGTTCTATCGTCAGCGAGACGAAGAACGACCTCTTCGGTTATACGGAGCTGAAACTCTCTAACGGTGCTACCGTTGTGCTGAAGCAGACCGACCTGAAGAAAGACCAGGTGCTGCTGAGCGGCGAGGGATTCGGAGGCTCTGCCCTTTATGGTGAGAAGGACTTTGCAAACATCAAGATGTTCGGCGACGTCATCGAGGCCAGCGGACTGGGTAACTTCTCTCACACTGAGTTGGAGAAAGCTATGGCAGGCAAGATCGCCAGCGCCTCCCTCCAGTTAGGCACGAACCGTCAGCTCGTCAACGGCAGCTCTACGCCGAAGGATGTGGAGACGATGCTGCAGCTGGTGTATCTCTATTTCACCAACATCGCCAAAGATCAGAAGTCGTATGACAACCTGATGAAGACCGCAGAGGTATCGCTGAAGAACCGTCTGCTGAGGCCTGAGACCGTGTTCAGTGACTCACTCACGGCTACCATCAGCTGTCATAATCCCCGTTTCAAGGCCCTCGAGGCTGCCGAGCTGGCAAACGTGAACTACGACCGTATCCTCGAGATGGCCAAGGAGCAGACAAGCAATGCCGCAGCCTTCACCTTCAATATCGTCGGTAACTACGACGAGGCCACCATCCGTCCGCTCATCGAGCAGTATCTCGCAGCGCTGCCCTCGAAGAAAGAGGTGGTGAAGAGTCAGGACGTATCAACCGACTTCAAGGGTGTCGTCGTCAACAGCTTCAAGCAGAAGGCTGAGACTCCCAAGGCCATTGCCGTGATGGTGTGGTACACGAAGGATCTGCCCTTCACGCTGGAGAACAGCATCAAGACTGATATGGTAGGTCAGATCCTGGATATGGTATATACCAAGGAGATCCGTGAGGAAGCCAGCGCTGCCTACACCGTCTTCGTGATGTCATCGATGAGCCGCAACGACTTCGAGACCGAAGCCCAGCTGCTGATCTACTGTCCGATGAAACCTGAGAAGGGCGACACCGCCATCACGATTATGCGTGACGAGGTGACAGCTCTCGCCAAGACCTGCGATGCCGACAAGCTGCAGAAGGTGAAGGAGTATATGCTGAAGAGCCACGCCGATCAGTTGAAGCAGAACAACTACTGGATGGGCAGCATCAACAATTGGCGCAAGTGGGGTATCGACTTCCATACGGACTATGAGAAGGTGGTGAACGCCCAGACGCCTGAGTCTATCAGTGCCTTCGTGGCTGAGATGCTGAAGGCCGGCAACCGTGCCGAAATCATTATGATGCCCGCAGAGTAATAAATCGTAAATTGTAAATTCGTAAATCGTAAATATTAATGAGTTATTTGTTTTCATCAGAATCAGTGTCTGAGGGCCATCCCGACAAAGTGGCGGATCAGATCTCTGACGCGATATTAGACCAGTTCCTGGCTTACGACGACAAGGCCCGCTGCGCCATCGAGTCGTTTGTCACCACAGGGCAGGTAGTGATTATGGGTGAGGTGCGCAGCGAGGTGTATATCGACCTGCAGACCATCGCCCGCAATACCATCAAGCGCATCGGCTATACGAAGGCTGAATACCAGTTCGACGGCAACTCGTGCGGTATCCTCAGCGCCATCCACGAGCAGAGTGCCGACATCAATCGTGGTGTCGATAACGGCAACGAGGACGAGCAGGGCGCCGGCGATCAGGGTATGATGTTCGGTTATGCCACCAACGAGACGGAGAACTTTATGCCTGTCTCGCTCGATCTGGCACACCTCATTATGCGTACCTTGGCCGACATCCGCAAGGAGGGTAAGGAGATGACCTATCTGCGTCCCGATGCGAAGAGTCAGGTGACCGTTCAGTACAGCGATGCCGGCATTCCAGAGCGCATCGATACCATCGTTGTCTCTACCCAGCACGACGAGTTCGACGAGGATGAGAAGATGCTGGCGCGTATCAAGGACGACGTCATCAATATCCTGATTCCCCGTGTGAAGCAGCAGATCCATTCGCAGAAGGTGCTTGATCTGTTTGGGCTGGATATCAAGTACTACGTGAACCCCACGGGCAAGTTCGTCATCGGTGGTCCTCACGGTGATACAGGTCTCACGGGCCGTAAGATCATCGTAGATACCTATGGCGGCAAGGGTGCCCACGGTGGCGGCGCCTTCTCAGGCAAGGACTCCTCGAAGGTGGACCGTTCCGCTGCCTATGCAGCCCGTCATATCGCGAAGAATATGGTGGCCGCAGGTGTGGCCGACGAGATGCTCGTTCAGGTGAGCTATGCCATCGGCATCGCCAAGCCTATGAACATCTACGTGAATACCTATGGTCGCAGTAAGGTCAATATGAGTGACGGTGAGATTGCCCAGAGGATTGAGAAACTCTTCGACCTGCGTCCGAAGGCTATCGAGCGCACTTTGAAGCTGCGCCAGCCTATGTACAGTGAGACGGCTGCCTACGGACATATGGGACGGAAGTGTGAAGTGAAGCAGAAGACCTTCACCAGCCATTACCACGAGACGAAGACCATCGACGTGGAACTGTTTACGTGGGAGAAACTTGACCGTGTGGACGACATCCGCAAGGAGTTTGGAATCTGATGCAAGACTCGATCTACGTAGAACCACCCAGTATCGTAGCACTCGACTTAGTGCCACGAACCCCTGCAAAGCCGCAGACACCTTACCAGGTGCTGCGGTTATTGCCTAAGGATGCGACGCCTGCCCAACAGGACTCAGCCATCCAGGCGTGGTTCGCGCCAGATGAGATCCATTACAGCGAACGTCCCGACACGCTCCACCTGCCAGGCGAGGAGGTGCCTCGTGACCTGAAGGATGTGCAGCTGCCCACCTACTATCGTGAGAACTTCTTCTCCAACGACTCCCTCTACCATCCCGAGCTCGATGCCGGACGCTATGGCGTCGCCGGCGACCCTGTGCCCGAGACTTTAAGCAACGACAGCCTGATCTCCGGACTGCTCATCCTCTGTTTCCTGCTGATGACCTTCTCCTTCTCCCGCATCTCAGGCTTCATCGTCCGTCAGGTGAAGGACTTCTTCTACGTGCAGAAAGGTCAGCACAGCGTGGCAGAGACGGGCGACGAGATCAACATCCAGATCATCTTCTCCGTCATTACCTGCCTCACCTGCTCGCTGCTCTACTATCTCTATGTCCTCACGTCGGTCGATGACACCTTCATCTTCTCTGACGACCACATCCTGCTGGGCATCATCTTCCTCATAATGGCGGCCTACTTCCTGCTGAAATTCCTGCTCTATACCGTCGTCAACAATGTTATGTTCGACAGCTCCAGGAATAAAAAATTTCTTACATCACTTCTCTTCCTCATATCTATGGAAGGAGTGCTGCTGTTCCCCGTCCTCCTGTTGCGCGCTTATTTCCAGTTTCCCATACAAACTGCCGCCGTTTACACCTTTTTAGTGGTGTTTTTCATTAAAATTCTAACAATTTATAAAACTTATGTCATCTTTTTCGCTCAAAAAGCGCTGTATGTGCAAATAATTTTGTACTTTTGCGCCCTTGAAATGGTACCGTTGCTTTCACTTTGGGGTGGATTGGCGGTTCTCGTGAATCAATTGAGAGTAATTTTTTAAGACAGAGATGATAAAGAAGATTTTAGTCTCACAACCAAGACCTGCCAGTGAGAAGTCGCCGTACTTTGATATAGCGAGCAGATTTGAGGTTGAGCTGGTGTTCCGTCCTTTCATCAAGGTGGAAGCCATCAGTGCGAAAGAGTTTCGTGCCCAGAAGGTCAGCATCCTTGACTATACGGCCATCGTGTTTACCTCGCGTCACGCCATTGACCATTTCTTTAATATGGCCAAGGAATTGCGCGTAAATATCCCTGAGGACATGAAGTATTTCTGCGTCACAGAGACCATCGCCCTGTATATCCAGAAGTATGTGCAGTACCGCAAGCGCAAGGTGTTCTTCGGCGAGTCAGGCCGTGTGGACGACTTGATCCCGGCTATGGTGAAGCACAAGAACGAGAAGTACCTCGTGCCTATGAGCGACGTTCACAACGACAGCATTTCCAATCTGTTGGAGTCGAAGAAGCTCAATCACAGGGAGTGCGTGATGTATAAGACCGTCAGCAACGACTTCACCACCGAGGAGGTCAAGACCTTCGACTACGATATGCTGATCTTCTTCAGCCCGTCGGGAATTGAGTCTCTGACGAAGAACTTCCCCGACTTCAAGCAAGGAGAGATCGCCATCGCCACCTTCGGTCCTGCCACCGCCAAGGCAGCCAAGGACGCCGGTCTCCGTCTCGACATCGAGGCCCCTTCAGAGAAATACCCCTCTATGACGGGCGCCCTCCTGCACTATCTCCTCGAGAAACAAGGTTAGCACGATGGCAGCGGCTCCTACTTTCAGGAAACGGGAGCGCATGGTAAGCAATCTGCTGATAGAGGCGCTCTTTGAAAACGGCAGCAGCCAGTCTGTTTCTGCCTTCCCCCTCAGAGCCGTATATCAGACCATCGAACGTCGTGAAGGCCACGCACCGGTACAGATCCTGATCAGTGTCCCCAAGAAGCGGTTCAAGCACGCTGTCGATAGAAACAGAGTCAAACGGCAGATCCGCGAGGCATACCGTCAGCACAAGCAGTTGCTCTGGGAGTGCCTGGCTGACAATCAGGAGATGCTTCTGGGCTTCATCTGGCTCTCCGACCGGCATTACCCCACCAGCGATGTGGAGTCCCGAGTCGTCAAGATCTTGGAAAAGGTGAAAAAGTGAAAGGGTGAAAAGGTGAAGTGGTTGTCTCGCATATTGTCCTGGCTGTTGGTTCAGCCCATCAGGTTCTACCAGCTATGCATCTCCCCGCTTTTGGGACCCTCCTGCCGGTTTACCCCCACCTGTAGCGAATATGCCAAGCAGGCCATCCTGAAGCACGGTCCCATCAAAGGCCTCTATCTGGCCATCTGGCGTATCCTGAGATGCAACCCCTGGGGCGGCAGCGGCTACGATCCAGTACCGTAGGGGAATTATAAAATTGAAAAATTATAAAATTAAAAAATTAGAAATTGAATACATTATATATATAATAAGGTATGAAGAACTTTATTGAAGAACTGAAATGGCGTGGTATGCTGGCACAGATGATGCCTGGTACCGAGGAACTGCTCCAGAAGGAGATGGTCACCGCCTATCTGGGTACCGACCCCACCGCAGACTCCCTGCACATCGGTCACCTCTGCGGTATTATGATGCTCCGTCATCTGCAGCGTTGCGGTCACCGTCCCGTCATCCTCGTCGGTGGCGCCACAGGTATGATCGGCGACCCCTCCGGTAAGTCGCAGGAGCGTAACCTTCTGAACAATGAGACGCTCTATCACAATCAGGAGTGCATCAAGAAGCAGGTGGCCCGTTTCCTCGACTTCGAGTCCAAGGAACCCAATGCCGCCATTATGGTCAACAACTACGACTGGATGAAAGACTTCACCTTCCTCGATTTCGCCCGTGAGGTAGGTAAGCACATCACCGTCAACTATATGATGGCTAAGGAGTCGGTGCAGCAGCGTCTCAACGGTACTGCCCGCGACGGACTCTCCTTCACCGAGTTCACCTATCAGCTCCTCCAGGGCTACGACTTCCTCTATCTCTACCAGCACTATGGCGTGAAGCTGCAGCTGGGTGGCAACGACCAGTGGGGCAATATGACCACCGGTACCGAGCTCATCCGCCGCACTTTGGGTAATGAGGTCGAGACCTTCGCCCTCACCTGTCCCCTCATCACGAAGTCCGACGGTAAGAAGTTCGGTAAGACCGAGAGCGGCAACATCTGGCTCGACCGCAACCGCACCACGCCCTACCGTTTCTACCAGTTCTGGCTCAACGTCAGCGACGAGGATGCCGAGCGTTACATCAAGATCTTCACATCCCTCGACAAGGAGACCATCGATGCCCTCATCGCCGAGCACAAGCAGGATCCTGGCCGACGCATCCTTCAGAAGCGTCTCGCTGAGGAAGTTACGGTTATGGTTCACTCCAAGGAAGACCTTGATATGGCCATCGAAGCATCCAACATCCTTTTCGGCAAATCTACCAAGGAGGCTCTTGAGAAGCTCGACGAGCAGACCTTCCTCGACGTCTTCGACGGTGTGGAGAAACACGAGATCTCTCGCGACCAGCTCGGACAGCCCGCCATCGAACTGCTGACAACGGCTGCTCCCGTCTTCCCCTCAAAGGGTGAGATGCGTAAGATGGTGCAGGGTGGCGGCGTCTCTCTCAACAAAGAGAAACTCACCGATCAGAACCGTGAGATCACGGCTGATGACCTCATCGACGGCAAGTATCTTTTGGCCCAGAAAGGCAAGAAGAATTACTACTTGCTCATTGTAAAATAAGAAAGATTAGTGAAAATTTGGCGGATTGCCAAATTTTCATTAACTTTGCACCCGCATTCTGGACGATGGTGTAATGGTAACACTACAGGTTTTGGTTCTGTCATTCCCGGTTCGAATCCGAGTCGTCCAACTCCATTAATCCCCTGCTCCCGCACCTGCGAGGGCAGGGGATTTACGTGCACGCGAACATCTATTAATATTGAACCTCGTTTTACGTAAACCTTTTCAGCTTTTTTTCGAGGGTAGTGCTTGCAATATTCGATTATATTTCATAACTTTGCATCAAAATTATAAATCATCAAAAAACAAACAGAATTATGGCAAATCTATTTTCATTGGAAGGAAAGAACGCCTGGATCACTGGCGCATCCTATGGTATCGGTTTCAACATCGCCAAGGCTTTCGTGGCTGCTGGCATCAAGACCATCATCTTTAACGACATTAATGAGGAGCTCCTCGCTCGCGGTCTGGCCAACTATAAGGAGGCTGGTATCGAGAACGTGAAGGGCTATGTGTGTGACGTGACGGACGAGAACGCCGTGAAAGCCCTCGTGGAGAAGATCCACGCTGAGGTGGGACAGATCGACATCCTCGTGAACAATGCCGGCATCATCAAGCGCATCCCCATGCACGAGATGAAGCGCGCAGAGTTCCAACAGGTGATAGACATCGACCTCGTAGGTCCGTTTATCTGCTCGTCGGCCGTCATCCCTGAGATGATGGAGCGCAAGGAGGGAAAGATCATCAACATCTGCTCGATGATGTCTGAGCTGGGCCGTGAGACGGTGAGCGCCTACGCTGCTGCCAAGGGCGGCCTGAAGATGCTGACAAGAAACATCTGCTCGGAGTATGGCGAGTATAACATCCAGTGTAACGGTATCGGCCCGGGCTATATTGCTACCCCGCAGACGGCACCGCTGCGTGAACGTCAGCCGGACGGCAGCCGCCATCCGTTCGACAGCTTCATCTGTGCCAAGACGCCCGCTGGCCGTTGGCTCGATCCTTCTGAGTTGGGAGGTCCCGCTGTATTCCTTGCTTCTCATGCTTCTGACGCCGTGAACGGTCATGTGCTCTATGTGGACGGTGGTATCCTGGCCTACATCGGCAAGCAGCCGAAGTAAAGGTGAAAAGGTTAAAAAGTAAAAAGGTGAAAAAATTATTGTTTCTGGCATGGGTCATCCCGGTGATGGCTCATGCCCAGTTTGTTTCTGAGGTGTGGTCACCGGATAACGGGGACGGAACCTATACGAACCCTGTGATCTATGCGGACTATTCTGATCCTGACGTCTGCGTGGGTGCCAGCGGGGAGGATTATTATCTGACGGCCTCGTCGTTCCAATGTGTGCCCGGTCTGCCCATCCTGCATTCGAAGGACCTGGTGAACTGGGAGATCATCAACTATGCGTTGGGGAATCTCTATGAGGGCGACGAGGAACTGCTGAGGCATTTCAGTAAGCCGCAGCACGGCGCCGGGGTGTGGGCACCTTCCATCCGCTATCACGACGGGTGGTATTATATCTATTGGGGCGATCCGGACTTTGGCGTGTATATGGTGAAGACCAAGGATCCTGCGGGCAAGTGGGAGAAGCCGGTGTGCGTGATCAAGGGACAGGGCTATATCGACACGACGCCGCTTTGGGATGACGACGGCCGCTGCTATTTAGTGAACGGCTGGGCGAACTCAAGGGCGAAGTTCGCCTCGGTGCTGACGGTCCGTGAATTGTCTGCTGATGGTACGAAAGCCATCGGGCAGCCGGTGATCGTGTTTGACGGCAACGGCACGGAGAACCGCACGTGTGAGGGGCCGAAGTTCTATAAGCGTGAAGGATGGTACTGGATTATGTGTCCTGCGGGCGGTGTGCCGACGGGCTTCCAGTTAGCTATGCGCGCCAAGTCGCCTTATGGGCCTTATGAGCATAGGATCGTGCTCGCCCAGGGTAAGACCGACATCAACGGCCCTCATCAGGGCGGATGGGTGCATACGAAGTATGGCGAGGACTGGTTCGTGCATTTCCAGGATAAGGAGGCGTACGGCCGCGTGGTGCATCTGAATCCGGTAGATTGGTCGTCGGGCTGGCCCGTGATGGGAAAGAATGGTGAGCCGGTGAAGACATATAGGAAGCCGAAGAGTTCAATGGATAATGGACAATGGACAATGGATAATTGTCCGATCGTGAATCCTGTGGAGAGTGACGAGTTTGACAAGCCGGAGCTGGGTAAGCAGTGGCAGTGGCATGCGAATTATGATGAGAAGTTCGGTGTTCCGACGGCCTTCGGGACGTTCCGCGTCTATACGTATAAACTCTCGAAGGACTGGAAGAATTTCTGGGAGGTGCCCAATCTGCTGTTGCAGAAGACGCCTGCCGAAAGGTTTACCGTCACCACGAAGCTACGTATGACCTCGAAGGCTGAAGGACAGTTTGGCGGTCTGATCATGATGGGTCTCGACTATAGTGCGCTGGTGGTTCGTAGAGTGGGGCAGGCGTTTGAGCTGGTACAGATGACCTGCGAGGGTGCCGATAAGGGGAATCCTCAAAGGGAAACGGTCTTAGCTCAGCTGAAACCGACGGCCGAGGATCGGATAGACTATAAGCCAGGCATCCATGAGGATATCTACCTGAGACTGACGGTGAAGGATTCGAAGGTGAGGTTTATGTGGAGCATGGATGGTAAGAAATTCTCCGACTGCGGGGAAACGTTCCAGATGAAGGAAGGGAAGTGGATCGGAGCCAAGTTCGGCTTCATCGCTGCGGAGAGCGATCCCGCATGCGACCGTGGCTGGGTGGATGCTGATTGGATAAGGATCAGTGAAAAGTGAGAAGTGGAAAGTGAAAAATATACGTGGAGGCTTCGAATGAGACCTCCACGTAATTTTATTTTACAATTCTTGGATTAGATTGCATCAGCGAGCTCCTGGCCGGGCTTGAACTTAGCCACCTTCTTAGCAGCAATCTTAATCTTCTCCTTTGTAGCGGGGTTGATACCCTCACGAGCGGGGCGCTCACTTACACTGAATGTACCAAAACCAACGAGAGCAACCTTGTCACCTGCTACAAGAGCGTCCTTAATAGCTGCGATTGTGGCTTCCAGAGCCTTCTTAGAGTCAACTTTTGAGAGACCAGCACCTGCTGCAATCTTCTCTACCAATTCTGTTTTGTTCATAATTTTTAATTTTAAAATGAATTATTAATAGTAATAAAACTGATGTTTATCTAATTTTGTTGGCAAATATAGTGCAAACTATTCAAAGAAACAACAAAAAAAGAGAAAAAATTGCTTTTTTAATGAAAAAAAGTAGTATTCCCCCCATTTTTAGGGCTAAAACAAGATATTTTTCGTAATTTTGCAGCCGAAATAGCGCCGCAAGGCCAAAATCGTAAATAGTAAATCAATAAATCGTAAATCTTATGATGTTCCGCATACCACCCATCACGAAGAATCTGTTGATCATCAACCTGATTGCCTTCCTTGCCACGCTGGTCTTCCAGATGCGAGGCATTGACTTGGCAGACATCGGGGGACTGCATTTCTTCATGGCCAGCCACTTCCATTATTATCAGCTGGTGACCTATCTGTTCCTGCATGCTTCGTTTATGCACATCCTGTCAAATATGTTCGGACTTTGGATGTTCGGTTGTGTCATAGAGAATGTATGGGGCCCGAAAAAATTCCTTTTTTATTACATTACGTGCGGTATAGGAGCTGGCTTGTTGCAGGAGCTGGCACAATTCGGCTCGTTCTATATGACTGTTGCAGAGCAGGTTCCGGAGACCACGTTAGGGATGGTGCTGGAGTATGGTAGTCAGTATGCCTCGGCCCTGAATTCTTGGACGACGATCGGTGCGTCGGGTGCCGTTTATGCGGTGATCTTAGCTTTCGGTATGACGTTCCCCAACGAGCGGTTGTTCATCATCCCGTTCCCGTTCCCCATCAAGGCGAAGTGGTTCGTGCTGGGATATGTGGCCATTGAGTTTTTCTCGGCCCTTGGTTCTTCCGGCGACGGTGTGGCGCATACAGCCCATCTGGGTGGTATGCTCTTCGGTTACCTGATGATCCGCTATTGGAACAAGCATCCCAACGGGAGTTATGACCGTAGTCGCGGGCAGCAGTTCTTTGAGAACCTGAAGCGCAACTTCGACCAGCGGCAGCAGAACAGCCGTCAGCCTCAGCAGCCGCACATGCACGCCGAGCAGGGTGGGGCGAGAGAGACCGATCAGGAGTATAACGCCCGGAAGCGCAAGAACCAGGAGGAGATAGACGCCATTCTCGACAAGATCCGCCAGAGTGGTTACGATAGTCTGACGAAGGAAGAGAAGAAGAAACTCTTCGATGCGAGCAACGAGCGATGATCAAGCAACTGAAGACCCTCACCGTCAATATCTTCGCTGGGGCGAATGTGGCTACGGTGCTGCTGATGCTGGCAGCGGGCTATTCTGACCGTGTCAGTCCGGTGTCCTTTCCGTTGTTCTCCAATCTGGGTATGGTGTTTCCCGTATTCCTGTTGGTGAACCTCGTCTTTATCTTCTTCTGGCTGACGTTTAAGTGGCGGAAGGTGTGGATTCCGATCGTGGGCTATCTGCTGGCTTTCCCTCCGATGTCCCTTTATATGCCTATGCACTCGGCGCAGGAGGTGCCCGAAGGAGCCATCAAGGTGTTGTCGTATAATGTCTGTTCCTATCTGGGGGTGGACGACTATAAGTCGGGTGCGGGCTTCGACACGATCTGTCCCTATCTGCTCCGGCAGGAGGCAGACATCGTCTGTCTGCAGGAGGATGTGGACACGTGGCGGCGCTATGTGTTCCTCAGCTATGAGAAGACCTATCCGTATAACGACACGATCTTCTTCAATGAGAATGATGAATACTTCAACGGCATGGGCATCCACACCCGCTTCCCCATCATCCGACGGGAGCGCATTCCTTACGAGTCGCGGGCTAACGGCTCCGTGGCGTGGTATCTGCAAGTGGGCGAAGACACGGTGCTGGTAATCAACAACCACTTAGAGACCACTCATCTCTCGAAAGAGGAGCGTACGAGATACAAAGAAATGTTGAAGGGAAAGATGCAAAGAGACACGGCCAGGCAGGAGTCGAAGCTCCTGTTGACGAAGTTAGGTCAAGCCAATGCGCTGCGTGCCGTAGGGGCTGAGGCAGTCCACAAGTATATCGAGGCGCACCGTCAGTACCCCACCATCGTCTGTGGTGACTTCAACGACAATCCCATTTCCTTCTCCCGTCATGTGATCGCCAAGGGACTGACGGACTGCTTTGCGGAGACCGGAAGAGGACTCGGTTTGTCATATAATCGGAAAGGTTTTTATTTCCGGATTGACCACATTTTATGCTCTGATCACTTCACGCCGTATAATTGCCAAGTTGATGACAAAATTGACGCCAGCGACCATTATCCTATCCTTTGTTGGCTAAAATTAGTGCATAAACCTTAAAAAATGAATGAAAAACGCTAATATTTTTTTCCAATTCTGAAAAAATGTCTATATTTGCACGCTAAAAATGTACGCGAACAGAATATATATATAGTAAATAACATCAAAAATCAAAATGCAAAACAAAGGAATTGTAAAAGTAATCGCAGTGCTTCTGATGCTCGTGTGCTGCTTCTACCTCTCCTTCTCATTCGTGACACGCCACTACGAGAGTAAGGCTGCCGCTATGGGTGAGGAAGC
>ONCZ01000055.1 GCA_900316445.1 uncultured Prevotellaceae bacterium | reverse complement strand
AGCGGATGCAAAGGTACGAATAATATCAATACCATCCAAACTTTTTGCCTAAAAAAATCCCAAAAACATAAAAGTTTTCGGGATTGTTGACAAAAACAGACTATACCTTATATATTATATATAGGCGCTATTCAAATATCTCGTCTATTTCGTTATCATCAGTCTCAAGAGCATCGCCAATGAACGAGCACGGGTCGTATCCTTCAGGCATATCGAAAACGGCATCTTCGTTATAGCCCAACTGCTTATCAGCATAGACTTTCTGCATGTAAAGCGCATAGATAGGCAGAGCCATCGCTGCACCTTGTCCCATAACCATCGTGTCGAAATGGATATCACGGTCATCACCTCCTACCCAGCAAGCATTGACCAGTGTAGGCGTCAGTCCCATAAACCAGGCATCGCTGTTATTGTTGGTCGTTCCCGTCTTTCCTGCGATCTCTCCCTTCAGGCCATACTTGAAGCGCAGGCGTCCTGCCGTACCTCCGTCGACGACACTCTTCAACATGAACAGCATCTTATGAGCACTCTCCTCACTAATGACCTCATTCATTCTCGGCTGGAACTGGGCGATGACATTTCCTTCGCCATCCTCAATCTTTGTCACGAACATCAATGCTGCACGGATGCCATGATTGACAAAGGCCGTATAGGCACTGGCCATTTCACCAACGCTGATATCGCACGGACCCAAGCAGAGCGACATCGACGGATGGATTTCCGGATTACGGATACCATATTCGTGAAGGAGGTCGACGAATGCCTGCGGGCTCAGCCTGCTCATCAGATAGGCAGAGATCCAGTTGTTGGACTGTTGAAGTCCCCATTTGAGTGTCACCATCTCCCCATAACGGGCCTTGCTGCCATTACGCGGCGTCCAAGGTTTGCCTGCAACCATATAGGTCTGCTGCACGTTGGGCGCCTGGTCACAAGGAGAGAATCCGTTTTCCATCGCCAGTGAATAGAGATAGGGTTTGATGGTAGAACCCACCTGCCGACGGCCATCCATCACCATATCGTAGGAGAAATGTGCATAGTCAAGTCCACCGACGTATGCCTTCACATGACCATTTTGGGGACAGACGCTGACAAAGCCCGTCCTGAGGAAGGACTTGTAATACCTGATGGAATCAAGCGGCGTCATCAGCGTATCCACCTCACCATGATACGTGAAGATGGACATCCTGACAGGCGTTCGGAAAGAACGGCGGATCTCCTCGTCCGACGCTTTGTTCTCACGGAGCACACGATAGCGCTCACTCTGACGAATCGAACGGTTGAGGATCTGCTGAACCTGTGCCTGTGTCAGATTCGAAGAATAAGGTGCATTGGCTTTCTTCTTGTTTTCTGCATTGAAAGCGGGCTGGAGGTATTTTGCCACATGCTGATAAGCAGCCTCCTCTGCATACTTCTGCATTCTGGAATCAATCGTCGTATAGACTTTCAGACCGTCCGTATAAATACTCCAATTCTCACCATTCCGCTTTGTGTTCTTATTACACCAGCCGTACAAAGGATCATTCTCCCAGTTAATGGAGTCGTTGTAGAACTTGATCATGTTCCATGACGGATAGAGCGCACGATCCGGCTTCCTGGCTGTCAGATACTGACGAAGGTATTCGCGAAGATAGACTGCGATGCCGTCCTTATGATCAGACACATGAAATTTCAACTTAACCGGCTCTGCCGAATATTTATCGAAATCAGCCTGAGAGAGGTAGCCATACTTTAACATCTGTCCGAGTACGACATTACGGCGCTCACGGCTCCTCTCAGGATTCCTCACAGGATTATAATAGGAGGGGTTCTTGCAGAGTCCGATCAACGTGGCGGCCTCTGGGACGGTCAGGTCTTTAGGCTCCTTGCTGAAATAGACATCAGAGGCCGTCTTGATACCCACGGCATTATGCAGGAAATCGAAGTAGTTCAGATACATCGTGATGATCTCGTCCTTCGTATAATTGCGCTCCAGTTTAACGGCGATCACCCACTCTATAGGTTTCTGAAACAGACGCTCCATCGTGGAATGAGCCCTTTCGGAATACAACTGCTTCGCCAGCTGCTGCGTGATAGTCGAACCACCACCGGCACTCTTCTGTCCCATCAGTCCACGCTTGATGATCGCACGTCCCAAGGCATAGAAGTCAATACCCGAATGATCATAGAAACGCACATCCTCCGTAGCAACCAGAGCCTGCACCAGCGAAGGCGACAGTTTGGTATAGTCCACCAGGATACGGTTCTCCCTGTTGTAGTTCCAGGTACCTATGATTCTTCCATCGGCAGAATAAATCTGTGTGGCATAGCGGTTGATAGGATTCTGTAAATCCTCGATGGGAGGCATATATCCGATCCATCCCTCGTTGATGGCATAAATAGCCGTTGCGATGGATAGCACCGTCACAACTAATAATGTCCATAGAAAATAGATAAAAAGCTTCCTCATATCATCGATTTTCATTACTTTTTTAAGTATCTGAGTGCAAAATTACTAATTTCTTTCAAAATATCGCACGGAAATCAGAAATAATGCGTAATTTTGCACAAACAAATTCAAATTAACGAATGGAAAAGCGGAATTTTGTGACAATAGCCGATCTGACGAAGGAGAAAATCCTCTATATGATCCAGATGGCTGAAGAATTCGAAAGACATCCAAACAGGGAACTTCTGAAGGGGAAAGTGGTCGCCACTCTTTTCTTTGAACCGTCGACTCGCACGAGGCTCAGTTTTGAGACAGCCGCCAACCGTCTCGGTGCCCGTGTTATCGGATTTGCCGACCCGAAAATCACGAGCGGTACTAAAGGTGAGACGCTGAAAGACACCATCCTGATGGTCTCCAACTATGCCGACGTCATCGTGATGCGCCACTATATCGAAGGTGCAGCCCAATATGCCTCTGAGGTGGCCCCCATCCCTATTGTGAACGCAGGCGACGGTGCCCACCAGCATCCCTCCCAGTGTATGCTCGACCTCTACAGCATCTACAAGACCCAGGGGACGCTTGATAATCTGAACATCTATATGGTGGGTGACCTGAAATACGGCCGTACCGTCCATTCCCTGCTGATGGCCATGCGCCACTTCAACCCCACCTTCCATTTCGTGGCGCCCAAGGAACTGGCGATGCCGAAGGAATACAAGCTTTACTGCGACGAGCACGGCATCAAGTATCAGGAGCACACGGCTTTCAACGACAAAGTGATTGCCGATGCAGACATTCTCTATATGACCCGTGTACAGAAGGAACGGTTCTCAGACCTGATGGAATACGAACGAGTGAAGAACGTCTATGTGCTTAATAATGAGATGCTTAAGAGTGCCAAGCCGAACATGAAGGTGCTCCATCCCCTACCCCGTGTGAACGAGATTGCCTACGAGGTGGACGACAATCCTCACGCCTACTACATCCAGCAGGCCGGCAACGGACTCTTCGCCCGTGAGGCCATCTTCTGCGACGTCCTCGGCATCACATTGGACGAGGTGAAAGCAGACAAGACGATTATTTATTGAACATTGAAGATTGAACATTGAAGATTGGAGATTATGAATAAGAAAGAACGTCTGGTGGCCGCCATTGAGCACGGCACCGTCATCGACCATATACCAGCAGAGAAGACCTATCAGGTAGCCAGTCTGTTAGGACTCTTCGACCTGAAGACTCCTGTCACCATCGGTTTCAACTATCCCTCCAAGAAGGTAGGCAGCAAGGGCATCATCAAGGTGAGCAACAAGTTCTTCACCGACGATGAGATCTCCCGCCTCTCCGTCGTTGCTCCCAACGTCATCCTCAGCCTCATCCGCGACTATGAGGTGGTGGAGAAGAAGACCGTCGTGACGCCTGAAGTCATCAAAGGCATCGTGAAATGCAACAACCCGAAGTGCATCACGAACAACGAGCCCATGCAGACACACTTCCACGTGGCCGATGGCATCCTGACCTGCCACTACTGCGAGAAAGAACAGGATATTAACAAAGTAGAACTCGTATAAATGAATTAACCACAGATTACACAGACTATTGCTGTGTCCATTTCAATCTGTGAAATCTGCGTAATCTGTGGTCGTAAAGAAATCATAATGAATCATTCAACAATCCCCGTGCTGCTGTTGACAGGTTATCTGGGCAGCGGCAAGACCACCTTATTAAATAGAATATTAAGCAACGAGCGCGGCATCAAGTTTGCCGTCATCGTCAATGACATCGGAGAAGTCAACATCGATGCCACTCTCATTCAGCAGGGCGGTATCGTGAACCAGCAGGACGACTCGCTCGTGGCCCTGCAGAACGGCTGCATCTGCTGCACACTGAAAATGGATCTCGTTAAGCAGCTGCAGGACATCATCGCCCTGCAACGCTTCGACTACATTGTCATCGAGGCCAGCGGCATCTGCGAGCCAGGCCCCATTGCACAGACCATCTGTAGCATCCCGTCGATGGCTCCAGAAGTGACGGAGCAAGGCTATCCCCTACTCGACTGCATCGTGACCGTCGTCGATGCCCTCCGCATGAGGGACGAGTTTGGCAGCGGACTGGATTTGACGCGCCAGAACATCGACGAAGAGGATATCGAAAACCTCGTCATCCAGCAGATTGAATTCTGCAACATCGTGCTGTTGAACAAGGCCGCTGAGGTCAGCCCTGAGGAACTGGGCCGCATCCGTGAGATCATCCGCACCCTCCAGCCCAAGGCCGAGATTATCGACTGCAACTATGGCGACGTGGAACTCGATAAGATACTGAATACCAGCATGTTCGACTTCGACGAGGTTGCCACATCTGCCACCTGGATTCAGGAGGTCGAAAAGCATCACGACGAAGATGAGGACGAGGATGACGATGATGATGACGACCACGATGAGCACGAGCATCATCATGAACATGAACACCATCATGGACATGACCATCACCACCACCATCACCATGATGAGGGTGAGGCTGAGGAATATGGCATCGGAACCTACGTCTATTACCGTCGCCGTCCCTTTAACCTCGGACTCTTTGACGAATTCGTGGCCCGCAAATGGCCCAAGGGCATCATCCGCGCCAAAGGAATCTGCTACTTCCACGACGAAAAGGATACCTGCTACGTCTTCGAACAGGCCGGCAAACAAGTCAGCATCCGCAATGCCGGCCAATGGTACGCCACCATGCCCAAGGACGAACTCGAGCAGTTCATGCAGCAGAACCCAGGACTCCGTCGTGATTGGGATGAACAATTCGGCGACCGCATGCAGAAACTCGTCTTCATCGGCCAGCACCTCGACAAGCAGCTCATCTCTTCCCTCCTCGACGACTGCCTGACAGACTGAATACATTCCCTTCATATTGTCCCTAAGCCGACAGAAAACTCTGTCGGCATCACATTATTTCCATAAAATTTGGATATGTCGGAATAAGTTAGTACCTTTGCAGGCAAAAATCAAACCATAAGGACAAAAATGAACAGAGACAACGCAATCTTCGAGTTGATCGAGAAAGAGCATCAGCGCCAGTTGAAAGGCATCGAGCTGATTGCCAGTGAAAATTTCGTGAGTGACCAGGTGATGGAGGCTATGGGCTCCTACCTGACCAACAAGTATGCCGAGGGCTATCCTGGCCACCGTTACTATGGTGGTTGCCAGGTGGTCGACGAAGTGGAGCAGCTCGCCATCGACCGCGTCTGCAAACTCTTCGACGCTGAGTATGCCAACGTGCAGCCCCACTCTGGTGCCCAGGCCAATGCAGCCGTGCTGCTGGCCGTGCTGAAGCCGGGCGATACCTTCATGGGCCTGAACCTCGACCACGGTGGTCACCTCTCTCATGGTTCCCATGTCAACACCTCTGGTATCATCTACAACCCCATCGGCTATAACCTGAACAAGGAAACGGGCCGTGTGGATTACGACGAGATGGAGCAGCTGGCCCTGGAGCACAAGCCCAAACTGATTATCGGTGGTGGCAGTGCCTACAGCCGTGAGTGGGACTACAAGCGTATGCGTGAGATTGCCGATAAAGTAGGTGCCCTGCTGATGATCGATATGGCTCACCCCGCTGGTCTGATCGCTGCCGGACTGCTGGAGAACCCTGTGAAATATGCTCACATCGTGACTTCTACGACCCACAAGACCCTCCGTGGTCCGCGTGGTGGTATCATCCTGATGGGTAAGGACTTCGACAACCCCTGGGGTTACACCACTCCAAAGGGTGTCGTGAAGAAGATGTCTACGCTGCTTAACTCCGCCGTCTTCCCTGGTCAGCAGGGTGGTCCGCTGGAGCACGTCATCGCCGCCAAGGCCGTTGCCTTCGGAGAGGCTCTGCAGCCAGAGTTCAAAGAGTGGGCCAAGCAGGTTCAGAAGAATGCCAAGGTGCTGGCCGAGGAACTCGTCAAGCGTGGCTTCGGCATCGTCAGCGGTGGTACAGACAACCACTCGATGCTGGTAGACCTCCGTTCTAAGTATCCCGACCTGACAGGTAAGGTGGCTGAGAATGCTCTGGTTGCTGCCGACATCACCGTCAACAAGAATATGGTACCGTTCGACTCTCGCAGCGCCTTCCAGACCAGCGGTATCCGTTTGGGAACACCTGCCATCACTACCCGTGGTGCCAAGGAAGACCTGATGGTGCAGATTGCAGCCTGGATTGAGGAAGTGCTCAATGATCCTGAAAACGAGCAGGTGATCGCCTCCGTCCGTGCAAGAGTGAATGAGAAGATGAAGGACTATCCGCTGTTTGCATATTAATCCTAATCCTATATAATAAAATGAATCCCCGCCGACTGGATCGGCGGGGATTATTTTTGGCGGGGATTAATCTTTTATGGCATGTATTCGCATCTGTAGGTGAACTTCTCGCCGTTAAAGAGATAGTACCAGACGACCGTGAAGCCGAACTTAGAACCCTTGCCCTTCAAACCATCGAAGGATGCCTTCTTGCTATCACCGGCTTTCAGAGCACCAGACTTTTCATTGTAATCCAGATAGCTCAGCATCTTCAGATCTGAATAGATCTCGCACTTGGTCAGTTGGATGTTATACTTACTGTCATTGTTCAACGTGCAGGCCAACGATTCCACATCATTGCCATCGAAATACGGCTGCCACTCCACATTGAGATAGTCTCTGAGATCTTCAGGTTTCTCAATCGTCACAGGAACACTGTCCTTATACCTGCCGTTCGATGAAGTCACGGTGATCGTTGCTGTGCCAGCACCAACACCAGTCACGAGACCATTGGCATCCACCTTGGCGACGCTCTCATCTGAAGAAGACCATTTGACGTCAAAATCATCACTTCTATAGATACTCAGCTGACTCGTCTCCTGACGGAGCATGCTGATACCAGACTCCCTGATATAGAGGTTTCTGTACTGCGTAATAGTGACCTCATACTCATCTATATACATACTGGTCGATCTGCTTGCCACTTTGTCTGTGAACGGTGCCACATTGACGTGCTGCGTGATAGCATTCAATTCCGTAAATGACTCCAGTTCGCCAAGCTGAGCCCACGCATCTGCAGGCTTCCAGATATCAAACATCGTCTTGTTGGTCTGAGCACTGACAGAGACATTGCCACCAAGTTCATCAATCTCAAAATAGTCTTTAACCAAAATGAAGTACTCCTTCTTCTCATACTCCTGATAGATCGTAACATAGATGGGATCATAGGTGGATTCGCTGGAAATGGTGATCACACCACGACGGGGGTTACCAGACGTGTTCTCTTTGACGCTGAAAGAGATGGTCTTCTTGGAGAGTGCTCTGGTGCGATTCTGAACAGCCACCCAGTCAACATCACATTCTATCTCATAGTCATTGACGTTGTATTCAAGTTCGAAACTAAACTCACCGCCATCCGTCTTTACCTCGAAATTATTCGGAGACACCATGATCACATTGTTCTGCTTCTGCGACACTTTGAACGTACGGCTAATCTCCGGAGCCTTGACGTCCGTCATCGTGACAACACAAACACGCTCTCCATAACTATTGTTCTCATCAACCGACACTGTCATCTGCGACTTGGCTACATCGATAGATACATGACACCATGAAGCATCAGGGGTAGCCAGATAGTTCGACAGATCCTCATTTCGGAAGCTCGTGGTTCGAGACAACGGCCCCTCCTCTTCGCTTGTCTCGAACGTCATGTCCTTGAGGATCAGCTCCCTGAGTCGGCTGCTGTACTCATCATCGCTGCTGCAGGATCCAAACCCTACAGAGGCCAAAACGGCGAGCAGGCATATTCCTAAACATTTGATAATTTTCATCTTTTACAATATAAATATATAGAAATCGGCTGCAAAGTTACAAACTTTTTGCTTAAATCACACGATTCCAGCCATTTATTAATCTTTTTTCAGAAGACACTATTTATTTTAATGTAGCATTAAAGTGGTTTATGGCCTGACGGAACAGGTGGTTTCTTGTGTTTCCGCCAAAGATGCTGTGGTTGCGATTGGTATAGACCAACTGTCTGAAATCCTTGTCAGCCTGCACCAGTGCCTCCACATATTCAGCCGTATTCCTATAGTGCACATTGTCGTCAGCAAGTCCGTGACAGAGCAACAGCGCACCATTCAACTGCGAAGCCCTGGCGATGGGGTTCACCTCGTCATAGCCAGCCTTGTTTTCATTGGGTGTCCGCATATAGCGTTCCGTATAGATTGAGTCGTAGAAGCGCCAGCAGGTAGGAGGAGCTATCGCCACACCAGCCTTGAACACAGGCCTTCCCTCCGACATCGACATCAGCGTGTTCCAGCCACCATACGACCATCCCCAGATGCCGATCCTTTCCTTATCGACATACGACTGACTGCCTAACCACAGAGCCGTCTCCACCTGATCACGGGCCTCCAGCTCTCCCAGACGAAGATAGGTACACTTCTCAAACTCGGCTCCACGGCCACCTGTACCACGATTATCGACACAGACGCAGAGATAGCCCTGCTGACAGAGATACTGCTCGAGGATGGCCCCACCGCCGTTCATACCGATGCCCCACTGGTTGAGCACCTGCTGATTGCCTGGCCCGCCATACTGATACATAATGACAGGGTATTTCTTCGCAGGATTGAAATCCTTCGGCTTCACCATCCAGCCGTTCAGCTGCACGCCCTCAGAGGTGGTGAACGTGAAAAGTTCCTTCGTACCCAGATCATAGCCTGAGAGTTTCTGCATCAGTTCCTGATTGTCTATCAACGTCTTCAGCACTTTGCCGTTGTTCTGGCAGAGCGTGTACTGCACAGGATGGTTCAGGTCGCTCCACGTATTGATGAAAAACTTGAAATTGCTGCTGAACACGGCATTGTTCACACCCGCCTTCTGCGACAACACCTCCGTCTTTCCGTTGGCATGGGCAACCATCACCTGCTGGTCTGTAGGCCCGTTGGGATTGGCGGCAAAGTATGCATCGCCCGTCAACTCATCGAAGCCGTAGACACGCTGCACTACATACTTGTCTTTCACAATCTGACGCAGCAACTGGCCATTCAGATTGTAGAGATACAGATGATTATAGCCGTCGCGCTCGCTGGGCAGCAGGATGTGCTTGTCCGTAATCTTCACCTCCTCGAAGGTTTCCTCCTTCACATACTTGTCCACTTTGTCCTCGACAGCCAGCTGGCAGACGGTCGACAAAGGATTGGCCATATAGATCCTCAGCACGTCCTGATGGCGGTTGAGTGTGAAGATGGCTATCTTCGTCGGATCGCTGGTGGCCTTGATACGGGGGATATAGCCGTCAGCATCCAACGGCAGTTCGATGCGTCGCGTCTGATGCGACTTGATGTCAAAACTATGCACACTGACCTTCGAATTCACCTGACCAGGCACAGGATATTTATAGGTATAGAATCCAGGATATTCTAAATATTCCTTTTTTTCCGGATAGAGCCCCTTAAACAGCTGCAGGGAATATTGCTTCACGTCCGTCTCGTCGTAGCGAATCCAGATGATCTGCTTCGAGTCGGCAGAGAACACCATCGACGAGTTTGTGGAAAACTCCTCCTCATACACCCAGTCTGGTATGCCGTTGAGCACCTCGTTGCGCTTGCCATCCTTCGTCACCTGGCTCTCCGCATTGTCGTAGAGCAGCTTCACCAAGAAGATGTTATTGTCTCTGACGAAGGCAATCTGGTTACCGTCGGGTGAGAATACCGGTGTCTGCTGCGGACCGCCGTCACTCAGCGGCTCCAGTTTATTATTCCGGATGTCATAGATATAATACACAGCCGTGAACGAACGACGGTAGATGGGCTTCGTCTGTGTCTGGATCAGGATACGACGACCGTCAGGACTCATAATATAGTTATCCACCCTGCTCACCTGTCCGCCTCTGGCCGTAGCAGCATCGAAAACGACGCTTTCCTGCTTGCCTGTACGGAAGGAATAGCTCACGATCTGCTTGCCATCAGCACTGATCTGCGTATAGGTCTCACCGTCTGCACTGGGGCGCACGGCAGTCATCGTCTCCTGTGAGAATTCTCCCTTGGTGATGGCCTTCAAGTCCAGCTTTCCACCTGCAAATACCGATAAACCGGCAAGGCACAAAGCGCCCGAAAGACATAATGCTCTAAAAAATCTGGTCATATTTGTTTTTCCTTATGTTTAATAGAAATCCTTGAAGTCGTTATTTCGTAGCAGTTGGTCAACAGTGGCATTCTTATTGCGTTTCATATAGCGGCCCGCCATACGGGTGAACCTCGAAGCAAAGACCTCCTCGCCCATCGCCTCATCGACGACCCACTGAATCTTTCCGATATAGATGTCGCGCTCCTTCTGCGTCATCCCACTGTCGAGCGGCATCGGATAGAGGCTCAGCAGATAGAATCCGATGCAGTCTGGCACGATGTATTTCCTGTCCATCATCCGTCGCTGCTCATCCGAATAGCCGTAATCAGGTCTCTTGTACAGCGAGAAGTTCGTACCTAAGTATTTGTCGAGACAGATGCCGATGCTGTTATTACCTACAACGACACTCTGATCCAGCGACCCTATCTGGGCATACACCTCAGGCATATCGAGGTTGGGGATGTGCTTACGCAGATACTTGAAGGCCCGTGTCAGCTGCTCGTTGATGTCGTCCATACTGGCATACTGCTGCTGCGTCTCTGCGATGAGCGCCTGCAGCGTCGTGTCCTGATAGAATCTGAGGAAGGTCTTGTTGATCTCCGGATCGTTCACCTTGCCGATGCGCAGCACGTCCTCGATCAGCGTCCGCGTCTGCATCGGATAGGCTGTGTTCATCTGTTGCAAGGCTGAGAAATCGCCCGTCGTCAGATACAACGACTGGATACGGTCGTAGCGGTCAACGGCAACTGTCTTGTCCTCATCGTCGGAGGACTTGAATTGCCATTCACAGCTAATGCACCCAAGCATTATGACAAATACCAGATAATATATCTTACGCACAGTGAAACTGATTCCTATCGTTATTTGTTAAAAGACCGTGCAAATTTACTAAAAAATATTCATAATTCCAAATTTTAACCTAATTATTTTAAAAAAAGTGCTCAAAATTGCACACTTTTGTTTATTTGTGTAAAATTTGAGCGCATATTTCAGCCTTTTTTCTTATTTTTGTAGCCTACTAAAACAGATGGTATGAAAAGACAAATGCTCACCCTCCTGCTGATGGCCCTCACCCTGGGAGCCCAAGCACAACAGACGTTCACCGTCAGCGTCACCAATCCCTTAGCGACTGCCCGCACAGACCAGCCCGTCGTCATCAGCCTCACGCCCTTTGGCGACATCCGCTCTGTCCTCGTCACCACCTGCGGACAGGAAATCCCCTGCCAGCTCGACGACCTCAATCAGGATGACACCTTCGACGAACTCTGCTTCCTGGCAGACCTCAATGGCGACGAGACGAAACTATACGAGGTGACGCTCCTTTCCGAGGGTGAGCCACGCACCTACCCTGCCCGCGTCTATACAGATATGCTCTTGCGCAACGACAAGGTAAAGGAGAAGAACAAACACAACAACTTCATCGAGTCAATCACCGCCCGTGGCGACTGTGCCGACTCCTACCACATCCAGCACCATCACGGTGTCGAGTTCGAGAGCGAACTCAACGGCATCCGCATCTACTTCGACAAGCGCCAGACGCTCGACCTCTACGGAAAGTTCCAGAAACGCCTCGAACTACAGGCCACGCAGTTCTACACCTCGAAGGAGCAGAAAGCAGAGGGCTATGGCGACGATGTGCTGTGGGTGGGAAACACCTTCGGACTGGGCGCCTTCCGAGGCTGGGACGGCCAGCAGCCCACGATGATCGACCCCGTTCGCTCTCGTACGCAGCGCGTCATCTCCTACGGTCCCCTCCGTACCATCGTCGAACTCTTCGACCGTGGTTGGCAAGGGGTGAATATGACCGTCCGCTACACCCAGTACGCTGGCCATCGCGATACCGATGTCGATGTGTTCTTCAACAAGAACGTCTCCGACCGCCTCTTCTCCACAGGCGTCATCAACGTCAAGGGCTCCGTGGAGTTCTCCGACCACAAGGGCCTGCGCGCCTGCTGGGGCACCGACTACCCCTCTTCCGACACCATCAACTGGAAGCGCGAAACGGTGGGACTGGCCGTCTGCATCCCTCAGAAATACATCCGTAGCGAGGAGCCTGCCAATAAGGACAACTACGCCTTTGTGATCGCCACGCCCGACAACCACATCGCCTACAAGGTCATCTACACTTCAGCCAACGAGACCTTCGGCTATCACTCCGCAGAGGAGTGGTTCGAATTTCTAAAGGAATGGAAGAAAGAGGTGCTGAAGCCTATTCAGGTAAAGTACTGAACGTCTTCCGACCCTTCACGTAATACTGCCAGAGCAGGGAAAAGCCCTTTCGCTCTGGCACTCTTTTGTCCACACGACTGGCCTGTATCTTCTTGCGATCGGCCTCAAAGTCCTTCCGCCAGTGCTTAAAAGCCCTGCGGGCCCGATAGACGGCCCGGAAGTCGCCCACGTTGCGTTTCAGGATGAGCATCTCCCACGCAGCTAAGTAGTCTAACCACCAGCGCCAGCGCATTACGCGCGAAAACTCGCTGTCAGGCAGACACTTATAGAGCATCGTCAAATTATTACGGAAGTTCAGGAACGTCTTCATCGGATTGCTCTTCGGCAGCGTGCCGCCACCCACGTGGTACACCTGCGACTCAGGCTGACAGACAATCCTGCGGCCCTTGATGCGCAGCCGCCAGCACAGGTCGATCTCCTCGTTATGGGCGAAGAAGCGCCCGTCGAGACCGTCCACGTCCCAATAGTCCTTACTACGGATCATCAGCGCAGCACCCGTCGCCCAGAGCACGTCAGCCAGCGTGTCGTACTGTCCGTTGTCGGCCTCCACCGTCTCAAACACCCTGCCGCGACAGAAGGGATAGCCGTAGGTGTCGAGGTAGCCCCCACTCGCTCCCGCATACTCAAACTGGTCTTTGTCGAAGATTGAGAGCAGCTTCGGCTGGCAGGCGGCCACGTCTGGATGACTGTCCAGATACTCTATCATCGGCGTCAGCCAGTGGTGCGTCACCTCGATGTCAGAGTTCAGCAGCAGATAATACTCCGCCTCAATCTCCCTCAGGGCCCTGTTATAACCCTCGGCGAAACCCCAGTTCTTGTCGAGCACAATCAGCCTGACCTCTGGGAAATGCTGTCTGAGCAGTGCCAGCGAGCCGTCCGTCGAGGCATTGTCGGCCACATAGACAGTCGCCTCGTCCCTCGAATAGCGCAACACGGAGGGCAGATACTCCTTGAGCATCTTCTCCCCGTTCCAGTTCAATATGACGATTGCCACCTTCTTTTCCATCTCGCGCGTACATTATTAATATATTACTACCTCCAATGTAATCATCTATAAACTATAAACTTTAAACTATAAACAAACCCTCAGCGCTTGACGGTCGGGCGTCAGATCGCCCAGACGTACTTTAACCAGCTGGTTGTCGAGTGCAGGATCGGCATCCTTGGCCGGGAGCTCCACACGGATGTAGTTCCTCGTGAAGCCGTGCATCGCCCTGCCGCGCGTCGCCTTCTCAAACAGCACCTCCGCCTCCTGGCCGATATGCCGACGATAAAACGCCTCCGTCTTCTCATCCGACAGTTCGAGCAGCCGTTTCGAGCGCAGTTTCTTGTCCTTGTCGCTCACCACGTAGGGGATGCTCAGGGCCGATGTGCCAGGGCGCTCCGAATAGGGAAACACGTGCAGCTGCGTCACGTCGAGGTCATTGAGGAACGTGTAGGTCTCCTCGAAGCACTCTGGCGTCTCACCCCGACAGCCCACCATCACGTCCACACCGATAAACGCATCGGGCATCAGCGTCTTAATACGGTGGATCTTGTCCGCAAACAACTGGGCATCGTAGTGCCTGTGCATCAGCTTCAGCACCGTGTCGCTGCCGCTCTGCAGGGGGATGTGGAAATGCGGCATAAACGCCCGGCTCTCGGCACAGAAAGCAATCAGCTCGTCCGACAGCAGGTCGGGCTCCAGCGAACTGATCCTGTAGCGGCTGATGCCCTCCACTCGGTCGAGAGCCTGCACCAGGTCGATGAACTTCTCACCCGTGGTCTTGCCGAAATCGCCGATGTTCACACCCGTCAGCACGATCTCCTTGCCTCCCTCCCGGGCAGCCTTCTCAGCCTGTTCCACGAGCGAGGCGATGGTCGGATTCCGCGAGAAGCCTCTGGCGTATGGTATCGTGCAGTATGTGCAGAAATAGTCGCAGCCGTCCTGCACCTTCAGGAAATACCTCGTCCTGTTGCCCCTCGAACAACTCGGCGCAAACGACTTGATATCCTTCGTCTTCTTAATATAATAAGGTGTCCCCTGCCTTTGGTCATATCTCTCACCTCTTACCTCTCTCCACTCACCTCTCAGATCCAACTTCTCACTCAAGAATTGGATCAGCTGCGCCTTCTCATCCGAGCCCAGCACCAGATCCACGCCCTCAATCTTCGCCACCGCCTCGGCTTCGAGCTGCGCATAGCATCCCGTCACCACGACGAACGCCCCAGGGTGCTGCCTCACCATCTTGTGGATGGCCTGACGGCACTTATGATCGGCCACCTCCGTCACCGAGCAGGTGTTGATCAGGCAGATGTCCGCCTGCTCACCCTTCTCAGCCGTGCGCACGCCCATCTCCTGCAGCAACTTCCCAAAGGTCGATGTCTCTGAGAAGTTCAACTTGCAGCCCAGCGTATAATACGCCGCCTTTTTTCCTTGGAACGCCGAAGAATTTATCATGCGCTATATGTAATCATCTATAAACTATAAACTTATAAACTATAAACTAAAAAACTCTTTCTGTTATCGGGCACAAAGGTACATCTTTTTTCTCAAAATTCATCAATTTTTGGCAATTTTCGAATAAAGGGCAAAAATACACTAAATTTTAACATTTCGTATCTTATTGATTTTCAGCACTTTGCAAAAACGTAACTTTGCAGCGTTTTAATAAACAAATGATTGTTTTACAGATTTAAAAGCATTAGAAAAAATGAAGAAATTAGTATTTATGTTCGTAGCAGTTGCTGCTATCTCTTTCGCTTCTTGTGGTAACAAGGCTCAGGCTCCTGCTGAGGAGGTTGTAGACTCTATCGCTGAGGTCGTTGATAGCGTTGTTGACAGTCTCGCTGCTGATAGCGTAGTTGCTGACTCTGCTGCTGTTGCTGAGTAATTTATTATTCAACGAACAATTGAGAGAAAAAGGCCGTTGGACGGGAGTCCAGCGGCCTTTCCTTTTGTTAATCACCCTTCACGCTTCACATCGCTATCGGGCCAAGCCCCATGCAACTGGTCGTTCCCAGTGCCGTCAAGAATGCCGTGAGCGCGGCTACTATCACCTTCACCGCCAGCTCAATCATCCTCTGCTTCTTCATACTTTACCTCCTATCTGCGCTTGTCTGGTATCTGTTTCTCCCCCTAAGTTAGGGGGAGCCAGAGGGGGTCTGAACAAGCTAACATTTTCCCGCGTTCTTGCGTCCCTTCGGTAGCAAGCGGCAAAGCCGAGCGCAGACCACCCCTAACCCCTCCTCGCTCGGCTTTGCCGCTTTGCTCTGCAAAGAACTCAGGAGGGGAAGAGATTACCCATTGCCCTGGTTGTCGGCGGCGGGCGCCAGGACGTAACTGATCGGCGTCTTCTTCTGGAAACGGCGTTGCTTGCCGTTGACCGTGCGGATCTCGCTCTGAACCACATACCCGTACTCAAAGATGCACTGCTCCTTGAAAGCGCGGCTGGTGAGCTTCTCACCCTTCGTGTTCTCCGGCGTGAAGTTGATCTTGATGCCGTTGATCATGGCGTCGGCACCGGCTGCTACAGCAGACTCGATGTCGTTCTTGCCCTGCTTCTGGCCATCGACGCTCGGTGAGAACGTGCCCAGTCCGTCGAGCTTCACGGGCTGTCCCTGTGCGAGCAGCTCACTCATGCACTCTACGACCTGTCCGAGCACCAGCACACACATCTGATAGTCGGCGATCTTGCCGTGACTCGTCATGTGCTTGGCGAAACCCTTGAGGTTCAGGGGCTCCTTCGAGTCTACTTCTGCGAACCACTTGCCAAATGCGGTGCTGTCGTCATTCGTGTTCTGACGCAGGTTAATCACCATTGGAATGTTTGATCTTGCCATAATTTAAATCCTTTCTTTTCTTCTGCACTGACAATTGCGGTGCAAGGCGAATGCAGCGTCGGCTTGTCCGGACATTGCTGAGCCGCAGCCCGCAATCGCACTGACATCTCAAATTGTCTGTGCAAAATTACCATTCGTTTCCTTATAAAAATCTACTATTTATTTCTTTATCTCAATTATTTTTTGTATCTTTGCAGTGCAGAAGAACAATGATTATCTATGTCTCAAAACACAAGATCTTTCGGTCGTACTGAACTGGCGACGCACTACTTCCCGAACATCAAGCCGATGTCAGCCTGGCTGAAACTACGCGGACTTCTTGCCTCAGACCCTGACCTGGCGCCCCTGTCGCAATTGAAGCGCCGCACGTTTCTTCCGTCGGAAGTAAACATTATTTACCAACGATTAGGGCAGCCTTAAACTGCCCTATTTTCGCGCTTTTCACGCCCCTTGGTTTTACTTAGGCTAAACCCTCACTTTCCTTACTTAAGAATCCCATTTTACAGGCACTAAAATCTCAGCTTACTTAGGGCAACACAGACACCAATATCCAACATCTACAAAATGTAAAGTAATATGATTACATCATCCACCACAATCCACCCATAAGGTAACAAGTAACATTGTTACCAACTCAATTTCCAAATAACTTAAGTATTATATATATATTATAAATTATTATATATTATAATATATAATAATTCTTATATTACCATTCCTCTACTTATTGAAAAATCGGATGGTAACAATGTTACCTGTTACCACCGCTGGTCAGCGCCTGATCATCATTGAATATTTCCAATTACTATTTTCCATTTCTAAAGATATATTTTGTATTTTTGATAAATTTTTCCATAAAAAGTGGTTTATTTCAAAAAAACTTCGTATCTTTGCAGTTTAACTACAAACGTTTTACCAATGACGCAGCAGAGAATCTATTTCAATTCGCGCGATAAACTGATTCGCATAGACACCCAGAAGATTGTCTACTTCGAGGGTGACGGCAACTATACTTACATTGTCACAGCCAACAAGCACAAGGTTTGTGTTACTATGAATCTGGCCCATACGGAAGAGGCTTTGGCAGCACAATTGGGTGATAACGCCAGGCAATTCATGCGCATTGGCAAGCGTTTTATTGTCAATATGAACTATATCTTTCAGGTAGATATCCAGAAACAGGTGCTGATGCTGTCAGACTGCGAACGTTTCATGTTCCAGATGCCCGTTTCCAAGGAAGCACTGAAAACCGTCAAGGAACTTGTTATACAAACCAAAATATAAGCAATCATGGAGATCATTATCGGCAGAGACCAGAATACGCGCCAGCTGAATATCAATAAAGATGGGCAAACAAAACTTTACGGGCAGCCAGGGAGTGTCCCTATGGATGTCAGTCGTAACCACGCGTCATTGCAGCCTATGGGAGCAGGGAGATGGCAGATCAAAAACCTCAATGATCGCAACGTCACCTTCGTGAATGGCATAGCGGTGGAGAGCAAGACCATCTCTGAAAGCGACAGGATTGAATTAGGCAACTCTCATTATCTCTTCCGCTGGGATGCCCTTCAGGAGCCGAAGGTGGAGACCGTCGATATCCGTCCGTTGAAAAAGATCTGGACCAGTTATGATGAACAGAAGTTCGATACCCAGATTGCAGAGCGCAAGTTTAATGCGGCTCGTTCTGCTACAGGTATCATCACCATGCTGGCCATTGCATGTAGCATCATCCTGGGTCATGGTCCTATATACATCATGATTTATGCTATTGCCATTGGCGTTTCTGCTGCCTTTACCTATCAGGCCTACGTGAAATCTACGGATATCCCCAAACAGCAGCGAGATCTTACCAAGCGTTTCCAGCAGCAATACATCTGTCCGAAATGTGGGCATTTCATGGGCTTCACGGATTACGACATATTGATCCAGAATGATGCCTGCCCCTACTGCAAGACGAAGTACAAAAAGTAATTTCGTACAGTTAACCGGGTATTTCCTACAGAAACCCCTCCAAATTTTGGAACCAAACGATAAATATACTATTTTTGCAACAAATTTAAAACAATATTGATATGAACGAGACAACAATCTTAGAGAAGCGTCCAACAGCAAACGGACAGCCGGAGAAAAAGAATGAAGGTGTTGCCTGGAAGCAGGTCACCTTAGGTGGAGTATCAGGAATTCTGATGGGTGCAGGCCTGTTGTATGCAGGACAGGTATCTGCTCAGGAACTGGCAAAAGAGGAAACTCCAGAAGATGTGAAAGCCCCAGATTCCAACGAGACCAGCCATACCTTGGAGAATGGTCTGAAAGTAGCCGAAGTCAGCGATGATCTCTCTTTTGGTGAGGCTTTTGCACAAGCCCGTGCAGAGGTTGGTCCTGGCGGTGTGTTCCATTGGCATGGTGGTATCTACAATACCTATACCGCTGACGAGTGGAGCAGCATGACCGTTGAGCAGAAGCACGACTTTGCCCAGCAGGTGCAGCCTGAGATCCGTCCTGATGAAATCCCAACGCCTACGGATGCACACCCCGATGTCGCTGTGAAGCCTGCAACGGAAGCCACTCCAGAACAGCCTGCACAAGACGATGATGTACAAGTCGTAAGCCAGACGAACGAAACACCTGATGATGATTCTGATGTTCACATTGTTGGTTATGGCGAGGTTCAGGGACATACTGCTGTAGCCCTTGATTTGGATAATGATGGCGATGCCGATGTGGCCATTATCGATGTCGATGATTCGGGTGGTATCAGCGCTCCGGATGTTGTCGTAGATACGCAAGGCAATGCGGCTACTGTTGGTGAGATTCAAGGACAGCCGGATCCTAGTCAGATGGCCTCAATGGAGAACCCCGATGTGGCTCCTGATATGCCCGACTACATGAATGATGCCAACGTTGACGATATGAATGTTCTGACATGATGAGACTGTTCTGGGTGTTGTTCGTATGGCTGCTTTTTTGTGCAGTCCCTGTGCAGGCAAAGGTCTATCTGGTGAGTGTTGGCATTGCTGACTATCCTGGCAAGGAAAATGATCTACGTGTCAGCGATAACGACGCCAAGACTATCGCCAAGGTATTCCAAGCCACGAAGGATGCCTCTGTCAGTGTGCTTGTGAATGGGGAATCCACTCAGGCATCACTGCTTAGCACGATGCACTCAGCCTTTGCTAATGCCCAGAGCGATGATGCCGTTATCCTCTATTTCAGCGGGCATGGCACACCAGGTGCCATCGTCTGCCACGATGGAGAACTCACTTATCAGCACATCTTTCAGATGCTAAAGGGCTGCAAAGCCTCTAAGAAAATCATCATCGCCGATGCCTGCTATGCTGGCAAGATGCGAACAACCAGGCAGCAATCTACGAATTATAACAGTCAGAGCGTGATGTTGTTCCTCTCCTCTCGCACCAATGAACGATCCAAAGAGACAAAGTTTAAGAACAGCCTCTTTACCATCTTCTTGGAACGTGGATTACGAGGTGGCGCTGATACGAACAAAGACCGCCAGATTACAGCCCGAGAACTATATGATTTTGTTCATAAGGGTGTAATTGAGGCTTCAGACAATAGGCAGCACCCCGTCATGTGGGGGAAGTTCAACAATGATATGACAATTATCAAGTGGTAACAGTATGCAGATAAAGAGAATACAATGCCCTAACTGCAAAGTCGTTTTGGATGTGAAGAACTCCAAGGACGAGGAGGTGAAGCAGATCTCATGCCCTAAGTGTAAAACGCTGCTGAAGGTCACCTTTGATTTACAGCAGACTCCCGAGGAACCTGTAGAGGCACATACCTTCTATGCTGCACCACAAAAACCGTCTGTTGATAGTGGTGCAACTCAGTTATCTGCTGGTAGTTTTGGTGCAACTCAATTAGCAGCAGCCTCGCTTAAATCTGAAACACAAGCAAAATTGATGTTTGGTTTAGTAAGCTATCCTTTGAAGGAAGGCCAAAACATAGTAGGCAGGATGGGCTCTACCTCGAAAGCGACGGTGCAGATTGAAACGACAGATCGCTACATGAGTCGTCAACATTGCTGCATAACAGTTACCAAGTTGCCAGACGGAACCATAAAGGCTGTGCTGAGCAACTATCAGAATAAGAACCTGACAACGGTAGATGGAGAACCCATTGAGACTGGTGACCAGATTCGGCTAACCAATTTCAATAAAATCACAATGGGCATGACAACTGTCACCTTCAAATTATCGTAACTTATGAAGATAGATGTATTCCCTCCACTATCTATCCACGAGATAGGCCAGCGTGACAATCAGGAAGATTCCATTGCCCAATGGGATAATCGCCTCTTTGTCCTCTGCGATGGTATGGGAGGCCATGAGAAAGGTGAGATCGCCAGCCAAACGGTATGCCAAGCATTAGTCAGATGGTTTGAAGAACATATAAATCCAGATGACCTTTTCACGGATGATCTTCTCAAAGAGGCCATCGAATATGCCTATACCGAGCTCGATAAATATGCAGACAGTACCAAACCTCGGCAAATGGGCACCACACTCACCTTATTATATATACATAAGCAGGGCGTGACAGCAGCCCACATGGGAGATAGCCGCATCTACCACATCCGTCCCAATTCCTCCCCTAAGTTAGGGGAGGCCAGGAGGGGTCTGAACGAGGATATTATCTACCAATCCCGTGACCACTCTCTCGTTTTCGATCTCTTCCAAGCAGGCGAAATCACTTATGAGGAAATGGCCACCTATCCTCAGAAAAACATCGTCACCCGCGCCATGACCCCTGGTGAGGATAATCGTATGCGTCCTGACATCATTCACATCACAGACCTTTTACGTGACGATTGCTTTATACTCTGCTCTGATGGTATGTTAGAGAACATGGATATAGATGTTATTACCCGATTACTTTTGACGGACAAACTAAAAACGTTAATCTCAGTTACAGAAAGCAATCAAGATAACCATTCTTTATGGTTCGTTCGCATAAAAGATCTCATACATGAAGAAGGAGAAGAGTTTCCAGAAAACGAAGAGCCTACAGCCCGCTGCAATGCTATCAACATCATTCCGCCTAAGGCCGAAGTTGAAGATGATGAAGATGACGTAGTGATTGTGGAAGAGCCATCCAAGAAGCAGTCGAAGATTTCGAGATTACTGAATCTATTCAGCTTTACCAAGAACAAAAAGAAATAAAAATATGAAGTACTGTGCTTTCATACAATCATTATCTTCATCTGAGACTGGTGCAGGGGAACTTTTGTATAATAGGTTACACAATAGCATTAGTTGTGAATATAAGCTTTTTCCGCCAATTAAAGTTAAGTCTCTTGCGGAAATCAGGCAAACGGTAGATTACATATCTAAGAAATTGAATATGACTGATCATCTCATTTTATGTATTGATGCTCACTCATACACAGATACTATTACCTTCAAGAATCCCGAATCACAAGACAAGAATAAATGGACTGAATATAAAGATTGGAATAGTTTCAATGAAATGTTTGATTCTTTATACGACAAATTTGGTGAGAATATAGTCGTTATTATTGTTTCATGTTATTCTGCTTCTTTTTGTTCTTCTATGAAATCACCACATTTGTTTATTATTGCATCTGATGGAGAAGTGAATGCAATGAGGGCAAAAGAACAACTATCAGCGTTTTATGATGAGTATTGTAAAGATTGTAATGTGGAGAAAGCTTATTCAATAATGACAGACAAATATCCTTTTGATGAAGAGGCTAAAATAGAAGGAAGATATAAAGCAGTTCTAAAGCTTTTCAAATAAGAACGTTATGCAACACCTACAACCAAACACCACCTCGCAGGGTGGAAAATACAGAATAGAGCGTGTGCTGGCACAAGTTTAGCAGACATGGGGGATATGAATAGAGATTAATAAAGATTCACAATAAAAAACAATTGATATAATGGAAATTAAAGGTTTAAAACATATAATTTTTATTCAAGTTCTTTTGTTGATATTTCTTGTGTCTTGCAATCAAGATAGTAAAGAAGTACTTATTTTTGCTAGTCATATCGTTATGGATTTGAATAGTGGAAATACTGATGCTATCAAATCTGTTTATCCAAATGCTAAAGAGATAGATTCTTTTACAAGTGGTTATAGTATAGATAGTATAAAGATTGAATATGATAGGATGACAAACGGTCATAAAGTGATATTAAAAGATAACGTATGGTTTGTTCTTACTGAAAAGTCTCCATCTTCATTTATTATTGCTAAGTCACGAGGGTTATTTCCACATGATGAAAAGAGAATGAATATAGCAGAGAAAACAGGGAGAATAAAACCAAATATGAGTGATATGAAAATAGACAAGGCTCTAAAAGACTCTGATTTTTTTTCGTATCTTGCAAATAAAACAATCGAGAAAATGAAAAAATATGTTTATTGCGATGCAAGATATGATTATAATACGAGTTATGCGGATTTTTCAAAATTTGGGATTAACCTAACCATCAAAAATGAAACGAACAAGAAGATATTGGGTACAGATTATATAATTAAAGTTTGGACATTATGGATGGGAAATGTAGATGAAGAATTGACTATTAGAGGAAAAGACATTTCTAGTAACGACAGTATATCTATCCCTGTAGAATTAACTTATAATGGGAGTGGGGGTACAGGATTTGGATCTGAATTGATATTTAGTTCTGATAATCTTTCTGTCCAAGATCTTCTTGAAAGATATTTTGACCCTAATATAAATGATTATAAAGAATACTTAAATACAAAAGAACAATGAAAAGAAATAACTCCCCGTTATGCACGTTCTTGTGCATAACTTTAGTTAGCTTGATTTTTATTTCATGCGATAATAAAGAGATAAAAGAATATGCCAAATCTTTTGCCTTCGCTGTCAATGCTGAAGATTTAGATAAAATTAAAGCAATGATAGATCCTACTTGTCAATACAATTGGAAGAATGTGGAAATAAGAGACATTGATCCTGACAGTATTATAATTAAGCAGCAAAGTGCTAGTACTTATTTTATAGAAAGTGTTGACTCTACGAAGTTTGTTATATCAAAAGAATCAAATAGGTATGTGATTAAATCTACTTATAATGTCATAAATGTTGATAATCATCAAAAAAGTTTTGCACAATTAAAAGGACTAATCAATGAAAACATGAATGACTATACAATTTATCAAACAATTAATTCAGAGTTATTCTTTAGACTTTTAGAAGAGCAAAGAACATTGGCTAAGGAAAATGCAATTTTCATTTCTAATCAGAAAAAAATACCTTCTCTTTTGGAAGATTATGAAAAAAGTATCTCAACAATTGATACACTAGTTAAAGAAAATGATTATAGTATAAGTCCAAATTTCTTTATTACCACTTTGGGAACAAAGGTCTTAATGTATGCTAATATTTCAAGAAAGCAAGTGGCTAAATACGAAAAATACATGACGGATGAACAACGATCCAGATATGTAAACGCAAACAAAAGATTTCAATATTATATGGACAACAGAGATTCTATTTGATAAGAATAATAAATAATAAGTATGTAAAAACTATTGTGTAAGAATTATAAAATTCCATCGTCTGATGATAATGTTATAATATTGTTTATGGAAGAGCAAATAATTATCAATAAAGAATCTATGCTGCCCATTGGGACGATTTTGCATGGAGCATACTGTATAAACAGATATCTATCAAGTGGAGGATTTGGCAATACATATATTGCTTCACATGTTGATTTAAATGATGTCGTAGCTATAAAGGAATTCTTTATGAAAGGAGTCGTTCAGCGCGATGAAAATCAAATAACCGTTAGCGTTAGTAACACTGATAACCGAAATCATTTTTTTGAGCAAAAAGAGAAGTTTAAGAAAGAGGCTCGTCGTATCCGTCAATTGAAAAATGATTATATTGTTAATGTATATGATCTATTCGAGGAAAACGGAACCGCCTATTATGTGATGGACTATGTGGACGGAGAAAATCTGGCCGAAAGGTTAAAACGAATAGGTCTGCCAATGTCAGAAAAAGAAGTTAATATAATCCTTCCCCAAATTCTTAAGGCGTTAAAGTCCGTTCATGCTGCAGGTATTTGGCATTTAGATCTGAAACCAGCCAATATTATGATAGATAAGGCAGGTAATGTGAAACTGATTGACTTTGGTGCATCGAAGCAATTCAACGCACAAAAGGGAGGCGCAACCACAAGCACTGCAATCAGCTACACCAATGGCTATGCTCCTAGAGAGCAGATGGAACAAAATTATGATAAGTTTGGTCCATGGACAGATTTCTATGCTTTGGGAGCTACATTGTATAACTTACTTTCCAATAAGCGTCCACCTTTACCGACAGACATCGATGATGACCATTCTTTAGACAAACATTTGTCCCTCCCATTACCATCTGAAACCAGTAAACGAACACAACAACTTATTCTATGGCTCACACAAACTAACAGACAAAATCGTCCTTCATCAGTAGGCCAGATTGTAGACTTTCTCGAAAATAATCCAGTTCAAAACCCAAATATAGGGAACGACAATGCAGATCTTGAAGAAACTATCTCTATGCAACCTGTCGGGTGTTCAGACACAGAGACCGCTCCATCTTTGGCCCCATCTTCCAAAAGCGTCCCCAATATAAATAGAATTATATTTAAGGTAATTACTTCTATTATAATACTAGCTTTATTTGTAATCGCTGCAATGAAGGTACTGCCGGTGTTAAATAATGATACAGAAAAAAGTAATATTCGTCCTGGAGTCATTGAGGAGTCTATTGACTCAATATTACATACTGTGACTAATAACAGAATAATAATTCCTGAAGGTGAATGTACGTATACTGGTGAGGTAAATACAGATGGCATCCCAAATGGTAAAGGGCAAGCTTGGTTTAAAGACGGAAGGTATTATAAAGGAGGTTTTGTCAACGGGAATATGCATGGTGACAATGCCTATTTTTGTTATAAGCAGGGAGATGTATTTGAAGGATCGTTTGTAAATAATAAATTTAGTCAGGGAACTTTCACAATTAATTCTTCTGGTGAATACTTCAGAGGAAAATTTCAAGATGGAAATCCTTTACATGGTAAGTGGTTTGATAAAGATGGAAATCTTTTAGAAGAAATATAGACGTTTGAAATATAGTAAATGTGATAAGTATGCAACATCTACAACCTAACACCACCTTGCAGGGTGGGAAATACAGAATAGAGCGAGTGCTGGGGCAAGGAGGGTTCGGCAATACGTATGAGGGTGTCAATACCGTGTTTAATGAACGTGTGGCAATAAAGGAGTTCTTCATGCGAGGTATAACACTTCGTGAGGATGACCAGATGAATGTCAGTATCAGTGTTCCTGAAAATCGAGAGAGTTTTATGGAACAAAAGGAGAAGTTCAAGAAAGAAGCACTTCGCATCAGACAACTGACAAATGAACACATTGTTGCAGTCCATGATTTTTTTGAGGAGAATGGCACGGCCTACTATGTGATGGACTATATTGATGGTGAAAATCTTGCAGAGAGATTAAAGCGTACAGGCAGGCCAATGCCAGAATCAGAAGTTCGTCTTATCCTTCCTCAGATCCTAGATGCTCTACAGGCTGTTCATGATGCTGGTATCTGGCACTTAGACCTAAAGCCGGCAAATATCATGTTGGATAATTATGGCCATGTGAAGCTCATCGACTTTGGAGCCAGCAAGCAGTTGAACTCTCAGAAAGGTGGAGCCACCACCAGCTCAGCCATCACATATACCAATGGTTATGCCCCTCGTGAGCAGATGGAGCAGAACTATGACAAGTTCGGCCCTTGGACTGATATTTATGCGCTTGGTGCCACACTCTACAATCTACTGACAAACAGACGTCCTCCTCTGCCGACGGATATAGATGATGATAATAGTGAGGATAAGCATCAGGTTATGCCATTTCCTCCTGCCGTTAGTGAATACATGAAGAAATTAGTTCTTCAATTAATGCATACTAACCGCACGCAGAGACCACAACTTATCAACGATATACATAATATTATAGAGAACACGTCTGTCAATGTGGATAAAGGTTTTTCTGGCGGCGAAGAAACGATTGTCTTGAATATAGAAGAAAAGACAATGCCTCCTAAGGAAAATGATACTAGTGTAAATAATGAATCTCTCATTGTGAAAAAGACAAAGGGACCAAATAAAGGGATATGGATAGGATTATTTATCTCTATTCTACTTCTTTTGTTTGTTCTTCTAGCTGTTTATTTATCATCATCAAGCAATACTCTATCTTCTACAGATATAGATTCTATTAATGCTGATTCTCTTACACAAATAGTTGAAGAAGATACTAAACAAAAGATGTATGTTAGTTTGTCTTCTCTAGGTAATTTCAATTATGTTTATTCTGGAAGTTTTATCGATAATAGTGGTATTTATCCAGTTAAATTGTCATTCAAATGCATAGATGGAATTATAAAAGAATGCATCTATCACAATGTTAGATTGAATAAAGATATAAAGATGACGGCAAAAGAGGAAGAACAAGGAATTAACTTTTATGCTCGAGATGGGAAAGATTCTTTTATAATTAATCTATTCTCAGACAACGCTCCTTCTAAATTATATGGAAAGACATTTATAGGGGAAAAGACAATGGAGGTAAAACTTGATTTAGCAACACAGACAGATTTGACGGATGATGCTAAAAATGAAGAAGATATTGAAAATATGAAAAATTCCTACAAGCAGTTGTTAAAAGATTTCTCAAAAGTAGATGAAGACGAAAACTGCTACTATTTTTTATATGATATTACAGAAAATGGAATGCCAGAATTATGTGTAGTTGCTGGAACTTGCGAAGCAGATGAAATGCTTTATATATATACTTATAAAGATCGTTTAAGAAAGATATTTGAAACAGGTGCAGGCCATTCATATTTTTACACTGGCAAAAACTATATTTTACAATGGGTAGCTCACATGGGATCTGCTTTGTGGATTAAAATCTACTTTTCACAAGGGGAAATACATAAAAAAGAAATATATAGCGAATCTGTCGCTGATGTAAATTACAAAGAGCCTAAAGAGCAATTTGCTGGACAGTATCGTCTGAATAACTTGTTGCCGATAAACTCTATAAAATAACAAATACTCATAGTTATGCAATATCTACAACTTAACACCACCTTGCAAGGTGGAAAATACAGAATAGAGCGAGTGCTGGGGCAAGGAGGCTTCGGCATTTCGTATTTGGCAATTCTGGTTTCAGCTAATCGTCAAGTTGCCATAAAAGAGTTATTCATTGGTGGCAGTGGGCAGGCTATCAATGATCGTAGAGGCAATCAGGTGGTTGTAACCAACTCTGCTAACCAGCAAAGTTTCAATCAGCAAAAGGCAAAGTTCAAGAAAGAGGCGTTGCGCCTTACAAACCTCAATCATCCTAATCTTGTGAAGGTTCATGAGTTCTTTGAAGAAAACGGAACTGCCTACTATGTGATGGACTATATTGAAGGCGAGTCATTACGCACCAAGTTGAACAGAGAAGGTGTGTTATCAGAAAACCTCGTCTTGAAATATCTACAACAACTCCTTCCCGCTCTTGACACTGCTCATAAGCAAAGCATCTGGCATTTGGATATCAAGCCAGAGAATATCATGGTTGACAGATATGGTCATATCTATCTGATAGACTTTGGAGCCAGTAAGCATGTGGAACCCAATAGCACACTTACGACTTCATTGGCATTAGCCTATACTCCAGGATATTGCCCACCAGAATTATTAGATTTATCTAATGAGACTCCTGAATACTATTTACAGGCTATTAAGGACATTGGCCCATGGACAGATATCTATGCATTAGGGGCTACGATATACAACCTGTTAACAGATAGCATTCCGCCATCAAAACGTAGACTTGACAAAGAAGGTCGCAAGGCCTTCATCTTTCCAAGTAACGTGTCATCGTCCACTCAAGACTTAATTGTCTGGATGATGAAGCCAAATAGGAAAGACAGGCCAAAGAACGTTAGTGACATTAACACCTCTGTATATAGAGAACGGACAGTATTTCAAGATGATGATGAAAGCACAAAAGTAGAATCAAATAGACAATGTAAAATATGTGGATTTGTATTTAGTCCGACAGATAATAGGCTGTATTGCCCGATATGCCATTCTCCTATGACGAAGGATAATGATAGAAATACGCCAAAAGAAGATGTCAATAATAATCAATATGCAAATAAAATTGAACAATATGCAAATAAAATTGAACAATATGCAAGTGAACAACTGAAAAAAGGTTGTCTATCCTATTTTGTCACAGCAGTCATCTCTTTTGTTATCTTGTTCTTTTTAAATAATCTGCCTGCTGATAATTGGGTTCACAACAAATCCTTCTTTGATAAAGAAATATGGGTTGTCTTATGGGCTGGAGGTTCATTATTGACATATTTTATTGCTCGAAAAGTTTTCGGATATGATGATTGAAAGGTAATGGTCGTAAGTCCAAATACATTATTTGGTTCTACAAGGTAAAAATACAGAATAGAGCGAGTGCTGGGGCAAGGAGGCTTCGGCAATAATAATAGAAATAAAACGTTTTAAATATAATGGCAAACGAGATTACAAAATACGAACAACAGTTTGAGGAGATACGAGGCATCATTACCTTGCATCGTGAAAGGGCATTACGTGAAGTGAATGAGGAGTCTCTTCAGATGAGCTGGACAGTAGGCAGAATAGTTAGTGATAAGCTGAAAAGCAACGAATGGGGAAGTAAGGTTGTTACTCAACTATCTGATTATCTGCGAACAAAAGACCCTACGCTGAAAGGCTATAGTCGTCGAAATCTCTACAATATGGTGATGTTCTATGATGAGTACTCGTCAAAAACATTTATTGAGCGACTCCAGGGTTTGTCATTACCAGACTTTGTGCAGACGCAAACTGCACAAATGAATAAAAATACAATTGTGCAGATGACATCTGCACAATTACCTCAGATACTCTGCCTTACAACTTTTTCTAATCATCTGGAGATTCTGAATCGTTGCAATACAGTAGAGCAGCGTATATTCTACATCCTATATGCGTATAGGGAGCGATTAAAGAATAAGGAACTGCAGCGTTGCATCGTGAATGACACATTTGGCTCTTTGATGGGGAATAAAAAGAACTTTTCTGCGGGACTTAAGCAGATGTATCCACAATCTCCGTCATTGATAAAGGATAGGGCTTTCGTAGATTTCCTGAGCTTACCAGAAAAGCATAACGAAAGACAATTACATAAAGGGCTATTGGATCACATGAAGCAGTTCGTGTTGGAATTGGGCAAGGATTTCCTATATGTTGATAGCGAATATCCGTTACAGGTCGGTGGTTCTACGTTTAAGGTGGATTTGTTGTTCTATCATCGTGGGCTTCAATGCCTCGTTGCCATTGAGTTAAAGGCGAAGAAGTTTAAGCCAGAATATATGGGGCAGTTAGAATTCTATTTGGAAGCTCTTGACAGAGATGTAAAGCGGAGTAATGAGAATCCAAGTATAGGAATCCTGCTTTGTCAATCTGCTGATCAAAGCGTCGTAGAGTATGCCATGAGTAGAAGTCTTAGTCCGACAATGGTAGCAGAGTATCATCGTCAGCTGATACCGAAAGAGGTCGTCCAGAAATCTTTGGAAGAGTTTTGTTCTTTCCTAAAAGAATTTAAAGGTAAATAGTTATGCAACATCTACAACCAAACACCACCTTGCAGGGTGGAAGATATAAAATTAAAGACGTACTGGGGCAGGGAGGCTTCGGTATTACGTATTTGGCGAAGGACAATTCTTTGGGCGTGTATGTCGCTGTGAAAGAGTTCTTCATGAAAGACCTGTGTTCCCGTGATGAAGTGACGCAGACGATGTGTTCGTCTGGTGGAAGTCTCAAGCAAGTAGAGCGGTATCGGGAGAAATTCATTAAGGAAGCCCGGAATCTTTCAAGACTTCATCATCTTCATATTATCAGTGTCATCGATGTGTTTGAAGAAAATGGTACGGTGTACTACTCTATGCCGTATTTGAAAGGTGGTTCTTTGCAAGACTACGTGAAAAGCAGAGGGCCTTTGACGGAGGTGGAGGCGATGAAAATCATCAGACAAATTGCAGATGCGCTGAAGTATATGCATGAGGTGGAGCACATCTGCCATTACGACGTGAAGCCTTCAAACATCCTTCTTGACGATAGGGGGAATGCGATGTTGATTGATTTTGGTATCGCCAAGAATTATGATGAGTCTGGCCATGAGACAAGTACCACTCCAATAGGCATGAGTGAAGGCTATGCTCCCATTGAGCAGTATCAGCAGAATGTGGAAGAGTTCTCTCCTGCCAGCGATGTGTATGGATTAGGGGCAACGCTTCTTTTTGCCATGACAGGCAAACGCCCGACATCAGTGATAGAGCGTGTTGGTGGCACGCCTCTGGAAATGCCGCGATATTGCTCTGAGCCCATCAAGGAGCTTATCTTTTCTTCGATGATCATCCAAAGGAAATATAGGCCACAAAGTACAAAAAAATTCTTAGAATATGATTTGGCTAAGAATGTCGATAATAATCAGATAATGAATGTTGCTTCACCCCAAAGTGAGGATACTATTACAGAATACAAACCTTCTGTGCCTAATGCTTATACGGAGTCTAACAGACAAGACTATACTCAAAACAATCATACTCAGAAAGAGGATAGGAATGTTTCATATACATCAAGATCTGTACAAACAAATCACAAGGATACAACATATTCAAGGAAATCCACAGATTATAGCGGTTTCCTCATATTCTTGGGAATATTAGTTGTTGGCATATTATTCTTTTTCTTTATAATAAGAGATGATTCTTCGGTACAGGTAAGGGATTCTTCGCCAGAGATAATGATAGAAGAAGCAGTTGCAATGCGTTTAAAAGCCGATGCCGTCATCCAGAATCATCCCGATGAATATACTGATGCTTCTATATATAATAATGTGGAAGACATCTACAAGCAGGCTCTCGCCAAATTGGACGATGCGCTGGCTCAGAAAGAGTCGCTCGATGCTAATGCCGTCAGGAAGGCGATGCAACAGCAAGCTGACATTAAAGCAACTCTGCTCGTCATCTACAAGAATTTGGATGCTGGGGCGGAATACATTCAGGAATTCCGGGATAGAGCGGATGCGATCAAACCATACATCGCAGATATTCTTGACAATCAATAAATCGAATGTAAAAGGAAGGAAAACCTCTTGATAGTAAAAAAAGGGAAAAAGGTATTTTGTACAACAATCCCGCCATTTCGTACAAGATGGCGGGATATATTTTGATAGTGGCGGATTCTGTCGTATCTTTGCACTCGAAAGATGTTTAACTCTAAAAAGTGTAAAGTATGAAAGAGATGATGATTGCATGTTGTATGCTGTTAGGTACTGTCACAGCATCTGCACAGTTTACGGTTTACCAGAGTGCCGAAGCGCCTCACAGGTCTTATACACCAAGCATGGGGTATGGGGTGCCGTTTACGACTTATGAACCTATTGAGGTTGCACCCAGTCGTGGTTATTCTCATCAGCAGCAGCCTGCACAGCCCAAGATGCAGGAAATGACGACAAGGGGGTACTACAAGAAAAGTGACGGATGGTATTCTGCACCTATCAGGGTGGGCGTTATCGGTGATGAAGTACGGCTGCTGAGTATCAAGACGCAGCACGGATGGAGTAATTGCGGTTCCGTCGCCAGTGAAGTCGGTGCCTTCGATCCCGAGGAGATTCGCGACAACTTCACCTTCAAAGCCTATTCTTCTTTGTACGTTATGGTGTATTTCTAAAAAGAGGGAATTGTTATGATAGATGATGAATTACAAGTGCAGGGGAAGTCACGTAGGATGAGTAAGCGGGAGAAATGGAAGATCGCCATTGCTGCTATTGTTCTATTGATTTTGGTTGTGTTTTTGGGAATAACACTGAATAAGGCTCTGGCTCTCCAGGAACCTGAAACGACTATGCCAAATAAAGAAATGGGCAAGCCCACCATCGTTCCTGAATTGCAAGAGTGTGTGGACTCTCTGCTAAATGAAAAGTTGATGGAGATAGGCGGTCTACAAGGTCAGGTGATTGTGATGGAGGTGCAGACGGGTGAGGTACTGGCAATGGTAGGACTGGAGTGCGACTTCGAAGGTAAGTTCCAATCTTGTAAGAACTTTGCCTATCAACAGGAACTTGGATCCTTGGCTAAAACGGCGTCTTTACTCACATTATTTGAAAGGGGAATAGACAGTTCGTATGTTGTCCATACAGGAAATGGAATCTGGGGAGTTGATGATGACTGGGTTGTGAGAGACCATAACTGGCGAAGAGGAGGCTATGAGGATTTGAATTTGGCCAGAGCATTGGAGGTCAGTTCAAACATCGGAATCAGTATGCCTATTTGGAAGTTTTATAAAGGACACGAAAGTGATTTCTTTGATGACTTAAACAAAATGAGTTTCGGACAACCAGACTTCATTGATGGAATAGAAGGGCTTAAACCAACTACCTATGATTCTCCAAAAGATTCAGATTGGGTAAATAAATTAATCATCTGGAGTTCCATTGGGTACAATCGAAAAATGGCTCCTATCCAGATGTTGACTTTCTATAATGCTATTGCCAATAATGGTAAGATGGTGAAGCCTACACTGAAAACTGGCGAGGTGGAGGTTATCAATCCTCAGATTGCCAGCAAAGCAAATATCAAGGTCATGAAAGTGATACTGGAACATGTGGTAAGTCAAGGATTGGGCAGGAGGGCAGGTACTCCGATTTTTAGGGTTGCAGGAAAGACTGGAACGTCACAGGTAAAAGAATATTATTATGGTGATAATGAGGATCCCGTTTGCGAATATCAGGTTGCTTTTTGTGGTTACTTCCCTGCAGATGCTCCTAAATACAGTATGATAGTCAGTCTGAACAAGCTGGCACTGCCTGCCAGTGGCGGTGGTATGGCTGGTGTTTTATTCCACGATATCACAGAATGGATGATTGCCCACGGGATGCCTCATGTACTCGTGGTTGACGAAGAAAAGAATGATACAGTCCTAATAACAGAAGATAATATTCGTTCAATCATGGAATCACTAGATAGTAGTGATGATGGATACAGGATCCACCTCGGAGGAATAACACAAACGAGTATACACAATAGAGGGGACTGGACCTCTGAGTAAAATTGAAGCCGTTGGCAATTGCCAGCGGCTTCTTTTGTTGATAGGGATTGCACAAAAATGGCAAAGTGTGCAAGAATGGAAGCTATTCCAAAGATTTATAAAATATTAAGGTTTTCAGGTTTGGTGATACCGTGCATTTTTTGTACTTTTGCAGGCAGAAAGGGAGATCTTAAACACACAGTATTATATATAAATATTAAGGAGGAGAAAGATGAATCTTAGCGAGTCAGAATTCTTTTCCCTGTCAAGTCAGATGAGTGACAGGGATGTAACGATTGCCTCTCTGAAAGAACAGTTGAGGCAGAAGGACAGCGAGCTGCTTGTGACGCGGTCGGAGAGAGACAAATGGCAGATGAAATACGAACAGCTGAAGATGCAACAGGAGGCGGTGGAGCTGGAGAACCAGTTGTTGAGGAATTATCTTTGGCTGTCGTGGGAGAAGATCAAGGCGTTTGTGGCCTGCGTGAAGGACATACGCCTGTTGGGATTCCTGCAGTCGTTCATGCAGAAGACGGTGTCTGAGACGTGCGGGGTGCAGGCACTGGTTCATATCAATGAGGTCGTGACACTGCCTGAAGACGATAACAAACCGAACATCACGAACAACTTTAATGCGCCGGTTGGTCAGCAGGTGAGCCATGCCGATTATGCAGGATATCCGCCAACAAAGGAGGGTGAGCCGTATGAGTGAGAGGAAGGGGCGTGGTGACATCCACATCACCAACAACTATTATGCACCCATCGGACAGCATATCGACCATGTGGATACGCTCAATTTCAGGATGGACGGCGACGGGACGTTCCATTTCGGACATGTGGAGGAAATCACGGGGAGTGGTTCTGTGAGCTCTGACGAGAATAAGGTGACCAACAGCCAAAGTTCGCAAGAGTCCACTGTAAAGGAAGTGATGCCTCCGATTCATCCAGACCTGCCGCCTGCCGATGTGTTTGTGAACAGGGTGAAGGACATCGTGACAAGGGCAGCCAGGAAGAACGGAGAGACGATACCGGCCAATCCGAGAGGGCTTGCTGGGGAATATACGTTCTTTGTGGATGGCGGGCGTATCTCGAAGATGATGGACGACCTGAGGAAGAACCACGAGGCGAAGATCAATGAGTTTCTCTGCTGTACATCGAAGTACGACGGGGTGATGATCGTGGCGCCGTTTATCGGCAGACTGCTGCAGATGGAAGAACTGAGGGCAAGGGATCTTCAACTCACCGACCTGGAGTTTGCCTTCTCACCTTATTATACTAATACGGCTAGCGCAGTGAAGCGAATGAGCACCAAGTTGGAATCAGCGGAGGCAAATATGCTGTTCAGCCTGCTTAAAGGTATGCTGAAAAAGTACCCCAAAGGCTGAATCCACCTGAATCCACCTGAATCCACTTTTGGAAAAGTCGGTGGATTCAGCTTAATCAACTAAAAATCAGCCGTTTATGAGGAATACATTTTCTTGAGAAATTGCTTGCAAATCTGAAACTGGATTCAGAATCTTTGCCCACGGAAATCAGAAATGACGACCGTGGGTTTGTTTTTTATGTTCAATTTTAAAATGTAAGACAATGACAAAGATTCAAGAAGAAGTGATGGAGTCGGCTCAGCTGACAGACGCACAGGAGAGAGCAATCAAAGAGGAGTCGCAGATCATGCAGATGCTGCACCACCTGGCTCCTTGGTTGGAGAAGACTGACGGTGAGGAGCTGATCGGCAACTGGGAGACCACACTGGCCACGAGGATGATGATCAAACTGTTGGAGTTGTGGCTGACTGAGGAGAGTCGCCAGCGTGTGGAGAAGATGCTCGAGTTCTATCATCCCCTCGACCGTGCAGCGATGGCCTATGCGCTGTTGGTGTACGTGATGACGGGCACGAAGATGAAGTTCAAGAGCGCAGTGGCCAACCAGGGCTACAAGGTGGCCTGCCGGATGTTCAAGGATGACATGCCGACGCTGATGTTCGCAGGTCACATGCGGTATATGATACGCAGATACGGAAAGAAGAAGATTAACGCTGAGTCGTCTACTGGAGGCGACGTAAAATAAAATATTTATGGAACAGAAAATGAAATCCAAGGCTGCCACATGCAGCGAGAAGGAGAAGAAAGAGAACCTGAAGATGATGGTTCGCAATGGAGAGCCGCTGGCTACAGCACTGATTGGCACGCTCTCGTTGTTCGGAAGCTCACCGGAGGCTTTGATGGTTGAGACCTATGCATTGGCAAAAGCCTGGGCTACACTGAAGGCAGTCTCTATGAGTAAAGGCATAAACCCTATTCCTCTCTACATGAAACTGGTGCCGATGTTTGATGAGGAGATGGAAGAGACTATGCAGGAAATTGAGAAAGAAGACTATAAGGAGAATTGATAATGAAGAGAATCAGTGATATCGGCTTGAAGAAGCTGAAGGAGTTTGAGGGCTTGCGCAAGGAGGCGTACTATGATGCTGCTGGGGTACCGACGATCGGGTATGGTCATACAAAGGGCGTCAGGATGGGAGACGTGATCAGCGAGTATTGGGCTGAGATGTTCCTGAAGGCAGATCTGTATGACGTGGAGAAACAGGTCGATTCGTTAGGATTGGACTTGAACCAGCCGCAGTTTGATGCACTCGTGAGTTTTGCGTTCAACTTGGGATTCTATAAGCTGAAGACGAGCACGCTGCTGAAGACGATCAAAGAGGGTGGCTCGATGCGGGCGATCAAAAAGGAATTCAAGCGCTGGGTGTATGCCGGGGGC
>ONCZ01000102.1 GCA_900316445.1 uncultured Prevotellaceae bacterium | reverse complement strand
ACACAGAAATTCACAGAAATCACAGAAAGTGCCTTCGGCACGGGCTGCGCGATTACCTGCCCTTCTTCTGCGCTCTTCATCGACCAAAGGTCGATATTTTCGTGGTTCCGTCCTGTTTCTGATACTGGCGCTCAGAGTATGCGCCCACCTCTACGATTGTTACTAAGTTTTCCATTATAGCTTGTTTTTAATTCTTTAATTTTAGACTACACTCTGTCGATGATCTCCTCAGTAGTCGGGAATCCAGAGTCTTTTCTACTGTCTCCAGTCTCCTGACTCCTGACTCCTTCTTTCCTTTCCTTCGTATTAAAGACCCTGATGATTTCTGAATAGTTCGCGCCGATCACGCGTCCCATGTCACCCTGCAACTGGAGTAGTTCCCGCTCAATAGTAGGCCCACAGTCCAGCGTTGTCTGGATCACCACCTTCTTCTGTGTCTTGTTCAGGTACACCTTCAATACAGGCGTCTCATACAGTAGCTTGCCCTTGACGATCATCTTGAGTTCACTCTTCAGCTCCCCCTTCGTCAGTTCATTGAAGCGTTCCTGCATCGTAGCCACGGGATCCGGATCGTTCCCATCCACATTGATATGAATGGAAAAACTTGATTCCTTTTCGCCTTCTGACTTGTAGAAAGAAGACTTGCCCTTCTGCTTGATCATCTTGCGGTTGCTCTCCCTTGGCTCCTGCGGATTGACCACTACCACATCATTGGGATAAAGACTTACTCTCGCCTTGAACTTTTTCACCGGCTTTCCCTCCGGCTTCTCGATAAATTGATCTTCTGTCATTTCTTATTGTCTGTTAAGTTTAATACCTTTTTTCTTCGCGTTCTGTCTTCCGATCTCACTGCGGAATTCCGCATTCTTGCTCACGCGGCAGGCTCTTGCCATCTTTCTGATCTTGACAACAGAGAGTCCGAACTCGTCGGCGATCTCCTCCGTCTTGGTGAATGGATAGAGCGCCATAATCGTTGCAAATACATGAATCGTCATAATCATCAATTCTTTAATTCTTGATTAATCAGTAGTTGTCACACTCAGCAGAAACGGGATAACGATCTCCTCGTCACTGCATAGCCAGTGGATGAATCGCCGGCCCTCCTCAGTCCATACTAAATAAGTACGCGTATGAAGGTCGCCCTCGGCATCGTAGTGCGTATGGGTACGGCTCTTGGCATACCCCTTACGGGCATAGTCGGCATAAAGCATCCACTGCCCGGACTGCTTGTACATCACCTTTCGCTGCTCCAGCAGCCGTGTCAGGTCGTGTACCGTCATCGAGAGTTCCTTGGCAATCTGGGTGGTCGTGAAACAGCTCACGCTCTCCAGCACCTCATCACAGTACTCAGCCTTGGGCTCCAGCTCCTCGATGTGGCGTGTCAGATTCTCGATCTGTTTCTTCTGCGACACATAGGCACCCGTCTTGCGTATCTGAGGCAGCACCTCGGAAGTCACCCAGCGCTTGAAAGCCTTCGCCTGTTGCAGCTTCGAAGAGAGAACCAATGCATAGAGACCGCTCTCGTTGATGACGGTCATTGTCTGGGTTCCACCAAGGGGGCCCTGAATCAGGGCGTCCTTTTTATCTTCTGCATCTACGTGTGCAGCCAGGGCATTTCGGCTCTTGGCATACCCCAGTGCCTCTGCGATGTCCTTACCCACGAAGAAGGTCTCACCCCTCTCGTCCGTCATCGTCCGGATTTCTCCGAACATCTCGTGATTGAAAATTTGAATCTTTGACATTTTATTAATTTTGAACGTTATTGCTGAGCTTCGAGGACCGGTCTTTCTCGTCGCATCAGCTTTCAGGGGTCAAAATTAAGTATAAAAAAAATGTCCCAGATTGTCTGGAACATTTTGGGAAGGATTTGGGAAGGATTTGGGAAAGTCAGGGCTGCGGGAGATATGTTTTCCCCAATTCCTCACCCAATTTAAGGGCAATTTCCCTACATTGGGAAAACACCTCCTGATCGTTTCTGCTCACCTTGACGGATTCCATGTTTCTTACATCATAATCCATAAACGACAGCGTGCAGATCTTCCTGATGCTTTCGTAGCTGCAATCACAGCCTGAGGGAATGTCCAGCGCCAGGCTATTGATCTTGTCACAGAACTTCTGGGCATCCACAGGATAATTGCAGTTCCATCTGAGGAACCAATAAGCACCTGCCCATTTCCATTTGTTGTCTATCACCTTGCCCTTGCCCACACAGGCCACAAGAGCCTTGGCTATCTGCTCATCGCTGAAGCCGTTCTGGCTCACGTCACCTTTATTATAATACACGGGCGCGTAATAGTTGTTGTTCTGTGTCTGGATGATCTGGTTGCCGGGACTGTAGACATGTACCACGAAGCCTCCCTGCTGTGGCTGCTGGTTGTTCTCTTCCTGTTTCATACGTTGCTATTCCTTTGGTTTTTCTTTGTTGTTCTGTGTCTGGATCACTTGGGTGCCCGGACTTTTCACCTCCACCTCCATGTCGGTCTTGTTATTCGACGAGTTAGTGCCGCTGCCCACGAAATTGCCGTCTCCTGTAATAGAGATCTGCGGTGCCTTGGGTGTGTTCCGCTCTTTGAAGACTTCTGTTACTTTTTTGCTGCAATAGGTAATGAGTTCGATGGGCAAAACGGCTGCTGCCGATATCATGATAATCGACTTCATCAGCAAGGCCTGGGCATCATTGAGGGTGGGCTCTGCCAATGCCTGTTCCAGGGCATTACTCATCATCTTTTTGACCATTTCGTCACCGGGAAGGCCGTCAAGCCCTCCGTCACGGTTATCCCCGTGAGACGATATGTAGATGATTTCTGCCATCAGAAAAGTCCTTAATTTCAGTGAGAAAAGTGATTCTTCAAACCAGCTGCAAAGATAGGTAATTTTCTTCAAATCCTAATAGATTTACCACCGTTTTTCTAGTGAATTATTGTTAAATTTCGCCCGTGTAAAAATAATGTCGCAACCCTTATTCCGCCCATCCCCGATTCCTACACGGCGCCACCCAAAATCCCTTGTCCGTTTTTCAGAAAACACCAAAGAAAACTCCCTAAATATTTGGCGTTTTCAACCTATACCTTATTTATATACAAAGGGAAATGCAAGTTTTCTTTGTAAAAATTTGGTGGTTTCAAAAATAACGCTTACCTTTGCAGACGTTAACAAGATTATTCTCTTAAATTGATACACTATGGCGAATACAAGCAAGAAGAAAAAGGCGGAGAAAACGGAGGTAGTCGCAAAATGCGACCACCCTAAAGAACCGGTCACAAATTGTGACCAGTCCATCGAGGTTATCGCAAATTGCGAGAACCCCCAAGAAACCACTCTCAGTCAATATGATATTGAGAAGCTGATAGTTACAGTCCGAGGCGAGCAAGTGCTTATAGACCAAGATATTGCAAGGATTTACGGAGTTACAACAAGCCGCCTAAATCAGCAGGCCAAACGTAATATTGCAAGGTTCCCAGAGTCTTTCCGCTTTCAATTGACAAAGGAAGAACGTGACGAGGTTGTTGCAAAATGTGATAACCTCCGATCTCTAAAGTTCTATCCTTCCTTGCCGTATGCTTACACAGAGCAGGGCATAGGACAACTATCAACCGTCGTGCATAGCAAAATAGCGATAGAACGAAGCATTATGATTATGAATGCTTTTGTGGCTATGCGGCGGTTTATGGTTCAGAATGCAGGTATTCTGATGCGAATTGCCCATCTGGAGAAACACCAGATAGAAACGGACCAGAAGATGGATATGCTTCTTGACAAGATGGACAAACAATCACCCAAGCTTTTACCTGAACAGATTTTTGCCACAGGCTGTGTATGGGATGCCTGGGCATACGTCTCAGACTTGGTGAGGAGTGCCAAGTATCGGATCGTGCTGATAGACAATTTTGTAGATGACCGTGTACTGTCGCTATTGGATAAGCGGGCAGATCATGTGGAAGCCACAATTCACTCCCGCTACTATGAGTCTTTTCAAACAGACTTGAAGAAACACAATGAGCAATATCGTGAGATCCATTTCTTGCAACTGCCGCATAAGAACCACGACCGCTTCCTCATCATCGATGATGATGTCTATCTGCTTGGTGCAAGTGTGAAGGATATGGGTATTGGCTTGTGTGCCATCACGAAAATGATGACAACACCAGAAACGATATTAGACTTGTTGAAATAAAATCGTTCATCGTCGTGAGACGAAGAATCTTAGATGTTTTTCATATGTATTAAATTTAAGGTTAACATTTTCAGAAGCCGCCGGCATGTGAATGTCGACGGCTTCCATTTTATCCAAATCTCACAATGGGGACTGTCCCCTCTGTGATAGAAGAGGAGGGCACTTATGCAAAATTTGCATATATGGGTCATGATGGGTTACAGCTGTATGAAGTAAGGGCACACGGTGACAGGCACGCTGTGACGCTCTGTGACGCTCATCAAACGTTATCGTAAGTTTTCCGGCAAAAGTGGCGGCTATTTCAAAGAAATAGTGTACCTTTGCAGCAGAGTTTGGGAACGCGGGCACCCTCGCCCGCATCGGTGGCGGGCCCCTTTTGTATGTCTTGACGATACTATTGCCGAATTTTGCCGATGAGATTTACGTCGAGGGTGTGATGTAGGGCGTTTTGCTTGTCAAACCGTAGCGCATTAGCAATCATGGAAATGTAATGAATAATAAAATATAGCAAGACATGAAAAGAACAACGTTTTACATTATTGTAGCCATGTTGGCCTTCAGCTGTATGGCTTCGCTGACATCCTGCTCCAACAACGACAATGCCACAGTTGACAGTCGTAGAACGATGATGAGTACCTCACTCTTTGTAGCCACAGATCGCCATGAAGCAGGCGAGGGAAATCACTTGGCCCAGTCACTGCAAAAGGTCGTAAGCACTATGGATGTCGTCATCCCGCGCGTGGTACTGCTCGGAGGCGACTATGTGGGCAAAGGTCCAGACATTGGTAAAATAGGGCAACCTGACTTCAGCCTTGATGACATGCGCGGCGAAATCTTCGGCACGCTCTGCCCGGAATTGACCGACGTGCTCTTCACCTATGGCTCTCACGACCGCAACTGCACCGACGATTACGGGGCCTTCTTCAGCGGCCCCCACCGTTGCAATGGCTATTATGTCTATGGTATCAGTTACGCCCAGATGGCGTATGACACCGACTCACTGGCTCAGGCTGCCGTCGCACTCTATGAGGAGCAGGGTGATCATGCTGATGAAAGTGTCGGACCGCCACCAGAAGACCAGAATGAACATGGCGATGGAGAACAACCTCAAGCACCGTCAGACGAACACCGCCCACTGAGGGCTTACAACGGTATTGACGTGACCGACCCCTTCGGAGCCTCTGCAGAGTCGGCGGCTGCAAGTTTTACATCGTGGGTTTCGACGCTCAGCAATCATGAACCCATCGTGGTGATGAGTCATGTACCGATGCATTCCCATCGAGGCGACAACCCCGGCGGCATATACTGGTTCGAGGCGCTAAGTCGTGCTGCGGAGACGCATGACATCATTTTCTTCTTTGGACATAACCACTCACTCGAGGAACGCGGTGACAGTCTTGACCAGAACTTCTATCTGCTCACGGCTGGCGACAGCATCAGCATACAGGGCAATCAGCTGCAGGGCGTGCAACGCCGACAACTTGGATTCACCTACGCCAATGCCGGTTACCTGAAACTGGGATGGAGTATGCTCGTTACCTTTAGTGATACTGACGGCAACGGTCTTTATGACCAAGCACAACTACGCCGCTTTAACGTTCTTGGCAACGACGAATCCTTCTTTGGACTGACTGGCAAGCGCAATCCCTACACCTTGAAGCTGATTCATAATTCCCCAAAATAGAAATAATCAGGGGAACAGTACCCATGTGAGTCTTTTTATCCCGTATAACAAAAGAACCGTCCCTATGTAATCATATCTCATTCCATATCGTCAGGAGTGTCATAAAACTCCATTGCTGCAAGGGCTTCGTCATCATTGCTGAACTCCGTATCTTCTTCAAAGATTTCTTCCACTTCCTCTGCCATCTCCCTGTTCTCCAACTGATCTGTATCCGTCTTCTGTTTCTCTGGTGCAAATGAGCCGATTTTACCAGCCTTAATTCTATGTCTCATGTTTCTTCATTTTAGGGTTTCTATAAGTTCGTCTATCGTACAACATACGTAACAAAAAAGCTTGTAATCACACAGCCCCTTCGTGATTTTGATTTTTATTTGATGCCATCTATCTTGTTCAAAACTTCATCTGGCATTTCTGCACACTTAATCACATCGTAAGATTGCTGGCCCATAAAGTCAATGTACTCACATATTAATTGATAGTGCCTACGAGCAAAGGCTGTACTGATGTTGCCAGAACCATCGAAGCAAATCGGCTCGTGGTGAGCAATACGGTTACGGAACTCGCGGATATGAGTAAGGTCTTTATAGACATCAGCCTGATTCTTGCCTTTCCGCTTGTTTGGGAAGATTTGCAAAAGAGTCTTGCCGCCTCGTTTGTATCTTTTCTTTGAAAAGAGTTTAGTCCAAAATCCCATCGTCAGCGATGCCACCATTTTATCGTTATTGTATATGCCACGCCTCCTATAGCCAGCTTCCGTCTGCCTTATCTCATCCTTGTTAAATTCAAGCAGCTTACCAGCATCAGCTTGGTTGACAATCCAATCAGGATCAGAAAATTGAGCAGCGTAGTGCTCGTTGATGGCATTCCTCAACATGACCTCAAACAGGTTCAATGCACCATAGAACCGCTGGCATAGTCTGAGGTTATAGCGATACAGCTGCATCGTCTTCCTTTTGTCGCCAGCGCAAGCATTTTGATATTTGCGCATTCTGGGCACAGAATATAGCTTTTGACTCGTCTTAAAATCCATTTCTTATTAAATTTTCGAAATTTTCCGTCACTTTTCTTGCAAGTTTCAGTTTTTCTTCATATCTTTGCACCGTAACACCCCGTTGTCCCTGCGTATGCATACTTCGGGGTTAGTGTTTTTTATAGGGGTTACGATCTTCTAATCTAGATACTTGATTACTTTTTCGATAAACTCTTCATAACTGAGATTAAAATAATCATCGTCAATATATGCGTATATTGTCTCATCAATTTCTTTAGCTTCTTCGTCAGGGTAACCCTTCTCGTCATCATACAAGGCTTCACTCAACGAATGACAACCAATGCAGATGTTGCCGTACATGTCCGCTAAGACATCAGGAATCCAAGCACAAACATATTCGTGTCCTTTGTATTCTACCAATTCTGTTTCAAGTTTTGACATATGCTAATAACCGATTAATAGAATACCCTTTAATGGTAAATGCAAACGATTGGAAATGTATAACGTTTCCAAAAAGGTATAAACTCTTTCGAAATCATTATGTGTACGGTACTTATTACGTACAGCAAGAATCAGGTATTCTACATCAAACATCATACATGCCTCAAAGATGTCTTTAAGGAAACGATGATTCTCTGTAGCTTGTCCCGCCTCAACTTCCACAACGATCTTCCCATCCTTGCTCAATGCATCGGCATAGAACGACTTGTCAATCTGGTTATCAACTCCGAATAATACGGGAACATCAATCTTTGCATCCTTGGTTTTGCCAGTCTCAACCGTGAAGCCAATTCTTTCAAGATGCGGACGAAGAATCGAAAGGACCTCATTGCTCACTAAGTCGTTATCTTCAGAAGAAATGTTATCATTGACAAGGTTGAAACAGTTTATAATCTGCTCCATCTCTTCTGTGACACCTCTTGATCTTGGGAAAAACTGATACTTAATCATACTCTTGATTTTGGTGCAAAGATAAATGAAAAAAATGATATAAACAAGAAATAAGGATGATATTTTAAAATATCACCCTTTCCGTATAGATGCCACCAACGGGCGGCGGCGTCTCGGGTGGCGTGGATTCTTTGTCATTCCAAGTATCAAACTCTAAATCACATGCATATCTTTTAGCTTTGAATCAGGTTTTTCCAAACTTACACGTACAGTCCAGCCTTTATATTCGCCAACTTCTACAGACATGCTCAATGCTTTTAGAAATTCTGCACTTTTGATGATTTGATCTAATAGTTCTTGATTAAATTCCATATGCTTTAATGTTTTATTGTCTTCATTTTAATTCAATAATGTCACTCCATCTTGTGGTGGGGTTTTTGCTCTTGTGGTCGTGCTTGATGGCATCGGCAAAGACATCTGCCTTGCCTTCACCGTGGGGCTTGGTGTATTGCTGGGCACCGATCACGACGGTCTCGGAGCCGTAGCGCTTGTTGAGGAGATCGACGGCGGCATCGAGTTTCTTCAGTTTCCGGATCTGCCCGGCATCTACATCGAAGAGATCCTGCTGCAGGGGACTGCTCGGCGAGATGCCATTGACGATGACTCCCGCGCGCTTGTACTGCAACCCCTGGATGAAGAGCCTGTCGAGCAGTTCGGTGGCTGCCTGCACGATGGGGATAGTGCTGTTGGTGGGAGTGATGAGCCTGAGCTCCTGATACTTCCAGTATTGCAGCAGGTCTTCGCGGAAGGGATTGGTACTGACGAAGATACCCACGACGGATGCCACCGTGTCCTGTCTGCGAAGTTTCTCTGCACAACGGCTGGCGTAGTTGGAGATATGCGTGCGCAACTGGTCCTTGTCTGAAATCATCCCATTGAAGGAACGGCTGGTGCAGATGCTCTTCTTCTTCGTCAGCTCCTCATTGGGCACGACATCCTCGCCGTTGAGTTCCTGCCACGTGCGCACGATGTTGATATTGTTGAACGTGAGGCGCACCCAGTCGCGATGGTGCTGGGCAAAATCGTATGCGGTCCTGCATCCCAGCGCCTGCAATTTGGCAGCATACCGGCGCCCGATGCCCCACACGTCTTCCACGGGCAGCCATTTCAGCGCTGCTATGCGGTTGTCGTCGTTGTCGATGATGCAGCAGTGACGGTACACCTCGAACTTCTTCGCCAGTTTCGAGGCAATCTTCGCCAGCGTCTTGTTCGGTGCCAGGCCGATGCTCACGGGCAGGCCCACGGAACGCCTGATGCGCTGATGCAGATGCTCGCCCCACTGCTGGAGATTGACGCGCTCCATACCGTCGAGATAGACAAAGCACTCGTCGATGCTGTAACGGAAGTAGGCGGGCGCCTCCTGGCTGATGATCATCACCACACGCGAGGTCAGATCACCATACAGCTCATAGTTGCTGCTGAAAACGGCTATCTCCTGATTAGGAAACTGCTGCTGCATCTGGAAATAGGGGGTGCCCTCCTTGATGCCCAGTGCCTTGGCCTCGTTGCTGCGGGCCACTACGCAGCCGTCGCCATTCGATAACACCACGACGGGCTTTCCCTCCAAATCTGGACGAAACACACGCTCGCAAGAGACGTAGCAGTTATCACAGTCGATGATGCCGTACATAGCTTATTTCTTCCACTGTTTGATGGTATAGACGACCACGCCCCACACCTGAAAATCATCATCCTCGCTGATACGGAAGTTCGGGCCCGTGGGATTCTCGGACTTCAGTTCGATGTAACCGTCGTCCTTATGCGACATATCCAGCCGCTTCACGTTGAACTCACCGTTGAGGTAGGCTATCACAATGTCACCGTGCTCGGCTATTATGCTCTTGTCTATCACGGCGATGTCGCCTTCTTCGATGCCCACATCAATCATCGAGTCACCCTTTACCCGTCCGTAGAACGTGGATTCCGGATGGCGGATCATATCACGGTTGAAGTCGAGCGTCTCAGAAAAGTACTCTTCCGCCGGAGAGGGGAACCCCGCCATGACCGACGGCGCAATCTGCAACTCCAGCTTCTTATCGAATTCGCCTTTATATATTTTCATAGATCATTCTTTTGTTTGGCTGCAAAGATAAGCAATATTTTCAATACAAACAAGAAAAGCCCTATAAATGTTTGTGCATTGTGCAATTGTGCAATTGTGCAATTAGTGGTTTTCATTGTGCAGGAAAAATAATCTATTATATTTAATATTATATATATATTATAATATATATATAATATTATAGTAAATTTGAAGGATTTTTGAACCAATGGATTAGACCAATTGCACAATTGCACAATGCATAATGAACAAGATAGTGTATTTTGAAAATAGTTTACATCTATACAGACGCTGATAGTGTTGAGGGAAGAGCCTTATTTAAACTCGGAGTTTGGTCTAAGGAAAGTCGAGGTTTTAAGAAATGAAAGTCGGAGTTTGGTCTAAGGAAAGTCAGAAGCGCGAAAATGACCTAAAAAAGGCAGCTCATGGCTGCCCTAAGTGTTGGTAAATAATGTTTACTTCCGCTGGAAGGAATGTGCGGCGCCGGAGTTTTGTCAGGTGCGCGAGGTCGGGATCTTCCTGCAGGAGTGATCTCAGTTTCTCCCAAGCAGACTTGGGCTGGATGTAGGGAAAGTACATTTGGGCCAACTGCGTTCGGCCCAGACTTTGAACATTGAGCTTTGAACTTTGAACTTTATGATTACTTTCAAAGCCAGAGTTTGTGTTTGGAGATTTTTGCATGATGGTTGAATTATTAGTTGAACATATTTAATGGCACAAAGGTACAAAAAATCGGCGAAATAACCAAGAAAAAGCGCAAATAATTTGGTGTAATACTGAATAATACGGAATAAGGCGGTTAAAGGCGTTTACAAACATAGAAATACTTGCGTATTTTAAAAATAATTCGTAAATTTGCAAACGAATTCAGGAGGAAAGGTGAGATGAGAATGGCGCCGATCAGACCACCCCTAACCCCTCCTACTCAGGAGGGGAAATAAATAG
>ONCZ01000117.1 GCA_900316445.1 uncultured Prevotellaceae bacterium | reverse complement strand
ATGAAGGAGAAGAAACTAAGTCTTACGACTATTGGTATTTCCCTTCGCACATTCCGCGCCATCGTGAATGTCTGCATAAGTCGTAAACTGATAAAAGGTAATACCAAGGAGATGTTTAAGGACACGGGGTATAATAAGTCGGGGAGCAGGAAAGCCGATTATCTGGAAGTCCCAACCATGCGTATGCTTTATGAATTTTGGGAAAGAGACGAGGCAAAAGACGAAAACGGGAAGGAACTGTTCTTTCCCAAAGAGAAGCACGCTATTTTCCGTGATTTGGGTTTGTTCCTGTTTATGTATCTTGGTGACGGGCAGAATCTGGCTGACACTCTGCGCTTAACCTATGATGACTGGTACTTTGCCACACATGGCAAGCAACTGAGGTTCTTCCGTCATAAGACGCAAGAAAGAAATGCAAGTGCAAGTGAGGTCATATTCCCTGTTACGGATGAACTGAAAAAGATAATCGACAAATATGGCAACGAGCCGATGCTGGGTGAGAGAGTCTTCCCGATTATGAGCAAGTCCATTACTGCCGACCAAGAAATCTGGGTCATACAACGCTATAACCGATACATCCGTGAACACATGGCTATAGTATCGGAAATCCTCGGAATGCAGGAAAGACCGACATCCACATGGGCACGTCACTCTTTTGCTACAAATCTGAACAACTCAGACAACGTACCTTATAAATATATATGCGACAGTATGGGGCATAGCAGCAGTGGGGATATTACCTCTAAATATATCGGAGCTTACCCACTGAAAAGAATGCTAGAGTACAATGCCTATCTGCTCGATGAAAACGGAGGAAAAAGCAGTAGTGCTGTGTTATTGGAACAGCTTCAAGGGCTAAGCGAGGCAGAGCAGAAAGAAATTCTTGATGCTTTATCCAAGTCAATTAAGTGACAACGCCAACGTAAAATGTCGGGCTTGTTGACTCGTTTTAATAGAAAAGCAGTAATTTTGCACTAAAATAATACAGACATGAGCAAACTGATACATGTAAATAAGGAATATGCCGAGTGGGTGAAGTCCCTCAACCAGCGTTTTCGCCAAAGCCAGGTTAAGGCAGCAGTGAAAGTGAACAGTGAAATGTTGAAGTTTTACTGGTCATTGGGCAAGGATATAGTGGCAAAAGATGTCGTTGCCAAATGGGGCGATAAAATATTTGTCACCCTCAGTGCCGACCTAAAGGATGCTTTGCCAGGGGTGTCAGGCTTATCAGTCCGAAATCTGCAATATATGAGGCAGATGTATAACACTTTTATGCCCCTCTTAGAAAATACGCCACAAGTTGTGGCGCAAAATGAAAGAGACATTACGCCACAACTTGTGGCGCAAAATGCACTTGACACTATTTGTAGTATTCCCTGGGGGCACATACGATATATCCTGGACAAGAAATACGATGCACATAAATCATACTTCTACGTCATCAAAACATTAGAGAACAATTGGAGCCGCAATGTTCTGCTTAACTTCCTTGATACAGACCTCTACGAGCGGCAAGGTAAGAGCCTTACCAACTTCACGACTACGTTGCCGAAGCCTCAAAGCGACTTAGCACAGCAACTTACCAAAGACCCTTATTGTTTTGATTTTACTCAACTCAAAGAGAAGTACGATGAGACAGAATTGAAGGATGCGTTGGTAAATAACATCCAAAAGCTTCTTCTGGAAATGGGCAATGGCTTTGCTTATATGGGCAGAGAGTATAGAATGGTAGTCGGTGAAACGGAGTTGTTTTGCGATATACTCTTCTATAATACCAAAATCCATTCCTACATCATTTGCGAAATCAAGACACAGCCCTTTGAGCCCTCTTTCCTCGGACAGCTCAGTGGTTATGTATCCTGTGCCAACCACGTCCTAAAGGGAGAAGGAGACAATCCTACCATAGGTCTGTTGATTTGCAAGAACAAGGATGAGGTGATGGCACGTTATGCACTTGAAGGCTATAACCAGCCCTTGGGTATCTCGGAATATGAGCTTTTAAAGGCATTCCCTGAGAATTTCAAGAGTTCTCTCCCATCCATCGAGGATATTGAAAACGAACTGAAGGAAAAGTAGTTATGATGGGCTTTATTCGTAAGTTGATGACTCTCCAGAAACTTTTCAAAATTCTCAAATCCATAGATCCGAAGAAACTTCAGGGCATCAACGACATTCTGGAACAGGTCTATCCTGGTATCAAGAACGAGATAGAGAGGCTTGTTGAACGTGTGGACATTCATGCCATGAGCAAGACCCTTGACTATATCAAGGCTCATGGTGGTGCTGAGAAGATGGCGGAATATTACAACAACGCAGACAAGAAGGGACAAGATGAAATGCTGGCTGCATTCAATGAGGCTTTCAGGCCTGGTGCACCATTCGAAGATGCCGTACTCACATTGGATAGCCTTGCAAAAGTGAAGGGCATGGGCATTTATACCCAAATCTTCGGCGACGTGAAAGATAGTATTGTTTTGACAACCATCAAACTGAACTATCGGACTGTTGATGACTGGCGTACATTCGTCCGCAGGCAGCATGAGGCCGACAAGGATATACTTCTTGGGATTCTTGACGAGGTACAGAAGATAAAAGTAAAGAATGAAGGCACAGACGAAGAAGAAAGTAGTCCTAACCAGACTGACAATCAGCCAGATAATGGTGTCCAATATCCTTTTCCCCAAGAACTTATATCAGAACTTTATGACTATGACAATGTCGTTTTCAAGCATATTTCCTCTAAGTCTGAATTGGGATGCATTATCAAGAGAGAAGCACACAAAGAGAAGTTGGTAGAGTGTTCTGGCAAGAAAGTGTTGGTTTATCATTTATTGTGGAGATTACGCACATTGCTACCCGATGAACAACGAGAGGATTGGATAAAAGACATTGCAGCCGAATGCGGCTATAAAGTCGATACCATCAGCAAGAAATATAAAGACGAGACAAATCTGAAACCAGGAAATGTAAAGCTGTTGCATGAGTTAAGTTCACTATTTGACAGTTACGATACCAAGATGTAGTGTTGACCTCCATCTATAAAAATTGGCGTATATTCACATCGAATATGCGCCAATTTTGTTTCATGTAATGCCATGCAAACACGTTTCCACGCATTTCCACGCAAACAGCGAGGAGTTTTTCAAGGAATTATAAGGGTGGGGCCATGTGTAACAAACTGATTATCAACCAATTTTAAACAAATAGAGAAAATACTTATTTTTTTGCGTGCCACTTGCAAGCACTTTTCCACGCATGACCTTTGCAGCGAAATTTTAAATCGCACAAAGTATGACAGGTAATTTCATTATGATTTCGGAGGAAGACCTTGAGAAGGCTTTCACCAAGATGCTTGAGAATTATCTCAGCACACACAAGTTTGCAGAAAAGTCCTCTACTGATGAGGACAAGTATTTAACAAGTGACCAGGCTTGCGACTACATGCACGTCACTCCCAGTACACTGTGGAGAATGAGACAGCGAGGGGAGATTGCTGTTCACAAGGTCGGTGGCCGCTGTCTGACCTTCTGAATAGTGAGCCTGTTGATGGCGGTGGATTCCATGTTGAGCCAATGAACAAGTGCATCGAAGATGCCCATCTTCTGCCACCATTGATTCCACTCTATCCTGACATCGTGCTCGAAGGTGATCTCAGTATCATCTTCGGGCAGTCGGGCATCGGCAAGACTATCTTTGCCATGCAGATAGCCCGATACATCGCCGAACATGACAAGCGGGTATTATACGTGGACTGCGAGATGACACCCCGCCAACTTGGTAATCGCTACGAGACAGCCAATTTCCCTTCCACCTTTCTTCGTGCCGAGATGGATAGGGAGCATCCTGCCGAGGATATCCTAAAAGGGATAGAAGAAGTAGCCGTAGCCAACTATGTGAATGTGGTGTTTATAGATAACATCACGGCTCTTGGGCAGTCACTTGACAGAAGTGCCGATGCAGGAACCCTGATGGCTTCACTCAATGCTCTGAAGAAGAA
>ONCZ01000043.1 GCA_900316445.1 uncultured Prevotellaceae bacterium | reverse complement strand
TCTGCTGTAGCCTCAGCGGTAGCATCTGTACCTTCAGAAGAACCGAACCAATAAGGAACTGCATCCAGACCAGCGAGATTCTCCTCCCAAATGAGAGCGCTGCCGCCTTCTTCACCGGGCTCGGGAAGAGCACCACCAGCTACGTAGGCATCGATCTTTGCAGTAGCGGGATCGAATGTAATGGTGATAGAGCTGTTAGCGGGCAGTTCAGCCTTGAAGTTCGGACCATCCTGTACACCTGTACCGTCACCATTGTCACCCCAGTTGATTGCCCACTCATGATCCTGACGGATCTTGTACTCATAGCTACCAGCCTCAGCAATTTCGATAGTTGCAGAGTATACACCGTTAACCAATTCCATATCGGTATCAACATCCCAGTTGCCTACCAAAGTACCAATCACGCTGTAAACTTTCTCCTCAGCGGGAGGAGTCGGTGTGGCGCCAGTAACGAAGTCAATAGCAGTCAGCATAAGTTTTGAACCTGCCATCCAGAACAGATAGGTGTAACCTTCCTCAACTTCAAGTGGAAGTGCGGCATAAGTGTCAGACTCTGCTGCAGACGTTCCACCATATGTGCCATCTTCCTTGATGTAGAGTCCTTCATAATTGTAGATGTAAGTAGTCAGGTCAGAAAAATCTACATCCTCAAGCTCATCATTGGCAATCTTTGCAGCCCAGATGGCCTTGTTCTTTCCGTACTTTGCAGCAACGTAAACAGTACCTTTAGTAGTGGGAACGATCTTCAGATGAGCTGAAGTCGAACCATCCTTGATGAGACCTGGAGCGGTCTTGTAATCGCCAGGAATGAGGTTACCATCTTCACCTGAGTTCAAGGATCCCATACCATTGGTTCCGCCCTGGATGTAGGACTTCGGATAATCTTTTCCGTTTGTGGCTGTGAACACCTTCTCAGGGTCATACGCGTTCTTGCACTCCCAGTTTTCTGCACCGTCAGTGATAAAGAAAGCTGCACCTTGGATGTCGGTTGCCACAGCGGTCTCCTCACCTTTGGGGCTAACAACTGTAGCGGGATCGTCGCTCATGTCTGCAGAGACCGAATACCACGTTCCCTGTGCTTTCGCACTTACTGCTGCTAAAACAGCAACTGCACTAAGTAAAAATTTTTTCATAATTAGTAATTTTAAGTGAATATTAATAGCTTAAAGCTGTACAAAATTAATAATTTCTATTTATTTACTGTTCGTTTTTGATGAATATTTAACTATTTTTAGTAGCGTGGTGGCGTAACCACCACGCTACGTATTCTTAGTTGCCATTTTTGGTGAGTTTCAGCGTATAGCTCTTTGCTGCCGTAGCTGTTGAGAACTTGTACTTGGAATTCAGCGTCAGGTAGAAAGTCAAGTTGCTGTTCTCAATAATACCAGCACAGTTACGGGTTGCTTCGCCAACTGTGGTAGAACTGCGGCCGTTAGACAAGGTGTATCTGTTTTCACCAGCCTTGGCTACATTGAAGTTTGCTTCCATGTCCATGCTGACAGAGGGCGCAGCAAATTTTGCATTCACTGCCTGGGTGGAGGCTTCATTAATCTTTTCAAGGGTCACTATAACATCTGAGGCAATAATCTCACCATCTTCATTGACCATCTGTCCTTGATAGGTTCCACCTATTAAGGCAGATGCATCGGTGTGGGCGGATGAAGGCTCAAAGGCATCGTCTTTGTTGCATGAAACCATTCCGAGGCATAATGCAACTCCGAGCACCATGTATGATAATCTTTTGAGTTTCATAATCTTTTCACTTATTGATTTATACCTTATTTATTTGCTCTCTCATTCAACGGTGAATCCAGGATTCTGGTCAGCTTCGGTCATGCCGGTGTTGATCTGGATCTCATTTGACGGGATGGGACGCAGCCACTTGATATGTCCGTCATTACCGCTCATGCTAGTAACTGTGGCACCGCAGTAGGCAATGTTGTAACGCACAAGTTGCTTGGTACGGCGCAAATCCATCCAGCGGTAGTATTCACCAACGGTCTCACGCATACGTTCATCGAGAATCACGTCGAGCTTGTTGATGGTGATATTGTAACTGTCTGTATCTCCAACCTTTACGTATCCGCCGGTTTCATTGAGCGACCAGTCAAAGCGCTGGTAATCGTTAAAGTTTGCGAGATTGCCGGCGTTGGCACGATTGCGAACCTCGTTGAGGTATCTCAGAGCGTTACTCTCGTCACCAGCCATCAAATAAGCCTCTGCTGCGGTCAGATAAATCTCGCTTGCATTGAGTACTACGATATCACGGTAGTCACCGCCAGACTGAGCTACAGTGCTTACAGTATTCTTGTCATCGAACTTGCGAACAGGAGGCAAATAGCCGATGCTCTTTATAGCATTGTCGAAAGACATGGTTGACTCGGCTCCGCCCTTAGAGTAGTCCCAGTACTTCAGGTTATCTCGAACGATGATGACTTTTGTCGTACTCTTGTAAACATCAGTATTCGTAATGAACTTGTCATTATTGGCAGTTCTATAGGCCTGTACCTCATCCTCGTCTGCATACCAAGGGAAGAACTTCCAGGAAATAGCTAACTTCTCCTTCTCTGCAGCTGTTGTGTTGAAGAATCCCCAATAGCCTTCTTTGCTCCAATTGCTCTCGTTTCCGTCATAACCAAAAATGATAGTCATGATTGAAGATTCGAAACGCTCATCACCTTTGTCATAGGCATAGTAGTAACGCTCAGTAGGACAGAGATCATTCTTGAGAGCCTTGACGCCAAGGGTGTTAGAACCCATGTAACCACCGAAATAGTGCTGCTGTGAGTGTCCGCCATTCGACTGGTTCGAGGATGTTGCACGATCGTACTGGATGGCAAACAGTGTTTCAGGATTCTTACCCTGTTCGTTTACATCGAAGTCCCACTTCGTCTCGAACGACTGTGTCAGAGGCACTGCTGAAGCCACTTGGGCAGCCATAGTGGCAGCCTTTGAGAAATAATCAGTGCTATTAACCGTGTATGTGCCATTGGCAGCATCGCTTAAAGTCGTCTGCAGATCCCATCCGGCAGCCAAATAAACTTTTGCCAAAAGAGCTTTGGCTGCTAATACGGTCGCATGTCCATGACCATCTGAACCATCACTGCTTTGTTTTAAAGCAGAATTATTGACCAATGACTCCAGATCTGCGATAATGCCATCATATACGGTCTGTGCGCTGGAACGAGGATAACTTGTCTCTGCAGATTCGATATATTCCTCGATATACGGTACACCGCCAAACTGCTGAGTCAGAATATAATAGCAGTAGTCACGAATAAAACGAGCCTCTGCGTTGTATGTCTCGTTTGTTGAATATTTCAGAACGCAGTTGGCAATGTTGATTGCCGCATAGCAGTTCGTGTAAAGACTCGTGACCGTTGAGTTGTCTGCTCCATACTGGTAAGTGGCGATAACCGAAGGACTGTTACCCTGAGAAGTGGTGTACAAATCGGTTCCAGCACAGAACAAAGTCGGGTCTTCATAAATGGCACGCATATTGTAATATGCCTGGTTGAGCAATTGTGACCATCCGGTAGCATTGCTAAATTGTTGATCAGCAGTAACTGTACTCTTATTCTTAGAATCTAGATAGTCAGAACAGCTCGTAAGTCCTACCACCGTTGCCAATCCAATGGCAGACATTAATATATATTTCTTCATTGTCTTACTTCTTTAATAATTAGAACTTGATGCTTGCGCCAAACTGATATGTAACAGTGCTGGGACCATCATTGGCCATTGAGGCACCTGCCCACTCAGGATCAAATCCTTTGTAGTTTGTGAAAACAAACGGATTCGTAATATTCACGTAGACTCTCAGACTCTGGCATCCCCATGAGTTAAGCAGTTTCTTGGGGAATGTGTAACCAAGTGTGATGTTCTTGACTTTCCAATACCAGATTTCGTCAATGGCCATCAGGTTGTAAACACCTTTATTATATGTCAGTCCCATACCGTAGTTGCTGATGCCTGCGTTAGGATAGGGGAAGCTGCCATAGTGAGTGCTCTCCTGATAAACGGGATTGATGTATGTTCCATCTTCATTAACTCCATCGCAACCTATCAAAGTACCTGCGGGTACATAATAGTCCATGTTGATCTTGTTCCATCCACGATAGTTGTAATCATAGGTGTCTGCCAATGTGTTAGAATAGGCCCAATATTTCTGTTTCGTATAGATGGAGAATGAGAAGTCCCAGTCTTTCCATGAGAGAGAAGAACTGATGTTAGCAGTCCATTTAGGATCCTGACTGCCGAGAACCAACTTGTCTGCATCGTTAATGACACCATTGCCATCTACGTCAGATAAGATCGGCATTCCTTCGCTCCAACCATAGACTGCGTGATAGTAGTCGCAAGAGCGAACCTGTGAACCGGGAGTGAATCCTGCGGCACGGGCTGCAGAGTTGTCTGGAACGGTCATGTTCTGGTCAGATACGATTCCAGCCACCTGATAGGCGTAGATGTTGTTTACAGGCTGTCCGACAAAAAGAGACTGTGTAATTTCGCTGGTTCCTGTCTTAAGAATCTTATCCTCGCCATTGATGGCAATGACCTTGTTGGAGTTGGTTGCGAAGTTGAAGCTGGTTGTCCAGTTCCAATCCCTGTTCTGGATGTTGACAGTATTAATTGCCACTTCAATACCACGGTTGCGAACCTCACCTACATTGTCCATCAGAGAGCCTCCTCCTGAGACGAGTGGCAGGTCACGTGAGTAGAGAAGGTCTGTAGAATTCTTCTGATAGACATCAATACTACCATTGATGCGGTTACGAAGGAATCCGAAGTCAAGACCGAAGTTCCACTCGTGAGACTTCTCCCAAATAAGACCGGCATTGATGACGCCGCTCGGATAGTAGCCGTTTGCAACAGTTGAGCCATATGCATAGATCGATGGCCCCTTGACGCTGACAGAGTTGTATGGGCCGGAAACCGTGTTGTTACCAGTAACACCGTAGCTGACACGGAGTTTCAAGTTGTCGAGCCATTCTACCTTCTTCATGAAAGACTCCTCTGTAATACGCCATGCTGCGGCAACAGAAGGGAACCATCCCCAACGATAACCATCGAGGAATTTTGACGAACCATCGGTACGGATGGTTCCTGTCAACATATACTTGCCTTTGTAGGAGTAGTTCAAACGTACAGCGTAAGATAACATTTTTGTCTCTCTGTAAGCTGTTCCTGTCTTGGCATCGTCGATGGTTCCTGCATATAGGTTGTACCACTCTGTACCAGTCATCATGGCTCCATCATCAGTCGTGGAACGTCCAATCTGGCTGTAGGTGTAATTGTAACTGTTCATACTGAATAATCCCATGGCATTAACCGAATGGTCACCATAAGTCTTGTTAAAGTCTATCTGGTTATCCCAAGTCCATTCTTTTGTTGTGTATTCTGCATGCGAACCCTCTTCAGTCCGTCCGCAACTGCTGGCGGTATATTCGCCAGTACGCTTGTTGACGTAGTTGGGTGACAGTGTGGTCTTAAAGCCCAGCCATTCTGTAGGCTTTATCTGAAGATAAACGTTACCGAGGAGTCGGTATGTCCTGGACTCCTTACTGTCATCTCTCAACATTACCAAAGAGTTGTAGGCGTCAGAGAATTGATAGGCAGAATTCGAACCGAGGGCCTCATAATTCGCAGGTTTCTCATTCAGCTCGCCGTTTGCATTATAAGGTCTGGCGAAAGGAACCTGACGGAATGCAATCTTGATAGCATCATCGCTAGCATAGTCGTTCTTAGTATAGGCCAGATTCAAACTGAATCCTGCGGAGATATACTTATTAAGTTTTGCATCAACACTACCTTTCATGTTGTAACGATTCTGCAAATCATTCACATAGACTCCTTCCTCGCGGTTGTATCCTATTCCAAAGTGATAATTTATAGACTGAGATTGTCCGTTGACAGAGAGGTAGTGATTCTGCTTCTGCCCGTTTTGGGTAACCAATGAAGGCCAATCATAAGTCTCACCACTGGCAAGCATTTTCTTGATGACAGAATTTCCGTCATTGTCAAAAATCATACACTGCGGATAGAGATTGGCTTCCATTCTGAAGACTGGCTGTGCAACAGAAGATACACCGTTGTTGACTTGGCCGGAACCCAAGAAGTCGAAGAAACGCCATTGTGCGAATTGCTCTGCGTCCATATAGTCCGGCATTCTGGCAATCTTGGAGATACCGTAATAGCCATCATAAGAAATGGTTGCACGCTCCAGGTTCTTCTTACTTACTGTCGCACCGCTTTTTGTGGTAACCATCACCACACCGGCTGTCGCACGTGATCCGTAGATGGCTGTGGAAGAGGCATCTTTCAAAATATCCATGCGCTCGATGTCTTGTGGATTAAGGAAACTGATGTCTGAGCAGATGACACCATCGACAACATACAGAGGACTCGAGTCACCATTGATGGATGACTTACCACGGATCTGAATGTCAAAGCCGGAACCTGCACGTCCACTTGTCTGTGTAATGCTGGCACCTGGAACAGCACCCTGAAGGGCCTCCATTGCATTTGTGGTTCCCTTGGCAGCCAAAGCTGCACCGTCAGCAGAACTGATAGAACCCGTCAAGTCCTGCTTCTTCATCGTACCGTAACCCACGACAACCACGTCCTGAAGGGTCGTGGCGTCTTCCTTGAGGATGACGTTGACACTTGACTTACCGGCAACGTTGACATCCTGCGATTGCATACCGATGTATGAAATCGTGAGTACATTGCCGCTTTCCAATTTAATGGTGAAGTTACCGTCGAAGTCCGTCACAGTGGCATTCTTGGTACCTTTCTCCATAACAGTAGCGCCGATGACGGCCTCGCCCGTTTCATCGACAACATTTCCTGTCACCGTCTGGGCTGATACCGTGCCGAAGAAAAGGCTCAGTACCAACATCAGCGCGATGCGGAACGCTTTTAAATTGCTTTGCATACTTAGTTATTAATTAGTTATTATTTAAAATTTGATGCAAATTTACGTGTTTTTAGGGAAATAAACGAAGATATTTCCTAAAAACAGCACGTAAACGTTTACAAAATTGTGAAATCAACAATCATACAAAAAGGTGCAGCCGGAAGTGGCTACACCTTATTTATAATATATATAAGAGTGGGTTATTTTAGGATGGTCTTTTTGCCGTTGATGATATAGATGCCCTTGCCAGGATTCTTGACGCGTACACCTTGGAGGTTATAAATGACATCATCATCAACCACTCTCTTTACCGTCTGGATGCCGGTAGTGCCAGCCACATGGCCTTCCGGGCCAAAGCCCCCCATGGCGTTGGCAGAACGGATGGACAATCGGTAGAGGTCTGGATTGACTTCGATGTTGTAGGATGTCTCATCTGTTAATGTGATAAACTTGTCGTTCATGAACAATGCATACATCGTCGCGCCATCGACTGCTGTCCAAGTGACAGAACCGTTGGCATAGTTGGCATCGGCAGGGGCAGCCACCTGTTCGGTGAGTTTCGCGGGATCCCATTTCTTTTCTGCATTGGCAGAGAACATCTTCTCATATGAGAATTCTGCTGCCTGGTTGGCAGAGAGAATGGTCTGGAAGCTAGACTTGATCCTGATGGTGTTTGTCTCAGGAGTGATATTGTTGCCATCGACATCCATTGTGTTGAATTCTCCGAATACCAGGGGATCGGTGGCAGTCCTTCCTTCCTCAGTCCAACGAGTGGATACGAGCGCGTTTTCTGCATACTCGTCAAGTGTGGTGTTCAGATAGACTGCTATAGGCTGGTTGCTCCATGTACGTCCGAAACTCCATTCACCTTTGCCATCAGCGAGGTCAACCACTTTACAGTTGTCAAAGACATAGCCGAACTTTGTGAGTGTGCGAGGTGTCACAATTACACGTGTGCCGCCGCCATTTGTGAAACGGGGCTCAAGGGAGAGGGTAGAATTCTGGATACGGATGTCACCGCCTCCGCAGATAAAGTCTACTGTGCCGTGAATGTCACAGTCCTCCCAATAAGATTGTGCTCTGTTGTTCATGCAATAATACGTACTCTCATGGGAGATCATCCTGACGTTTTTGCCTATTGTGTAGTCGCCTTGGTCATTCAGTACTGCGGCAGCGCCTTGAGAATTGGCGGAATAGTAGTCAAGGTCGTTCTTCAAAGTCAGATCTTGCAGATATAAGTTACTAGAAACTTTGTCGTTCAGTAATAAATCAGCAGAACCCAAACCCTCAAGCGAGTAGTCTGGTTCGTTGACAATGATGGTATTGTCTGCAGACTGTCCTATGATGGAGATGTTGTGTCCGCTGATGGTTGTTCCTACAGCATCGCCTAAATCGTAAGTACCATTTGGCAGGAAGATGAAAAGCCGTTCAGCATTTTTAGACGAGTTAAGTATGTTGGCCAATTCAAGCACATCAAGGAAACTGCTTTCATCACCAGGCGTGACGATGTACCAATTGCCTTTATTGACATAGTTCGCATCTGCCGTATTGATGATCCTGATGCTGTGTATTTTCATCTCGTTTTCTGTCTTGATCAGGATAGACAGCGTGTCGCTTTCACCCTCATAGTTATAGTGCAGGAAATCTCCGTCATCCTTTACTGTGGCGTTAAGAACTGTGAGCGTGTCGCCGGCTTCTGACATAAAGACGATGGTGTCGTTCTGATTCTCCTGACAGAGTTTCAAAGTTATTGTAGCTCTCGGGCCAACGAGCAGGTCAATCTGATTACCGTCCTTAAAGGCCCATCCGTGAGTCTCACTGGCCCATCCGAATCCTTCGCCCTTGGGATTAAAGGCCTCATGGTTATTTGGATCGAAGTATATGTCGGTGAGGTCATAGTTGTATATGGCAGATGTGCTGGCCTCTTCTATGATGGTTGCTAAGGCATAGAGGCTGATGTCGTAATCGACGGTTTCGCCAACGGTAAATTTGCGACCACCGTCAGCTTCGTGGTACCAGCCACGCATCTTGTAGCCTTTCTTGACTGTGACAGCATCATCACTGACGTCAAAGTGATCGATGGTCGTGCCTATCTCCCGACGTGCTTCCGCCAAGATGGTAACACCATCACTGTCATAATAGGTCAGCTTGGCGCTGGGCTTCTGGGTGACTTTCAATGTATATTGTACCGTTTGGTCGTCATCGGAACTCATCTTTATTACAACCGTACATTCCGTGTCGCCACCATCATAGGTGATTTCGTCAACTTTACCAGTCTTGACAATTGTAGTAACAGGATTCTTTTCACTGACCATCGGGGCATCAAAGTCAAGTTCCAACTCTCCTTCAAATTCTTCGTTGAAAAGAGAATCGGCAGCATATTTCGTGCCGTTGATAATCAGCGAATCAAGGGCAGGAGGATCCAAGGGTTCAGGTATCTCCTTTTGAAGAACGCTGATACTTAACAGACTACCCCCATTATTGACAATGGTTACATAGCCATTATTGACGTCTGCCTTTGTTGCGGTATAGCTGGTGTCTGCCTTTACAGCGGCTTCGCCACCGATCGTATAGGCAAAGTCTTCTCCGCCTTTTACAGTTACCACATCAAGATTACTCTTGACTTGAACCTTAAAGGTCACACCGTCATCGGTTTTGATTCCACTTGCGGCTTGTTCGATCTTATTACCGTTTGCTTCGACGATCAGAGCGATGCCATTGCTTTTGATCGTGTCAGGCTCAGTAGTCTCAGATGCTGCAGTCAACAGGGTAACGGTCGCTTCGTCATTGAAATCCCAGGTTGCTGTCACATCCTGGGCTTTGGCGAGACCTGCCAGCAGACATAGTAGCCATAGTGTAACAAATCTTTGTAATTGTCTCATCATAATGAATTGTTTTTAATAAGATAATGTTTAGATATGATATTTTTATTTATAAACTTTTGTAACAGTCTTGCTACCGTTAGCCATACGCTCCACACGGATGGTTACTCCCTTCCGGGGAGCGTCGAGCCTAAAACCTTCGAGCGAATAGTATTCGGTGTTGAGGATGCTTGAGGTTGACTTCAATGATCTGATAGCTGTTTTGACACAAGCGGGGTAGTATTCATTGATAGTCGTCTCTGCATCGGCATTCCCTCCCTTTATGATATCTTCTACTATGGAGTTCATATAGACTTCAACGTTTGTGTACCAGCCTTTTTCCGTATCGACTGTAAACGTGTTTGCATCGTTGGCATCATTAGGGTTAAGGCCGTTGGCGGTCTCCCATTCGTCGGGCATGCCGTCACCGTCGGTGTCATAGTTTTCAGGACGGTTCTCTGATGACAGCTCCGGGAAACTGGGATAGGCCTCGTTCTGCTCTCCTTCGGGATCATTAATAAAGTCGAGCTGTCCGGGCTTCTTGGTAACGGGACCCGTGTAGGTGGCAGTTCCTGTACGTACCTCCTCCATATTTCTGGAATCCACGTCATCGCGGTAGAGTGAGGCTCCGCAATAGGCTAATACCTTTTCATAAGTCTTCTCGGCTGTATGAGTCGTGACATCACCTGTAGGACAGGGCTCGTCAAGCTTAATCTTCACATAATCCACACCGTCTTTTTCTGCGTAAGTGACGTTATTGCCATACATGTGGTTCGGATCTTTGCTGTATCGCTCACCGTCGACAAGTATAGTACCTCCGTCATAGTCCACACCTTTCCAGTCGTAATTGGCTTCCTTTCCAGAACCAGCGGCTGTCACGTAATTGCCATTGATGAAATAGCGGCTCGTCATTCCGGTAAGCTCCTCAGGCGTGGAATTCCCGCTTGCACCGACAGTCACTTTGGTGACTGTCTTATTCGAATTGTTAGATGGCCCCGCCTTGTAATAGTTGTTCACGATGTTGATATAGCCACCACCAGGTCCGCCATAGCAGGCACTGCCAGACTGGTAGTTATACATCACGCAGTTACGTAGGTCGACATTCTCTGCCTGAACATAGTTCCCCCATTGGTATTGGTCATAATACATGTTCGTTTTATAGCCATCCCATTGATAGCGTGCACCGTTGAAGCGTGGAGCACGGTTGGTGACGTGGGCAATAAGGTTGTGATGGAAAGAAGCCAGTTTTCCGCCCCAGATGCCACCATAGCCGTGGGCACCTTTGCTATGTCCGGGATTAGTCAGACTCTCAGATACCGTACACCACTGCATAGTGAAATTGTTGTTGTCGTAGAATGATGCAACCTCGTCAATACTCCAACTGAATGAACAGTGGTCGAGCATGATTTGATTGTGCTTGCGTCCCCATGTGGCATCGGCACCGTCGTTCACGTCTTTCACCTGACTGCGGCGGAAACGGAGAAAACGCACAATCACATTATCGCATTTACCGAAGTAGATGGTATAGTAGCGCAAGGTAATACCTGGATAAGGGGCAGTCTGACCGGCGATGGTGGTGTTGGAGGTTATATCCAACTGAGACTTCAAATCTATATAACCACTCACATCGAAGACGATGGTCTTTGCATCATTTCCTTGTAGTGCCTCTCGCAAGGAACCGGCACCAGAGTCGTTGAGGTTTGTGACATGCCTGATTTCGCCACCACGTCCTCCTGTTATATAACGTCCGTGTCCTTCTGCACCAGGGAAGGCGGGGATTTCCTCTTGTGCTATTGCTGTCATGGTGCCGACAGCCATTACAATTGTTAATAGGATATTCTTCATCATTGTTTGTCTCAATTATATTATTTAGTTGTAGTGTTCGTTGTGTCGTAGCCTAACATCTCCATTTCGAGTGAGGCCCAGATAAAGGGACCAACACCCTTAGCATCATTGTCGCGGATGGGCTCGGAGAGGTAGTAGTCATAACTGCCGTCACGCTTTTGGTTCTCATTGACGGTGCCCTTGGGGTTCACCTTCTTCATGGCAGCGATAACCTCAGGTGTAGCAGCAGGACCAAGACCAGCCACCGAACAGCAGTTGGTGAGTGAAATTGTCTTGTCGGCATTCACACGGATGAAGTTGTTGATGATACCCTTATAGGCTTTGATCCCGGCATCGCGGTATTTTTCACCGACATAACCCTTACGGAAAGCCTTCAGCAGGGCATAGGTGAACATCGCAGAGCAAGTGCTTTCAAGATAATTGCCCTCACGCTGTGGAGAGTCCATCACCTGATACCATACACCGCTCTTCTGGTCCTGCCACTTCAAAATGGCGTCGAAATCCTTAGTCAGGAGGTCGATGACTTCTGAGCGACGGGCGTAGTCCTCGGGCAGAGCATCGAGAACTTCGATGAGTGCCATCGTGTACCAACCCTGGGCTCGGCCCCAGCAATGCTGTGAAAGTCCGGTTTCTTTGTCGGCCCAGAAGGTGTTGCGTGTCTCGTCATAGGCGTGACGATTCAGGCCAGTCTTTGGATCGAGCGTACGTTGGTAGGTGATAACGAGCTGATTCACAGCATCATCGTAGATTTTCGTGATAGCTCCTTTCTTGGCCTCTTTGGCAGAGGTGGTGATTGGCGCTGTCAGCACACGATAGGGCAGTCCCATGAAAATGCCGTCGAGCCAAACCTGATAGGCGTAGATGGCCTTGTGCCAGAATACCTTGTCAGCGATAGTGCGCGGCTGGTTCTCCAACTGTTTCATCATCGTTTTCATAGCCAGCAGGTTCTTTGCCTCAGGCCACTTCTGATACATACGGGTCACGAAATGCCCTGTACGGATATTGTCGAGGTTATAGTCGAGGATGTCGTAGCCCCGGATGTCACCTTGGGCATTGATCATCGTATCGGTATATTCCTGGCAGTATTGGCGGATGTCCTCGCCTCCATATTTTAAATAGGTGTCGAGCATACCCTCCAATTCGATGCCCATCACGTAGCTCCATTTGGGCCTCGTCGAGAAATCAAGCAGATAACTCTTCGGCACACGCTTCATCTCTGAATAAGTGAGCCACTCGCTATAGTGCTTGTAGGGCATCTCCTGCAATACGAGACTTCCGTTCAGGAAGAGATTGTCGAAAGTGATATTCCTAGTCTTGCCGGAAGAGAAGTTACCTGCCTGTACGCCGTTGAACTTGCAGTTCTTCACCAGAACATCGTAAACATAGGTGTCTTCGTCGAGACCAATGATCTGAACACCATACTTAGACTTCTCGCTGGTGACGTTCTCCATATAGACGTTGCGGACGGTGGGATAGTAGCCTCTGCAGCAGACCTCATTATGCTCGTAATCGAGGTTGATCTTCAGCACGCTCTCTTTGCAGATACCCACCTTGATGTCCTTCATATTGATGTTCTCGATGATGCCGCCTCGGCAGGAGTTCGTCTTGATGCGCAGCACACGTTCCAGTTCCGGAGAATCCATCACACAGTCGTGGGCAAAGACATTCTGGCAGCCTCCGGAGATCTCTGAACCGATAACCACACCGCCGTGACCGTTCTTCATCTCGCAGTTGCGGATGATGATGTTCTTTGAGGGCATATTTCTTTCCCTACCGTCACGGTTACGGCCGCTCTTAATGGCGATACAGTCATCGCCCGTATTGAAGAAACAATCCTCGATGAGAACACGATCGCAGCACTCCGGATCACAGCCGTCGCCGTTGGGACCGTCGTTGATCATCTTCACCCGACGGACGGTGATGTCGGTAGAGTGGAGGGGATGGATCACCCAGAACGGCGAACGCAACAGCGTAACATCTTCCAACAAGATGCCTTCGCACTTATTGAAACTGACGAGCTGCGGCCTCAGACCATCCTTAGGACCGAAGACGCGCTCTGGCGAACGTTCACCTTTTTCATTATACATAGGTATGCCATCCTCGCCGTTCTTCAGCAGGCGGGGCCTTGACTCGATGCGCTGACTGATCATTCCTTCCTTCCAGCCGAAGCGGGGATTGCCGTTCCAGGGCCACCACGTGTCGTTCGAACCGCCACCGTCAATGGTTCCCTTACCCGTGATGGCGATGTTCTTGGCACCAAAGGCATAGACGCAAGGTGAGAGGTTGAAGCACTCCAGTCCTTCCCACGATGTTTCCACAATAGGGTAGAGCTCTGGCTCGAAGGCAAACTCCAAGACAGCGCCCTCCTCAACCACGAGATTCACACCACTCTTCAGCGTGATGGCTCCCGTAAGGAATTTCTGTCCGGCAGGCACAATAACCTTTCCACCGCCCTTCTTCGAGCACTGGTCGATGGCCTTTTGGATGGCCTTCTGGTTCTTGGCTGCCGTTACATCAGGACTGGCACCATACTTGGTGATCGGGTAGGTCTTGTCCGCAAACTGCGGTTCACGGATACTCTGCTCAATCTGCTTGTACATCGCCTCGTCCCAGCCTTGGGCGATTGCCAATACTGGAGCGAGAAGACTTAGCACGAGCCATAGGGTTCTTTTCTTCATTTTATTATGCATTTAGTTCGTAGTCTCACAATTTGCGCACAAAGGTACGTAAAATCCGTGAATACTACGAACTATATTGCCGGAAAAACAACGTAAACGTTATCTTAGAACGTCCTTATTGGATCTCCCAGCCGATAGCCGAGGCACCGAGTACGGCAGCCGAGGCACCGTCGAGACCACTCACCAGGAACTGAGCTTTGTTCTTGAAGATGTTCATCACGTGGTTGTTGTAGGCTTCGCGGATGGGCTTCATAATCAGCTCACCAGCCTTCACCATACCGCCGAAGAAGATGAATGCCTCAGGCGAAGAGAAGGCAGCAAAGTCGGCACAAGCCTCACCCAGCATCTTACCTGTGAACTCATAAATCTCCTTGGCCAGCTCGTCGCCCTTGCCTGCTGCGATAGATACGTCGAGAGAAGTGATCTTTTCCGGATCCATATCACGGAGCAGAGACGGACGGTCTGTCTTGGCCAACAGTTCACGGGCCGTACGGGCTACACCCGTTGCTGAGCAATAAGCCTCCAAGCAACCAGTACGTCCGCAACCACAACTGCGTCCTTCAGCACCACGAACCATCGTGACGTGACCCAACTCTCCTGCGAAACCGTCGTGACCGTAGAGCAACTGACCGTTCACCACGATACCTGATCCGACACCCGTACCAAGGGTGATGACGATGAAATTCTTCATACCACGGGCCACACCATACACCATCTCACCGATGGCAGCGGCATTGGCGTCGTTGGTCAGAGCAACGGGGATATTGTTCAGACGCTCGCTGAACAACTTGGCGAGAGGTATCACACCACTCTTTGCCCAAGAGAGGTTCGGAGCGAACTCAATCGTACCGTTATAATAATTACCGTTGGGAGCGCCGATACCCATAGCCTTGATCTTCTCGATGCCGCCTACTTGGTCGATGATTACCTGCAGCGCCTCAACACAGGCGTCTACATAGTCTTCCACTTTCTCATAGGTACCAGTCTTGATGGCTGTCGTTGCCTTGATCTCACCACGGGCATCCACGATGCCGAAAACGGAGTTCGTTCCTCCTAAGTCCAAGCCGATTACATAGGGCTTGATTGCTGCGTTTTGTTCGTTCATAATTTTTGGTTTTGTTGTTTATAATCTATTATTTGGGTACAAAGTTACGAATTATTTTTGAAATCATATCTCCTTTTCCCGATTTTTTAGCATTTAATTTGGATAAATGTTTGTCAGATTGAAAAATATTCGTAATTTTGTGCCATCTTCTAGACTATTTTGATATGCGAAAGAGTTCAAGAACACTGATAGTGATGCCGATGCTTCTCCTCCTTGTCGTTGCCTTTTCGTGTGGGAAGGCAGACCATGAGGAGAGGATTATCAAGTCGGGACATGCCGACAGCGTGCTTTTCAATGTGGGGCTTGTGAAAGACTATGAGCGTATGCTGGCGCTTGCTGACAGTTTCGAGGCAGTAGGTGATTTGTCAAAGCTTGATGCAAACCGTTGGCGAGGCGTCGCCTATTACCGTCAGGGACAGTACCGCAAGTCGGAGCAGTATTACTGGAAGGCACTTGAGAGCAAGGCTGAGAGCGACGAGGATATGCTTAGTTATAATAAGGTGGCGCGCCGTCTGTCTGAGTTGCTCCTGGTGAGAGGCGATTACGAAGGTTCTCTCCGTGTGGCTATTCCCGCCGTAAAGAAGATGGACCAGACGGGCATAGGTTCCGATATCGACTATGCCATCTTGCTGAACAATATCGGCTGCTGCCAGCTGAACCTCGGACAAGACAAGGAGGCCAACGAGAGTTTCCTTACCGCCCGAGGACATTATGCCAACCGTTGGCAGTCTGACAGCACGGGCCGCGGATTCCAGGAAGCCGTCATCGGAACGGTCTACACAAGTCTGGCCTATATCAACATGCGCCGTTATGCTGAGTCAATCTATTGGATAGACCGTACGGAGATGTTATTAAATATGTATAGGGAGCGTCCTGATGCACGTTCGGAATATTTCGATGAGTATCAGGGCCGTATTGAGATTATGCGGGCCGTTGCCCGTCAGGGACTGGGCCAGAAGGAAGAGGCGGCCAAAGCCTATCAGGCTTTCCTGAAGACGGACTACTCCAAAACCGGTGCAGGACATATCAATGCCAACGAGTATCTCGTGGCGGCCATGCGTTTTAGGGAGGCAGCTAATAACTACCGTTATCTCGACCAGGTACTGAGCGATATGGGTATGGAGGCGACACTCGACAACATCCAGCTCTATATGCTGCCCAAGTACATCTCCAATGCCAACGCTGGCCGCAGCGATTCCGCCCTTGTTGCAGGCAAGCGTATTCTGGCCGTCCTTGACTCTGCCATCACTCTCCAGAAGAACAGCACGACGGCTGAGATGGCCACCATCTACGATACTCAGGGGAAAGAGGCCGAGATAGCCCATCAGCAGGCTGATATGGATCGCCAGCGACTCATCAGCGCCCTCGTTGCGTTAGGTTTGGTCATCACGTTCTTCTCGACCTTTATCTTCTTCCGTTATCGTTCTGCGAAACGATTGGAGCATGCTCATACGAAGCTGCAAGAGGCCTATGACAAGTTGGAAGAGACGACGGCAGCCAAGGAACGTATTGAGAGTGAGCTGCGTATCGCAAGGGATATCCAGATGTCGATGGTGCCGAATATCTTCCCTGATCAGGAGGGACTGGACATTTACGCTGTGATTGAGCCTGCGAAGGAGGTGGGAGGCGACCTTTACGGCTATCTGCTCATCGGCGACAAACTGTATTTCACCCTCGGCGATGTGTCGGGCAAGGGTGTGCCGGCCTCGCTCTTCATGGCGCAAGCCACAAGATTGTTCCGGACTTTGGCCGCACAGGGCATGGAACCTGCAGAGATTGCCACCCGTATGAATGCCGCCTTGGTGGAGGACAACGAGCAGGGTATGTTTGTCACGATGTTCCTCGGACTGGCGGATCTGAAGACGGGTCATCTCGAGTTCTGCAATGCAGGGCATAATCCGCCTCTGGTCAAGGACAAGGCAGGCCAATGGACCTTCCTCGATATGGTTCCCAATGCACCTATAGGCATGTGGCCGGGCCTGCAATTTAAAGAGGAGCATGTCGATTCCATCAAGGGAATGCCGTTGATGGTTTATACCGATGGACTGAATGAAGCGGAGGACCGAGAACAGGTTCAGTTCGGCGACGACCGTCTGATTGAATTGCTGAATCACACCACTTTCAAGAATGCCAAAGAGGTCATCGACAAGCTGATGGCCGAAGTGAAGCAACATCGCAACGGTGCAGCCCCCAACGATGACCTTACGATGATGTGCCTGAAAATCAGTTAAAGCACTCGTTGACACTATGTCAAAAGGTTCGTTGACTGGAGTCAAATTGTTCGTTGACTTAAGTCGACGAATGCGTTGACTGATGTCGACGAACGTTTTATACGGACATAAACATCGGTTTCATCCGAGTTCCCTGTCACTTTCCTAACGTTATCCTCCGAGTCTTAGCCGTTCAAGTTCAGACCCTGCAGTCACCTTCTTATGAGAACGAAGACCGCAAAAACAATAAATAATCCCCGTTTTCCTTGCTCATTTCAATATAATTGCGTAACTTTGCACTCGATATGCCCATACATATACCTATTAATATATTGGATTTCATCTTCAAGGGGATGATGATCGGGATGATTGCCAGCGCTCCGATGGGACCCGTCGGCATCCTTTGTGTGCAGCGAACACTGAACAAAGGACGTTGGTATGGTATGGCCACAGGTGTGGGTGCTGCCGTCAGCGATATCCTGTATGCCGGCTTCGCAGGTTTCGGTATGTCGTTCGTGATGGACCTGATCAACAACGACGAGAACCGATTCTACCTGCAGATGGGCGGTAGTATCATGCTGTTGTGCTTCGGCCTGTACACTTATAAGAGTGACCCCACGAAGAAGATGCATAAGTCTGGACAACAGAAGGGTACGCTGTGGTATAACACCTGGACGGCGTTCCTCGTGACATTCTCCAACCCGCTGATTATCTTCCTGTTCCTTGCCCTCTATGCCCAGTTCGCTTTTGTGCTGCCAGACCATCCGTTCGAGATGCTCGTGGGCTTTGCCAGTATCGTGGGTGGAGCCTTGTTATGGTGGTGGGGACTGACGTGGCTGGTGGACCGCATCCGGACTAAGTTCGACACGGCGGGTATCCGCATCATCAATCAGATCATCGGTGTGGCCGTGATCATTGTCAGTGTGCTCATGTTGCTGGGTCTGACGACGAATCTTATACGATTCTTCTAATGGATAATGGACAATGGATAATGGATAAATGAGGCAGTTATGGCAGAGAATAATATATTGGCTGAAAAGAGTATAGAATTTGCTATCCGAATTGTGAAATGCTATAAGTATTTGACAGAAAAGAAAAATGAACATATTATGTCAAAACAGATCCTCAGGAGTGGAACGAGTATAGGCGCAAATATACACGAGGGAACTCAGGCTCAAAGTCCGGCAGACTTCGTTAGCAAGATGAGTATCGCATTGAAAGAAGCTACAGAAACTTCTTATTGGCTTATTATTCTGTCAAGAACAGACTATTTGGAGAAGACTGCATGCGACTCTCTTAAAAGTGAGTTGGACGAAATCATTAGGATATTAATTTCATCAATTAAAACGACAAAGAAAAACTGGACATAGATTTATCCATTATCCATTGTCCGTTATCCATTAGTTAAGATGATAATCGCAAACGAATTAAGAAAGAAGAATATCGCAGAATATCTGCTGTATATGTGGCAGATAGAGGACACCATAAGGGCGTTCGACTGCTCGCTGAGGAGAATCCGCGACGAGTATGTCAGCCGATTTGACTATACGGAGGAACAGAAGGAAGAGGAAATCGACTGGTTCGGGAATCTGATCAGGATGATGAATCAGGAGGGTTGCAGGGAAAAGGGTCACCTTCAGATCAACAAGGTGACGCTGCAGATGCTGATAGAGTTGCATGAACAGCTGTTGCAGTCGCCGAAGTTCCCCTTTTATAACACGGCTTACTACAAGGTGCTGCCGTTCATCGTGGAACTGCGCAACCGTGGGGCTAACAAAGATGAGAATGAAATCGAGACGTGTTTCAACTCGCTCTATGGTGTGATGCTGCTGCGATTGCGAAAGAAGGACATCTCTCCTGAGACGGCCCACGCCGTGAAAGAGATCTCAACCTTCATCGGCATGCTCAGCGACTATTATCACAAAGATAAAGAAGAAGGATTGAAATTTGAATAAGAAAACAAGATGCATGATGATAACGACAACTTGGACAACTATGACAACTTTTGGCCTACGACGGCAACTGCCGTCTGCGGAGTTGGAAAAGCTTGGAAGTTGTCTTGGTTGTCATAGTTGTCGTGAATAAATTAGTTGTTGTATGAAGATATTGATTACAGGCTGTAATGGCCAATTGGGAAATGAAATGCAGTTGCTGGAGAAGGTGAATCCCCAGCATACCTGTTTTAATACGGACGTGGCCGAGCTGGACATCACCAGCAAGGAGGCCATTGAGGCGTTCGTGAGCGAGAATGATATTGATGGCATCGTGAATTGTGCCGCCTATACCGCTGTGGACAAGGCGGAGGAAAACCAGGAATTGTGCCATCTGCTGAATGCTGTGGCGCCTGGCTATCTGGCTGAGGCTATCGGCAAGCGTGGCGGATGGATGATACAGATTTCGACGGACTACGTGTTCGACGGCACGAACCATACGCCGTATGTCGAGACTGATCCCGTGTGTCCGAACAGCGTTTACGGTTCGACGAAGCTCGACGGTGAGAAGGCTGTGACGGCTGCCTGCGAGCAGTCGATGATCATTCGTACGGCGTGGCTGTACTCCACTTTTGGCAACAACTTCGTGAAGACGATGATCCGTCTGGGAAAGGAAAAACCTGAGTTAGGCGTGATCTTCGACCAAATTGGTACGCCGACGTATGCCCGAGACCTTGCTGTGGCGATTTTCGCCGCCATCAATCAGGGTGTGAAGCCCGGACTCTATCACTTCTCGAACGAGGGCGTCATCTCGTGGTACGACTTTACGAAGGCCATCCATCGCATTGCCGGTATCACGACCTGTCACGTGCGTCCTCTTCACACCGAGGAGTATCCGACTCCCGCCGCCCGTCCGCACTACTCCGTGCTCGATAAAACCAAAATCAAACAGACTTACGGCCTTGAGATCCCCTACTGGGAAGAATCCCTCGCCGAGTGTGTTCGACAGTTGATTTAATTTTTGGCACGAATTTCACGAATTAACACGAATCATGTTGTTTGAAGACGAATATACGAGTAAAATTATTGGTGCGGCTCAAGAAGTTCATCGAGAATTAGGTTTTGGATTTTTGGAGGCTGTATATGGTAATGCACTCTATAAAGAGTTAACAAAACGTGGAATGAGGTGTGAGTGTCAGAAACCAATCGATGTGTTTTATAAAGGCGAAGTAGTTGGACACTATATCCCTGATATGATAGTCGAAGACCAAGTGATTGTAGAATTGAAGGCTGTAGCTGATTTGCGACCAGAACATGAATGGCAATTGGTTAATTATTTGGTTGCTTGTCATAAAGAAATAGGATTGCTCATAAACTTTGGGCATTCATTAAAGGTAAAAAGGAAATTATTTACAAAGGGACACAAATATAAATAATTCGTGTTAATTCGCGTAATTCGTGCCTAAAAGCAGAAATTATGAATCAAGAGATAGATAGAAGAAGGACATTTGCGATTATATCGCACCCGGATGCCGGTAAGACCACGCTGACAGAGAAGTTCCTGCTGTTCGGCGGACAGATACAGGTGGCCGGTGCCGTCAAGAACAACAAGATCAAGAAGACGGCAACCTCTGACTGGATGGACATCGAGAAACAACGTGGTATCTCGGTGTCTACCTCTGTGATGGAGTTCGACTACCAGCCAGAGGGCTCAGACATTGAATATAAGGTAAACATCCTCGATACCCCTGGTCACCAGGACTTTGCCGAGGATACCTTCCGCACGCTGACGGCTGTGGATTCAGCTATCATCGTTGTTGATGGTGCGAAGGGTGTGGAGACACAGACCAGAAAACTGATGACCGTCTGCCGTATGAGAAAGACGCCCGTCATCATCTTCATCAACAAGATGGACCGTGAGGGTCGCGATCCCTTCGACCTGCTTGACGAACTGGAGCAGGAACTGGAGATCAGCGTGCGTCCTTTGTCCTGGCCCATCAATCAGGGCGCAAAGTTCAAGGGCGTGTATAACATCTATGAACAGAAACTTGACCTCTTCACTCCCGATAAGCAGCGTGTGACGGAGAAGGTGGAAGTGGACATCGACAGCGAGGAACTCGACAAGCGGGTAGGGGAGCAGGATGCTCAGAAACTGCGTGAAGACCTGGAACTCGTCGATGGTGTCTATCCAGAATTCGATGTCGAGACCTATAGAAACGCCGAGGTAGCACCTGTTTTCTTCGGCTCGGCCCTGAACAACTTCGGTGTGCAGGAGCTGCTGAACTGCTTTGTGGAGATTGCTCCATCACCTCGTCCGACGAAAGCTGAAGAGCGCGACGTGCAGCCAGAAGAGCCCAAATTCACAGGATTCATCTTCAAGATTACCGCCAATATCGATCCCAACCACCGCTCGTGTATCGCCTTCTGTAAGGTGTGCAGCGGTCAGTTCCGCCGTAATCAGCCTTATCTGCACGTGCGTCAAGGGAAGACGATGCGCTTTACCTCACCCACACAGTTTATGGCTCAGCGTAAGTCTACCATCGATGAGGCGTGGCCTGGAGATATCGTAGGCCTGCCTGATACGGGTGGTATATTTAAAATAGGTGACACGCTGACGGAGGGCGAACAACTGCATTTCCGCGGATTGCCCTCGTTCTCGCCGGAGCTGTTCAAGTATATCGAGAACGACGACCCGATGAAGTCGAAGCAGTTGCAGAAGGGTATCGACCAATTGATGGATGAGGGTGTGGCCCAGTTGTTCGTCAATCAGTTCAACAACCGTAAGATCATTGGTACTGTCGGTCAGCTGCAGTTCGAGGTGATTCAGTATCGCTTGGAGAATGAGTACAACGCCAAGTGCCGCTGGGAGCCCGTACATCTCTATAAGGCCTGCTGGATTGAGAGTGATGACGATGCCGAGTTGGAGAACTTCAAGAAGCGCAAATATCAGTATATGGCCAAGGATAAGGAGGGTCGCGATGTGTTCCTCGCAGACTCTGGTTATGTGTTGTCAATGGCGCAGGAGGACTTCAAGCATATCAAGTTCCACTTTACGAGTGAATTCTGATGACAAGAGAAGAAGATATAAAAAAGGCAGTAGAGACGATGCGGAAGGGCGGGGTGATCCTCTATCCGACGGATACCGTCTGGGGCATCGGTTGTGATGCCACGAATGTTGAGGCTGTAAAGCGGGTGTATGCCATCAAACAGCGTGACGACTCGAAGGCGCTCATATGTCTGGTGGACTCAGATGCCCGTATGCAACGCTATTTCAGGAATGTGCCTGATGTCGCCTGGCAACTGATTGATAGTCTGAAAGAGAGTGATGCCAAACCGACGACGCTCATCCTCGATGGCGCTATCAATCTGGCGGAGAACCTGATTGCCGATGATGGTAGTGTGGGAATTCGCATCACCAACGAGCCTTTCTCGAAGGAACTCTGCTATCGTTTCCAGAAGGCCATCGTTTCTACCTCTGCGAATATCAGCGGAGAGCCTGCAGCACAGAACTATGGTGATATCGACCCTCGGATTCTGGAGGCTGTGGACTATGTGTGCTGGAGCCGCCGCCAGGAGCATAAGCCCCACACCCCGTCGAGCATCATCAAACTAAAGGAGAACGGCGAAGTAGAAATAATAAGAAAATAACAAAAATGAATTATTATAATAACACGGATTATAAGGATTATAAGGAGGCTACCGCCAGAAAAATCCATAAAATCCTTATAATCCGTGTTTAAACAAAATGGAAGCAGCAGTAAACGATAGACGACCTAAGTGGCTCCAACGGCTGCACGAATGGCGGGTGGAGCATATCAGCGAGAAGATGTTTATGATCATCCTCGCGCTGATTGTCGGCTTCTTTGCGGCTGTGGCGGCTTTTGTGCTCCATTGGATCATCAACCAGATCGTCTATCTGCTCACCAGTTCCTTCGACCGTACGGGAGCCAACTGGCTTTATTTGGTCTATCCCGTTGTAGGTATCTATCTGACATCGTTGTTCGTACGATATATCGTCAAAGACAATATCTCTCACGGAATTACCCGTATCCTCTATGCCATCTCGTCGAACAGGTCGAGATTGAAGTCCCACAACTGTTGGTCGTCTGTCATTGCCTCGGCCATCACCATCGGCTTCGGTGGTTCTGTGGGAGCTGAGGCTCCTATTGTGCTGACGGGTTCTGCTATTGGTTCGAACCTCGGAAAGCTGTTCCATATGGACCGGAAGATGTTGATGACACTCGTAGGCTGTGGTGCGGCTGGTGCTATCGCCGGCATCTTTAAGGCTCCGATAGCCGGACTGGTGTTTACCCTGGAGGTGCTGATGATCGATATGACGATGTCTGCACTGTTGCCGATTCTCGTCTCTTGTGTGACGGCTACCTGTTTTACCTATATATTTAGTGGTGATGCAGCGCTGTTTACGTTCCATCTTGACAGCGTGTGGTCGGTACAACGGATTCCGGCTTGTGTGCTATTGGGTATCACTTGTGGCTTGGTGTCGCTCTATTTCATCCGGATGATGGGTGCCTGTGAGGATGTCTTTGCCCGTTTCAAGGATAAGCCGTATATCCGTCTGGCTATTGGTGGAACGGTGTTGAGTCTGCTGATCTTCCTGTTCCCTGCTTTGTATGGCGAGGGGTATAGCAGCATCAACCTTCTGCTGAACGGACGAACGGAAGCTGACTGGAACCAGATTCTGGACAACTCATTGTTTGCTGGTCAGGGCGCTATGCTGATACCCTTTATTGCGTTGGTATTGCTGACAAAGGTAATCGCCACTTCGGCCACCAATGGCGGTGGCGGTTGTGGTGGTACGTTCGCGCCTTCATTGTTCATCGGATGTTTCGCAGGCTTCCTCTTCTCACGTCTGTGGAATATCAACCAGATTGGTGTTTATGTGCCGGAGAAGAACTTCGCCCTGCTGGGGATGGCTGGTGTGATGTCGGGT
>ONCZ01000089.1 GCA_900316445.1 uncultured Prevotellaceae bacterium | reverse complement strand
TTCTTCACGGCCTTGCGGATGGTGGGGAAGTTGGTGAGCATACCACCGGGCCAGCGCTCGATGACGTAAGGCATGCCTACGCTGGTGGCCTTCTCGGCGATCACTTCCTTGGTCTGTTTCTTAGTAGCGACGAACAGCACTTTCTTGCCACTCTTGGCAATCTGCTTCAGGGCGTCGGCAGCCTCGTCGATCTTGGCAGCCGTCTTGTGCAGGTCGATGATGTGGATACCATTGCGCTCGGTGTAGATGTAGGGAGCCATGGCGGGGTTCCACTTACGCTTCAGGTGACCGAAATGACAGCCAGCCTGCAGCAACTGATCAAAATTTGTTCTTGACATTTTCTTAATTCTTTTTTGTTGTTTACTTTCTTTTTAATTCTTTTGTCCAGAATCAGCCGGAGGGTAATTGATAATTGAATCAAGTCGATCCGGTTTAGATGCTAAACATAGTCCAATAGCGTTTTGTCTATAATCTATAGTCTCAACTCTACAGTCAAGATTAACGCTTACTGAACTGGAAGCGACGACGTGCCTTCGGCTGTCCCGGCTTCTTACGCTCTACCTCACGGCTGTCGCGTGTCAGGAATCCGGCGTCCTTCAGCTGCTTCTTGTCTTCCTCATTGATCTTCACCAGGGCGCGGGCAATGGCGAGGCGCAGAGCCTGGCTCTGACCTGTGAAACCACCACCGTCGAGGTTGGCCTTGATGTCGTACTTCTCAGCGACAGACAGCAGGTTCAGCGGCTGCTTCACCACATACTGCAGAATGGCTGAGGGGAAATAAGTCTCTAATTCCTTCTTGTTGATCGTGATCTTGCCTGTACCCTCAGAAATATATACACGGGCTACAGAGCTCTTGCGACGACCTATTGCGTTGATTACTTCCATAACTTTCTTAATTATTTATTTGTACTGGTTGATGTCAATCGTCTTCGGCTGCTGAGCGGCATGGGGATGCTCGGTACCCTCGTAGATGTAGAGGTTGTTCAGCAGGCTGCGTCCGAGGGGACCCTTCGGCAGCATACCCTTCACGGCATGGCGGAGGAACTTCTCTACACCACCGTTGCGCTTGCGCAGCTCGGCAGGTGTCTGGAAGCGCTGGCCACCAGGATAGCCCGTGTAACGGGTGTAGACCTTGTCGGTCTCTTTCTTACCAGTGAATACCACCTTATCGGCATTGATAAGGATGACGTTGTCACCGCAGTCAACGTGCGGCGTGAAAGTTGGCTTGTACTTTCCGCGAATGAGCTTGGCTACCTTAGAAGCGAGACGACCAACAACCTGGTCTGTGGCATCGATTACCACCCACTCCTTCTTTGCTGTTTCCTTGTTCACGGAAAGCGTCTTGTAACTTAAAGTGTTCATTTCTTTTAATTTTACTACTAATAAACAGTTTTACTTAATTGTTGTACGCACATAAACCCACATCCGAGAGTCTAAACCCGGCTGCAAGTCTAACGAACGTCCCCTTCGGGATTACTCCCTCCAGGCTTTCTGGACTGACGATTCACGAACCACTGCGCCCGGCCAAAGACGCCGCTATTCACACCTCAGACCACGGGGATTCTAAGTCTCTCCCCAATAATCGGACTGCAAAGGTACGAACATTTTTCCATTCGCACCTCTTTTATATAATAGACAGATGTGTGTTTTATGATTATTTAACACACACACCCTGCTAACGCTCCTTTTTAATGCGAGCGTTCAGCAGATTGCAGATTTCTTGTGGTTTCAACGACAGGAAGCCTACGTAGACTTCGTAGGGATAACCCTGGAGGGCTGCTTTGAAGCGCTGTTTGCGATCCTTAGCAATCTCCTCGTCCGTGATACCTGCCTCAACATTGTCTTTATAGCGTATGCCAATAAACTTGCGGCCTTTGTACTTGCCTACGTAAAAAGAATCAACACCTGACAGTTGTACGACCCATGGTTCCGAAGCGTTCACTCTCAACTGAACATCTGTGATAACAAGATGGGTCTTGCGTTTAAAGTATGCAGGGACTAAATTGAATGCAGCGATGCAGACAAAAAGCGTTATCATATGATACTTATTAGCCCCTATAGCCCCCGATCCTCCAATGGCGGCGCTAACACCCATGATAACTGCAAATACGGCTATCATTACCAATAATATGTAAATCCACACCTTTGGGGATACGTTGATTTTGATTTCTTTCATATTGTTTGTTTGATTAAATATCTCCGTCAAAAAATAAACTCCGAAGAGTCAGGTAGGCACTCACAGACAGACACACGATGACAAAGGGCAAACTGTAAATCAACGCTTCGACAAATGTCGTGTTGAAGGCATATAAGCATACTTGCATCGGTATGTAAATGCTCAGGAAACCAGCCATAAAACTATATTTGAAACCTGGTATTGGTTCTTTCGCCAGTTTGATACTCCTGCCGCAATGGTTGCAAACCGTCGAGTAGTCGGTACCCCTCAGCAGATACTTGAGGCACCACTTCAGGGATACTGTCTGATGGCAATATGGACATTCGCGGTTCTTCATTGCAGCTTCTCTTTTAGGGATTGCAATTCGAAATCAAAGTTATGGAGGCCGTGGAGCTGGATGTCTTCACGGACACGTCGACCATCGGGGGTGAAGGTCTCGTAGTGAGGGATACCGCTGAAATCCAAGAGTTCTTGCAGACGACGGAAGTTATCGTTACTGACGCAAAGGGTTTCTTCGCCAGCAAGCCATTCTACCACATATTTCTTATAGGCCTCGCTACCCTCGGCTGTTCGTTCACCGGCAATGAAGATAAGTTTCACATCGTCGCGCTTGGCAATCTCTGCCCGCAGAGCTTTACTGCTCTGGATGGCTGCACGACAGGGACCGCAACCCATGCCCCAGAAGTCGATCATCAAGTAACGACCTGGGTATTTAGCTATAACATCGCGGATGATCTCTGCACCAGGGCCTTCTGGCAATGGCGTTGTTAATTCTGTCTGCGACATCCTGATCTGATAGAACTCCTCAGCCTTCTGGCGCACATAGGGATGTATGAGCGCAGAGAGATAAAGGGGATACATGTTGCTCACCGATTCGGTGTTGGCTGCAATAGAGTCGCGTTGTTCCTTGACAATCGTCGTATCTGCCATAATGATGGGTATCGCCACCTCATTCTGCCGCCATAGGTCGAAGCTGCTCTGCATATCATTGAGCATGCAGAGTTGTGCCGTCAGATTATCAGGCTTGCCCGTCAACTCGCCTAACATGACGTTGCTCTTATCGATAGAGAGCTTTCTTTTTGCAAAGTCGTAGGCGAATGTGCCGTCTTCGGCCTCCATCACTTCCTGTTTGACTTTGCGGACGGGTCCGGCAAACTGAATACGGTTGAGGGTAAAATAGAAGTCGTGGCTCATCAACAGTAACGGGTTGTCGAAATCAACGCGCTGCAAAGCCTTGTAGTTGTTGACATTTCTAACGGTTTGCAGTTCCACGCTGTCGGTCACCAATTGTGTCCAACTTCCGTCTTCATTTTCTTTCCAAGGGGATAGCCTGTCTTCATGATACATGGCATAGTCCATCAGGGCTAAAGCGTAAATGGACTGCATCTCGCCTAAGGCCAGATGTACCTCCATAGGCGTGAAGTGGTCACGACGGCTGATCATGTCGATACGGTTCAACATGTTCTGCCATATTTGATCGGCCATGAGGTTGGCTTCATTGAAATTCCCCTCGAAAGTATTGAGAGCTCTGCTTAATTCCTGTAATCGCAAGTCTGACTTCAGCCATCGTTCCACATCATGGCTGCTGCCGTTGGTATAGAAGCACTCATATCGTCCCTGCTCGTTTGGTCGCACGGAGATGTCGATGGTTTCACCAGGACGGGCGAAGAATGGGATCTCGTAGAATCCCACCTTCGATTCCTCCGAGGCGTAGAACGACAGTTTCATGGGATAGCTGAGCTGGATTTGCTTTTCAAACCTGCCATCGGGTTCTATTTCTATCAGGAGTGTACCATTGTTCTTTTTCGTCACATCGTACACATAGCTCTCCATCGCCGTAAATCCGAAGCGTTCAGCGTCGTAGCCCTCAATACGTCCTCGTATGGTGACACTGTCCGTCTTCAGCCAGTCAGCGGGAAGCGTATAATGATTATTGGCATAGAACTGTTGTAATGTGGGTGCCTTTATAGCCGTCCCCTTGTCGTGAATACCGAGGAGTATGAAAGCATTTCGCCCATCGCCCTCGATGAAGTCAAAGATCTGCACATGTTTTGGCATCGGCTCGAAATGCATCGTAAACTCAGTCACACCGCTCTCTAGCGATTGTACCCATGTGTCGAGGGCTATACCCTCGGCAGAGCGGAGCGGATAGCGGTTGCCGTTCTCGTCTTTGAGGTAGCTTTCTTTCACGAAACGGAAGTATTGCCCTTTAGGGTACTGCATGGTGAAATGAATGGTGGTAACCGTGTCTGTCATAATGACTCCGCTAGCTTTCAATTCGCCCTGAAAGACATTCGCACAAGCCATCGTCTTAGGGGCCTTGATGGTCTTAAAAGTTTTCGCTTGCCCCGTCATACTGATAAGGGTGAGCAGTGCAATGATAAAAGTTTTCTTCATATCTCCTATTTATTTGTTTCTGATGACATGGAAGGTAAAGGAGTGGGAACCTAAGAGGCCTGTGCCGTCGATAGCCTCGACGATGCCTATGAACTCGGTGTTGATGTCAGAGGTGATGAAGGATACTTCTGCCTTGCCATTGTTATCTGTGAGAATGGAAGGTTTCCATTGTAAAGTATTTCGAGGATCTGGTATCGAGGGGGAATAGTCGAGGGGATCAGGTTCGTAGAATTCCTTCCTCGGATGATAGCCATTTGCCGATTCCATATTAAACATATCCAACAACTCTTCTTTATTATATCGAGGTGCATCGAAAGTTATGGGTCCCATCTTACATGCCATATCCCACCATCTCCCTCCATGTTCTTCGAGTAAGAATCTACCATAGGCCTCACCTCGTTTAGGCAGCAGGCGACCTCCATGATACTCCCAAAACGGAGTACCTCCGGGATGATGTGAATAATTATGATAGTCGTTAATATACTTCCCCCAAGGATGCTCGCATACCCAGGCACCCGTTGACATGATGTAGAGGCTGTCGAGATATTCCAAAACCTTGTCGTATTGGGTGATGTGCCGCTTGCCCTTTACGTGGACATCCTTTATTATTAACGTGCCTAAGCCGTCGGTAATATATTTCTCCTTATGATAAGTCTTGGTGAGTAAGTTCTGCGTCAGATATCTTGGACGGCCTTGCAGATAGTTGTTGATGCTGTCGAACGGGTTCTCTAAGACGAGTTTTGGTTTGGGCTTCCTGTTTAAGGGCTGCAGATAGAAGGACCCACGCATCTGATCCATCACCATCGGGGAGACGGAGAATCTGCCGATAGAGTCGGACATGATGATGCAGGTGTCGCCCTCGGCAGTAAAAGCCTTGAGTATCAGCAATTGCCCTCTTTTGTCCTTTCCGTTCAATTCCTCCGTCAGGAGCGGGTGTGCCTCTAAAGGCTCTCTGTCCCAAACGTAGCGTCGCCAGCCCTGTGTCATCAGCAAGAGGTCGAGGGCCTGAAGACGATTTCCGTTCCGTTCGTCGTAATAGTAGGTGGGATTGAAGATGCTGCCCCGTATCTCTTCCGACAGATAGCAATGTGAGAGGATGGTCTCATGGCCTGGCTGATAGAGATAGGTTTTGTCGAAGATGCTCACGGCCAGTTCTGCCTTGACAGGATCGCCAGAAGGGTCGGTGACGTGCAGACGGACTTTGCCCCCGTCACGACGGTTGTATTGTTGATGGTCTGTCTGCGAAGTGATGTTCAGGCGTTGTCTGGGATTGACATAGACCAGCCGTTCTGATACAGGGTGGTCACCATCGAGCAGCGTAATCTCGGCGATGCCCTGCATGGGGAATGTCTCCAAAGGCATTTTTACTTTCTGATGACCTTTGACGGTGCCCTTTGCACGACAGCATGCCATTCCCCGCATCTTGGCCAGGATGGTAAACGGACGGGCATAGTCGTCGGATGCAGATACCATGATGATGATACCAGATTTGTTATTGCGTGTGACACGCAGCGTCATACCAAAACGTTGTATCTCAGGAAGAGGGAAAGACCTGCCATCAGCCAGCACCACCTGATAGTCTTTCTCCCTTCGCGGGGTCAGGGTAAAACTGCCCATACCGTCGTGCTGGCTCTTGAAGGTTTCAATCTCCCGGCCATTCTCCATCACCCTGCCAGAGACCTCTTCCGGCATCCCATTGCCGTAGGTGGCCTTGAAGGCTACTACCGAGTTGATGCCGTCTATCAGGTGTCCACCCTCTGGAAAGAGGTCGAAGCGGTGTTTGGTCGTCAGTCTGTCGATTGAATCACGTTTGACGGCTTCAGAAGAGATGGTGTCCATTTGCGTCACACGCTCCACGACCCGGATGTGACGGGGACGGATGGCGATGGTGGTGTCAGAGGTGAATGACGAACGGGTATAACCCTCCAGATAGTATTCCTGTTGCGGCCAGTTCTCATCGATATATATCTGCCCGTCGCCCCGTCCTGCCGTCAGGAGATATTTCCCATTCCATACCACCTCACCTGCCTCGTTCCGCATTTGCAGATAGAGTGTCTGGCTCTTGTCAGACAAAGCCAGCGTCTGCCTGTCCATCAAATATGCCTTAAACCACAGATCCTCCCCCGTCTCATACACGTCCTTGTTCGGCATGATATAGAGCATGTCTGAGTCCGTCTGCGCCTGTATCGTCACAGCGACGAGGGCGAGGAGGATAGTGATAAAGGCTTTCTTCTTCATTTTACGATGACTCTTGGGTGATAGTCAAAGAGACGCTGGTTATCGCGGAGCTGCTGGACTTCAAAGGGAAGCACACAGCCTGACCAGTTGGCTCCCCAGGCGTTGAACGGTTCTCCTTCAGGAACGATATAGGTGAATTTCGTCAGTTCCAGGGGTAAGGGGTCGAAGACCAGCACATAGGCCACATAGTCACCGGCATTGCCCTCCATGAAGAACAGTTCGTCCATTGGAAGGCCCTGTATCTCACGGATCTTATACTGATGACCTCTATCGTCGACCAATTTGATGTCGTGTCCGAAACTCCAGTACTCAGTAGTCCAGTTCTGCTCGTAGCCTATGGCGATGTAAGTAGCCTCGGGTGTGCGCCACAATGCCATCGTACCATCTTTCAGGGGCTTGATCAGATGCGCATCCCTCATCACCTTCCAGGTGTTCCAGTTCTGTGCGTCGTAGGGCTTGTCCTCGCTCATGTGTTCTTTGTACACATAGGGCTTATGGAACTGCGGGATGGTGTCGTAATCCAAAGGCTGCCACGTGCCGAATGCCTGATAGCGGACGGTCACGGGCATACCCATCATGCCCCAGTTGGGAATACCATAGATCCTGATGTCCTTTGTCGATTCGGGCAGCGGTGCGAAGAAGATCTTCAGGTCGAGCACGTCGCCCTTCTTCGCTTTGACGGTGAAGTGCTTGCGGTAGGTATCAGGCTCCGTACGACGAATACGGTATTGCACACCCGTCTCCTGGTCCACGAGACATGTCTCCTCGGAGGTCAGCCACAGATTGGTCACCTCGCCGGCAGGCATACGGAAGTAGCAATGGAGCACCGTCTCATTGTTCTCCTCCGTCAGCCGCCAGCTCATGGGCATGACGGAATTGGTCTCCTGCAGCACATTGGCTATCTCAGGGAAGAGCTTCAGATAATCCTTCTCTATGGCGACATCCTTGGCTTCGCAATAGTCCTTGATCCACTCCATATTCGTCATGTGCCACGCAGCGGTGGTCTTCTTCGTTTTCTGGTCTGTCTTGACTTCTGGACGCGACACGAATATGCCCGCGCTTTTAGCATACTCCTTGGTTCCTGTCGTTTCCGACTGGTAGGTGAGAGTGCCTCTCAATACATTCGGCTGTGCCTGCGAGGTGATGCCTGTCATCGCCAGGAGACTCAATAAAAAGACTTTTTTCATACGGCTTCGTTTTAAAATTGTAATGTACTCATGTTAGTATGCGTCAGCTGTTCGCGATATTCTTGGAAGCAGGCCGATGAGACGCTGGTCTCTATCGGTGAGTGGGTACTGTAGAGCAGGATGCGCCCGCCAATGATGCGCTCTGCCATCCAGAGGTACTTTTCGTTTTTGCGCAGGTCCTTCAGGGTGAAGAAGAACTGCTGGTGGGAAAAGGTGAGGAGATAGCCGGGAGTCTTGCTGTCGTACCAGCAGGCGGCTTGCAACAGCCGGCCGAAGAGGTCCAACTCCTGCTTGTCCTCAAAGACGTAGGCCGTGCTGACAACGGTACTGTCGCCGTCGTCCGGTATGCAGTCAAGTGTCACAGCCTTTACCTTATTATAGTCGGCTAATTTGGTGATGAACTCGTCCATACGGCTGGGGGCTTGGTAGGCGGAGTCTTCTGCAGGAACATAGGCAGCATAGTGCAGGTTTTCATCTACTGCGACGGGCTCAACAATAGGCTGCGCTGGGGCTTTCACATCACTTTTCTGAGCCTTTGGTGCCTGCTGAACGATAGTACGGCCAGTCTGAACTGTGAGTTTAGGCTGGGTAAACTGGGAGTTTAGACTGGGTAAACAGTCAGTTTCCTTAGGGTAAACTGTCGCTAAAGTGCCTACAGGCTTCGGCTTCACTTGCTTTGCCGTCAGGTTTTCTTCCGTTGTCATTCTGTCGATAGATACTATTGTCACGCCTATACCTATTATAATAATAAGGCAGGCTGCGGCTGCCACCCAGCGCCAGAGCGTCACCTTTCGGGCTGGTTCGGGCTCCGTGTGCTGTCGCATCTTCGTCATGAAGTCGGCAGGCAGCTTGGGCGTTTCGGCATACTTGCGTCGCAAAGCCTCTCGCAAATCCGTGTCCATTCAATTTTCAATCTCCTAAGGAGTTTCTTTCTTGTCCGATAGAGGCGGTTGGCCAGGACGCCGGGCTCGATGCCGGTGATGTAGGCGATCTCCGTCAGCGGACGGTCTTCGAAGTAGTAGAGCGTCAGCAGCAGCCTCTCTTCGTCTGGCAGTTCGTCGATGGTCTCCTGCAGTCGCTGGATGCGCTCTTCGCGACCTGTGGAGAGTTCCGACTCCAACTGCTCGTCGCTGATGTCCGTCTGCCAAACCTCGCTGTCCTCGATGGAGACAATGGGTGGTCGACGGCGTTTCAGGAAGTCGAGCGTCAGACGGTAGGCGATGCGGCAGAGCCAGGTGGAGAGCGAGGCCTTCTGGGGATCGTAGCTGTCGATGTGGCTGAAGGCTCGGAGGAATGTGTCTTGTGCCAGTTCCTGGGCATCCATCTCGTCTACCTGACGGACGATCATGGCGAATACTCGCTCTGCATAGCGACAGACCATTGCGTCCTGCCCCTCGCGCCGTCCTCGCCGGACGGCTTCCACGATCTGCTGTTCTGTCAGTTGTCTCACTATTGACTTTCGTCTTCTATTTGTTATACGACAAGTTCAGGGAAATATCTCGCATTTCCCTGAACTTTTTTCATTGAGCATAATAAAAAGATGAGAATCTCCCGTTCTGTAGCGTTGGGAAGGGGGGTATCATCAAAGACAGTGAATCAGCCCTGCAGTTTATGCTTGCAGAGTCCGCGGCTGGCGTTGTGGAGGATGTCGTCCTTGATGACAGGGGCGGCAGCAGCCAGGTCTACGATGCGGTAGGGCAGATTGTTGAGTGTGATGAGTCGGGCGGCAGGGGGCAGTGCTTCCGATGAGCCTTCTGGCGTCCAAGGGTTTTCCAGTTTCTCGCCGATCAGCGTGAGGTCGGTCTCTTCGTAAAGTTCGTAAGAGCGTACCAGCATCGAGTAGTTGCGGGTGGATTCGTTGCCTTCGGCGTCGATATACTGACCTGTGAAAGTCTTCTGGAAGCGGTAGGTGTTGACGCCACAAACCTCCTCGCAATGGTGGACGAAGGTGAAGCAATCGGTATAGTGCAGGTTGATGAGCACATTCTTGCCGTGCTGACGCTCCAAGTATCCGAATGGAGAGTCATCGCTGAAAGAACTCTGATTCTGCATGGCGCAGAGCAGTTGCTGATCCTTACCTGCCACGGCGAAGGAGTAGAGTGGATGCTGGGTGCGACGGAAGGCAGGATGGCGCAGGGCCACAGTGCCCAACGAACCCGTCTTACAGGGAGTCTTGTGATAGTCGAAGGCGACACCGTGACAGAAATCCCAGTTGAACGTCGGGATGAGCAGGGTGCCATCGGGTCCGATGGTGTCGAGGATGGCCTCGAGGAACTTATCACGATCAAAACGCTCACCGTTACGCATGCTGGTAAAAGTGAGCTGCATAATGTCAGACGAGAGCAGCACGCTGTCGCCCTTCTCCAGTCCCCAGTGCTTGGGGAGGTCGAGATAACTAATGTACGCCATACTTCTCCAGGAGAGCTACGATGCTGTCGACGGAGCCGAAGTTCTCAGGGACGACGTCCGTGCCGTCGATGCGGAAGTTGAAGGTGATCTCCATATTGGTGACGAGTGTCACGATGTCGTACGAGTCGAGCATACCGGCCTCGATGAAGTCCTCATCGCCGCTGAAATCATACTCCGGGCGAATGGTCTTCAGAATCTCAATTATCTTTTCTTTCATTTGTTTACCTCTTTTTTATAATACAGCCTATCTATCTTCCCGTTGGTGTTGCGCTGCAACTGTTCCAAGCGGTGGTAGGCCGTCGGGATCATGTACTTCGGGAGTACCTTGCCGATCTCCATACGGAACTGCGGCACGGGAATCTCCTCGGCAGCCTCGTAGAAGAGGGTGATCTGCTTCTCGGCCTGGTTATAGACGATGCAACCGTTCTTCACGAGCTTCAGCGTGTTGATGATCACGTGCTCTATCTCGCCCAGGTCGGTACGGTAGCCCATGTGCTTCACGATGTTGTCCTTGCGGCCCTTGAACATGATGAGGCCCTCGTCGTTCAGACAGACGATGTCTCCCGTACGGTAGATCAGTTCGGGATAGGCCTTGTTCAAGGGGTTCTGTACGAAGGCGGCTGCGGTCTTCTCAGGGTTGTTATAGTAACCCATCGCCAGGGAAGTACCTCTGACGCAGAGTTCACCTTCGACACCCGGCTCACTGACGGCCTTGTCGTCATCGTCGAGGATCAGGATGTCGGTATTGTGGCAGGGATAGCCGATGGGCAGCGGCTCTTCGTCGGGAATCTCCTTATTAATAATATAATAGGTGCAGTCGAGAGTGATCTCGATGGGACCATAGAGATTTGCGAAGGTCACCTGAGGCAGATGGTGATGCCAGTAGTTGAACTGTTTGGTAGGGAACACCTCGCCGGCGAACCACACCGTGCGCAGGCTCTCGAGCTTGAAGGCAGAGAGCAGGTCCATATTGGCGATGTTCACCATGATGGTAGGCACCCAGAAGAGGAAGTTCACCTGATGTTTCTCCAGCACTTCGAGAATCTTGGCCGGGAAGGCAGCCAGATGGGCTGGCAACACCACGAGCGTGCTGGCCTTCGCCATCAGCATGCAAAGCTCGAAGCTGTAGATGTCGAACACAATCGGCGAGAGTGAACCCATCACGAGGTCATCGCCGAAACCGAAGGTCTCCAGGCTCCAGTCGATGAAGTCGAAGAAACTCTTATGGTTGAGCACCACACCCTTGGGCGTACCCGTCGAACCTGATGTGTTGATGATACATGAAGGATCGGTATCGATACACCCACCCCATGCCCCTCCCCAAGGGAGGGGATTTTGATTACCCATGCCGTCTGTAGGACTATTCAATCCTCCCTCCCTTTGGGAGGGGTAGGGGGTGGGTTCTATCTCGTCGAGCAGGATCAGCTTGACACTGTCGGGGATGACGGCGGCGATGCTCTTGATTTGTGCCTGTGTCGAGATGATGGCAGCAGGCTCTATCAACTGGATGATGTTTTTGATGCGCTCGGCAGGTGTCTTGATGTCGAGGTTCATGTAGAAGTCGCCCGCATAGAGGATGCCGAGGTCGGCATAGACGCTCTCTATCGACTTGTCGAGGAAGACACCCACTGGTCTGTTTTGCGGAATGCCCAGCCCGACAATCGTAGTCGCCGTCTGCAAAGCAAGACCGCGCAGGTCTACGAAGCTGACAGTCCTGTCCTTGTCGATAACGGCCGTCTTCTCAGGGTACTTCCTGACCGTTTCTTCAAATAGCTCTATCAGACTAACCTTCATGTTCTTATATCTTTATTTGAAAAACAACGGATTTCACGGATTTCGCGGATTTAACTCATACTGATAATCAGAGAATCCGTTTAATCCGTGAAATCCGTTGTGGTTAGCTTAGAAGTCCATATCGTCGAGTGAGTCGCTGAAGTCCTTAGGAGCTGCGTTCTCACGCGGTGTCTCCTCATGATGGTCACGATGCTCACCACGCTCAGGACGCTCACCACGCTCAGGACGCTCACGACGGTCACCATTGCGACGGTCGCCACGATCCGGACGACGGTCACGGCGCTCTCCACGCTCAGGGCGCTCACGACGCTCGCCACGTTCACGGGCAGGACGTTCCACGTAACCCTCGGGCTTCTCGATCAGCACACGGTGGCTGAGCTTGTACTTACCTGTCTTCGGATCGATCTCCAACAGCTTAACTTTGATCTTGTCACCCTCCTTGATGCCGGCTTCCTCGACGGTCTCGAGGCGCTTCCAGTCGATCTCAGAGATATGGAGCAGACCATCCTTACCAGGCATGATCTCCACAAAGCAGCCGTAAGGCATGATGCTGCGGACAGTACCCTCGTAGATCTCACCCACCTCGGGGATGGCCACGATGGCCTTGATCTTTGCCACAGCAGCCTCGATGCTATCCTTGTCGGGAGCAGATACCTGCACGTGACCCACGCCATCGGCCTCGTCGATAGTAATGACGGAACCTGTATCCTCCTGCATCTGCTGGATGATCTTTCCGCCCGGGCCAATAACGGCACCGATGAACTCCTTCGGAATATCGAAGGCCACGATGCGGGGAACCTGAGGTTTGAACTCTGCGCGAGGCTCGGCGATAGTGTCGGTGAGGCACTTCAGGATGTGCTCACGACCGGCCTTGGCCTGCATAAGGGCCTTCTCAAGGATCTATCTCGAACGACAGACCGTCGCACTTGATATCCATCTGGGTGGCTGTCAGACCGTCCTTCGTACCGGTGGTCTTGAAGTCCATATCGCCCAGGTGGTCCTCATCGCCGAGGATATCGCTGAGCACAGCATACTTCTCCTCGCCGGGGTTCTTGATCAGACCCATGGCGATACCAGAGACGGGCTTCTTCATAGGCACACCAGCGTCCATCAGGGCGAGGGTACCGGCACAGACAGTTGCCATTGATGAAGAACCGTTAGACTCGAGGATCTGAGAAACCAGACGCACGGTGTAAGGGAAGTCCTCGGGAATCTGACCCTTCAGACCGCGCCATGCCAGATGACCGTGACCAATCTCACGACGGCCTACGCC
>ONCZ01000061.1 GCA_900316445.1 uncultured Prevotellaceae bacterium | reverse complement strand
GGCCTGGCACTATGGGCTGGGGCTCTCCGACTATATTGCCTATTGTTCTGTTCTTGTGATTGTCACTCAGGCCGTAGCCCAGGTGCAGCGTATCGCAAAACTGGTGTCACGCCTGTTGCCGGAGACAAAACTCTGTCGTCCTATCTTTGACGCCCAGCCGGAAGTCAAGGAAGGCTTCGAAGTGATCAAGGATATATCAGGGCGGATGCAGATTCGCGGTTTGAAGTTCCGCTATGCCGACGACATGCCGCTGCTCTTCGACGGACTTCATCTGGACATCAACAGCGGCGACTATGTGGCACTGGTCGGCAGTTCAGGCTGCGGCAAGAGCACCCTGATGCGGCTGATGATGGGCTTGGAGAAACCCCTTGCGGGTTCCATCTTCTATGACCAGTACGATGTCAGCGACGTCAACCTGCGCAGCCTGCGACAGTACAGCATCGGCATCTGCATGCAGGACGGCCAACTCATTGAGGGTACCATCCGCGACAACATCATCTTCAGCGACCCGCAACTGACCGACGAGGATGCCTGGGAGGCCGCTCGCATGGCCGCTCTCGACAAGGACATCCGCAAGTTCCCCTTAGGCATGGACACCCCCATCACGGTTGATGGCAAAGGCGTGTCGGGTGGACAGCGCCAGCGAATACTGATTGCCCGTGCATTGGTACGGAAGCCCAAGGTGCTCTTCCTCGACGAGGCCACATCGGCTCTCGACAACATCAGCCAGCACATCGTTGTTGAGAACCTCGCCAAACTGAAATGTACGCGTATCGTCATTGCTCACCGCTTGAGCACTATCCAGCAATGCAACCGCATCATTGTGCTGAAGGACGGTCGTGTGGCCGACGACGGCAACTTCAAGGAACTTCAGGAGCGCGGCTATTTCTCGGATTTTAATAATACAGAAGGCGATGAAGAATAGAATAGATATACGCCATTTGACCGGTTTCATATTCCTCAGCCTGCTTCCTCTGGGCAGTATGGGGCAGCCACCGATGACCTTGGACGAGGTGATACGGCTGGCCCAAGACAGTGCCATCACCGCTTTCCAGAGCCAGCAAGAATACAGTAGCCAACAGGCATCCTACGAGGCTTTCGAGGCATTGCGCAAGCCACAACTGTCGTTTTGGCACGCAGGCCATTTGGAGTGAGTACTTTCGCAAGGAAGCCTCTGGATACCCACGACAGTTCGTGGCCAGTCCGCTGTTGGTAGGCTATAGCCATGACCTGTTAGGCTACAACCCCTTCGGTTGGGAGAAAAAAGTGGAAGACCAGCGTCTGAAGGCAGCACGTTGTCAACATGAGTACGATCTGCGACTTCTTGCCGAAGAAGCAGCCGTGCGCTACTTCCGCTTAGCGTGTAAGCAACGGGTATTGCAGATGCGTTTGGAGGAGATGTATTTGAACGACACACTTCTGGCCATTGCCCGCGAGAAAGCAACAATTGCTATCGTCTCTCTTGCAGAACTACACTCAATAGAGGTGCAGCAGCAGAATGCCGCCAACCAGGTGGAAGTGGCGCGAAAAGATGAGCAAAATGCAAGGACAGAGCTGGCATCCTTGTTGCGCTTGGAACAATTACCTGCCGACCTGGCTCTGTTGAGCATACCAGACATGCTCCCTCCTGTCAGCTATACATCGGAGGAGGTTGTAAAGCTTGCCTTGTCCAACAGTCCGGCATACCAGCACCAGCTGGCAGAACTCACCGAAGCGCGCCATCAGGAATACAAGGCGCGCAAAGAACGGGGCATCAATGTCGGGCTGGACGTCAATCTGGGAATGCAACAAGTCAATAATACATTCGGCAGTGCCTTCAAGAACCAGCATTTGTATGCTTTAGGCTCTGTGCAGTTTTCGATACCGCTGATGGATCATGGTGCAGCCAAAAAGCGTCACGAGAAAGCTACGGCTTGGGCGAATCGACAGGAACTGGCATCCCAGGAGGTTGAGCGTCTGTTGGCAGAAGATGCCGCCGTGACGCTGCAGAAGCTGCAATCCAGCAGAGACAGGCTTACCAGCACCGAAAAGACCATCAAATTGGCTGAAGAGACGTACAATGAGACGGCCGACAACTATGCCAACGGTCTTTGTGACATCAACACCTTTACGCTGGCAGAGTCGCGATGGGCTACTGCCTACACTAATTACCTGACTGCCTTGGAAGAATTCTGGGTAAGTCACTATCACCTGCAAACTCTCATCAATTATGAATAAGTATATCAGTTTTTTATTTTTCTCCGTGCTCTTTCCGCTTCTCACTGCTTGTCAGTCGAAAAGCAACGAGAAATCTATTCCGCAGCAAAGTGATACGACTGCTGTGCAATCGACAAAAGCCCCTTCGCCCCAAGAGGCTCCGAATTTTTCAACAGCTATCAAGGGTAAGATAGAAACAGTGCGCGAAGTTCCTGTCTTTAGCCGTATCTCAGAACAGATTGTCATGTTCGCCATAGAGAATACCGGACAGGAAGTCAGGAAAGGTCAGGTCGTAGCACGGCTTAGCGACGCTGCTCTGCGTGAGAAGATAGCCCACAGCCGTGCTAAACTGGAGAAAGCCGAATTCCAGTATCAGGCCACTCTGATGGGGCAGGGCTATAAGCACGACAACCTGGATGCAGCCCCGGAAAACATCAAGAAAATGGCTCGTATCAGCAGTGGATATAACGAAGCGAGGGCCGAATTGCACGAACTGGAACATGAACTGTCCTATTGTACCATTACCGCTCCCATTTCTGGATATGTCATAAAAATTCAAAACACGCTATATGGTATGGCCAAGCCGGGCGAAGCCCTTTTCTATATAGTGGATGTAGATCATCTGAAGGTAAGTTTTGACGTACTCGAAAATGAAGTGCCGAGATATTGGGATGGAGCCATTCTCACCGTATCTACCGTTGCATTCCCCTCAGAGCAGCATCCTGCTACGATTTCAGCCGTCGGTGCGGTTGATGACAATGGTATGGTACACGTGGAAGCCACGCTGAAGCCACACCCGCATTTGGCACCAGGCATGACAGCATTTGTGACTGTACAAAGCCTCCCGCCCTCAAATCCGTAACCCGAAGTTTCAAAATAGGCGGGCCGTGTGGCCCGCCTATTTCATTCTGCGTACATCGCGTCGATTTCTTTCTTGTAGTTCTCGTTCAGCACGCGGCGCTTGATCTTGAGCGTGTTCGTCAGTTCACCCCGCTCCATCGAGAAGTGATGGGGCAAGAGCGTGAACCGTTTGATCTGCTCGTAGTGTGCCAGCTGTTGCTGGAGGGTGTCGATGCGCTCCTTCATCATCTCGTTGATCTGCGGATCGGCACAGAGCTGCTCGTGGCTGTCGAACGGGATATGATGCTCACGGGCATACTCCTCGAGGAGCGGATAGACAGGGATGATAAGGGCCGACACAAACTTGCGCTGATCGGCGATGATGGCAATCTGATCAATATACTTGTCTACAAGAAGCTTTGATTCAATCATCTGCGGAGCGATGTATTTGCCGTTGGACGTCTTATAGAGGTCCTTGATGCGCTCCTTGAGGAACAGCTCACCGCCCTTCAGATAGCCAGAGTCGCCGGTCTTGAAGTAGCCGTCGGCGGTGAAGGCAGCCCTGGTCAGATCGTCACGGTTGTAATAGCCGATGGTGATCGTCGGACCCTTCAGCAGCACCTCACCCTCTTCGCTGATACGGATGTCAATGCCCTCGATAGGGATGCCGACGCCACCGACGGTGAACGGCTCACCGAGATGGTTACAGCTGACCGTGGCCAGACTCTCCGTGAGGCCATAACCCACCACCATATTGATGCCGATGGCATGGACGAACTCCTCGACCTTGGGATTAACCGTCGCTCCGGCCGTAGGGAAGAAATGGGCATTTTCCAGTCCAAGTTCCTTGCGCACCAGAGAGAAGACAGTCTTGTTGAGCATCTCATACTCCAGATGGAGTGCCAACGGCGGACGCTTGCCCTTCGACAGATAGTCGATATTATGCTTCTTGCCTACATTCAGGGCATATTGGAAGAGCTTGCGCTTCGGGGCGCTGGCTGTCTCTATCTTCTCCAGCACACCCATATAGACTTTCTCCCAGAAACGGGGCACCGAGGACATACACGTCGGATGCGTTTCCTTCATCGACTGCTGCACCTCCAATGGATAGGTATTCACGATCAGCTTGGCACCCTCCGTGAGACAGAGGATCTTCCAACCTTTCTCAAAGATATGGGTAAACGGCAGGAAATTGAGCACACGGTCGTTCTCTCCCACCGGCACACATTTATTATTGGCCTCCATCGCAGCGTGATACTGGCCACAAGTGAGGATGACACCCTTCGAGTCTCCCGTCGTACCACTGGTATAGAGGATGTTGGCGATATCGTCCATCGAAGCCGCAGCCGTCAGGGCATCCACCTCCGTCTGTCGCGGCAGGTTCTCACCCAGCTTCAGGAAGTCGTCGAAATACATGGCATTGGCATCCTGTTCGGCGATGCGCACACCCTTGTCGAAGATGATGATGCGCTCCATCGTCTTACAGGTGGAGAATACCCGGCGGGCCTTGTCGTACTGTTCCTGCTCGCCGACGAACAGGAAACGCACCTTCGCGTCATTCACCATGAACTGGATCTGCTGTTCCGAGCTGGTGGCATAGAAAGGGATGGTGACGGCACGGATGCCCCATGCACCGAAGTCACAGAACAGGTACTGGATGGAGTTCTGTGAGAACACACCGACGTTCTCCTGTACCTTCACACCCAGATTCAGAAGTGCGTTCGACACGAGCTTCACCTTCTGAGAGAACTGATTCCAAGAATAAGACTTCCATTCTGTTCCACCGAAATCTTTGTAGATCAGCACCTCGCGGTCTCCATATTTCTTTGCCTGATCATGAATCAGGCGGGCCAAATGAGTGTTAGTTTGCATAGTCGCTTTCTATAAATCCGCTGCAAAGATACAAATAAAAGTGAAAAGTGGAGCGTGAAAAGTGAAAAAATTGCTATCGGAGTCTAAAAAATATCCGTTATCTATTGGCGGTTATCCTTTTTTTTGTATCTTTGCACTCAGATTGCGAATAACAAAACATTATCTGTAATGGAGATAACAGATTTCAGTCAGAGCAACTCGATCATCAACCTCTACATGTCCGAGCTGCGCGACAAGAACTATCAAAAGAACCGGTTCCTCTTCCGGCATAACATCACGCGTATCGGCGAGATGATGGCCTACGAGCTGTCGAAAACCTTGGAATATAAGGCCAAGACCATTACCACGCCGTTGGGCACGATAGACATCCCCCTGCCGAAAGAAGACATGGTCATTGCCACCGTGCTGCGCGCGGGTCTGCCGTTCCACGAGGGTTTCCTCAATGTGTTCGACAAAGCCGACAACGGTTTCGTATCCGCCTTTCGGATGTATATCAACCGCGAGCACACTGAGGTGGGCATCCATACCGAGTATATTGCCACGCAAAGTGTGAAGAACAAGACACTGCTGATTGTCGATCCGATGCTGGCAACGGGCGGATCGCTGGCAGCCGCCATCGACTCTCTGCTGGAGACGGGCAAGCCCAAGAAGATCCATCTCTGCTGCGTCATTGCCGCACCGGAAGGTATCGAGGTTGTCAAGGAGGCCCTACCCGAAAACAGCCATATCTGGTGCGCAGCCATCGATCAGGGCATGAACGAACAGAAGTATATCGTGCCCGGCTTCGGAGACTGTGGTGACCTCTGCTACGGTGAAAAGTTGCAGTCATTCCGTAAAATAGCTGATAAACGATAACTATGCCCCAAGCCGACGATAACAACAATGGTCTTAAGACCATTACGCTGCCCAACGATGTTCAGGAGGTGCCACAACTGGCCGCCTTCGTCGAGGAGGTCTGCGAATCGCATGGTGTCGATATGATGACAACGATGCAAATGAACCTCGCCCTGGAGGAGGCCGTTGTCAACGTGATGAGTTATGCTTATCCCGAAGGCACGAAAGGCTATGTAGATATCTCCGCTTTGTCGGAGAACGACTGCCTGACTTTTGTCATCAGCGACAGCGGCAAGCCTTTCGATCCGACAACCAAGGGCGAGGTAGACACCACCCTCCCTGCCGAGGAGCGTTCCATCGGCGGTCTGGGCATCCATCTTGTCAAACAACTGATGGACAGCATCCAATACGAGTATAAAGACGGACATAACGTCCTGACGCTGAAGAAGATAATCAAGAAATTATAAAATTGAAATTATAAAATTAAAGAATTAAAAAATTAAAAACATTATGAAGACATCATTTGAGGAAAAAGACGGCAAGTACATCATGCACTTTGAAGGCCGCCTCGACACTGCATCCTCCGTTCAGACCGAACAGGAGATGAAGGTACTCCACGACTGCGAAGGTCACGACATCGTCCTTGACTGCGAGAAGCTCGATTACATCTCATCGAGTGGTCTGCGCCTCTTCCTGGCACTGCTGAAGGTGGCCAAGGCGAAGGGCAGCAAGGTCTGCGTCGCCGGTATGAACGACAACCTCCGCCAGGTGTTTGCCATGACAGGCTTCACCCACCTCTTCGAGTTCGTATGATCACGCAAAGCCCCCATACTGCAGAACTGCTGGAATCCTATCACGAGCAGTTGCCGCAGTTGGAACAACTGATAGAGCAGGCTTCAAACCTGCTCAAGGCTGCTTTGCGTGAACAAAACATCCAACTGAACACCTTCGAAGGCCGCATCAAGACGGAAGAATCACTGGCAGGGAAGCTGGAGAAGAAGGGTTATAAATATAGGACACTTCACGATGTCACCGACGTCGTCGGTATCAGGGTGGTCACTTATTATACCGATGACGTCGACAAGGTGGCCGCCATCGCCAAGCAGATCTTCGACATCGACTGGAAGAACTCCGTCGATAAGCGCAAGCATCAGCTGAACAGCTTCGGCTACCTCTCACTCCACTATATCTGCTATCTGAAGGAAGGTCCTTTGCGTACCATTCCCTTCGAGATACAGATGCGGACGGCCCTGCAGCATGTGTGGTCGGCCATTGAGCACGACATCGGCTACAAAGGTGCCGTCAAGTTGCCGCCAGAGTTTGTCAGGCAGTTCAGCCGTCTGGCAGGCATGCTGGAGATGGCCGACGATGAGTTCAGCCGTCTGCGCACCACGATGACCGACTATCGCCGACAGGTGCAGGCGTTGGTGAAGTCTGGGCACTTCAGCGAAGTGTCGCTCTCCACAGACTCTTTCCGTCAGTTCCTGGAACTGAAGCCCTTCGACCGTCTGAACCAGCGTATCGCTGCCGTGAACCAGGCCGAGATATTCCCCGCACCGATGATGCAGTTCCTACCCATTCTCGAGAGCTTCCGATTCACGAACCTCGGCGACGTAAAGCTGTTTATATCAGAGAACAGCGAGGACGCCTACCAATTGGCCGTCTCTCAAATTGCCATCACCGACCTCGACATCCTCTCTGAGAGCATCGGCCTGCAGAACCTCTGTCTGGTCTATGCCATCAAACAGGGAAAAGGACTCTACGGCATCAAGGCCATCTACGATACCATTAACGGCGAACAGGAATCCAATACCGCCCTGGCAGAGAACATTCTCCGCCTGGCGTCCCAACTGCCATTCATGCACACATTATAAGATATAATAATCCCCCACTCGGTGAGCGGGGGATTATTATATTAAATAAGGTGTAGTGTGCCCATCAAATAGACGAGGCCGAAACCGAGGACCATCGAGATGACACCCATGATGATACCAATCTTCGACATGTCGCTCTGTTTTACATAGCCTGTGGCAAAGGCCAATGCATTCGGTGGGGTAGAGATGGGCAGGATCATGGCTGACGATGCAGCGATGGCCACACCAATCAGAACAGTACCTGTACCACCGATAGGAGCAAGTTTGTCGCCCATAGCTCCGCAGACGATAGCCAGGATAGGCATCAGCAGGGCAGCTGTAGCGGAGTTGGAAATGAAGTTTGAGAGCAGGTAGCAGATACCACCGCCGAGAATCAAGATAAGCAGCGGTGAGAACTCACCGAAGGGGATGCTCTCTACAGCATTGGCAGCAAGACCCGAGGCATTCAGACCATAACCAAGGGCGAAGCCACCAGCCACCATCCAGATGACACTCCAGTTGATCTGCTCCAGGTCGCGCTTGTTGATGACACCTGTCAGAGCGAAGATACAGAAGGGAATCAGGGCCACCGTATTGGCGTTGATACCCGTAAATCGGTCAGACAGCCAGAGAAGGATGGTAACGATGAACGTTATGACAACCACCCACGACTGGAGGTTCTTCTCCATCCCACCATCGATTTTCAGTTCTACTGTCTTCTGCGTGAAGGGGAAGAACTTCAGAAGTAAGCGCCAACTGATAAACAGCAGCACCACGACGAGTGGGAACATAAACATCATCCATTGTCCGAAACCAAGACCAAGATTCAGGCCTTCGGGATCGTTCAGGTATTTCAGGGCGATATTGTTTGGAGGCGTTCCAATGGGCGTTCCCATACCACCAAGGTTGGCAGCTACAGGGATAGACATTGCCAAGGCTATACGCCCCTTACCCTCTGGGGGCAACTGACGGAATACCGGGGTAAGGAAGGTCAGCATCATAGCTGCGGTAGCCGTGTTCGACACAAACATGGAGAACAGACCTGTAACCAACAGGAAACCAAGCAGCACCATCTCACTCTTCGTACCGAAAGGCTTCAGCAGCACTTTGGCCAATTGGGCATCAAGTCCAGTCTTCGTAGCCGCAATGGCAAGCACGAAACCGCCAATGAACAGCATGATGACAGGGTCGGCGAACGAAGCCATCACTCCTTTGTAGGAGAGGACTTTTCCCACTTCCTCCTCGTTGACCATCGGTAGGATACCGCTATCCGTACAGAACAGGAGCATCAGCACAATGATGGCCACCGAAGTAGCCCAGGATGATACAATTTCGAGGATCCACATCAGTGTGGCAAACGCGAAGATGGCGATGATTCGCTGCTGGATAACGGTCAGGTTCTGGATTCCATACCACTCGGTGGGCATGTTCCAGAGCAGAAGGGTGACTAATGCCACAATGGCAATCTTGACGGCACGCTTGGTGCTGTCTTCGGGATGATACTTGCGCTGGTGACGCATCTTGTGGTACGTCTCAACCAGGTGGAAGCCTTCGTAAATGTGAAACATCTAATTATCTACAATTTAAAGATTGACTTTTTTATAATTTTTGCGGCTGCAAAGGTACGAAGTTTTTCTTATTCAGCCGACGTCGAATTCTTAAATAATACGAATATTGAGTGTATAAATACACGATTCCACATCCGCTCTCCTGCATCAAGACTGATTGATATGTAGACATAGCAAAAATCCGTTAATGACAAACACCGACAGCAGGAACGTCCACGAGAGCCACTGCCAACGGTCAGCGCCGGTCAGCGCACGGAAAGCACCATAGGCACTGTGGCCCGACAGCTTGCCTATCAGAAACTCGTTCATTACCAACGGCAGTCCGAACACCAGCGCACAGACGATATACAGGATGATGAACGCTCCACCGCCGTTTTCGCCCACGACATAAGGGAACTTCCAGATACTGCCCAAGCCTACGGCACTGCCTGCGGCGGCCAGCAAGACTCCGATTTTTGACGAGAATGACTTCATAATGCGCCAAAGATACAAAAAAAATGGCTGCACCACAACAGTTCAGGCAAATTTTTAGAATTTGTTAGTATTAAATTTACAAAAAATCCGTACCTTTGCAGCGTCAAAATAAAAAGGTTATGAAAAAGAATATGAGACAAACCAGACTCTGGATGTTCGCCGCCATCCTTTCCATCCTCTGCGGCGCAACCACATTCACGTCGTGTAACAAGACCGACAACCCCGTCGTCGTACCCTCCCCGACGCCTACCCCGACACCTCTGCAGAGGGAATTCTTCCCCAACTGGAACAAGTGCGAGGCTTTGAACGTCCTGCAGGAATATGTGGAAGACGTGACCAATCCCAAATCGGCCAACTTCATCAGCGCCGAAGACCGCATCGTCACCTTCGACATGGACGGTACCTTCGTCGGCGAGCTCTATCCCACCTACTTTGAGTACAACATGCTCGAATACCGTGCCCTCGACGATCCCAGCTACAAAGACCAGGCACCCGACGATGTGCGTGAGGCCGCTCAGGACATCCGCGACTTTGTGCGTCACGGCAAGAAGCTGCCCGACCACTTCGACATGAAGCATGCCCGTGCCGCCGCCAAGGCATACGCCGGCATGAGCATCGCCGAGTTCGACGCCTATGTCAAGGCCTACGCCGCCCTGCCCGCCAACGGCTTCAAGAACATGACCTACGGCGAGAGCTTCTACAAGCCCATGCTCGATGTCTTCGACTACCTCAAGGCCAACGGCTTCACCTTCTATGTCGTTTCCGGTTCCGACCGTTTCATCTGCCGCTCACTCGTAGAGTCCATCGGCATCGAGCCTAACCGCGTCATCGGCATGGACGTCATGCTCAAGACCAACAACCAGGGCGACAACGAAGGTGTCAATTACACCATGGGCAAGGACGAATACCTCATCCGCACCGACAGCCTGCTCATCAAGGACCTCAAGACCAACAAGGTGAAGCAGATCAGCCAGGAGATCGGCAAGGTGCCCGTGCTCTCTTTCGGCAACAGCAGCGGCGACCAGGCCATGCACAACTACTGCCTGAGCAATAAGAAATACCGCACCGCCACCTTCATGCTCGTCGCCGACGATGACGTGCGCGACCATGCCGACCTTGAAGAAGGAGCCAAGCGTGAAGCCAAGTGGCGCGAGAACGGCTACACCGTCATCTCAATGAAGAACGACTTCAAGACCATCTACGGCGACAAAGTGGAGAAGACCGACTTTACCTTTCCGGAAGGTGAATAAGTAAAAATAATAAAATGTAAGAAAGACATGACCATTTTCCTGGCGCGGGAAAATGGTCATTACTTTTGATTATGCCTATACGAATTTTCCGATAGAAATGGCTTTCCTTGCCATAGTTGTCGCAAATCTATAAAAATATTGTGGCAAAAAACATTGCCATTCCAAACTTTTTTGTATCTTTGCACCGTATATTTAGCGACTACTGACATTATGAGAAAAATGATTCTAACCCCATTGAAGCAATGGATGCTTGCTGCCGTCCTCGGTATCAGTGGTATGACGGCATACGCACAGGAAGTGGAAATGACTTACCCACAGGCCGAATGGAGTAAGGCGGGTGATATACTGATGCACACACCGGGACGGGAGCTGTTCTGTGGTGTCATCCACCCCTCAGCGGGACTGTTTGAGGACTACTTCGATGTCGATAAAGCCGCAGAGGAGCATCGCGGCTACATCGCTATGCTCGAAGCCAACGGTATCCGCGTACACACCGTAACGGACATCCTTCAGGAAGTGGGCATCGACAGTCTGCGGGCACTCGCCGACAACGTGCTCATCTATGACATCAGCGGCATTCCCGAAGAAAACCCTGAAGCTACAGAGGAGTACCGCCAGGACGTACTCTCAAAGATGAGCCGTGCTGATCTGATTCGCTGCATCCTGCTACAACCCATGGTGAAGCTCTGGAGAACCGACAACAACACCGGCTACGAAGCGACGTACATCCAGAACCCGCTGATGAACCTCTATTTCACCCGCGACCAGAGCATCACCACGCCGCGTGGTCATGTCATCTGCAACATGAACTCCTCGCAGCGCTCGCCGGAGACCAGTATCATCGAGCTCTGTTACAATCACCTTGGCCTGAAACCCATCCTCCACATTGATGGCGAAGGGCGAATGGAAGGCGGCGACTACATTCCCGCAGGCAACATCTCCCTGATCGGCTGCGGCATGCGTACCAACGACGAGGGCATCCGCCAGATGCTGGAGGCCGACGCCTTCGGCCACGACACCGTCGTCGTGGTACGTGACCATAAGCTCTGGCAGATGCAGATGCATCTCGACACCCATTTCAATATCATCGACGGCGACCTCTGCACCATGGTCCGCAGCCGACTGGAGGCCAAGCCCGGCGACCCAGAGTACGACACATGCGACATCTGGATGCGTCAGCCTGGCACGAAGGCCTATTCACTTTGGAAACAGGACCTTCCTTTTGTGGAGTATATCCGTAGTCGCGGCTTCGAGATCATCCCCATCGACTATGCTGACGAGATGCACTACGCCAACAACTTCCTCACCATCGCCCCGCGCCACATCATGGCCGTCGGCGGGCAGAGCGAGGAGTTGCAAAAGCGCTTCAGCGAGGCTGGTGTCAACGTGGAGTGGATCCCACTGGAAAGCCTCATCGACGGCTACGGAGCCGCCCACTGTATGACGCAGGTCCTGCAGCGCGAGAAATACGACCCGACACCCACCGGCATCAATGCCGTCCGCCTCTATGACCCTTCCGATGGCAAGGTCTACCGCCTCGACGGAACCCTTGCCACGCCCAACACTCGCGGCATCGTCGTTGAAGACGGGAAGCTCAAAGTCGTGAAATAAGCAAGTTTACCAAGTTTTGCGGAATGCTGACAAAAAAAATGAGGAATTGTAATAGTAAATAGTACTATTAGTACTACTATTGAACCTAACTTGTTGATTATCAACAAATAGAGTAGATGTAGGGGAATAATCCCCTACATCTACTCTATTGTATTATTTCACTTCCCAGATATCGTTGGTCTCGAGGAGCTCCGTGAAGTTATGATACTTCTTCTGGGCGGAGACCTCTTCGAGCTGGGCGTAAACGGCCTCGTTGTAGGTAGGAGCCTCCACGTCGCGGATCACACCGAGGGCGATGGGGAAACCATCCTCAGGCGTCATCATCGCAAGTTTCAACTGCAGGGTGTTGTCCTCGCAGTGGGCATCGTGAACGAGTACATCGTCGAGGGTGTAGCCGTCCTTACCGATCTCCACCACCTTCAGGCCGAAGCCCTGCTGCACGAGTCCGAACTCATTGTTCTCACCGAAGACGAGCTTCTCACCGTGCTTCACGTAGATGGCGTTCTTCTTACGGCCCTCGTTGTTGTAGACAATGTCGTGGCAGTGGTCGTTGAAGATGACACAGTTCTGCAGCACCTCCGTCACCGAAGCCCCTTTGTGTTCATAGGCAGCCTTCAGCACCTCGACCGTTCCCTTGGCATCGGTAGCGACGCAACGGGCGAAGAAGTGTCCGCGGGCACCAAAGCAAAGCTCGGCAGGACGGAAAGGATCCTCCACCGTGCCGTAAGGGCTCGACTTCGAGACGAAGCCACGGGGAGAGGTGGGTGAGTACTGACCTTTCGTCAGACCGTAGATGCGGTTGTTGAGCAGGATCATGTTGAGGTCGATGTTACGACGGTTGGCGTGGATGAAGTGGTTACCACCGATAGCCAGACCGTCGCCGTCGCCTGACACCTGCCAGACGGTGAGGTTGGGGTTTGCGACTTTCGCACCAGTGGCGATGGCAGCGGCACGACCGTGAATGGTGTTCATACCGTAGGTGGCCATGTAGTGCGGCAGACGGCTGCTACAGCCGATACCGCTGATAACTGCGACGTTCTCAGGGGCTACGCCGATCTCGGCCATAGCCTTATGGAGTGAAGCCAGGAAGAAGTGGTCACCACAACCCGGGCACCAACGCGGCTGGCCTTTCTTGAAATCTTGTGCTGTAAATTCCATACTTTTTATATTTTTTTGCAAGGACTACAGGACTAAAGGACTATTAGCACAAAGTCGTTTTAGTCCTGTAGTCCGTTGCTAATTATTTTTTGATAATCTCCTCAAATGCGTTGACGAGTTCTTCGACGACGAAGGGTTGGCCCTTGACCTGGTTGAACTGGTAGGGAACGAAGTTGTCGACCTTCATGCGGAGGTAGGCAGCGAGCTGTCCCATGTTCTGTTCGGCCACCACCACCTTATTATATTTAGTAAGCACGTCGGCCGTGTTCTTAGGCAGCGGGTTCAGATACTTGAAGTGCGTCTGTGCCACCTTGTAACCCTTGGCGCGCAGTTCGTCCATCGCCGAGTGCAGATGGCCGTAGGTAGAGCCAAAGCCCACAATCAGCAGGTCTGCATCAGCATCGCCGTCGACCTCGAGGTCGGGCACCTGGATATTGGCAATCTTCTGCTGGCGCAGGCGCGTCATCAGGTCGTGGTTCTCAGGATTCGTAGAGATGGCACCCGTGTTCGAGTCCTTCTCCAGTCCGCCGAGGATATGGGCGAAGCCCTCACGACCAGGCACAGCCCAGTAGCGGGTACCGTTCTCGGCACGCATATACGGCGTCCACTTTCCCTTCATTTCCTCAGGAACGTAGGGAGGATTGATGGGATCGAGCATATTGATGTCGGGCAGTTTGAAGGCACCAGAGCCATTGGCCACGAAGGCATCGGTAAGCAGCACGACGGGCGTCATGTGCTCCAGGGCGATCTTACAAGCCTGATAGGCGGCATCGAAACAGTCGGTAGGACTGGTGGCAGCCATCACAGGCATGGGACTCTCACCATTTCGGCCGAAGAGCGCCTGCAGGAGGTCTGTCTGCTCCGACTTCGTGGGAAGACCGGTAGCAGGACCGCCACGCTGCACGTCGAGCACCACCAGTGGCAACTCCATAATGACAGCGAGGTTCATGGCCTCACTCTTCAGGCAGATACCAGGTCCGGAGGTTGATGTCACACCCAATGCACCGGCAAACGAAGCACCGAGGGCTGACGAACAACCGGCGATTTCATCCTCACACTGTACGGTGATGACACCACACGACTTGTGCTTCGACAGTTCATGAAGCACGTCGGTAGCAGGGGTAATGGGATAAGAACCAAGGTAGAGCTTCAGCCCGGCTTTCTCTGCAGCAGCGATGAAACCGTAAGCCGTAGCCTTGTTACCTGTGATATCCATATAGCGTCCAGGTTCCTTGGTCTTCGACTCCACACGATAGACGTTAACGGTCGAAGAGTGCGTGTTGTGTCCGTAGTCGTAACCAGCCTGGATAACCTTGATGTTTGCCTCAGCGATGGCTGGTTTCTTGGCGAACTTCTCCTTCAGGAAATTAGCCACGAGGTTCAGGTCACGGTCGAAGAGCCAGCAGACGAGTCCGAGGGCGAACATGTTACGGCACTTCATCATCGCCTTCATGTCCATGCCCGAGTCAGCCAGACAGTCCTTTACCATCGTGGTCAGCGGACACTGGATGACACGATCCGGGTCGATGCCCATCTCGCCGAGGTAGTCCTCAGTCTTAAACTGTGCCTTCTCCAGATCCTTCGGCCCGAACGAGTCGGTATCGATGATGATTGTCGCACCGGGCTTGGCGTAGCGGTACTGCGTCTTCAGGGCTGCGGCGTTCATCGCCACGAGCACGTCGCACTTGTCGCCAGGGGTGTACACCTTACCAGCGCCGATATGTACCTGGAAGCCGGAGACACCCGTCAGCGAACCTTGCGGGGCGCGGATGTCAGCGGGATAGTCTGGGAATGTGGAAATGCCGTTACCAACGGTGGCACTGACCGTAGAGAAGATGTTGCCGGCGAGCTGCATACCGTCGCCGGAGTCACCTGAGAAGCGGACCACAACCTGATCCAGCTCCTTCACTTCTAATTGTTCTGCCATAATTATTTGGTTTATTACTAACTTTCACTAAAACGGCTGCAAAAGTATACATTTTTATTCAAAAAGCCAAAAAAATATTGCAAAAAGTGCATATTTGACACTGTTTCTTGCAAATACGCACTTCTCATGCAATAAATATTCATTTTAGGCAATCAGTATTAATACTCGAAGTCCCAAGCCGTGACATAGTGGTCGAACTTGATACCCTCAGTGCTGCCGAACATGGCGACAATCTTCATGATGTCTTCCTGCTGCTTGGGTGAAATCATGTTCTCACCGTGATGAACTCGGTAGTACGGACCGTTGCCACCACTGAAGTATGAGCGTACACAATGGCGGGCCTCAGCCTTTTCCCTTTGAGGAACGTTATCATAGAGCTTTGAGAAGCCCCACGCCTTCTGCACCAACCGTTTCTCACGGAAACACTTGCACGTCCCATCCTGCCAGGCTGTAGGAAAGACGGCTGATCCATAATGGCAACCCTCTGGCAACAGCAGCCTGGCCTGATAGTGCATGCAACGTCCTTTCTCTGCACATTCGTTGTTGAAACACAATGGATATCCCTTGGGAATATCTTTCGCTGAAAAATCTCTCATCTCTCCCTAAATCTCTGAAAAAACCTTTGTACAAAGGGATTTGAGCACGGGAGGGATCTTTTCAATCCCTCCCATATCTCTCCCGTCATTCCTCCCGTCCAGTTCATGCAGCCTTCAATGGTACCACTTCGTAATAGGCCACGTGCGAATGCTCCTTGTGTTTGAAACCCAGAGCCGAAATCGTCTTGCCGAGCCTGACCTTATTGCCCACCGTGTTCTGCAGCGTGGGATAGTCCTTCTGCATGATGACAATCATCTGGTCGCAGTTCATCGTCTTGACCGTCTCTCCTTCATTGGGTTGACGGAAACAGGCTGTAAACATCTCACCGAGGTCTTTCTTCTCCATGAAATCCTGATTCAACTGCTGGATACGGGCCACCTCTTCGTTGTTGAACCAATAGGGGGCACCCTGCTTACGAATCTCATAAACCACCTGCGCATAAAGCTGTCCGTAGTCGATGTCTCCAGTATTGTCGATCATCTGCCCGTCAGGAATCAGGATGCAGATGTATCGACGCGAGCCTGTGACATCCTTCAACGGATGGCGATTGTTGGTGGTGGCCACAAACGAAGCGAATCGGGGACGATCTTCCTGAGTCTTGCCAAAGATCGGACGCCCGTTCACCTTGCTCACAGACAGAGTCTGTTTCAGCGAAGACTGCTGAGAAGGACGGATAGCCTCCAACTCATCGAGATTAACGAAGAGATTGTTCGTCAGCGCCATATCCTTGTCAAACTTGTTCGACAGGTTCAGGTGGTCCAGATAATACTCACGAAGTTTCAATGGCAATAGGCGTCGCACAAACGTAGTCTTTCCACAGCCCTGCGAGCCGATAAACGTTGGCACACACTCGTTTCCATGCAGCATGTCCATCTGCAACCAATGAGCCACAGCAGAACGCAACCAGACGGTCAAGTAGTTCAGCCGCTCAGAGGTGATGCTTGGGATACGGCCGAAAACCTTGGCGATATGGTTCTGGCCGTCCCACTGTGGCAGATTCTTGAGAAACACCAGGACAGGATTGTACTCAGGCACCTCTTCCGACTGCACATACTCCGTGATCTCCGCCTTGGGACTTCCCTTCTCCAGCACCTCTTCGCGCTTGGCACGAATCACGATGCTGTTGAGGGCAGCCTGCGTCAGAGGACGGTATTCCAAATCTGCCTCATCCGAGGCGCACGAGAGACTGCCGAAAGTATCGGCAGTGTTGCCTTCAGCCTTGTTGTCAGCCTTTGGCAGGACCGCAAATTCCACCTTCCCGTTGAGGATGTTTCGACGGAAACGGTAGTTCGACATGAGGAACTGCTCGATCACAAGCATTCCCTCCTGAGAGGCTCCTGGAGTCTCTACAGGCAAAAGTTCACAATGCTCCATAACTATAGTAAAATCAAAAGTCTAATCCTGCTCCTTACAGGTGTCATCTGTAGTAATATGGCGCGCTTTTCACAGCGTGCTTTTCAGGCGCAAAGATACAAAAAAATATTGAGTCCTGCAAATTTTAAAGCATCAATTATCGAAAAATTTGAAAGATTTTCACCCAATCTTTTACACCATATATAATTAATGTACGCGCAAAGAAAACCGAGGGTAAGCGTATCCGTTCTGACGTCTTGCGGGCTATAGTGCCTTCCATCTGTCAGGCAGGAGTTCCCTGTATTTCTGTATGTCTATTGGTTTCTTTGGCG
>ONCZ01000121.1 GCA_900316445.1 uncultured Prevotellaceae bacterium | reverse complement strand
GGGTCAAGTCATCCGTCAACTTATCCGTCAAGTCAAGTATGCAATATTTGGACGGTACGTATCGGGACTTACCTTTCGTATAAGAGATAAGTCCCATGCAGGCAAGATGCTCCCTTGCTGTGCAAAGCGTTTCCTTAGAGATTCGGATGGATTCACATATTTTAGAAGAAGCACAAGGGAAAGGCATTTTCCAATATTTACTATTACACTCATTAAGCAGATAGGCATATAATGCCACCTCGCTTGAGGGGATAGGAACCAGTTCTGCAACCTTCCAGAACTGGTTCCAATAATCAATGTAAGTTACCACGCAGATCCTCCTTTCTTTCAGCAGCCAGTTCAAGAGCCATATCAACATCGATCACAATCTTGCGACCCAGCTGTGAGATAGCCTTGTCTATGACACCACTCTTCTTGATACGGTTAGCCGTAGGGATGCTACAACCAAAAGTTTCAGCTATCCCCTTGATACCGTAAGCCAACTTACGGTCAGGTGATGGCATAGAAGACTCAGGCTTCTTGTCTCTGTCAAGAACACCAAGGTTATTAAATAGGAACGCGAGTTCCTCACCACTCATCATGCAGACAGGAGTCTGCAACAACTTTTCAATTGAGATAATTTTTTTCTCCATAATTGTTTGTTTTTATTTTGTGATATTCAAATTTTCTGGCGCAAAATTAGGAAATATCTTGGAATACCACAAGGATAAAAACGTTTGATTTTCAGTGTGTTGCAAAAAGTCCACTGGAGTCCACTGGAGTCCATCTTAGTCCATTGACAAATTGTAGATGATGAAACTCTAAAATACAAAAATTCCACAAACATGAAGCTTGTGGAATGGTATCTATTTACTCAAAGGAATGCTATTCTTGATCCTCCTTTGGTGGAGGGGTCAACTCTTTTAGCCTATCCTGTATGACTTCTACGGTTTCATTCATTGTTTTTTCAGAGTAAACCGTATTATTCGCATTTGAATAGTTCGTTTTTCCGCCCTTTATGGAATCTCGTTTGGGGAACAATCGCTTTGCATCCTCATATCCAGGGAAACTCTTTAGCCATTTTATGGGGTCACTCATTGCACATTTAAATGCACGAGCAGCAAATGCACCACTCTTTTCCTGGTCAAAAAGACTTTCAAATACATCATAGATAGGCAAATTCCTATATTCTACCCTGACGTATTCACTCATAAATTCTGCCTTTAAAGACTCTCTAACAGAATCATCAATACTCGTAACTATAGTATCCTTACATTCATCAGGTTCAGAAACAACCCCAATATTCGTATCATTGGCTGCGTTGTCGGTTTCAATATCTTCTTCCATAGCATCTATATTTGGAGAGATGGCCTTTTTCGTCTTCAAGCGGAAAATATGCCACAACAACCGACTTAAAAGTTCGCTCAGGGGTGTTATGAAGATAGAGAATACCATAGATACACCAAATCCCACAAACAAGATAATGCATATAAACAAGACCACCTTCATAATAGAAGATGTTTCGCCAATAATACTCATCGTGTAATTATATCCCGCTACACTCAAAATGATAAAACAAAGAGCATAGCATATATACATGGACACAGCCCATGCACGATCATTTATCCATTTACTCATTCTAATTCTTTTTGTTCACCCTATATTTCTGTCTCGGATGGTGAGGAACATCATACATTTTCTCTAAGACATCAACCATTTGAGGTATGACATGGCTTTTGACATATCTGACATCACGTCCCAACTGGGCTGCGATTTGTTCTGAAGTTACCCAGTCTGAACAGATTGCCATGACTTTTTCTTTCAGTTGCTCCTTTGTATATCTCTTCGGAAGTGTAACATTAGGCCCTGAAGTGTAACATTCAAGTGTAACGTTAGAGTCAGGAAGTGTAACATTAGAGCCAGGAAGAGCAACATTAGCCCCAGAAGTGTCCATATTAAGTGTAACATTAGGCTCCAGAAGAGCAACATTAGTGCCATAGACGTGATATTTTGTTCCTCGCCCGTGTCCTGATGCTTCCAAAAGATGATTAGAACACATATCACTAAGCATCTTAGTGATGTCGGCACGATGTATGTCCAAGGCATATTGCAGTCTTTCGTTGGTAATTTCTTCCTCTGAGTATGCCATCGCCAATGTCATCAGTTGTGGTTGTGGCAGTTGTTCAACTCGTTCGCCAAACAATCTTATCAGTCCATTCTTGACATTTTCATCTAACAGAGACTCCATAGACATGGTAAGGACCACTTTATTGGGCCGACTTCTCTCAACAATATACGGTCGTTTCCAGTTCTGCTTCTCCCAGCCGTGAATTATCTTGTCGGCACCACTGCCAGCTTTTTCAGCAGAGCCAAGGAAGGTAAACATGGTCTGTAAGTACTTGTTTCTACAGATGCTTTCACCTCCTTTGTAGAATTGTTTCTGGGAAATAAGCATGGTACCTGGATTGGAGAACACCATCTTGTTGGGATACTTATAGACATTCAACGTGGCATTTTCCGTATGATCTGCATGAACCAGCATATTGGAAAGTGCCTCTCTGACTGCAACATGAGCAGGTGTTTCCGTCTTTCGCTGATTATCCTCCAAAATAAAAGGCTTGGGTAGGAAGTTCTGGAGGATGGGCAATACCTTACTATAGAACTGGAACAGGTTAGACTCCCAGTTTCCATCAGGGCAAATTCGATTTACCCATCTATCATTGGGATCTTGTATCTCCTGATAGTCAGGAAAGAAGTTGGGGTTCTCGTCCATAATGGCGCTGTAGGTGCCAAACATCAGCAGTCCAGCGTAGGTCAGTCCATATTCGCCCGTCTTCCTATCCTTTCTAAACACATTGAGCTTTTCCAAGAATTGGTCTTCAGGTAATGAATTCCATACATGGTCAGGATTCCACTGCTCAAAACGGCGGCGATACTGCTGAATTGAGGCAGGATCTAGATCATCCTTGCTAAAGTTCTTCAGGATGCGCCCATCTACTGGACTTGCAAGGTTGGCATCAGCAAACATACTGTTGACTTCTTCGCGTGAACAATGATAATCGCCATCAAGGTCACGCCGATAAGTGCCAGTATAAGGATCTAAGCCACAAAATACGGGCCTCAGATTAATATCTACCCGTGGAATATAGAAAACAAGGAAATGAGTTCCACCAAACTCGACATCAAACACATCATCTTCTTTTAGCAATGCAATATTTATGTTTTGCTTGCTGTGCATACCATTGAAGAAATCACGCTTTAGCTTGGCA
>ONCZ01000044.1 GCA_900316445.1 uncultured Prevotellaceae bacterium | reverse complement strand
CCTCCTGACTCAGGAGGGGAAGAGATTACCCATTGCCCTGATTGTCGGGTGCCGGTGCCATGAGATAACTGATCGGCGTCTTCTTCTGCACGCGGCGCTTCTTGCCGTTGACGGTGCGGATCTCGCTCTGCACCACATATCCATACTCGAAGATGCACTGCTCCTTGAATGCTCTGCTGGTGAGCTTTTCACCCTTCGTGTTCTCCGGCGAGAAATTAATCTTGATGCCGTTGATCATGGCATCGGCACCAGCTGCCACAGCAGACTCGATGTCGTTCTTGCCCAGCTTCTGGCCATCGACGCTCGGTGAGAACGTGCCCAGTCCATCGAGCTTCACGGGCTGACCCTGTGAGAGCAGCTCGCTCATGCACTCTACCACCTGACCCAGTACCAAGACACACATCTGGTAGTCGGCGATCTTGCCGTGACTCGTCATGTGCTTGGCGAATCCCTTCAGGTTAAGGGGCTCCTTTGAATCTACCTCGGCGAACCACTTGCCGAATGCGGTGCTGTCGTCGTTCGTGTTCTGACGCAGGTTAATCACCATTGGAATGTTTGATCTTGCCATTTTTTTGTTCCTTTCTTTTTTTAGTTAAACATTGACTTTTCTTTTTGTAGCGATCTACATCGGGTCGCCACCTCCCGCCCTTCAGGTGTCTTTTTCCCCTCCTAAGTTAGGAGGGCTTCTTCTATTTATTTCCCCTCCTGAGTAGGAGGGGTTAGGGGTGGTCTGATCGGCGCCATCGTCATCTCACCTTTCCTCCTGAATTCGTTTGCAAATTTACGAAATTTCCCGAAAATACGCAAATAATATTTCCATTCAAAACATGTTATTCTACGTTATTCAACATTATTCCATGTTTTGCTAAAATATTTGCGCTTTTCTTTGGCTATTTCGTCGATTCTTACTATCTTTGTACCGTCAAACTAAAAATCTTAATCGTCAATGTTACAAGCCAATCAAAACATCAAGAGTATGGGGCGTACCGAACTCGCCCAGTGTTATTTTCCGCACGTTCTGCCGCAGACCGCCTGGCAGAAACTTCGTTCTCTCCTGAATGAAGATCCGTCCCTTTCGCACCTGACAAGACTCCGGCGCCGCACGTTCCTCCCAGCGGAAGTAAACATTATTTACCAACACTTAGGGCAGCCATAAGCTGCCTTTTTTAGGCCATTTCCGCGCCTCTGACTTTCCTTAGACCAAACTCCGACTTTCATTTCTTGAAACCTCGACTTTCCTTAGACTAAACTTTCAGTTTGTATAAAGGTATAATCATTGCCACATTCTTCAATTGTGGTTTGTAAATATTCGTTACCAAACCTATCACCTAACAACCTAACAAAAGTCTATTTTAGTTTATCAAAATAGTCTTATTAAATTATATATATTATATTATATATTATAATATATAATATAATATATATAATTATTAAATAGTTTATCCATTAGATCCTTAATCTTCTTCTTCATTATTGCCCTCATGATTCACCTATCGATTTTACTTTTTGTTAGGTTGTTAGGTGATAGGAGAAACAATGAAGCCGTCGACATTCACATGCCGGCGGCTTCTGAAAATGTTGACCTTAAATTTTATCTATAGCACTGTCAGGCTGATGCGTTTACCGAGGCCTGCGAAGATCCTGAAGAGTGTGGACAGTTGGACGTCAGCATGACCATTCTCCAGTTTGGAGATGTAGCTCTTCTTTGTTCCTATCTTGTCTGCAAGTTCCTGCTGGGTAAGGCCTGCCAGACGGCGCTGCTCTCTCAAAGTCTCTGCCAGGCAGAAGGCTTCTGCTTCTGTCTCAAACGATGCACGCTCAGGGGTGCCCTGAGGACCATACTCCTGATCGAGCAAATCATCGAAAGTCTCGCAATCCATGATTGCCTGTTTCTTCTCTTCTGTCATTTCTTATTCTCCTTTTCCTTAAAATATTCTTTCTTAATTGCTTCTGCATGTCGGATCTCCTTAGGGGGAGTCTTCTGGCTTTTCTTCTGGAATCCGTGGAACAGCACCACGACGGCTCCTTCGTCAAAGCAACAGAATATCCTATAGATATTGCTCCCCAACTCTATCCGGATCTCGTAGATTCCGTCTGAGCCCTCGATAATCCTAAAGAACTTCGCAGGAATCATCCGCTGTGTCTCAATCAATTTAAGAACCTTGTTGATCTTGTCTCTGACTTCAAAGTCTGGGCGACATAGAATTCCTTGTAATAGTTCTTAAACAATTTGATGGTACGAACCTTCTCCATGCTAATTCCTTCGCAAAGTTAACGAATTAATGAACATCTTCCAAATAATTTGGAGAAAATCTGCCGATTCGACACTAATTTTTGCTGTTTGATTCTTCATACGCATTTAAATTTAATAGTTTGACATAAGATTTGTGTGCAAAGGTATGGATAATTTCCGAACCTTACAAGTTTTTGGATGAATATTTGCATGGGCGCATTATTTTGGCGTAAATAGTTAGAAGAGGCGGAAAAGGCCGTTGAAGAGGTTTTTAAACGACACGCGTGAAAGAATCGTGAAAGTTGAGGGTGCTGAAAGATGCCCTTTTGGGTTGGTATTCAGGCAGTTAGATCGTGAAAGTTTCTTGTGGAACTTTCTTTCTTTTTTTCACCGAGATATTATATCTACCTTTGAACCCGAAAACCAGCAAGTAGGGGAAAGTCCGGACCCCCGAGCGCTGGTAATAAAGTTCAAATTTTATAAAATGAATAACATTCAAATTTTCAATCATGAGATGTTCGGAGAAATCCGGACAATGACGGACGAGAGGGGTGAGACCTTCTTCGTGGGTAAGGACATCGCAGAGGCACTGGGGTATGCCAAGAGCCGAAATGCCATGGCAGCACATGTAGATGCAGAAGATAAAAAGGACGCCCTGATTCAGGGCCCCCTTGGTGGAACCCAGACAATGACCGTCATCAACGAGAGCGGTTTCTATGCCCTGGTTCTCTCTTCGAAACTGCCTCAGGCAAAGGCGTTCAAGCGCTGGGTGACCTCGGAGGTGCTGCCCCAGATCCGCAAGACGGGTGCCTATGTGTCGCAGAAGAAACAGATCGAGAATCTGACACGCCACATCGAGGAGCTAGAACCCAAGGCTGAGTACTGCGACGAGGTGCTGGAGAGCGTGAGCTGTTTCACGACCACCCAGATTGCCAAGGAACTCTCGATGACGGTTCACGACCTGACTCGGCTGCTGGAGCAGCGGAAGGTGATGTACAAGCAGTCCGGACAGTGGATGCTCTACGCCGACTATGCCCGTAAGGGGTATGCCAAGAGCCGCACCCACATGCACTATGATGCCGAGGGCGACCTTCATACGCGTACCTATTTAGTATGGACAGAGAAGGGACGGCGATTCATCCACCGGATCTGCAGTGACGAGGAGATCATGATCCCGTTCATGTTCAGTGTGACAATTACAGATTAATAACCAATTAAAAGCCTAAAAAGAATGATTACATTTCAAGAGAACACGCATTTTTCTCAGACTCTTCCCTGCACAAGGGAAGAGTTCTGGGAACAAGTAAAGAAACCGACTACAAGGTGGCGCATTGATATGCGTAGAGCTATCATCGCGGCGGTGGAGGCTTCGAAGACACAGGGCGCAGTGGCTCTGCATAATTTGCTCCAGAACAGCGAGTATCAGAAGTTTTTGCTGAGAAAGCAGAATCTGAAGAAAAAGGCAGCCAAGGAGGCATGGGAGAAAAAGACGGATGCGGAGAAGCTTTTGGCCTTTGCCAAGGAGGTTAAGGATAATCTGCCTGCGTTTATCTTCTGTTGCAGGGAATTCGATGCGACCGAGACGGCCAAAGGTGGGATGTTCAGGCATCGCAGATTAGCAGACTGTCATCTGAACGGTCTTTTTATGTTGGATATCGACCACATTGAGAATCCTTTTGAGGTGTGGTATAAGATGAGGGATGATAAGGAGCTGATGAAATCAATAGCATTAGTCCATATCACCAGCAGCGAGCATGGTGTTAGGATTGTCTCAGTAGCTGATACGAATATCGGCAACCTTGCAGACAATCAGATCGCGTTGGCTCAAAAGTTGGGCTATAAAGCCGATGAGAGCTGCATCGATGCTACCAGAAACTCTTTTGCTCCTAAAGAGGAGGACATTATTTATATTAATGAGGAACTATTATTTGATTACTACAATGAAGAATTTGACAAGCAGTTTACGGATGAGTACCGCCAGAAGAGAACTCAGCCACTATTTCATCAGTTTGATACTGATGTTGAGAAAACAAAGGGCATGCAAGGTAATCTGATTCTCCCCCTGAGTAGGGAGAGCCAGAGGGGGTCTGAGCAGGGGGACATTGAGGCGGATCAGACCACCCCTAACCCCTCCTACTCAGGAGGGGAAACCTGGCGCGGATATGGTATTCAGAGTATTATTGATACTCGGTATGGAGATAAATTGCCATGCGCAGAAGATTCCAATAGACACAAGGAGAGCCTTAAACTCGCCACAGACTTACTCCTTATGCTCGACGGCGACAAGAAACTGGTGCAAAGAATCGTCGAGGCTCAGCCTTGGGTTAAGGAGATTATTGAGGAAAGAGATGAGAATGTGGCCCAGACGGTGGAAAGTGCAGCCTCGTGCGTCGCGGAGAAGGAAAAGAAGTATGCAAGCTCGCTGCCATCCAAGGCCATGCAGGAAGCGGTGAGAAAGATTGCTGGATGCACGTATCAGGAAGTGGTCAAGGGTGTGCATGCCGACAGGGACGAGGCTGAGGGCATGAGCATGTATGCCCAGCTTGACGGCTGGGGCGCTGAGATCGAAGCGATGTTCGATGACTTCCCGTTGCTCAGGGATGTGTGTGCGGGGTTGAAGAGGCCTCAGTATCCTGCGGCGGTATTCACTGCCGGCGGTGCGCTGATGACACTCATGACCAGATGCTGGTACAGGTTCTATCACCGTGCCTATCAGGATCGCAGACTCAATTGCTCCTTATATATTATAGGGCATCCGGCCTCCAACAAGTCGATGGCAGATGATATCTGTGAGACGCTGATAGCACCCATAGAGGCTTCGGACAAGGCTGGCAAGGCTGCGCTGAACCGCTATAAGAAGGAAACGAAGAAGAAGGCTGCGAATAAGGAGGGTAAAGATAAGCCCCAGGGCATCATCCGCATCCATCCTTCGAGGACGAGCAACGGTCAGCTTATCGAAGATATGCTTAATGCCAAGGAAACGGTTGACGGCAAGGAGATGCAGCTGCACATGTTCACCTTTGATACGGAGCTGGATAACTCGATCATGCTACAAAGTGGCGGTTCGTGGATCAACAAGCAGGCGATGGAACTGAAGGCCTTCCACAACGAGAAGGACGGACAGATGTATCAGAATTCGGATTCTCCCGTGGATGAGTTCCGTGTGACCTGGAACTATATCTACTCTGGCACACCCATAGCACTGAAGAAGAAGGTGAATGAGAAGAATTTCGGCAGTGGTCTTAGTACGCGTCTCACCGTGATTCCCATGCCGAAGACGAACTATAAGATGATTGACTATGAGGAAGAGGAAACCATCGACTGGGCACGTCTGGAACGCATGAAGACATGGGCCTTCAAACTCGACTGCCGTGCAGGACAATTACCCGTGAAGCCACTTGTAAAGAAACTGTACGACTGGACGAGCAACCGTATGGCAGATTGTGAAGAGGATGATTCGGAGGCCAACGAGCTCATGCTGAAACGTGTGCCATACCACGCATTGAACTATTCCGTGCCTTTCATCGATATGCGCCACTATGGGAGCCTGCATCAGGAAGGCAAGTTCTGGGAGGGCACCTACGAAGTGGATGATACGGATTGGAAACTGTGTGAACTGATGGCCCGCATCCAGTACGCCACGCAGCAGCACTTCTTCGGTGTCTTGGCAGAGAATTACTTTGATGACATGAACAACGATGTACAGATTTCGGGTAAGCGTCATCAGCAGAAGTCCGTGGATGGCTATAACAGACTGCCTGATGAATTCACGAAAGAGGACGTTGACAGATGTTTCGGCTATAAGAATGAAGATTCTGGCTATATGAAAATCAAGCGTCTTCAGGAATCTGGTATGGTGGCGCTTCTTGAGGAGGTCATCCTGAACGGCCGTATGCGTAGGAGGTATCGGAAAGTGAATAAGATGGTGATATAGTCCACCTATCACCTAACAACCTAACAAAACTCAAAAAAGACTGCTGCCAGTGAATGGTAGCAGTCTTTTTTTGTATTTGTCTTTATTTCATGCCGACGATTTTCGTCTTGGGTTGTTCCTTGTTGCGGCGGTTGACGACGGTGACGACGGCCTGGGCAAGGTTGATGAAAGCGAGGCCCGTGGCGGTGTCGCTGCTGAGGGCGGCGGGAGTGCCGGCATCGCCGTTGTCGCAGATGCTCTGTACAAGGGGAATCTGAGCGAGCAGGGGAACGTTCATCTCTTCAGCGAGGTGCTTGCAGCCTTCCTTACCGAAGATATAGTATTTGTTCTCGGACAACTCGGCGGGAGTGAACCATGCCATGTTCTCGATGAGTCCGAGGATGGGCACGTTGACCTTCTCGTTGCGGTACATGTCGATGCCTTTGCGGGCGTCGGCGAGGGCTACCTGCTGGGGTGTCGAGACGATGACGGCTCCCGTGATGGGGAGCGTCTGGAGGAGCGTCAGATGGATGTCGCTGGTGCCAGGAGGCGTGTCGAGGATGAAGTAGTCGAGCTCGCCCCAGTCTGCATCGGCGATAAGCTGCTTGAGGGCACTCGTAGCCATGCCGCCTCGCCAGAGTGTGGCAGTGGTGGGGGAGACGAAGAAACCGATGGAGAGCAATTTCACGCCGTATTTCTCGATGGGACAGATGAGGTCGCGACCGTCTTTCTTGACGGCATAGGGACGTTCGTCTTCGACATCGAACATCTTGGGCATGGAAGGGCCGAAGATATCGGTGTCGAGTAGTCCCACGCGATAGCCGAGACGGGCGAGGGCGATGGCGAGATTGGCAGAGACGGTAGATTTGCCGACGCCTCCTTTGCCGGAGCTGACTGCGATGATGTTTTTGACACCTGGCAGCAGCTGTTCGACCTCAGGACGGGGAGCGGACTTGAACTCGGTGACGATCTCGACAGAGATCTCTCCTGACTCCTGACTCCTGTCTCCTGACTCCTTCTTGCAATAATACTTAATCGCAGCTTCGGCGGCTTTGACAGTGGACTTGAGGAAGGGGTCGGTGTCGCGGGGGAATTCCAGTACGACCTTAACCTTCCAGGGTTCTCCCTCCGTGGCAGGGGCGGCGACCGACGGAGTGTCGGCCACCATGCCGCTCTCCACGAGGTTTTTCTTCGTGCCGGCATACGTCACCGTTGCCAGCGCATCCATGATGAGTTGAGGATATAAAATCATTGCTTTTCCCGATAGCCAGTGATGTGCTTCCAGTCCTTATTAGCGATATAGACGGACAGACTGCCACGCGGGATGATGTAAGCGGGCATGCTACCCTTGAAGGTGCTCTTGGAGATGGAGGGGGGAGCAGGGGAGTTGAGGATCACTTCCTTGAGCGACGGACACTTGGCGAAGGCCGAGCCACCGATCTTCTTCAGGGCCGTGGAGAGTTCTACCTTAGTGAGCATGGTACACTCCATGAAGGCGTCGCTGCCGATGCTGGTGACGGCTACGGGCAGCTTGATGCTCTGCAGCGAACTGCACTTCTCGAAGGCATCAGCATCGATGCTTGTGAGACTGACGGGCAGGTCGATGTTCTGCAGACTGGTACACTCCTGGAAGGCCTTGTTGTCGATCTTCTTCACCGAGTTTGGCAGTGTGATGGAGCGCAAGGCGTTGCAGCGGTAGAATGTCTTGCTGTCAACCTCTGTAATCATGCCGTTGATGGCCACGCTGTCGAGCATGACGCAGCCCTCGAAGGCACTGCTGCCGATGGACTTCACCATGGTGGGGACAATCACCTGACGGAGGGAGGTACATTCCAGAAAGGCACTGGATCCAATCTTCGTCAGGGCTGAGGGGAGGTCAATCTGCCCTAAGCTCTGGCACTTCTCGAAGGCGCTGTTGCCGATGGTCTTCACCGTGGCAGGCAGACTGATGGAATCCAGACTGGTGCAGCCCTGGAAGGTATCGGAACCGATCTCGTCGAGGCCGCCCTCGATAGTGACAATTTTGAGAGCAACGCAGTTCTTGAAGACACCGCTGCCGAGCTTCGACAACCTGTCGAAGTTGACAGCCTGGAGGCTCTTACATTCCTCAAAGGCATTGCTGCCCATCTTCTCCACCTTTGTCAGGTCGATTTTCTCCAGACTCTGACAGTCTTCGAAAGCAGAGTTGCCGATCTCCTTGCAGTCCTCGGGCAGTTCGACGTTGGCGAGGTTCTTACAGTCGCGGAAGGCATCGGTGCCGATAGACTTCACGCTCTCCGGGAGGGTGATGGCGCTGAGGCTCTCACAGTCCTTGAAGGCGGTGTTGTCGATCTTGTCGATCTTCGCCTTGATGTTGATGTTGTTGAGTGACTTGCAACCGTTGAAGGCCTGCTTGCCGATGGTCTTCACACTCTCGGGAATCTCAATCTCGGAAAGGGCCTTGCAGTTCTCGAAGACTTCATCACCGAGCTTCGTGACACTCTGCGGGATGGTGACGGATGTCAGGTTCTCGCAGTCCTTGAAGGTCTCGTCGTCGAGGATGGTTACGCTCTCAGGGATCTGGACTGAGGTAAGCGATGTGCAGTCTTCGAAGCAGCTCTTGCCGAGGCTGGTAATGCCTGCGGGCAGAACCACCTTCGTGAGTTTGCCGGCTCCCTGGAAGAGACCGTTGGGAAGGGTGTTCGTAGGTACGGGCGTCTTGCCCTCGGTGAAGACGGCTTCGGAGATATCTACGCTGGTCACGACACATTCGCCTTTCTTCTCGTTGGCCTTGGTGCGGTTGACAATCTGCTGTAAGAGTTTGATGTCGGCGGCATTGAGGGGGCCGCTGACCTTCAGTTCAGAGATCTTGAACTTTTCGTCGTTGCTGATCTGTTGCGAGAGTTGTCCGACGGCATCCACCGTCACATTCTTTGATACTTGTGCGGCAGCAGTTAAAGGTGAAAAGGTGAGAAGGTGAAGAAGTGAAACACCTATCACCAAGCCTTTTGCCTTTTTAATAAAACACTTGTTTGTCATATTCTAAATTATTTAATGATTGTTTTTTTACCTTTTCACTCTTTCACCTTTTCACTTTTACTTGGCTTTGTCAAGGGAACTCCGCTTGGTGCGGTGATAGGAGCGGTAGTCATCGAGTTCGATCTCGACGTCAGGTTCAGAGAGGGTGCCCGTGCGGGGCAGGCGCCATTTCATGTATTTGATGTTGAGACCACGGGCGATCCACATGGATTCGTAGTAGGTCTGGATGGATGCGGCCTCGGAGTATTCAGAGTTTTCTGAGTCTTCTGAATAAAGGTCCCTCGTGCTCAGGAGCACGGGCAGATGGTTGTGCTCCACCATGTAGGTGGTGTAGGTGAAGAGGAAGTTGGAGTCGGTCTTCAGGTGGATGATGCCACCGTCGACGAGGAATTTGCGATAACGCTCCATGAAATAGGTGGAGGTAAGACGCTTGCGGGGATTCTTCATCTGGGGGTCGGAGAAGGTGAGCCAGATCTCCTGTACTTCGTTTTCAGAGAAGAACCGCTCGATGATCTCGATGTTCGTGCGGAGGAAGGCGACGTTCTTCAGTCCTTCGTGGAGGGCCTGGGTGGCGCCAGTCCACATACGGGCACCCTTGATATCGACGCCGATGAAGTTGATGTCAGGGTAAAGCTTGGCCAGTTCCACCGTGTATTCGCCCTTGCCACAGCCGAGTTCGAGGACAATGGGGTGGTCATTATGAAAATATTGCTCCCGCCAGTGTCCCTTCATCTCAAAGGGAACATGTTCCATTACCGAAAAGGGGTATTGGAACACGTTCTCATAAGATGCCATATCGGCGAATTTCGCCAGTTTGCCTTTGCCCATTATTCTATGACAACCGTTGTCCAGCCGTGCTTGTCCTCGATCTCACCGTACTGAATGCCACGGAGGGTGTCGAAGAGCTTCTTGGACATCGGCCCCGGCTTCTCACCGAAGGAGTAACGCTTGCCGGTGTCGAGATCGTCAATATAAGAAATAGGTGAGATGACGGCGGCTGTTCCGCAGGCACCTGCCTCTTCGAAGGTCTCGAGTTCCTCCTCGGGGATGGGGCGACGCTCCACCTTCATGCCGAGATCCTCTGCCACCTGCATCAGCGACTTATTGGTGATGGAGGGGAGGATAGAGGTTGACTTCGGGGTGATATAGGTGTTGTTCTTGATGCCGAAGAAGTTGGCGGCACCGCACTCGTCCATGTATTTCTTCTCCTTGGCGTCGAGGTAGAACTCGCAGGCATAACCCTTCTCATGGGCCAGGTTGTTGGCGAAGAGGGATGCTGCATAGTTACCACCCACCTTATATTTACCTGTGCCGAGAGGAGCACTGCGGTCATAGTCGCGAATAATCACATAAGGATTAGCTGCGAAGCCTCCCTTGAAGTACGGGCCTACGGGCGTAACGAAGATGAGGAAGCAGTACTCCTTGGAGGGATGAACGCCCACCTGTGCACTCGTTCCGATGAGCAGCGGACGGATGTAGAGGGTGGCACCACTCTCGTAGGTGGGAATCCACTCCTGATTCAGGCGAACGACCTTCTTCACCATCTCTGTGAAGAGCTCGGTGCTGACCTCAGGCATCATGATGCCACGGCAGGTGCTCTGCAAACGGGCTGCATTCTCGTCGACACGGAAGATGCGCACCTTGCCGTCGGGACAACGGTAGGCCTTCAGGCCTTCGAATGCCTCCTGGCCATAGTGCAGGCAGGTGGCTGCCATGTGGAGGTTCAGATACTCGTCGGAGCAAACTTCGATTTCGCCCCATTTACCATCGCGATAGTAACAACGCACATTGTAGTCGGTCTTCATGTAGCCGAACGACAGACTACCCCAATCTAAATTCTTCATATCTCTTTTATTTGTTAAAGTTTCGATTCTGCTTGCAAAAGTACACATTTCGTGCCACATTCACAACATTTTTAGCCGAAAACTTACTTTTCGGCAAGGATTTTCTTGATTTCCTCGTCGGTCTTGGTCAGTTTGTCCTTGCAGAGCTTGATGAGTTCTTGGGCGCGCTTCAACTGTTCCGACAACTGATCGATGTCGAGTTCGTCGTTCTCCATCTTGGTGACGATGGACTGTAGTTCCGCAAAGGCGGCTTCGTATTTGATCTCTTTCATTTGATGATGGATTTGATGGTTCCTTTTTCTAATCTGGTCTCGATTTCGTCGCCGGATTGTAGTTGTTGCGGGGAGCGGACAGCCTTGCCGTTGTGCAGAGTGATGCTGTAACCGCGTTTGAGGAGCAGGGCAGGATCGAGATTTTTGGTTTTCTCCTCGATGAGTTGCAGGCGATGCTGCTCAGCCATCAGACGGCGGTTGAGGAAAATCGGCATTTTCACTTCCAGGGCATTGATCAATGACTGTTGTGTGATGATGCTTTGTCTGATGGCGGTTGTCATGCGGCTGTTGAGACTGTCAAGACGGGCTTCCTGACGGGTTTTCACGTTGGTGAAGAGTCTGGGCAATATCTCGGCAAGGGTGGAAAGCCGTGACTTATGAGAAGTCAGTTTCTGCAGTGCTAAGCGTACGATTTGTTCTTGGGCGTCGTTGATGGCGTCGAGCACGGTCTTCAGGTGGTCTATGAGCAGGGCTGCAGCGGCGGTGGGGGTCTTTACCCGGATGTGGGAGACCATATCGAGGATACTCTCGTCGCGGTCGTGACCGATGCCGGTAATGATGGGCAAGGGGAAGTTGGCGACATTCTCTGCCAGGGCGAGGGTGTCGAAACCACTCATGTCGCTCGTGGCACCACCACCTCTTATAATTACGACGCAGTCAAATACCTCACAAGGGGTCTGACCCTTTGTGAGGTCGAAGATGCGGTTGAGGGCATTGATGATACTCTGCTCTACACCTTCGCCCTGCATGATGGCAGGGAAGAGGCGGGTCTGGAACAGGAAACCGTAAGGATTGTCGGCGAGCTGATTGCAGAAATCCCCATAGCCTGCGGCTGTTTCGCTGGAGATGACGGCGATGCGCTGGCAGAAGAGCGGAAGTTGCAGTTCTTTCTGTAAATCGAAGACACCTTCTTCTTTCAATTGTCGGATAATTTCCTGACGTTTACGGGCCATGCCACCCAGGGTGTAGGTAGGGTCGATATCGGTGACGATCCATGAGAAACCGTAGGCCTCGTGGAACTGGGCAAAGACCTTCAATAACACCTTCATGCCTGCATGGAGCCGTTGCCCGGTGGTGCGCTCAAAGCCTGGGCGGATGAGCATCCACTTGTTGGCCCAGCATTTAGCTGAGGCTTTGGCGATGGGGGTAGAGGTACGCTCGTCTTTCTGAATGAGTTCCATATAGCAGTGACCTCGAGACTCGCGACATTCCGACAGTTCTGCCTCTACCCAATATTCACTGGGCATCTCGCTCTCAATCACCTTGCTCACCAGGTGATTAAGCTCATAGAGGGTTACATGCTGCTCACTTTTCACCTTTTTACCTTTTCACTTTTCCACCTTTCCAATCATGTAGGCTCGCCAGAAGTTGGGGATGCCGTAGCCGAAGATATTGTCAGGATCTTTGGCATTACTGCCAGTCTGTCTTACCAGTTCGATGATTTCCAAGGCTGTCTTCTCAGGCAGGGCCTGCCACAGACAGGCAACAAGCCCCGCCACGAGTGGCGTGGAGAACGAGGTGCCCATGTCTCTGATGATGCTGCCACGGCCTGAGATGAGCGATGCCGGACTGCCAAGTGCCATGACATCGGGCTTCACACGACCATCCTGGGTAGGACCGACGCCACTGAAAGGGGCGTTTTTCTTCACCATATTTACAGCGCCTACGGTGAGAATGTCGTTGGCATCGGCAGGGAATGAGATTTTCTTCCACGGACCCATGCCGCTGTTTCCTGCCGAGTTGACGAGGATAATACCTTTCTTTGCCAGCATCGAGGCCGTGCGGCTGATGAGTGCCGTCTGCCCGTCGAGATCTCGCTGGTGGTAGTAGTCAGGGACGCTGTCGTAGTCGTTGTAGCCGAGACTGGAACTGATGATGTCGACACCTGCGGAATCGGCAAATTCTGCTGCCATTGCCCAATAGTCTTCCTCTACGGGCTGTTCCGTCTGCTGGTCTTCACAGCGCAATAGCCAGTAACGGGCTTCAGGAGCCGTGCCGATAAGTACGTTGGGAACGTTAGCGGCCATGGCGGAGAGCACCTTCGTGCCGTGATCCGTCTCTTGGTAGAAGAACGGACTGTTAGGATAGACAAAGTCCTTGGAACCGGCGATGTTCGTCTGCGTAAAAGCTGGGATGACGTTTACATTCTGGAATCCCCCGTCGAGTACGGCAATCGTCATGCCCTTACCACGGAGTCCGATGTTGTGCAGACGCTGTCCCTGGAGCATCTCCAACTGATCCTTGCCGTTGCCGTAAGTTACTCCCTTGATGCTGTCCCAGGGGTTGAAAGTCTCGTGATAGGTGTGTTTGACGTATCGGTCGATGGAATCGGGGGATGTCCATACACACTGGGACTGTGTGATGCAGTCAAGTGTAGCCAGATGTTTTAATAAGGTGGTGTCGTTGGAACGTACGAGGACGGTGTTGTTCCACCGGCTGGTGCCGACGATGACCCATTCTGCCTTTGAACGTTTCTCTCCCTGCTGCCGTTGGCTGAGACTGTTCTCTATCTGCCGGAGGTATTTGGCACTGACGGGTAAGTCGGTGGAATCGACGCTGATACCCTGACGCTTGCGGCGCTCGACGGCTTTATGCGACAGCCAACGGCCTGGATGTTCGATTGAGTAGGAGGAACCCTGCTTGTCTTTCAGCGTGTAGCGCCAGATATAACATTTCCCTCCGGGATACTTCTTCCTGGTACTGGCACTCACGTTGGACGGTATCTGACAGATGACGGCGACCAACAGGCAGGTTATAAGTCTGAACAGACAGTTAATACGCATTGCGACTGCAAAGGTACAAAGTTTTTTTGAATTGTTCGAAAATAACCAAATTTATTTGGTATTTTGCATGTTTATTCGTACCTTTGCACCGTTTTAGAACGTAACAAGAGGATATGGACAACAAGCAAGCCGCACTCGAACTGGGACAGAAGCCTGTAGGACAACTGCTTTGGCAGTATGCCTTGCCCGCTATCGTCGCGATGACGGCTTCGAGTCTCTATAACATCATCGACCGTGCCATGATTGGTCAGATTGTGGGGCCGGAAGCCATTGCGGGTCTGGGTATCACATTCCCCTTCATGAACCTGAGTGCTGCCTTCGGTGCTGCGGTGGGTGTGGGCTCTTCGACGTGTATCAGTGTGAAACTCGGACAGAAGGACTATCAGACGGCTGAACATCTGTTAGGCAATACGGTGACGCTGAACCTGATCATCGGCTTCTTGTTTATGCTGGTCAGTCTGGTGTTCCTCGATCCGATTCTGCTCTTCTTCGGTGCTTCCGAGGTGACACTACCATACGCCCGTGAGTTCATGATTGTGATTCTGCTGGGCAATATGGTCACCCACATGTACTTCGGCATGAACGCCGTGCTGCGAGCGGCAGGCAAACCCCGTCATGCGATGTATGCCACATTGTTTACGGTGGGCATGAATGTGTTGTTGGTTGTCGCCTTTGTGTGGTGGTTCCGCTGGGGCATCCGCGGTGCGGCCTTGGCAACAATCAGTTCTCAGTCGATGGCGCTCTGCTGGCAGATGTGGATATTCTCCAATCCGAAAGAACTGCTGCACCTGAAACGGGGCATCTATAAATTGAAAGGTGTGCTGGTGAGGAATATTATCAGCATTGGCATATCCCCCTTCCTGATGAATGCCACCAGCTGTATTATCGTGATCTTCATGAACAACCAGTTTGTGCGCTATGGCGGTGATATGGCTGTGGGCGCCTATTCGATAGCCAACTCCGTGGTAATGGTGTTCTTCATGTTCGTCATCGGTATCACTCAGGGTATGCAGCCGATTGTGGGCTATAATTACGGTGCCGTGAAGTTTGACCGTATGTTCCGTTGTCTGTGGCTGGCGATTGCCTGTGCTACGGCTATCCTGTTGGTGGGATGGGGACTCTCGATGCTTTTCCCGAGGCAGATCGCCCGTATCTTTACGACAGATGCAACGCTGCTTGACCTCGCTGCAAAGGGTATCAAACTCGACATGCTGGTGTTCTTCGTCGTAGGTTCGCAGGCTACCATCACCAACTTCTTCCAGTGCATCGGAAAGGTGAAGGTGAGCATCTTCCTCTCGCTCTCGAGACAACTGTTCCTGTTGTTGCCGATGGCATACGTTTTCCCTTTGTTATGGGATCTGGACGGTGTGTGGTATGCGATGCCCGCCAGTGATTTCGGATCGTTTGCGATGACGATTCCCATGCTGATTTGGTATATGAAAAAAATCAAACACTCATGAAGCATATTATCATCAATGTAGGAAGGCAGCTTGGAAGCGGGGGGCACGACATCGGAAGGATGCTCGCGCTCGATTTCCAGGCGAAGTACTACGACAAGGAAATCATGAATCTGGCGGCCAAGGAGAGCGGATTCAGTGAGAAGTTCTTCGAACAGAACGATGAGAAGAAGGGATTCTTCAAGGGACTGTTCAATATACAGACCTCGCACATCAGCGGTGGCAGCATGTATAAGACGAACTTCTCGCAGGAGAGTCTTTTCCAGTTCCAGAGCGACGCCATCCAGAAGGCGGCCAAGGAGGGATCATGTGTGTTTGTAGGCCGTTGTGCCGACTATGTGCTGCGTGACTTCCCCAATACGGTGAATGTCTTTATCACTGCCTCGATGAAGTATCGTATCGATCAGATTATGAACAAACAGCATCTCGACCACGATGCAGCCAAGAAATTCATCGAACAGAAGGAATCTGACCGTGCTGCCTACTATAATTATTATACGGGTAAGAAGTGGGGCGCTGCCGAGAGTTACGACCTCTGCATCGATTCCAGCGTGTTGGGACTGGTGGAGTCGGAGAAGATTATTGCCGAGTTTATCCGTAAACGGTTTAAGTGATGAAGAAAATAGGTATATTGAGTGATACGCACTCGTTTTGGGACGAAAAGTACTTGCATTACTTCGAACCCTGCGACGAGATCTGGCACGCAGGGGATATCGGTAATGTGGAGGTGGCAGAGAAACTGGCTGCCTTTCGTCCGTTCCGGGCTGTCTATGGTAACTGCGACGGCGGAGACCTGCGGCTGATGTACCGTGAACTGAACCGGTTTAAGTGCGAGGATGTCGATGTGCTCATCAAACATATCGGCGGCTATCCCGGCAACTACGATTTCAGCGTGCGCTCGACACTCTTTGCTAATCCGCCGCAGCTCTTCGTAGCTGGTCATTCACATATTCTGAAAGTGAAGTACGACAAGACATTGGGTCTGCTGCATATCAATCCCGGTGCTGCAGGTCTTCAGGGCTGGCATAAGGATAGAACCCTCGTTCGCCTGACCATCGAAGGAAAGGTATTTAAAGATCTGGAGGTAATAACGCTAGGGAAAAATATATGATGGAGTCTATGCAGACAATTGGCAAGGGAATTATGCAGGGTATCAACCAGTTCATAGACAACGACCTGCAGGATTTTATGCCGCTGTTTGTCATTGCGGCTGTGGTCTTGGCAGTCTTTTTAATAAAGAAAATAATTCAGAAAATTAAAACAAAATAGGAAATGAAAACAATCGTCATTACTGGTGGAGCAGGTTTTATTGGCTCCCATGTTGTTCGCCTGTTCGTGAACAAGTATCTTGGGTATCACATCATTAACCTCGACAAATTGACGTATGCCGGCAACCTGGCAAACCTCAAGGACATTGAGAAGGCACCTAACTACGAGTTTGTGAAGATGGATATCTGCGACTTCGATGCTTTCTATAAGCTGATGCAGGATAAGAAGGTCGATGGCATCATCCACCTCGCTGCAGAGAGTCATGTGGACCGTTCCATCAAAGATCCCTTCACCTTTGCCAAGACCAACGTGATGGGTACGCTGTCGCTGTTGCAGGCTGCGAAACTCTATTGGGAGTCTTTGCCAGAGAAGTACGAGGGCAAGCGCTTCTATCACATCTCTACCGATGAGGTGTATGGTGCTCTCGAATTGACACATCCTGATGGTATTGAGCCTCCGTTCACTACGACGGCATCGAGTGCAGAGCATCATCTGGCTTACGGTGACAAGTTCTTCCTTGAGACCACGAAGTACAACCCGCATTCACCTTATTCAGCTGCGAAGGCTTCTTCAGATCACTTCGTTCGTGCTTACCACGACACTTACGGCATGCCAGTCGTCGTGACAAACTGCTCCAACAACTACGGCCCTTATCAGTTCCCAGAGAAACTGATCCCGTTGTTCATTAATAACATCCGCCATCGCAAGCCGTTGCCTGTCTATGGCAAGGGTGAAAATGTGCGTGACTGGCTCTTCGTTGAGGATCATGCCCGTGCCATCGACCTCATATTCCATAAGGGTAAGATTGCCGACACTTATAATATCGGTGGTTTCAATGAATGGAAGAACATTGACATCATCAAGGTTGTCATCAAGACTGTCGACCGCCTGCTGGGTCGTAAGGAAGGCGAGGATATGGATCTTATCACCTTCGTCACAGACCGTGCAGGCCACGACCTGCGCTATGCCATCGACTCCACAAAACTCCAGCGTGAACTCGGATGGGAACCCAGTCTGCAGTTCGAGGAGGGTATTGAGAAGACCGTCCGCTGGTATCTCGACAACCAGGAGTGGCTGGACAACGTGACCTCCGGTGACTATCAGAAGTATTATGATAATATGTACGCAAACCGATAAACGTTATGAAGAAGATCTTGCTTTTAGGCTCAGGAGAACTCGGTAAGGAGTTCGTGATTGCCGCCATGCGTGCTGGACAGTACGTGATTGCCTGTGACCGTTATGACAATGCCCCAGCCATGCAGGTGGCTGACGAGCGTGAAGTGTTCTCGATGCTTGACGGCGATGCCCTGGAGGCCGTTGTCAACAAGCATAAGCCCGACATCATTGTACCTGAGATTGAGGCTATCCGTACGGAGCGTCTCTTCAAGTTCGAGGAACAGGGCATCCAGGTTGTTCCCTCTGCCCGTGCCGTGAACTACACGATGAATCGTCGTGCCATCCGTGATCTCGCCGCCAAGGAACTGGGGCTGCGTACGGCTAAGTATTTCTATGCCAAGACCTTCGAGGAGTTCAAGGCTGCTGCCGATGAGATAGGATTTCCCTGTGTGGTGAAACCGCTGATGTCTTCCTCTGGTCATGGTCAGAGCTATGTTCATAACGACGGTGAACTGGAACAGGCCTTCAAGGAGGCTATGGAAGGAAGTCGTGGTGATGTGAAGGAAGTCATCATCGAGGAGTTTATCGACTTCGACTCAGAGTTCACTCTTCTGACGGTAACGCAGCAGCACGGATGGCCCACACTGTTCTGTCCGCCCATCGGACATGTGCAGAAGTCGGGGGACTATCGTGAGTCGTGGCAGCCGTATAAGATTTCTGATGAGGCTCTGAAACAGGCTCAGATGATGGCCGACAAGGTGACGAAGGCTTTGACGGGTGCAGGTATCTGGGGCGTAGAGTTCTTCCTGACGAAGCAGGGAGAGGTGATCTTCTCGGAACTCTCACCACGTCCACACGACACTGGTATGGTGACGCTGGGCCATACCATTAACCTCTCTGAGTTTGAACTCCATCTGCGTGCCGTGCTGGGTCTGCCTATTGCCGGCATCCATCTCGAGCATGCTGGTGCTTCGGCTGTGATCCTTTCACCCAAAGAGGCCTCGACGCCTGTCGACCGTTCACTGCTCGACTATAACTTCGTGGATGCCCTGAAGGAGGATCGTACCCGTATCCGTATCTTTGGCAAGCCTGAGGCTCACAAGGGACGTCGTATGGGGGTCGTGCTCTGCTACGGCGAGGTCGGTGATGATACCACAGCCCTTCGTGACAAGGCTAAGCGTTTGGCCAAGACTGTGCTGGGCACAGATCCCTATGCGAAGCTGAGGTAATAGTATGGAGATTAAACTGATAGACCTGCCGAAGATTACTGATCCTCGTGGCAACCTGACGTTTGCTGAAGCCCAGGCGATGGTGCCGTTCGATATCAAACGGGCCTATTGGGTCTATGACGTGCCTGGTGGTGAGAGTCGTGGCGGCCATGCCCACAAGCGACTGAAACAGTTCGTCATCGCCCTGAGCGGCTCGTTCCATGTCACTCTAGACAATGGCAAGGAGCGTGAGACGGTGCTGCTGAACCATCCATGGCAGGGACTGCTTATAGAGACAGACACCTGGCGAACACTCGACGATTTCTCGTCAGGTGCCGTCTGTCTCGTACTGGCTTCTGAGCATTACGATGAGGATGACTATATTTACGATTACGAGGAATTCCTGGCATATGTAGGTCAAAATCGTAAATAAGTAAATCGTAAATTCTTATGATGTTCGAAGTAAGGCGATATACACCTGATAAGGCTAACGAATGGAACAGGTTCGTGACTGCATCGAAGAATGGTACATTCCTTTTCGACCGCCAGTTCATGGACTATCATGCAGACCGTTTTACGGACTGTTCGTTGATGTTCTATCGTGACAATGCTCTTTATGCCCTTTTGCCTGCTAATGTGAAAGACGATGTGCTGACCAGTCATGGTGGATTGACCTATGGAGGTCTGGTAATGAGTAGTCGCTGTTCTGCCAAAGGGGTACAGGAGGTGTTCGCTGCGATGAATACGTATTTATCTGGCATGGGCGTCCGTCGTGTGGTGTATAAGGCAATACCATGGATTTATCATCAGTTGCCGGCAGAGGAGGATCTCTATGCCCTGACCAGTATAAGTCATGCCACACTGATCATCCGCGATATCTCGTCAGCAGTCATTGGCGACAGACCTGTCAAATTCTCAGAATCTCGCAAGTCTGGTCTAAGGAAGGCGCTGCGAATGGGACTGACTGTTAGGGAAAGTGAGGACTTTGCCACGTTTTGGCAGATCCTCAATGCAAACTTGACTGCGAAATATGGTGTACGACCTGTACATTCCGTCAGTGAACTCGAATTGCTGCATGGCCACTTCCCTCAGGGTATCCGTCTGTATATGGTTTATGACGGAGAGACGCCGTTGGGTGGCACGCTGTTGTTCCTGACGCCTCAGGTGTTGCATACGCAGTATATCTCTGCAACGGCAGAAGGTAAGGCACATGGCGCCATCGATCTGCTGTTCAACCATCTGATCAACGAGGTCTATACCGACTATCGCTACATCGACTTCGGAAAATCTACCGTCAGCGACAGTGCCGACCTGAATGAACAGCTGATCTTCCAAAAGGAAGGCTTCGGCGCCCGCGCCGTTTGTTACGACACTTACGAATGGACGTTATGATCCTACTCTGGCAATAGCAGAACGGTGGCACTACGGGCGGCCTGCGCTCCCATCACCAGGACCTGGGCAATGTCTGCCGTCTTCGACGGACCGCTGATGAATGTGCCATAGCCGTCGTAGGTCTCATCAAACTTGATGCGCTTGTAAGCCTCGTGCATATTGTTCACGATTTGTGACTTTGGCAGGAGGATGACGAGGTTCTCCGAGATGAAGCAGATGGCCTTCTCCTTCATCGTCTGGGGAATCCACACACAGGCGTTCTCCGCCACGCCGAACTGTCCACGGATGATACCGACATCTGTGCCGTTGAGGTCTCTGGCGCGTCCTACAGTGTCAGGATTCCTCGTGGCTATAGTCACTTCCGGCAGGTTTGAGGCAATCTCCTTGGCCTCAGGATACATCTCTTTCACCAACTCGTTGATATCCTGGCCTTCTTTCACCTCTATCACGTGGCCTCCAACACTTTCCGTCATCTTGATGAACTGCACCAGCGGGTCAGGGTAGGTGATGGCCTTAATGTCACTCAAATCGGGCATATCGAATTTCTCTCGTACATTCGCCCTATACCTTTTTAATATATCTTCCTTGTTACTCATCTTAATAATTCTCTAATTCTCAAATTCTTGATCTTACTTCTTGATCTCTTTGAACAGTTTGTGGAACGGTTTCTTGGGGAACTCCATCATCTTGTGGCCGTCAGCCCACGGGTTCAGACCGCAGTTCAGAATAGGTGAGGGGATGATATTCGCCCAGTGAGCCAGAGCCGTACCAAGGTTATAGAGGCCTTCGTTGCCATAGAGCGTACTCATGCCTTTGCACATCAGCTTCTTCTGCGGATTGGCGGTGCCGAACTCGTCGAGTTGCTGGCGCCACAGATAGATCTGATCGCCAAGGTTTACCTTCGCAGGACAGAGCGTCTGACAACTGTTACAGAGCGTGCAGGCACTGACATTGCCGGAGTGCTTCTGCGGATCACGCAGCATGCCGAGGTTGATGCCGATGGGGCCGGGGATGAAGTAACTGTAACTGTAACCGCCACTGCGACGATAGACCGGACAGGTGTTCATACACGAACCACAGCGGATGCACTTCAAGGCCTCCCAGTGCTCAGGATTGCCAATCCATTCGCTTCGGCCATTGTCCACCAGCACGATGTGCATCGGATGGGCTGTCGGACGGGCTTTGCGGAAATGACTCGTGAAGGTCGTCGTGGGCTGTCCCGTTCCTGCACGGCAGAGCATGCGCTGGAAGACGGCCAGGCAGTCGTAGTTGGGGATGATCTTCTCCAAGCCGATGGCGGCGATGTGCAGTTTGGGGCAGGAGGTCGACATGTCGGCGTTGCCCTCATTTGTGCAGACCACGATATCGCCTGTCTCAGCAATACCGAAGTTGCCGCCTGTCATACCGGCGTCGGCTGTCAGGAACTCATTCCTCAGGCTCAGTCGGGCGACGTATGTCAGATAGGTGGGATCGTGGTTGCCCTTCTCGCTGCCCAGTTTCTCTTCAAACAGTTCACCCACGTCGTCGTGATTCAGGTGAATGGCAGGCATCACGATATGACTCGGTGCCTGGCCCTTCAACTGGATGATGCGCTCTCCCAAGTCCGTCTCCACGACTTCGATGCCATGCTCCTCCAAATAGGGGTTCATGCCACACTCCTCTGTCAGCATCGACTTCGACTTCACGATCTTCTTCACGTTGTGGTTCTTCAAGATGCCGTAGACGATCTCGTTGAACTCCTTGGCATCCTTGGCCCAGTGGACGATACAACCATTCTTCTCGGCATTGGTGGCAAACTGGTCGAGGTACTCGTCGAGGTGGGTGATAGTATGGCGCTTGATGGCACTGGCCTTCTCACGTAACTGTTCCCACTCGTCCAACCCGTATGCCATATTGTCACGTTTGGTTCGTACGGCCCAGAAAGTGGCGTCGTGCCACTTGGCGTAGGTCTGATTCTTTAAGAACTCTTTTGCTGCTATGCTATGTCCTGTACTCATAATTCTTCAAATTTTTAATACCCCTAATTTCGCTAATTACACTAATTTAATTCGTTTAATTCGTGAAATTCGTGGTCGTTTTAACTTATAACCCTGCTGCGAGTATTTCTACTACGTGTTTGAACTCCACTTGGAGTCCCTGTTTCTTGGCAACACCGGCCATGTGCATCAGGCAGGAACAGTCTGGCCCTGTCACGAAACGGGCTCCCGTCTTCATGTGTCGTTGTACCTTGTCGATACCCATCTGCGTACTGATGGCAGTTTCTTCTACAGAGAACATGCCGCCAAAACCGCAACATTCGTCAGGACGCTCAGGCTCAAGCACTTGGATACCCTCCACCAGATTGAGCAGGTCCTTAATCTTGTTGAACTTTGGGATATTCTCTTCGCTGGGAGAACTGAGACCTAACTCACGGACACCATGACAGGAGTTGTGCAGGCTGACCTTGTGGGGGAATGTTCCCAACGGATGGTCCACCTTGATCACATCATGCAGAAACTCCACCACATCCATGATCTTACCAGAAGTCATACACTCGTGCCTGCCTTTCAGCAGACGGGGATAGTTCAGCTTGATGAAAGCCGTACAACTGACGGATGGGGCTACGACATAGTCGAAATCCTTAAACTTGTCTTCAAACTTCTCTGCCAGGGGGATGGCTTGTTTCTCGAAACCGGCATTGGCCATCGGCTGACCACAACAGGTCTGGTTCATGGGATATTCCACATCCAGTCCCAAGTGAGTCAAGAGCTTGTATGTGGCGACGCCTACCTGAGGGTACACCACGTCAACATAACAAGGGATAAATAGTCCGATTTTCATATTGTTAGTGTATTATTATAGTTACTTTGGCTACAAATATAGTGAAAAAGTTCCAAAAATACTAATAAATGGATGTTTTATGTCTTTATTTTATGCTTTATTAAAAGTATTTGCTTACCTTTGTGGCATAATATTTGCTTAAAGCATCACGAATTGAACATTTATATTGCTTATGAATTATAACGAATTGAATTATGGAACGACAACTCGGGAGCAGGAACTCTCGATGTCGGCAGCCTTCCCCATATTGATGCGGAAGGTGTATGTTTGGATGACGCTCGCTCTGGTAATCACCGGTGTTACAGCCTATGGCGTGGCTACCAGTCCCGGTCTGATGATGGCTATCGCTACGAACAAACTCTTGTTCTGGGGATTGATCATTGCGGAGTTTGGATTGGTCGTGGCTATCAGTGCAGCCATCAATAAACTGTCTCTGACGACGGCCACATTGCTGTTCGTCTTGTATTCGGTGATTAACGGTGCAACCTTGTCGTTTATCTTCGCCATCTACACCATGTCGAGCATCGCCAGCGTGTTCTTCATCACCGCCGGCACGTTCGCAGTCATGGCTGTGATAGGCTATACGACCAAGAAAGACCTGACGTCGATGGGTAAGATCCTCTTTATGGCGCTCATTGGCATCATCATCGCTACGATTGTGAACATCTTCTTGAAGAGCACAGGCTTGCAGATGATTGTCAGCTATCTGGGCGTATTGATCTTCGTCGGTCTGACAGCATACGACTCTCAGAAGATCAAGCAGATGCTGTTGATGGCACCAGATGCTGGTGAGGGAGCACAGAAAATCGCCCTCTTGGGTGCGCTGTCGCTCTATCTCGATTTCGTCAATTTGTTCATCTATCTCTTGAGAATCTTCGGAAGACGCGAATAATGCCTCTGTTTTTGTCAACAATCCCGAAAACTTTTATGTTTTTGGGATTTTTTTAGGCAAAAAGTTTGGATGGTATTGATATTATTCGTACCTTTGCATCCGCTTTCGCGCAAAATTTTGGGTGATAGCATAAAAAGAGAGTGATCTTTGAAAGATTTACATAGACAGAAGTAGTACAAGAAGCGAGAGTATTTTAGTGATACTCTTGGGTAGAAAGAAACGAACCGTCAAGAAATTGAAGAGGTGCTTTTAACTTGATACTGGATAGTCGTTCTGAGACAGATTACGTCGATAGAAGTTTTTACAAGGTTCCTAGGAGCGAGGGCAGAGCCAAGTTCACTTGAGCTGTGCCGAGCGACGACGGAAGCTCGTATAAATTTTCTGTCGCAGACATAAAATTTATACAATGAAGAGTTTGATCCTGGCTCAGGATGAACGCTAGCTACAGGCTTAACACATGCAAGTCGAGGGGCAGCGAGAAGAAAGCTTGCTTTCTTTGCCGGCGACCGGCGCACGGGTGAGTAACGCGTATCCAACCTTCCCCTTAGTAGGGCATAGCCCGTAGAAATGCGGATTA